>NZ_SATR01000094.1 GCF_004551525.1 Vibrio ouci | reverse complement strand
CAACCAATGGACTCTGGGTGGTAACACCTAACAAACAATTTAAGAGTGATTCAGCACGCTTGGCATTTTTCGTTTGAGTTGAGCTTAGTGTTTACGGCGGTCAAATCAAGTGTCGTGGTTGCGTGCTTCACACCTTAATTGGGCGTTAGTTGCATCAAGTGAGCATTGCATTCTGTTGAGTATTGTTATAGATTCTGCGGCAAGAGGCGAGAGTTTAACTTTCTGCTGTTAATCTGCGGCGGTCATAAGCATGTTTCTTTTTACCGGTCCTCAGCTAGCCTGATGATGCCGTTACGCTGTACAAGAGAAAACAAAATCGCCTCGTTCTTTAAGGGTTTGTTACTTTGGTAGACATTTCACTAATTTCCCAAATAGCAGCTAAAGCTGCATTCTCATCTAGTATTCAAGTACCTCTACCTAATAACTTGAAAGATTGTTCATGTGTCGAAGGGTTGGCTCAATATCTGGGCTTTACAAATTATGATGATCTGAAAATACTGATATACCCGTCCGTTGATCACCTTTACAAAGGCTTTAGCATTCCTAAAAAAAATGGCGAGTTTCGATTAATTGATGCGCCCAAAAAGGAGCTAAAAAAAATACAAAGATTCCTAGCGAACGAATTGGCTCAAGTATACACCCCACGTAATGCGACCCATGGTTTTGTAAAAGATCGAAGTATAGTTACAAATGCGTCGAAGCATGTTGATAAAAAATACGTACTCAATCTAGACCTTGAGGATTTCTTTGGCTCTATTCATTTCGGTCGTGTTAGAAACCTTTTCCAATCTCATCCTTTGAACTTACATCACTCGGTTGCAACGGTTTTGTCTCACTTGTGCTGCCACAATGGCAAGTTGCCTCAAGGTGCTCCAACATCGCCAATTATCTCCAATATGATCGCGTATCGTTTAGACAAGCAACTGCAGACATTAGCTTCCAAAAATAGGTGTACATATACACGGTATGCTGACGATATAACATTCTCGTTCACACAAACTCGTGGGCGCTTACCCAAGCCTATTGCTGTGTTAACTCGTGATCTACAGCTCTCTTTGGGCAATGAGCTAAAGGAGCTTATTACTGAGAATGGTTTTGTTATCAATTCGGATAAAACCAGAATTGCTGCGCGAAGCAATAGACAAGAAGTTACCGGTGTGATTGTCAATGAGCGTATGAATGTATCGAGAAAGTACATAAAACAAACTCGTTCCATGCTATATGCATGGAAAAAGTTTGGTCTCGAAGACGCTGAAGATACCTACTTAAGACAGTTTCACGGAAAAACTGTATTTGAAAAACACCAGCGGCGAATTGACGAAAAGAAAGGGCAATTTTTCAAGAAAATCGTAAAAGGCAGAATTAACTTTATTAAAATGGTTCGTGGCGCTGATGATTTAATATATAGAAAAGTAGCTTATGAATTTTCTGTACTAATCGGAAAACCTAAACCAGAACTTGTGCAAACCCCTTTAGATAAAGCCTGTGATTCGATCTTTATCGTTGAGAACTTGCTAGACGATAGCCAAGGCACCGCGTTTTTGCTGAAGGGAATAGGTATCGTTACAAATGAACATGTTGTGCGCGGCATCGATGAGGATCTATCAGAGCTTTTGGAGCTATTTAGGCATCATGAGCAGGAAACTAAGCGTCCGGTTAAATTTCAAAAATCATGCAGATCTAGAGATTTGGCTATTTTAAAGCCAACTACAAGCTATAACGGTATTAAGCGCCTGCAAGTAGGCGATGATAGTCAGATAGGCATTGGTTCGGTTGTAACCGTATTAGGTTTTCCCCAGTATTCTCCCGGTGAAACGCCATATATCAATACAGGTAAAATTATCCAATCTAAAGTATTGTTTGGTGAGCGCGTTTGGTTATTAGATATACCTGTAATACATGGAAATAGTGGTGGTCCCGTTCTTAATGACCGTCAAGAAGTTATTGGCGTAGCAGCAATAGGCTCACCAACGCATGACCTGTCAACTAAACTCCATGGCTTCATACCAATTTCCACGTTATTAGCGTATGTGGAAGAATGCAACTAACAATCTGTTTAAGAGTGATTCGCAACGCTTGGCATTTTTGCTATGCGTTGCATTCTGTGTTTAAGGTGGTATGCAGTTGCTTCGGTATTGCGTTGCTCACACCTTAACAGGGCGTTAGGCTTTTGGTGAGGGTTAATGGAATACAGGTGTGATATTGAGTTTTTGGAGCGACGGTTGAAACTGTTAAAGTGGCTTAACTATGGATTTCTGATCCCTTGCCTAATCGCTTTATATTTCAAACCTTCAGTTTTTGTTGTAAATGGCTCTTTTACGACAGGTTTAGTGATTTGCGTAGCTATTCTGTATGTATTGCGGTTCATCGATAGACATTTCTGTGATGCTTTATCTAATCATCAGGGTGATGTGCTTATTGTAAGTGACACTGGATTTGAATTTTGTCATCAAGACTCAGGCTACAACTTTAAACGAAATTTTGAAGATATAGTATCGGTGGAGTACTCGCGATTCCTTGGTACACCGAAGGTCAAACTTCGGCTTATAAATAATGAATTCTACGACTTCGTTTGGTTTAGGGACTCCAATTCTCTTTACCGAAAGTTAAAAGGTAAAGAGAGCTTGGTTAAAAAAGCCTAACAAGCAATTTAAGAGGGATTCACAACGCTTGGCACTTTTGCTTCTACTTCAAATTTAGTGTTTATGGCACAATGCATTAGGGTTAGGTGGAGGCGTTGTTCACCCCTTAATTGGGCGTTATAACGCAGGAGAGTTATGAGTACACAAGACTTATCAAAAATGGGTGCTGCAAGAGTATCTATTGAGACAGTAGGTGGGATCAACTGTGTGCGTAAGGAAGGTGCGTCAGAAGTTGAGATGCACTTTTACCAATCAGCTGCACCGAATTTGGTTGGGGTTAACACTCCCGAATTGTTAAAAGTAGACGGTAGCCATCTTTATATAGAGTATATTCCAAATCGAATATCGCTCATGGATTTACGAGCTAAGTCTGATTTATTTTCTCAGTTGGCAGCTCTTCATTGTTCTGAATATACTCCTACTTTTGCAGTTAAGAAGCATGAATGGACGGCCTTCGCTACTGAGGAAGCCTTTAAAGTATTGAACCTTTCAGGTGCTGTGGAATCCTCAATAAAACGGATACAGTCACTGTCCGCTGGCATTTTTGAATGCAAGGATCTGATATCTGGTGATACTAATGAGGGTAACTGGGGAACACGAGATAACGGAGATCTAGTGTTGTTCGATTGGGAGCGTTTTGGTCAAGGTAGCCCAGCTATTGATTTGGCACCTTTAGTTAGCGGTCTTGGTAGCATCGCTGAATACAGGGAAATTGTTACTCAATACGTTAAACACAATTCAGCTTTTTCCGAAACCGAGTTACTTAAGGATCTCATTATCGCTAAGTGCCGGATAGTTATAGAAGTCGTAAACATATTAACTAGTCGAGATAACCCAGAACAAGAAAAGTATATAAACTGGTATAGGGCTAACATTTCCAAGTGGTTAGCTTCAGTTGAAGATGCGTTATAACAAACAATTCAACAGTGATTCGCAACGCTTGGCGCTCTCACTTCGGGTTGAGTTTTGTGTTTACGGCGTAGTGTTTAAGGTCAGTGTTTGCGCTGCTCACACGTTAATTGGGCGTTAAATTGCAGGAGGCAACGTGAAAGTATTTGAAGCTGATGAATCTGTTAGAGATGCACTAAATCAGTTTTATCGTGAACAGGGTTATCACAGTGGGTGGAGTAACTCCGAACGTGCATTTATTGCTACCAATGATGGTGAAATCGTTGGTTCTGTAAAAGTTGAAGTTGGCAATGGTATTTCGGTGTTGCGTGGTATGTACATTGCTAAGGGTTACCAAGGAGGCGGGTTTGGCACAGAGTTTTTAAAGCATATTGAACCGATACTTAATGAAACGATCTCATATTGCATGCCTTTCTCTCATCTTGGTAAGTTTTATGGACAGATAGGTTTTCAACCGGTTAGTCCAGATAGTTTCCCCGAGTATCTTGCAAAAAGATATCGTGGTTATGAAGAAAAAGGGTACCAAATAATAGCGATGCGTCGCGAGCAAGCAATTTAACAATAAATTTAAGCAGATTCGTAACGCTCGGCATTTTTGCTTTGAATCAGCTCCGGTGTTTACGGCACAATGCTTTAGGTAGGTGGTAGCGTTACTCACTACTTAATTTGGCGTTATGTTTCCGAGTACCCCACGTTTAGTAGACACTTTACTAAGTTAGATCTAGGGTCTAATTGAGAGGTGATTTATGGCTAAACATCGTAATCCAGCGTACACCGAAGAGTTCCGCAAAGAAGCAGTGCGTCTGGCCAGTCTTC
>NZ_SATR01000093.1 GCF_004551525.1 Vibrio ouci | reverse complement strand
AACAACTTAGTTGAATATACAAACAAAGTCGTTATCAGCTTTGCTGACTTATACAAAAAAACAGAATCAAACCTCAATACGGTTGAAGGACTGCAGTATCACGACATTTTGAGTGATGAAAGTGAACTTTTTTCGTTATGCCAAGGATTTAGTGACATTGCAAAAGCCTACGGATTAAAGATTGAAACCTGTGCTGAAGACCTTAATATTGAAAGGTTTGATATCAAAAGAGGGAAATGTATTGATGACAAGTTGATAAAAGATGTTTTTAACATTGACGTTAGCTCGACGAAAGACTCAGGCCAACGCCTTGAGTGCGGTTGCGTCAAAAGCATAGATATCGGCTCGTACAACACCTGTTTGCATGGCTGCACATATTGCTATGCAACACACCAGAAGAACGCAGCGCATAAAAATTACAAGAAGCATGATCCTGAAAGCCCATTCTTAATAGGAAGTGCTGAAGGTTGGGAGCATCTCCTAAATGGCCCCATTCCTATTCAGAATTCATTGTTTTAAGAGCTTTGGAGGGCATCGAACATAAGCGAATTCTCTACTGGTGGCATCAGTCAACAAGCGAAGAGTATGGTCGAGGCGTTGGGTTTAGATGTACCTAAAAATACCCCATTAGACGTCGACACATTAAATTACAGAGTCGTTAATTGATCAGATACGAGCCGTTAAAAACCGAGCCATGACTACAGAAAGTCCCACTTGGGGATTTTTTTAGCCGCATTTCGAACGGTATTGCTTACGATGTCTTTAGGCTTCGCTGTGAGTAACCCGTCCCAAAAAAGCCGTGGAACACGGCCTAACGTTTGCCGAGCTTGTCCTCGTAAGAATTTAGCGTCTCAAACTCGTTGTCGTCCTCTGGTAAGTACATGCCGCAAGATAAGCACCAAGCCCAGAAGTGTTGGCAGTGCTCGCTGGGCCACGGTTGGGTTTGACTTTCTTATGCATGTCTGCGAGGGGGAAAAAAGGGGGGGGGGGGGGCGTATCGCGCATTCACTGCAGCCGGGATACGTCTCTCTGATTTGATGTGTTTCTAGGATACGATTCGACTTCCTGATCTTGATGTTTGCACTGCGTGACGGTACACGGATGGTAAGCGGCTCAGTGGTGGCCGTGAGATTTTCCTACACTGCTCACCACTGAGCTTCGGGCATTTGATTAACGTCAAAAAGCCGCTGTCTTGGTCGCTAACCAGCGCCGGGCATGAATGACAAATCGCCTAATGCGGCCCTATTGGCCATTATTTTGAAATGACGAAGTACTGTACCTGGCCCCCTCCGAGGCCGACTCCTCCGCCGCTGACATCAATCACTCTTCCATAGGGCGCTAAGTTGACGCCCATACCGTGGCCTAAGATAGCCGCCCAGACATCTCCGCTAGCTTCTATCGGCTGACCAACAGGCAGACCAGACAGTGCTGCGGTGGCGAGTCTGCTGGCCCCCATAAAGCCTCCTGGGGAAATAAATCCATTGTGGCCAACCCTAATATAAGGAAATTCAGCCCCATGAAACTCACAATCGACTCTTTGAGTAATCATCATGTAGCTGCAGTGAGTAAAGTAGTGGCTGTAGCCCTGCGTGTCGACGAAGCGATGCTCTGCCTCACCCACGGAAACTTTTTCAGGTTTGGTGTTGATCAAAGAGATCGAAAAGGGACTAAGTGTTGTCTCGACATAATCAATCGATGGTGTGGTGTAGATTTCCTCAGGAACAATTAATCTCAGCGCGTACTCGTCGCCAATCTGTAAGTGTATGGGGGTTGTCTGGAAAGGACTGTTGCCGCTGGCGATAAGTGGCTGCCAGCCACTGTCGTTAATGTTGATCTCAAACTGGCTGTTTGCGAAATTACGTTGTTGTATCGGCTTGTCTCTCTTAACCTCGTCTCCGAGAAGTCGCAGCTTGTCGATGGCCAAAGAGAAGGAGACTTCTCCCGCCGTCCCCCCTGTGGCAGTCAGCAGAAGCATCGCCGTCACAATGAAGTGTTTGATGGTCGTCATACTTGGTTTCCTTGTTTGATTGAATAAACACACTTGGTGCTCTCGTCGTCTTAGTAACGAGTGCTTGGATTTACCATCAAAACTTAGTGAGTACCTGCGTCATAAGAGACATTAATAATATTTAATTATCAGGAGCGTTAAGGGGAGAGAGGCGGGAGATGAAAAGTGTGTGGGAGGGGACCGCACATTCACTGTTGCTGGGGTCTCTCTGATTTGATGTGTTTCTAGGATACGATTCGACTTCTCGATCTTGACGTTTGCACTGCGTGACGGTACACGGATGGTAAGCGGCTCAGTGGTGGCCGTGAGATTTTCCTACACTGCTCACCACTGAGCTGCGGGCATCTGGCTAAAAGCCGTTGTCTTGGTCGTTAACCAGCGCCGGGCATGAGTGACAAATCGCCTAATGCGGCACCATTGGCCATTTTCATTATCTTGAGGTACTGTATCTGTCCCCAGCCGATGCCGACTCCTGCGCCGACGACATCAATCACTTTTCCATAGGGCGCTAAGTTGACGCTAACGCCGTGGGTTAAGATAGCCGCCGAGACCTCTCCGTAAGCTCCTATCGGCTCACCTACAGGCAGACCAGACAGTGCTGCGGTGGCGAGTGCGCCGCCGCCTATAAAGCCTCCTGGGGTGATAAAGCCATTGTGGCCAAACTTGATATTAGGAAATTTAGCCCCAGTGAAATCACAGTCGATTATTTGAGTATTCATCATGTAGCTGCACCGAGTAAAGTAGTGGCTGAGGCCCTGCGTGTCGACGAAGCGATGCTCTGCCTCACCCACTGAAACTTTTTCAGGTTTGGCGTTGATCAAAGCGATCGGAAAGACACCTGGTGTTGTCTCGACATAATCAATCGATGGTGTGGTGTAGATTTCCTCAGAGACAATTAGTCTCAGCGCGTACTCGTCGCCAACCTGTAAGTGTATAGGGGGTGTCTGGAGAGGACTGTTGCCGCTGGCGATAAGTGGCTGCCAGCCACTGTCGTTAATGTTGATCTCAAACTGGCTGTTTGCGAAATCACGTTGTTGTATCGGCTTGTCTCTCTTAACCTCGTCTCCGAGAAGTCGCAGCTTGTCGGTGGCCAAAGAGAAGGTGACTTCTCCCGCCGTCCCCCCTGTCGCAATCAGTAGGCATATTGCCGTCACAATGAGTTGTTTGATGGTCGTCATACTTTGCCTCCTTGTTCGATAGAATAAACACACTCGATGCCCTTTAGTACCTAGTACCGAGTGCTTGGATTTACCATCAAAACTTAGTGAGCAACTGCGTCATAAGAGACATAAATAATGTCAATTTATCATAGCATTGAGGGGAAAGAGGGGGACTTTGTTTCCTGAATCAGGGAACTGAATCATCAACCTACGATGTGATCAGCCAAGTTCATTCAAACACTGAGACCAATGGCCAAGCCTCGCTACAAAACATCCCACTGGAAACACCATAATCTGGCTGTCATCAATCGCGCTTCAATGACGTTTTGTATTAATGAGGAAGCGGCCCAAAACCTAGTCAGTGAAAAAGGGTGATGAGATACTGACGAAGAAGCGGACACAGCCGAGACACCATGAGTTAGAATTTCGCGATATAGGAAAGAGAGAAGCTGACGGAGTCGGAAGCAATACGCGAACTGCTTACCTTCGCTCTGAGACTCAAGTTGAACGAACCTGACAATGAGTCGCCTTCAAGCAGAGAGCTACTGGAAGAGAACTATCGCGTTGTAAGGCAATCTTCAGCGATAGGGGATATTACTCACGGACAAACGTTCGATAGCGAGAAGCTATTTAGAGATCAGAAGGAATCAAAACCATTCAGGCAGGAAGTGAAGTCGGACATAGACAATAAAGTCGACTCTTTTCTATCAGGAAAGAAGAGAGACTAACCGTGGCTATCTTCAATTGCTCGACCCAGGGTTGTATCACCAACATCCAGAGAGCGTGCTGTCTAGTAGCCGTGTTCGAGAACCAAACTCTCCGCATCCACTTTGAATTCAGAAGAAAATGCACGTTGTTGTCGTCTTGTCATTGAACTCCTCACTTGCGGTGGGCTTTGTTTCCTAATTCTTCTAAGCGATTACGTAGCCTCCCTAAGAGTGGCAGCGTTATTTTATTAAACTCGTTTCAGGCATACCAAGCTCGGTCATCTTGTTCAACGCTTTAACCATTGCGTATGCTTCTCCTACTTGGGCGTTGTAACTTCTTAAACTCAAAGAGTTACCCAACAGCTTTTTGAATCGATGCATCGCTGTCTCTGACAGCAAGCGCTTGTGGTAGCCATATTTCGATTTCCAGTATTTGTTGGACCCATACAGTTCTTGACAAGCAACCGCGAGATTACGTGGGTGATATCTTTCCCAGTAAGCTGCATTGGTTCTTGGTGGAATAAGGGGGACAGCTCGCTTAATGCG
>NZ_SATR01000092.1 GCF_004551525.1 Vibrio ouci | reverse complement strand
TATCCAGGGTCCTGAGGACTTTCTGAATCGCAGGCATCACAAACCTCCAGCAGGATGAATATATCCATCACCACACAGAGACCCCATAACAAAGGGTGGTGAACTGAACAAGGTTCGTACTACCGCACACATGGAAACGGCCAGCCGAAGCTGCCTCGCCCAGCTCACCGTAATACCAACTGGATTGTTCAAAGAAGGAACAAATCCATTTTCGACAGGTGTGCTAAGGCCGCACATGACGAAAGCTGAAAATCAGCAGTCGTCAATGCGCCATGTGTAAGTGCAGGGTACGAATCCCGACACTGGATTTTGCCAGTGCATTTGCAGAATATCTCTGAGGATATGCAGAGTCAACGGTTTCATATGTCTGCCCCGTTGAGCAGTAAGTGTTTGTTGGGTGTCATCTAAGTAAGAGAAAAATTTATTAATTATAAAGACTTAGACAAGGATATATGAAAGGAAACTAAGAGTGTAGAAGCAGGAACGTTAATTAGACTTAAAGCATGATAATTGGTGCGTTTGTGGAGCATGCCAGCCTGAGGGCTGGAAAAGGGGCAACTGAAATTTGTACCACGAGCTTGGTTACTAGCCAATGAGTGCCTCAATTAAATTGTCGCAATTAACGATTCGGCGATGCCTCTAAAGGAAGCAAAGCAAGTATCAAAATCATGGGGTTCAGTGTTAAACACCATTGGGGTGACAAAGTCTTGAAAGCGTTGGCGAAAAACAGGGTTTTCTTCAAGTTCTTTCAATCCGAATTGTAACTCTTGCTTCGGGTTGACAACAAACTCTGCGTGTTGATTGCCAAAGCGCTCAATATCTTCTTTCAATACCGTTTTAAATAACGCTGTAAGTGCTTTCAGATCGAGATTTCCGGCCGGTTCCTCGGTCTTTAAAATACAGTAAACATCATAGATATGGCGCACAAGTGTGGCATCGTCCTTACGTTGTTCATTGCGCTTCACTGACATGGTACGGCGCAATATTGAAATCACTTTTTCAACCAACGTCGCGTGGATAGAGACGCAATCAAATGCTTTCACTTCTCGTGGTTGTTTATACAGCTCCGAAACCAATGATTGAATGCTGCGAGCTTCTACATCAAGTAATGAGATTGTCTCCATCAACTCCAGTTTAATAATGGGGCGAAGACATGGTGCCTGGCTAAACTGCTGCGGGTATCTGAGTTCTAGTTCAACATAGCGATATTCATCACGTACACTACGCTTTTCAACCGTAAATCGCTCTGACTGAGTAATCGCCTGTTCAATTTCGTTAACGCATGTCTTACGAGCCGCTTTCTTTTTTGCGCGGCTCAGCGCATCAAACGCTTTTTTGGGGATGAGTTTTATATCCACATCTTCCGACATTCTCAAGATCTTAACGTTTGATTTTGCCAGAGCAGTACCGCCAGAAAAGACCATTTGATGATGCTCTGGAACTACCTTCGCTAACTCGGCAAGCAAAGCCACGACCCAGTAATCTTTTTCAATGATAGCTGGGTTTCCGAGCTCAAGCGCATCGGAAACCTCAAGGAATTGTTGTTTTAGTTTTTCCATATTAACTCGGCGAGTTTAATACTCGGTTACCCACAACCAATTTGCGATTAAACTGTTTGGGATTCCATGAATATTGAATGGATGATGGGATTTGGGTGCTTTCACCTGATAGGCTTTGCAAAGATAGGTTGTCCATCTCAAAATCGACCCCTTTCATCTTTAATATTTCACGCATCAGGGCATCACTTCCCCCAGGGTTAGTGGGCATGGGTCTGCCTGTTAGGCTGTTAATCCTTGCCTTGGTGTAAAGACCATAGCCAAGCTTTATTAAGTCACCTTGTTTGACCAACTGCCTTAACACTCGGCCAATTTGGTCGTAGCTAGCAAAACCATCAAAGTCTTTGCGCTCAAAAACATAGCGTCTGGAACGCTTTATCTTTTGATAAACACGATCAACAGCTGTCATTTTGAACCTCCTAACTTTCTTATGTGTTCACAGTATAACGCAACCTTGTCACTATCGGAATAAATACGGCACACACTCAAGATATGACACGGCATCCTATTAAAATATTTTGAACCTATATTACTGTATTTAATCTAATTTTAATGAAAACTCCCGTAAACAACCTTAATCAAAAGTGCTATCTAACCTTGCTATGAATCTATTCCTTACGAGAGATTCAACGCACCCTCTATTTCAGCCCGCAAACCGAATAGTATTGTCCAGCTTCACATGCCTGAGTATTGGCTGAACAGTTCGTATGTTTTTGGTGCGAGTGTACATTAGCGTCACCTTGGTACGGTGCATTGAGTGCGTAGCGTAAAGATAAGAATCGTAGCCAAGTTCCCTTGCCCACATACGAATAATCTCGGCTTAGTAGCTATAACTCATTGGCTTACCCCGTTTACGAATGCTAGGGAACAGATAATCTAGTGCAGATAACTGGCTGCTCATTAGCCATTGAGGTAATGACTGCGCTGTGCACAAGGTGATCTCGAATTGCTCCTTTCTGCCGTTTTACTTTGGCTGTAAAGAACACGATCTTGAATGACGCCGCCAGGACTGTTGAACACAGTAAATAGCAAGTAAATCCCCCTATCCACTCGTACATATATGCCGAGCAGTAATGACATTTCTGTTCCACATTTTATGTTTTAGTTTATAGCATGTGCTATTTTAACACCTGAGGTGTTAAAATAATACTCAGTATAAACCATTGGTTTGTTATAAATGAAATATTCATACTTTAGGTATTAAAATGTCATCCAAGATAAACTGGTTAGTTGCCCATTCATATCCTAGAGCCCTTGTTCTACARCAATGGCTGACAGAAAACGGAATTAGCTATTCCTTAGCTCAAAAATATGCGCAGAGTGGTTGGCTTAGGAAGCTATCTTCAGGCGTTTATTATCGCCCAAGCGCAAAAGATGATGTTAAGCCGGGCTGGGTAGATGCTCTACAAGCGATGGACGTACAGTTGCACCATCCTGTTCATCTGGCAGGGTTAAGCAGCTTAACTCACCAAGGTCTGAGCCACTATTTGCAGCTGAGTAAAGAACAAGTTTGGATTGGGGTGAAGAACAAGCAATCATTACCTAAATGGTTTCGTGAATTTCCCAATCAAAATTGGTTTTATTGTGGTAACCATAAGCTTGAATTTGTCCCTGAAAAGGACCTAAAAGTGATTACGGTTAAAGGGAAAGAGCTAAAAGTTAGTTGCCCAGAGCTTGCTGCTTACGAAGTTGTTGATGCAATCGGGAAACATATTTCGTTTGAGCATGCAGCAGAGCTTTTTCAAGGGCTTGTAAACCTAAGTCCTAGAAAGGTACAACATCTTCTTGAACGTAGTAGCTCGGTTCAAACCAATAGAGTGTTTTTGTTTTTGAGTCATTATCATGACCATCAATGGACTCAGCGTATTGATGAAACAAGGATCGCACTGGGTTCAGGAAAGCGTCAGGTAGTAGAGCAAGGGCGATTTGATAAGCGTTATCAAATCACTGTGCCAGAAATATTAAATGTAGAGCAAGGAGAAGCAAACAATGGATAGARAAAGCCCTTACTACAARCAGGTTTCACTGCTGATTAGAATGTTACCAGTGGTAGCTACGGAGCCTTCATTTGCACTCAAAGGTGGTACAGCTATCAACTTATTTGTGAGAGATTTTCCACGCTTGTCTGTGGATATTGACCTTGCCTATCTTCCTCTTGAGCCCAGAAATGAAGCTCTAGCAAATGTAAAAGCAGCATTGCAACGTATAACCGATTCCATCAACACAGAACCTGAGAACCGAGCKGTATTGCAGGACCACAGAGTAGACGAGTTRCGTATTGTTGTTACAAGTCCTARCGCAACAATTAAAATCGAAGTCTCTCCGGTRGCAAGAGGTACGTTGCATAAACCGGATAGCTTACCTGTGCAAGAATCAGTCGAAGAAGAGTTTGGTTATGCAGAGATTCYAGTAGTTAGTCTGCCCGATCTCTATGGCGGAAAACTGTGTGCAGCCATGGATCGTCAGCACCCTCGCGACCTKTTTGATGTTCGTTTGCTGCTTGCAGAGGAAGGTATTTCACGAGATATCTTTGTTGGATTCATTACTTACGTACTAAGCCACCCAAGACCTATCAATGAGGTTATGGCTCCTAACTGGCAACCTCTTGATGAGCAGTTTCAAGCTGAGTTCGATGGAATGACCTTTCAACCCGTTGAGTTAAAGGACTTAATTTCGATAAGGCCAGCGATGGTAGCTGCACTACAAGCTCATTTCACAGAAACAGATCGCTCATTTTTGTTGTCATTCAAACAAGGGAAYCCTGATTGGACACTGTTTGACTACCCTGATGCAGCAGAACTGCCAGCTATACGCTGGAAGCTACAAAACATAGCAAAGTTAGCTAAGAATCAAGAAAAACATACCGAGCAGCTAGCTAAATTAGAGGCTGTACTTGATGAGTGGCTTAAGCAAGCCAATTCCAATTAACTTTATAAAAGTATTAACAATAATTCTAAGG
>NZ_SATR01000091.1 GCF_004551525.1 Vibrio ouci | reverse complement strand
TTCCGAGGGTTACTTTGAGTAAACACATAACAAACTGTTCAAGAGGGATTCGCAACGCGTGGCATTTTTACTATGCGTTGGTTTTAGTGTTTAAGGTGGTATGCAGCGGCTTTGGTATGGCGTTGCTCACCCCTTAACAGGGCGTTAGCTATCTCCTTAATCTTTATATAATTATACTAAGGCTATAAACTTGAAAAGAATATTATTTAACAATGAAGCAGATGAAATTTTGGCCAATGTTGGGTCAAATAAAGCGAAGCTAGTATATTTAGATCCTCCTTTTTATTATGAGGGTAACTTCATAGAGTATTTTCAGTATCTAGAGTTGATTCTTATAAAGTCTCGAGAGATTTTGAGCCAAGATGGTTTCTTAGTTATTAATAGTCAGAGGGAGTTGAGAGCAGAAATTCAAGTGCTAGTTAAACAAATTTTAGGCAAAGATAGTTTTTTTTCCGAAATCATTAACATAAGTTCAAGACCAAATCATTTATTGCATAGCTTAGCTGATTGTAATGAGCATTTATTAATATTTGGGAGGTCAAAATTATCTAAAATATATCCAATTTATGAGCCCCTAAATTTAGAAGAACAAAGAAGATATAAGAACCCAGATCATGACCCCAAAGGGCCTTATATGAAAATGACGGTCACTATAAACACTTCTAACCCTAACCTTAAATATGAATTCTGTGGTGTATTCCCAAAGTTTAATAGGGGATGGAGATATAGTAGATCCAAAATGGATGAACTGCTTAAAGAAGGGCGCCTCTTGAAACAGGGGGAAAGTATCTTTTTGAAAAGGTATTTGTCTGAAATTCCAGGAAAACAAGTAACTAATATATGGAATTGTCAGCTATCAAGTTCTGAAGCAAAAGGAAGTAGGGTTGCTCAACAACCCATTAGCTTACATAGTAGGCTAATCGAGGCACTAACAAATAAAGACGATTTAATTGTGGATCCTTACTGTGGGAGCGGTACTTCGCTGATCGCTTCAATAGAGAAAAAACGGCGTTGGCATGGTGGGGATAACTCCATGGAAGCTATAGATTTTATATTTAATAGATTAGATGAAAACGGTTTTGCGAAAAAAGTAAACTTTATCCCTTTTAATAAAAACAGTAACAATATTCACAATTACTTTGTACCTAAAATAACAAGGAAAATGTTGCACCTCATAGCCGATGAATGCAGTGTTCATTCTAAGGTAAATGAAATATCTAGTGTCAAGTTTGAACGCACTTTAGTGATTATCGTTTCAGTAGAAGAATATGCTGACTTTGGTGGGAACACTATCCCGAAAGTTAAATATGCTAATAGAGATGCTTCATTATTTAGAAATACGCTAATTAAGTATTGGGGAGTTGATGAAAATGATATTTATGAATTTAAGAATAACCAAGCCTTCAAGTCGAGTTTGGAATATGAAATTTATGGGTTAATTAATAATATTAAGGAGAACGAAAGGTTTATTTTTTATTATGCAGGGCATGGTTTTCATGATGGTACTAGTAATAGAATATCTACATATGATACTCATCCAGGTAACTTATTTAATACTAGTATCTCCCTTAGGGAGTTAATTATTGATCCAATAATACAAAGTAAATGCACATCAGCATTGTTTTTTATTGATTCCTGCGCGCAAAAAATAAGTAACGATCTATCTAGGAGGTTGTTAAAAAATATAGACCTTGAAGAATTTAAACTTCTAACAAATGAAAATTCCCATTACGCCACATACCTGTCTTGTTCTACAGGGCAAAGCTCATATTCATGTGATGAGTTACAACATGGGGTATGGACTTATCACTTATGTGCAGCGTTTGATTTATTTCTAGATGAAGTTATTCGTGGAGGAGAAATTGTTACAGATAGGTCATTGTCCACATATCTTTCTAAACATGTTTCAAGTTATATAGCGAAAAAGTTGAATTACGAGCAGTCTCCAAAAGCAATACTCGAGTCTAGTCACGAAAACTTACTAGTTAAGATTCGACCAAAAGATAGCTAACAAACTGTTTAAGAGTGATTCGCAACGCGTGGCATTTTTACTATGCGTTGGTTTTAGTGGTTAAGGTGGTATGCGGCGGCTTCGGTATTGCGTTGCTCACACCTTAACAGGGCGTTAGCACACAGGTTCAACATTCGTGGTTAAGGAATAGGTAAATGTCTAAAGATCAAATGCTTCTACATTGTGGAAACTGCAATCAGAAGACGGCTCATAGAAGGCTAAGTACATCTGAAGTAGAAGCTCAGCAACGAGTGAAGAATGGTACCAAGTCTCGTATTCTAAATATCGTTTTTGGTGTTCTACTAGGCTCAAGCAAATCAGAATCGCAGGTTAGTTACTTCAGGTGCAAGGTCTGTAATGCAGATCATGATAGCAATGAAAGTATGCCTCACGGTTTGGGTTAGCCTGTTCGTAACCCTGTGTGCTAACAATAAATTTAAGCAGATTCGTAACGCTCGGCATTTTTGCTTTGAATCAGCTTCAGTGTTTACGGCACAATGGTTTAGGTATGTAGTAGCGTTACTCACTACTTAATTTGGCGTTATGAGCTTCCAAGAATTAGAAGGAAAATATGGCAGTTTTAGAAATTCTGACTGCACCGGATCCAAGGCTTAAGGTCAAAGCGGAAAAGGTGCAAGATATTATGACGGTACAAACATTAATAGACGATATGTTGGAAACGCTATATGCGACTGACAATGGTATCGGTTTGGCGTCGACTCAAGTTGGTCGTAAAGAGGCAGTTGTTATTATCGACCTTTCAGAAAGTCGTGATGAACCGCTAATTTTGGTTAACCCAGAAGTGATTAGTGGCTCGGATAAAGCATTGGGTCAAGAAGGTTGTTTATCAGTTCCTGATTACTATGCGGACGTAGAGCGTTTTACTTCAGTTGTTGTGTCTGCTTTAGATCGCGAAGGTAAGCCAATGACCATCGAAAGTGATGAGTTTCTAGCCATCGTAATGCAGCACGAAATAGATCATTTATCGGGTAACTTGTTTATCGACTACCTTTCACCACTTAAGCGTCAAATGGCTATGAAAAAGGTTAAAAAGTACGTCAAAGCGCACACTTAACCCCGCTCATAACAATAAATTTAAGCAGATTCGTAACGCTCGGCATTTTTACTTTGAATCAGCTTCAGTGTTTACGGCACAATGGTTTAGGTAGTTGGTAGCGTTACTCACTACTTAATTTGGCGTTAGCTTGTAGGAGAACAAATGACTGTAGATTGGCGTGATAAATACATAACAGAAAAAGGTTTTCGTTTTACAGAACTAATAAACGATGACTTCTTTCAACCTTTCAGAGTCTTATATCAAGCAGGACATTATGTTTCTAGCATTAAGCTTATGCTTGTAGCTGTTGACTCGATTGGCTATATCGAGTTTGGCGAAAGCTCTAGAGGTGAAGATACCCCGTTTGTTAAATGGTTAAATGAGTATGCTGACTTAACCTCAGTCGAGGTTACTCCTAGAGAGCTTTGGGAGCATCGAAATTCACTCTTACACATGAGTAACTTGGACTCAAGGCAAGTCCAAAAAGGTAGCATAAAACGCTTGGTTGCTTATGTCGGCAGTATTCCTCCGGAAGTTGAGTTGTTGGAAGAAAATGCCAAGTATTATGACTATCGAGCATTAATACATGAGTTTGGTCAGGCTTGTAACAAGTGGATTCAATCATACAGTGACGATCCATCAAAATTTGATCAGTTCATTCAACGATACGATCTCATTGTGTCAGATTCACGTATGCTCCACATTCCACTTACAAGCTAACAAACAATTTAAGAGTGATTCAGCACGCTCGGCATTTTTGGTTTGGGTCTAGTTTAGTGATTACGGCGTCCAATTTGAGTGTTGTGGTAGCGTGCTTCACACCTTAATTGGGCGTTAGGTAAACTCCTCTCCCTCGAGTAATGAGTCAGTGTTTTTTTATAAAAGGATATCTAGCATTCTATGTTTATTATTGTTGCTTTATCTATTGTTGCTGTGCTTGTAATTGCTTTTCGATTTCGGAAAAAGAATGGTAATGAACCAAGTGTAGAAAAGGGGTACAAACCGGTATTGCGTAGCGGCATGAAAGAAGCGAAATRTTCTGGTGATATGTTCAGTTCCAAGCGTGCGGAAAGTGAGGTCGARGACAGTTCCGATTATATTCAAGAGGACTTTCTTGGAAAAGCTGCCAATGCAGGGCAGAAAGCAAAAAAGGCAATGAAGCTAAAGAATTTTGATGAGGCATGGGGCTTGTTCCATGAACAAAAATCTTTATATATACAACATGCAAATCGATCRGGTTTTACAGCAAATCAAACGTTAGCTCTCGATGCAACAGTGCATGAAGAAATGGCGAACATACTTAGGCAAGAAGGCAAGCATAATGATGCGTTAGTTCATATTGTGTATTGGGTTTTGGCAGGATCTGAACGACCAATTAAACGGCATGATMAAAAGCTTCAAGCGTATTTCAATCGTTGTAAATTTCAAAAAGTATCTTTTGAATTAGCAAAAGAAAACATGGCTAAATTGAAAATGCCAGTTAGTTTTTTAGACGC
>NZ_SATR01000090.1 GCF_004551525.1 Vibrio ouci | reverse complement strand
TTTAAAGCTTTAAGTGTGTATCGCAAAGGTAATTTAGTTACTGGGTGCTTAACGGTGCCTTTGTGGAGGCTTGAGCCGTATGCAGTGAAAGTTGCACGTACGGTTCTGAGGAGGGAGGCACCTGGCAACAGGTGCCGCCTATCCGACACCAACGTTTCAAATATTCCTAAATCCTACTATATGTAACTGCCAAACTTCATGTTGACCAAAAACACTGAAAGGAGGTCATCATGAGAAAGTTATCTTCTGGGAAATGCAGTGGTATCAAAAGACCGTTTAAGCTTGAAGAAATCTGGCGGATCAGGACTAGGCTAGAGATTGAAAACGATCTGATGCAACTCGCACTACTGAACCTAGCTATAGATAGTAAGTTAAGAGCGAGTGATTTGCTAAAATTGCACGTTTACGATGTTTCTTCACAAGGGGTTATCTATGAAAGGGTTCAGTGCATCCAGCAAAAAACTGGCACCGATGTCCACTATGAAATTACGCCGAGAACACAGCAAAGTATTAGTCGATGGATTTTTGCAGCATCTCTAGAGGCAAGCAGTTTTCTATTCCCGAGTAGCCGACGATCTGGACAACCTATCAGCTACTCATTCTATCGTTCAATTATCAGGAATTGGGCTATAAAGCTTGGATTAAATGCGGATTATTACGGTACCCATTCCATGCGGCGAACAAAAGCTACTTTAATTTATGCTCGAACGAAAAACATCAGGGCTGTACAAATCTTGCTTGGGCATTCGAAGCTAGATAACACAATTCGATACCTTGGTGTTGAGCTAGAAGACGCTCTGAGGTTATCTGAAAAGACAGATTGCTGACAGAAAGGAGTGGCACAGGCTTTTCCTTTGAAAAGTCTATGCCCCGAAATGAGCTTTGGCTCGCATTGTTGTCTCCAATAATTTACTAGTTTTGAGATATAAAAAATAACGGATTGCAATAAGCAAGACCTGACCCCGATAAACGATATAAGCAGGAAAACATCACCGTCAGCATAACCACTATTCAAAAGACCTGGAAGCGAGAGCAACTCAACACCAGAGAACTTCGGGTCAAACAATCTCAATCGACGAATATCGAGGTGTGAGGCAATCAGCATCAGTGAGGACTAGAATGTGAGGGCACGACAGAGTCGATTGGTATTTATTCCTTCAAGTTCCCTCAGTAATGACAAGGGCACTCATGGATTGAACCATTACGGTTAACTTTTTGTAATTTGAGTGTAAACAGTTTCGTCTAATAATACTAAACCTGTAATTTTCTATCCCAAGAAATAGCACTATCATTGATAAATTGAATCAAACTGCTTATATCCTCCATATGAGGTGTATTATTTTTATGGCTGAATCTGGCCAAACCCCTTGATTGATTGTAAAAAAAAATAAATATCTCTCGCCATTCAAGATACTTTTTGTATGAAATAGTTCTTAAGTAGACCTCGGGTAAATGGTGTTTCATGAACTTGTTGTACTCAGCATTCCAGTCTTTTTTTACTTGAGTGTAAGCGTCAAGTGGTCCTTTGGTAAGAGAAGACATTACACAGCCAAGCAGCTTTTGGTCGTCGACGATACTCGCTTTAATCCACTTCTCACGCCACCAACCGATACTATTTGATTGAGGCTTAATCGGTTTATCCGTAGCAAAGTGATACAGGTAAAAGAGGTGACAATTGCCGCTTTTTATCTGTTCAGAAAAAGTAAAGATAGAGCTTCCTCTAAGAAAGCTTTCATGTTCAAGAAACAAATTCAGCGGAGTTTGGCTTGGCAGAATGCTGTTAAGTAATTGAAAGTGGCCATGAGCGCCCACGACTGGACGAAGTAAGGTCCCTTCTCTACTGTTAACTTGGCTTTGTAAGGCATAACCTAGGTTATCAAATTGATTGCGTGAGAAAATCTTATCGTATGTCCACTGTACGCGTTCAAAAGGTTCACTGCCTGTAAAGCTTGGTTCCACCTTATTCAATAAATATGGACTCGATGTAGGTTCGTCTCCAAGCAGCATGTTGTCGCTGTGTAGAAATAGAAAACCGTTCGTTGTATCTAGGGTATGAAGTTGCCAAGTTTTTAAGCTTTCTTTCTGTTTCCCAGAGCGAGTTTCAATAGATGAAGTACTGGAGTGGAGTGTTAGCATTAAACAAGAGTGAGTATACGCGATTATCATTAGGCGATTAACAAGCTCAAGTAATTGCGACAGCTTGGATAACCTTTGATAGAAAACCTTACTATTCCAACCCGTTTTCGCAAAGATTTCGCTGGTGGAAATGTCACTTGATACTAACTCAAACAATGGCTGTAATTGAGAGCTCAGCTTATCACCATTAAGTAGTGAGTAGACCGACTTGCATTCATTACATTGACGCCTTGGTGTCCCAGCTCTAGTTGAACCAAAGCGAGTTGATGGAGTTGGTTTTTTACATTGAACACAGTGTGGTAATAACAGTCTTGATTCATTACTTAGGGTGCGGCGAATAAAAAGGTTAATCGCCTTATCATCAAGGATTGGAGTGAATGCCCCACATTGAGGGCATTGATATGAATCGAAGCCGAGTTGATTGCTTTTTCGGTAGAGAGATAAGTCAGGGTTAGCTAGGTTGATGCATCCATAGGATTTACACCCATTAAACTCGGTTTTCATTTTGATGATTTCAGCCTGAATGCTAACCCTCACTTTCTATTAATTAATGGTAATCGAGGGTCTACTTGCGACTGACATCTACCTGACGACCTAGGCTAGGAACTGAGATAGTTTTATTTTTGGCAAAGCCATCAATTAATACCTGAGTTACAGACTCACTTTTAGATAGAGTTTCACCCTTGTTAAACACAGTATAACCATCACCACCACTTGCTGCATATGAATAAGTCGCTACGGTATACTTTTGTGCGTTATCAATTGCATTACCATTGATGGTTAGGCTAATTAGGCGCTCATACTCTGGTTTAGTGCTGTCATACGTTGCTTCAATGCCAGAGAACTGAGCTACACCATATGGTAACGTATAGCTGTATTCTAATAGCTCCTTGATATTCTCGCCGGTAAGTTCAACAACGGTAAGCTTATCTGTAAATGGGAATAGATTCATCACGTTTTCACGCGTTACAGCACCCTGGTTCAAGTCGACACGAATCGAGCCAGAACTCATCATCGCGATATCTGCGTTACCTGCTTCACGCATTAGGTCAGCAACAAGGTTACCAATGTTTGATTCACGGTAATAGCGACGTGATGCAGTTTTATCAATCGTTGCTAATTCATCCGCAAGCTCTGGATGGTCAGTACGCGTCTTTTCAATCATCGCGTGAGTCTTCTCATCACGTTCAAGCTTGGCAGATTCTACAGGGATTAGCTTACCACCAAGGAATTTCACATCATGCTTTTCAGTGTTCACCGTGAACTTGGTGTAACCTAGATGCATGCCTTGACCAAAGGTAAGACCGATAACAGTACCCGTTTCAGGATGAATGACTGGCTCAACAAGGCCATTATCAGAGTGACCACCGAAGATCACATCAACGCCTTTCAACTTACCTGCCATTGCGTAGTCTTCATCAAATCCGCGTTGCACTTCCGCATCGGCTTCTTTGTCGGTTTGCATTGGCGCGGTTTTATTCTGGTGAGTGAGAACGACGATCATGTCGACATCATCACGGATTTTATCAGCCCAGTATTGTGCTGTTTCAACAGGGTCTTTGATGGTTAGACCTTTGCGATTGCCTTTCCACATTGTGTTGTAGAACGCATCATTACCCATTATACCAATCACACCGATTTTCACACCATCACGTTCAAGAATGGCGTAAGGCTGCGCCATCATGGTGTCTGAGGCTTCATGGAAGATATTGGCATTCAGTACTGGGAAGTTAGCGCGTGGCATGGTTTCTACTAGAGATTTCCAGCCATATTCAAACTCGTGGTTACCCAATGTGATGACGTCATAACCCATTGAGTTGTAGAGGTCAAAAGGTAGCTTACCTTTGGTCTTCTTTGATAGAGCACCAGTATAAATATCACCGGCATCCAGAAGGAAGCTAATATCTTCTTGTGCTCGCGTCTCCTTAATGAGTGTAGCAAGGTAAGGAATACCGCCGACCATTTCAATATCGTCATTCCAGAATGCTTCGACAGGATCGTACACGCTCTCGATATCATTGGTATGTAGTAAGGTGACTTCCTTGATTTCTGCCCAAGCTGGTAGTGCTGATACTGCTCCAGCAAGTGCCATCGTGACGAATAATGGTTTGAGTTTCATCGCTTTCATATGTCCTCGATATAATGACGTAAAAATTGAAGTAATGATATGGCTAGAAAATCGCGAAAAGTGTGACTTTGATTTCGTTTTTTTATGGGTTGTTATCCGCAAAAATAATAATTTACCAAATGAGTTGGTTTAATTAATGAGGTGCTGACCTTCATTTGGTCCTAAGTCTATGGTTCAAACTAAGCAGGTTCGAGGCGAGTTTGTCGATCTCCTCGACTTACACGCAACCATTTTAGATGCAGCATGCCCAGAAAGCCTGACGACTATAGTTACGGTCCAGGGCAATCACTACTTTCCGTGATGAAAAGTGAGCGTGTGAGAGATTGGAAAGAGTATCAAATCGCACGCAGAACGTGGCAACTCGAGAATAAAAACAGTTGGTTCGTTACTATGCGAAAGAAGGCTCACCACAAGATAATTGGTATGACTCAGCCAATCCGATATGCGACCGTTACATAACAAACGGTTAAGGTTTCAAGTTACTTGTTCTTATCTGAACTGACACCACTAAATCAATTGAGCTAAGAAAGTTTTGTCCAACATCGAGCTGGCTGCCGTGGCTAGCTCAATTTTGTCCTCAAAGTGCCAGCTGTACTTTTACTAGCCTTAAAGCTGGCATGACCCACAAACGCACCAATTCTCATGCTTTAAGTCTAATTAACGCCACTATTTCTACACTCTAAGTTTCCTTTCATATATCCTTGTC
>NZ_SATR01000089.1 GCF_004551525.1 Vibrio ouci | reverse complement strand
GCCAACTTTGGCAGCACTTCAGACTTTGTCATTGAGAGCCTGGAGAGCACATACCCTTGTGATCACAACACACATTTATCCACCGTCCAGTGAGTCCCATAGCAATCTCTCACTCATGACGCGCTACCGCTGCCTTTGAGTCAACCTCTACACCTACGTCGCGTTATCGATGTCACGCGGCGTACTGCTGTATTCCCAAGCCATTCGCAACACCTTTGTGACTCTCTTTTTCATTAGAGGAATGCTTATGCACCCAACTAGCCGCAAGAAAAGCAACCACTTTACCCGCGGAGGACAGGTCACGTTTCACGCCATCACCATGTTCTTCCAGATCAACAGTAAACTTATCAAGTACATTGGTTGGGGCGTCCTTGCGCTGACCCTGCTTCTCACTTACTTTAGTGCCCCTCCCCATGCTTTTTGGGGCGAGTTCTACTACTTAAGGAACGTGGCCTACGCCAAGTTTGGCAAACCCTTAGATAGCGACGTCACCACGATCTGGCAGGGGCAACGCTATACCGACACCCTCGCCTCTCAGTTGCAAAACTCCGTCCTGGTCGATATTCACGCCACGCTGTGGCACAACCTGCAAATTGCCTTTCTGATCGCCTTCATCACAGGCCTGCTCATTTTCCTCTGTGCACTGCGCTTTTTTAATCGTCAGGGTGAAAAACACAGTGAAGATTGTCATATTCGCGGTTTCAGACTGGCAAGCCCCAAAACCATCACCAAAGCGCTCAAGCAACGGGCAAAAGAGAGAAAGAAACGCGGCGACGGCAATGGCTCAATATCGAGCTTCACCATTGATGGCCACGCATTACTTAAGCAGTCTTTCGAGGTGCAGCACTTACTGATTGACGGCACAACCGGTGCCGGTAAGTCGGTCATGATACGTAAGCTGATTCGCTGGATACGCGACCGCGGCGATAAGGCTATTATCTACGATAAAGGTTGTGTGTTCACCAGTAAGTTTTATAACCCGGATACCGACGTGATCCTCAATCCCTTCGATCAGCGCTGCGCCAACTGGGATGTCTGGTGCGATGCGAAAGACGCCCCGGATTTTGAAAACATGGCGGCGGCACTAATCCCGCAGCATGGTGAAGGCGATCCGTTCTGGGTGGACTCCGCCCGAACAATCTTCTCCTCCACCGCTTATCGGATGAGCCAGGACACCAATCAGCCCTGTACCACCGAGCGCCTGCTCAGCCTTATCTTAACCTCTGAGCTCGATACCCTGGGCACTTTTCTGCAAGGCACCGAATCAGCATCACTGGTGTCCAAAGACATCAAAAAGACCGCGATTTCCATCAAATCAGTTCTGGCCACCTACATTAAGAGTCTGCGCTTTTTAGATGGCCTGAATCATCCGCAGCGCCCCGAACATCTGCACAAGCGGTTTTCTATCACCGACTGGATACACGATGATGCGCAGAAAGGGTTTCTGTTTCTGTCCAGTCATGCACGGCAACATGCCTCACTCAGACCGCTAATCTCGATGTGGCTGGCCATTGCATCGAACGCCATTTTAGGACTCAAAGAAGATGAAGAACGTCGTATCTGGGTCATCATGGATGAAATGCCAAGCCTGCATAAACTGCCCGAACTGGGCGCTATCATTGCTGAGGTTCGAAAATACGGCGGCTGTTACCTCATCGGCATTCAGTCGTATGCCCAGTTGATCAAAACCTATGGTAAGAATGCTGCCGAAGAGATGTTTGATTTACTCAACACCCGTTTTTACTTCCGGGCGCCTTCCGAGCAGATGGCCAGAATCTCGGCAAAAGATCTGGGCGAGCAGGAAGTGGATATCTCGAAAGAGAATGTCTCCTATGGCGCCAATCCCCTACGTGACGGTGTCTCTTTAGGACATCAGACCCTCACCCGCCCTGTGGTCTCAGCCAGTGAAATTCAGGCCCTCGACGATCTGCAGTGTTATATGCGAACGCCCGGAGTCGACTTGATCACCCGACTTGATCTCGAGTTCGACAAAATGCGCGATGTGTGCCCTTCTTTTGATAAGCGCAGCATGGTGCTTTCTGCCACGATGACCAAAGTATACGAACAAGCGATTTATCATGAATGCGTCGCGCCGGGCTTATACCTCAATGAAGCAGAACGCCGCCGACTGACCGATGCGCAGGAAGCCAATTTTGAGGACAAAGCGCAGATGAGCGAGGAAACCAAACAAATCCGCAAGGCCATCAAAAGTGACACCGTCAGTACGCTTATTCATCAAGAACAGCTGCGAAAGCAACAACAAACTTACCAAGAAGATGCTCAGCGTAACATTGAAGAATCGGCAATTAGCCAAGAGCAGGAAATCGGTGAAACGTACGATTAAACGTTCACGTGAATTGCCATGACTTCTCCGTCAACATAACCACAGTGCTGACTATTGCTACTCGGAGCTAGTTACTGGAGCATTTGAAGCTACAAAGTGTTCCAGACTCTCCCAACTACATCCTTCAGACTTAGTGTGAAAAATAAGTCTGACCATCCCAGCGAAAGCACTATTCTTATCACCCATATCTAATATTATTTGTCCTAAAAATGTTGCCTGTTCCAAGTCATCAACTCTTGAGAATCTATCAATAATATTGTTGACTACCTTAGCCACTCTCCCTCGAGCTTGGAACAAACTAAGTCTATCCAAGCCGCAAGTTCTAATTGTTTCTTTGCCAAACTCACTGTTTTCAAAAGGCTCAATTAAACCTACTGAATTGAATTTAATGTGCTCGGATAAGTCCCTAACATCATAAGGGTTCAGTAACAGAGGGGTTTCAATAGCTCCTCTTTGAGGAGATTTATGTGGATACTCTGAATCATCGTTGTCATTTCCTATCCTACCTCCTTGGATAGGAAATAAAGCTCTTTTCCAAGGCTGGTTGCACAATTTACATGACAGCAAGTAGTTATCCCAATCATATGCCAACCACCAATAACCATATTTGCAACTTTTCTTGAATTTTCTTCCACTTACGTTCATAAGAGCTTCACGCTCTGAACCTTCGCTATCAATATCGTCTACAACAGATTTAGGACGATAATGTTCGACATCCCCATAGTCGGATAGAGGCATCTCGCAGTATCCACACTTTCTACTCTGAGCGGTCATGAAATGATGTTTATATTTCCCCCAAAATCCATCATTAAATTCTAACTTGTCTGGGGAATTCACCAATTGCTGCTCAATTTTATTAGTTTCAACATCAGCTAGATCCTGAAAACCTACAGGTTTGACTGGGCGAATTAGCTTTAACATTACTTTTGCCCCTTAATTGAACTTTGCAACTTTTTCCTTATCCCTTCTGAAACCTCTTTTTCTGATAGCGGTTTATCTGATTGCTTCACTGTGTCCTCTAGGGCGTTTAAGTAACTACCAAAAAGACCACCAAATTTGTATAAACTTACTCTTTCCTTTAGCAGGATTTCTAGTTGTCGTTTTTCCTCTCCACTATCGGGTTCTGGTTGTAATACCAACTCTGAGTGTCGTTTAACTAATGAAATCGTATCTTCATCTAATGTTGACTCCATTTTAAACCAAACACCCATTAACAAATCTTCAATTGGTAAGCCCGGTGGAATATCTATAGATTTGATTGAAACGTTATTATCTATACTATTTAATACTCGAATCTCCCCCTTCTTGGCTCCTCTAAGGCACAGGGGATCATGTGTTGTTACAACGAAATTTAGAAGTGGGAATATATTTCTAAGTAGCGAGACAATTTTAATCTTCCATGATGGGTGTAGGTGGGTTTCTATTTCATCTAATAATACAACGCCTTGAGCATTTTCAGGAGAGGGCCACAAAGAACTAATTGACAACATTATATCGAGAACATATGCCAGCACCGATTTATAACCATCACATAGTTCATAAATATTTTGTGGAGACCCATCCAGATTGACCGTGATTTTCCCACTACGTCTTCTTAGTAGAATTTCATGATCGTCATTTCCTCCTGGCAACATCAGCAAATCGCGTAAAGATTTAGATATATTGTTGAAATGTTCAGATGTTACTCGCTTAGGGTTGCTGAGCCAATTTTCAACATTTTTTAGTTGAGAATAATGATCAAATAGGTTTTGAATATTCGGCTGAAAATTATCTGAATTAACTTTGCTCTTTTCCTTGGGAAGTAACCTTGTAGAGCCGTAGCCTAATACAAGAACTTGAGCTTCTTTGAGAGATAACTCTGGCCCCTGCTTTGTGATGGTAAGAGTTATCGGGCCCTGGACATTACTCAAATGTAATATTACTTCAGCTTTTCTCGCACCACTTCGTCGTCTAATAAAGTTTTCCCAACTTACCTCGAGCTCGTTAAGGCATTTTTGCCCGGAGAGTACCAGTGCAATGGCCTGCAAAATAGTACTTTTCCCTACTCCATTTTCACCAATAATCATCATCCAAGACTCTTTATCCCCGTGAGATTCGGGAAAGTCCAAAGATAAATATTCTATGGATTTAAAATTACGTATTTCAATTTTCTTTATTATTTTTGTTTTTTTATAGAAATCGTTAGGATATTCTTGTACCTCATACAAAGAGTAGTCTAGTAAATCTACAGCGTCATCATTTACATACGTTACCCCCTTGCTTTTTTCGTAATAAGAATCTTCATTCAGCCATTTTTCTTGGTGGTCACGCGGGAACCATCCCTCCAAGAAAGAATCTATTAGACTTTGATAGCCAAACATTCTATATTTTTCTTTTATTTCTTCATAAAAATGTTCAGCATCTAACGTACTCAATATTTTATGTTTATACAACTCCATATCGTATCTTAGGCTTGTAATTACTTTACATCGACTTGCACGTAACTCTTCTCGGTTAAGTGATAACAGTTCAATAGTAATCTTTCCGTTTTTTGAATTTGAAAAAATACCAGGGCGGGATCGCACTTTGTTAACAACTATGATCTAATAGGCTCAAATCCACAAATTGATATCGACTTTGAGCCTCATAGAACACCTTTCCGTTGTTGAAGATACGCGTTCATCCATCAACCAAAAGCATGATTTAATTGATATTA
>NZ_SATR01000088.1 GCF_004551525.1 Vibrio ouci | reverse complement strand
AAAATGATGGCGATGTCCATAGATGCAATCAGGAGTTCCGATAACATTGTTCACTTCAGTTTCTGTCATACCGAGCTTAACTGGGCCGATTGAGTTTCCTAGTTGAATTTCGAAAATTTCCATTTTTATCCTAAAAACACATAACGCCCTGCTAAGGGGTGAGCAACGCAATACCGAAGTTGCCGCAAACCACCTTAATCACTAAATTCAACGCATAGTGAAAATGCCACGCGTTGCGAATCCCTCTTGAGCAGTTTGTTAGTCGCGAGGCACCGAGCGACAATTTTAAGCCAAACTAAACTTTGCGAACAACAAACTTTATATGCTTTGATGCATTTAAGTCAGGCGTAGTCTCGAAGCGGCTACTCAATGAAACCACTTGGAGCAAACAACGCCGCAGAAAATGGACTGACAACACCAAAAAGCGCTTTTGGAAAGCCAATCTCACAGTGCGGACTTTCAACAAAGTCACTGAAACCACGTGGAACTTACAACACCAGAGAAAACGTCCTTTCAGCAAGTAAATAAGCTTTTAAACCAACAAACTCACCGAGCAGATTTGCAACCAAAAACAGATTTTCGATTGCCCAGCCCTATCACCACCAAAGAACGAAACAACCGCTTAGAAAATAGCAATGCATTGACTTAGAACCGATGAAACTGAGCTTTGACCGTCGAAGATAGAACTATGAATCAAACAACCAGTAGCCAAGTTTTGAGCTTAGAAACATGATTTTGACTGCTAGCTTTTTCTGGCGACTAACGCCCTGTTAAGGTGTGAGCAACGCAATACCAAAGCCGCCGCATACCACCTTAAACACTAAAACCAACGCATAGCAAAAATGCCACGCGTTGCGAATCACTCTTAAACAGTTTGTTAGTCGCGAGGCACCGAGCGACAATTTTAAGCCAAACTAAACTCTGCGAACAACAAACTTTATGTGATTTGATGCACTTAAGTCAGGCGTAGTCTCAAAGCGGCTACTCAATGAAACCACTTGGAACAAACAACGCCGCAGAAAACGAACTGACAACACCAAAAGGCGCTTTTGGAAAGCTAATATCACAGTGCGGAATTTCAACGAAGTCACTGAAACCACGTGGAACTTACAACACCAGAGAAAACGTCATTTCAGCGAGTAAATCGGCTTTTGTACCGGCAAACTCACCGAGCGGAGTTGCAACCAAAAACAGACTCTCGATTGCCCTACTCTGTAAGCACCAAAGAACAAAACAACCGCTAGGACAGGTACAAAACTTTGGACTTAAAACAGCTAGAACTAAGCTCTGATGATCTACGAT
Organism: Vibrio ouci; assembly: GCF_004551525.1. Classification (GTDB taxonomy): domain Bacteria; phylum Pseudomonadota; class Gammaproteobacteria; order Enterobacterales; family Vibrionaceae; genus Vibrio; species Vibrio ouci. The sequence goes on along the minus strand of NZ_SATR01000088.1, from coordinate 3,900 downwards.
TAATCGGTGTACCAAGCAAACAGCTACTAAATTTTAAGCTCAGAAACATAATTTTGATTGCTAGCTTTTTCTGGCGACTAACGCCCTGTTAAGGGGTGAGCAACGCAATACCGAAGCCGCCGCATACCACCTTAATCACTTAAACCAACGCATAGTAAAAATGCCACGCGTTGCGAATCCCTCTTGAACAGTTTGTTAAACGCACATATCACGCGCTTAATTAAATATTGCTCCACGACCTTCTTGAACTGATAGTTCACCGTACTCTATAGTTTGGTTTACTTTTTTGTAAGGCAAATACACGACAATAGAATAGCCAGAATTATGATCAAGATTAACGGCTATTGCATCTGAAGCCTTACCTGAAGGAAGCATAATACGAACATCGTAAACTACCGCGGTAGTGCTATATTGTCGATTTGCAGCTGCTTTAAGAAAGGCAGAATTGAGCAAATCAATGATCTCGGATGAAGGTGGGTATTCGCTTCCTTCGAAGACCGATACATCAACAACTTCTCCAGTTAAAGTCATCGCTGCACCATATGGATAAAACTCTCCATACTCAGCTAACATTTTTTCCGCAAAAGGCAGCACCGAGTCAAATAAGTGTTGGGTGTCTTCTTTCCCTTTACCCAAATTGCCTCCAATACAAAATGAACTAAAACATAACAGCAAAGCTATCAAACTCAATTTCACCTGAATAGCCTCCATATGTCGTTTAACGCCCTGTTAAGGTGTGAGCAACGCAATACCGAAGCTCCCGCATACCACCTTAAACACTAAACGCAACGCATAGTAAAAATGCCACGCGTTGCGAATCACTCTTAAACAGTTTGTTATGTGCGTATTCAAACCAAGTCAGTACCAACTTATTAGATAGTTTGTACGCTCCTTAGTCATTTCAATTTCACACTCCATGCGTGCTTCGTTTCGCTGACTCCCCCCACTCTGGAGTACGTAAAATGCATCACAATTGGACTTTTTGAACTGTAGCCAGATCCGCTGACTACTAAGCAAGCTCTGCTTAAGTTCAGCAGAATCCACAAGAGTTCTATCAGACAGTTCTCCTGAATTGATCTGATTCATTATGTTTTTATAAACATCATTCAACTCTTTATCAGCCAACTCAAAGTTCGCCTGAAGCTCGCATAAAGAGCCAAACAATTGACAATCTTCGACGTTACTCTCCGCAGAAAGTGAGAACGATGAGCAACAAAGAATCAAAACCAAAAATTTACGCACTTTACTAACTCCTACTCATTAGCACATAACGCCAAATTAAGGTGTGAACAACGCTAACACCTGACCTAAAACATTGTGCCATAAACACAAAACCAGACTGAAGTGAGAGTGCCGAGCGTTGTGAATCACTCTTAAATTTATTGTTAGTTTGCAGACCCAAAGGGTTGATTTTACGTTATTTTAAACTTTGCAAACAACAAGCAATATGTACTTTGATGCACTTAAGTCAGGCGTAGTCTCAAAGCGGCTAGTCAATGAAACCACTTGAAACAAACAACGCCGCAGAAAGCGAACGCACAACACCAGAAACTGCGTTTGGAAAGACAATCTCACAATGCGGACTTTCAACAAATTCACTGAAACCACGTGAACTTACCACACCAGAGAAAACGTCCTCGCAGCGAGTAAATCTGCTTTTGTACCAATAAACTCACAGAGCAGAGTTTCAGCAAAAAAGTACGACTCAATTAACCCAAAAGTCGCCGCACCAAAGAACAAACCAACCGTTGAAACGATGCCAATTTTTGGATTTTTACCACGTTAATTAACACTGAAATTGAACGCCAATACGACAATTTCAACTTTGAGCTTTTACCACTAGATATTGCGATATAGCTGCGATTTTCCTCTTGCAAACTAACGCCCTGTTAAGGGGTGAGCAACGCAATACCGATGCCGCCGCATACCACCTGAAACACTAAAACCAACGCATAGTGAAAATGCCACGCGTTGCGAATCCCTCTTGAACAGTTTGTTAGAGCGCAACTCAAAGGTTGAACAGAACTTTCAAAAGAGAATTTACCAAGGAAGAGATCCCTAGAAAGAGAACTACTGGCAAGCCTATCGCTATTATCAGTTTAAACTCGACAAATTGACCTACAACGGCATCGCCATACCTGCCACCCAGAAACTTTCTCGATTCGTCACCTACTGTCGATTTGACTTCATCTGTAACTGTCTTGCGATCTTTACCGATGAATTCTTTAAACAACATAAAGCCGAAAGGAGCGATAATAATGCCGGCGATAAGATATGAAATGTATTCAATTATGTCCGTCATATTCATTATTTTTTCTCCTGCGCTCTAACGCCAAATTAAGGTGTGAACAACGCTACCACCTTACATAAAGCATTGTGCCATAAACACTAAACTGACTTGAAGTGAGAGCGCCGAGCGTTGTGAATCACTCTTAAATTTATTGTTATGTTTAAAGCCAAACGAGTCCGCTATACGGCTTAGTTCTTAGGGATTCTAACCTGCTTTTAAGGGAACCTGAGTGTATCTCTAGTTTATGGCCATCTGGGTCTAAGATATAAAGTGATTGTCCTTCACTCTTATTCTGCTTCCAAACTTCCACACCCGATGAAACTACACGCTTCGCAAAGGCTTCAAACTCTTTTGGTTCGATATCAAAAGCCACGTGGGTATAGTCGTTTTTGGGGCAAGGGTCATCGTGAGAAAGGCAAAACCAGAGTTCACCTACTGATAAGTAAGCCCCATTGTCCCACTTAACATGAGCAGTGAACCCCAACGTCTCTCGATAAAACTTAAGAGAGCGTTCTAAATCACTAACTGCAATGGTTATATGATTGAGCCCTAAAATCACCACTTTCTCCCGTAAACATAACGCCAAATTAAGTAGTGAGTAACGCTACCACCCACCTAAACCATTGTGCCGTAAACACCGAAACTGATTCAAAGCAAAAATGCCGAGCGTTACGAATCTGCTTAAATTTATTGTTATGGCGCTGAACTCGACGTTAGTTCTTGTATGTCAATTAGATCGACTTCCCTACCCAAAATACGCTTGTACTCGATTAAGTGATGAACAGGGATTACTGGCAATATGATGCCTTGATAGGCTTTTTCAACTGACGCTGAATAATCAATTTCAAGCTGATGCCAAGAACCGTCTAAAGCCGATTGTATCTTTGTATTTTGAGATAACCCGATTTCAATTTTTTGATTTTGGTAAACCAACTGGAAATACTCTAGATCCCACCCGTATTCAGTATAACGAGTTAACGGTTTAGATATGAATTGAGATACGTGAACCAAGAGCTTATTTGCATCAGAGTTATGGATATAAAGGTCTATGTCTGCAATTTCACGACTGCCACCATGAATAGTCGCCGCTAATCCACCGACAATTTGATACTCAATGCTTTCTGCATCCAAAAGTCCTTTCAGCCACTTCAAGGCTACTTTCACTTTCTCACTCATCTAGTTCCCTCAGCTAAATTTTGCCCTGCGCCATAACGCCAAATTAAGTAGTGAGCAACGCTGCCACCTACCTAAAGCATTGTGCCGTAAACACTAAAGCTGATTCAAACCAAAAGTGCCAAGCGTTGCGAATCTGCTTGAATTTATTGTTAGGTTTTTGCGCTGAACTCCATGAGATAGTAGTCACCCAAGCTGTCAGCGCCCTTTTGGACCTTCATGAAACCATTGGATTCATAGAAACCAATCGCTCTTTCGTTTTCCGACATACACTTTAGGCTCAAACCGCTATATAATGACTTAGCCTTTTCTAATAACTGAGTACCTATATTTTTCCCTTGGTGGTTATTCGAAATATATAAGTGATGTATAAAATTTTCTGGTTCCCAGATTGAAATAAACCCTAATACCTCACTACCAGCAACAGCGACCAAAAC
>NZ_SATR01000087.1 GCF_004551525.1 Vibrio ouci | reverse complement strand
TAGGTTTGCCAGATTCATATATTTCAAAAAACTTGTCTATTTCTTTTTGAAAAGCAAACGAAGGATTACTCAGGACTAGGAGGGAAAGTATAATTAAGATTTTTGTTTTCATGAAACTTCCTTTTTATTTGATTAAGCAGCTAACGCCAAATTAAGTAGTGAGCAACGCTGCCACCAGCCTCAAGCATTGTGCCGTAAACACTAAAGCCGATTCAAACCAAAAGTGCCAAGCGTTGCGAATCTGCTTAAATTTATTGTTATGGTGCTGAACTCACGTTAGTTCTTGTATGTCTATTAGGTCGACTTCCCTACCCAATATTCGCTTGTACTCAACGAGACGATGTACTGGAATAACTGGTAATTCGATACCTTGATAGTGTTTTACCACTGACTCTGAAAAGTGGATTTCAAGCTCATGCCAAGAACCATCGATAGCTGATTGTATCTTCGTGTTTAGATCTAAACCAATTTCAATTTTTTGATTTTGGTAAACCAGCTGGAAATACTCTAGATCCCAACCGTACTCAGTGTAGTGAATTAACGGTTTAGATATGAACTGCGATACGCGAGCCAAGACCTTGTTTGCGTCAGAATTGCGAATATAAAGATCGATATCAGCAATTTCACGACTTCCACCATGAATAGTTGCCGCTAACCCACCAACAATTTGATACTCGACACCCTCAGCCTCCAAGAGATCTTTGAGCCATTTCAGGGCCACTTTCACTTTATCACTCATCTAGTCCCCTTAGCTGAATTTTGCCCTGCACCATAACGCCCAATTAAGTTGTGAGCAACGCTGCCAAAGCACTCAAACACTTCACCGTAATCACAAAACCAATTGAAACCGAAAGCGCCGAGCGTTGCGAATCAACTTGAATTGTTTGTTATGTGAACAATCGAGCACGGACATAGCTATTGACTCCGCAATAACTCCACCAATTCTTTTATTTCTACATCGTCATAATAAGGATAAGTACGCTCGACATATTCTTCTATATTGGGAACACAAGCGGAGTTAATGCAGTAATTTTCTATCTTCGCCCCTTGTTTTATTAGAAATTTAGCATTATCAATATTGCGCGCTAGTAATGCAAAGTGTATTGCCCCTAGCCCTTCATCGGTTAGCTTGTTTATACTAGCTCCGGACTCTAATAAATACCTCAAGAATGCTACATCACCTCGCCATGCGCCCAAATGTAGAGATGTAGCGCCATTTGGTGACTTATAATTGACTATGTCTGGTGTTTTAGATATTAAATTTTGAGCAAGTTCCCACTTTCTCCACTGTATTGATTCAAATAACTTATTCCCATCAGAAATTGGGAGAAGCAATATCTCAGGGCTATAATCTTTAACTTTTGAAGGAGACTCTCTGAAGGTTATTACTTCTCCATCAATAGAATGTGGGGGAATCATGAGATGATAACTCGCCTTTCTATCTGGATTTATCAACCTACCCGCCAAGTCGTAGTAGTCATCTTCACATGGGTCGTGGAACTTACGACTTTTAAGGAATACTAAGCAGCCATTCCATGGTTCAGTTCCTACAACTACAAGATATTTTTCCTTATATGACCTTAACGGAGTCATTTCAATAGAACTAGACTCGGATAACAATGAAGCATATTCGTTACTAGTAATCTTGGCATTCCGTGCAAGAGTATCTTCATATCTTTTCTTACTATTTAAAAGCTCGATCCCCATTAAACTAGATATTTCATAATCGGTACGTTTATACACATAAACTGGCCGACCCTTCCACGCGACTTCTTTTAGTTCGCCTTCGTTCATATCTCCTATAAACACCTCTAAAGGATAAGCCAAATTACAACTAGCTAGAAGAATTGCAAAAAGAAAAAGCTGTTTGATAATTCTTACATTCACGATTAAATACTCTTGGTTCACATAACGCCCTGTTAAGGTGTGAGCAACGCAATACCGATATCGCCGCATACCACCTTAGACACTAAAAGCAACGCATAGTAAAAATGCCACGCGTTGCGAATCACTCTTAAACTGTTTGTTATAGCTCAGCGATGTGCGACAGGGTTTCTGGGTGACGCTGAACCAACTTTAGAAGGGTTACTGCTTGTCCATTTGGTGCACTACGCCCTTGTTCCCAGTTTTCTAACGTACGAGATGATGTATGCAACAAACGAGCAAACACACCACGAGACATATTAAACTGCTCTCGAATACTCACGATTTCATCAGGTGAGATATTTAACTCACTGATGTCGTTAACTTGATGAGTTTTAAGGGTAAGCTTGCCCTCTGAATGCTCTTTAGCCTCAACAAGTGCTGAACTTAACTCTGCAAATAAATCACGATTGCTCATTACGCCACGCCTCCATAAAAGCCTTTAGTTGTTTCTTTTGGTCTGCGGTTAAGTCGGACATTTCATTCTTGCCGTAAATCGTCAGCAAGTAAAAACGACGCTTTTCATCGAGGAAATAATAGATAACGCGAGAACCACCACGCTTGCCCTTACCTTTACTTGCAACTCGAATCTTTCGCAAACCACCTGTACCTTGAATCACGTCACCCTGCTTCGGGGTAGACATTAACTCAGCTTGAAAAAGCCTAAACTCATCATCGCTGAGATATTCATTACGGTACTTTTCAAATATGGTTGATTCGACAAATACACTTTTCATACGCAAAGTATACGCAAGTAACGTACATATAGCAAAACTATACGTGATTAACGTAGCTATAATTTTTGGAGCAGAAAATCTGACCTGAGCTATAACGCCGCATTAAGGTGTGAGCAGCGCTTGGCTACACTTGAGCGAAGCGAAACTGCCAAGCGTTGCGAATCACTCTTAAATGCTTTGTTATAACACAATTTCCCACGTCATAACGTTACAAAGCCCTCGCGTTTCCTTAACACTTGGTCTTAACTTTATGTCTATGCCTGACGTGGTCTTAAGAGGGTGCCAACGCCTAACATTATTTAGATGTTCAGCGATATACGCCAACTTAGCAGCATGATGATCTGTGTATTTCTTCGTTAACCCAGCAGTAATAAACATGGCCTTTGCATTAGGGTGGGTTTGGAGTAATTTTGCAAGCTTGTCTATGTCATCTTCAAAATGCTTCTCTAGGATCACTTCATGGTCTTTAAAGTAGGTCTTAATTTCATAGAAACATTCTGGATCATCGTTAATATCAAAGATTACACAGTCAACTTTTTGGACTTTTTCTCTTCCTTCTGAACGCGCACTACCTTTGAGGTAGCGTTTTAAAAACAAGAACATATACGCTTGAATATCATATTCAAATATTTGATTTTCGCCCTCATTAAGTAGTAACTCTGTATTTAAAAATACATTTCTAACTAGCTTTTCATTAATCTCAACTAGATCCAAATTTACTCTCCTTATGCATAGCTTCGTGTGTGTTATAACGCCAAATTAAGTAGTGAGCAACGCTACCACCTAACCTAAACCATTGTGCCGTAAACACTAAAGCCGATTCAAACCAAAAATGCCAAGCGTTGCGAATCTGCTTAAATTTATTGTTATGCGATTTTTCAAAGATTGCGATTAAGCCTTTGATTAAGCTCCCATAAAGCTATTCTGTTTGAGTCATATTTCAAAAGTTCACTAGCCTCTTGAAAACCACACCAACGAAATTTCGTATGCTCACTTGATAGCTGAGGCTCAGTAGACACCCGAACTGAAAAAGAATATTCAGGCACTACAAACTGATGATTAGTCCAATTTTCATGACCAGCGTAGTACACTTTTGGGAGCATACACATTGAGTCCAATTTCTGCCAATCACTGCCAATTAAACCAGTTTCTTCTTTAAGTTCACGCTTTGCAGCCTCGATAGTGGATTCACTATCTTCACCGCCACCTGAAACCGCTTGCCATACACCATTATCACTTCGTTTTCCGATTAAGTACCGAGGTTGTTCATTGAATATTCGATACGGAAATACTAATACTTGAAATGGTGCTCTCATTGATTTTCCCTCTAATCGCATAACGCCCAATTAAGGGGTGAACAACGCCTCCACCCAAACCTAAAGCATTGTGCCATAAACACTAAATTTGAAGTAGAAGCAAAAATGCCGAGCGTTGTGAATCCCTCTTAAATTGCTTGTTATGAGGCAATTTGAAGGGACAAAGAAAGGAAGTTTTCATCGTTTTCTGTCACCTTATAGCCAAGAGATTTGTAAAACCTTACCGCTGACTCATTTCTCGTAAAGCTTGATAAGGTTACACGACTACGCCCCTGCTCTCGCGCCATTTCGTGAACCATATTCATTACCCTGCCACCTAATTGCTGATTTTGAAATTCTGGAAACACAACGAGTAAATGTACATGAATTGCATTATCGTAAGGCTTGAAGCATAGCATTCCAACTTGCGTATTATTGAGATAAACCCAGTGAAACCAATGGGGCTCATAGTCACTTTTTAAACGATTGACCTGAAACTCATCACACCAACCAAAGACGGCATCAACATGCGAATAGAGTCCTTGTTTCACAACAGAAAACAGACTATCAAATTCATCACTTTCTATTTGTATTAGCTGAATATCCATATGCCTCATAACGCCCAATTAAGTTGTGAGCAACGCTGCCACTTTACTAAAACACTGCACCGTAATCACCAAACAAGTTGAAACCGAAAGTGCCTAGCGTTGCGAATCAGCTTGAATTGCTTGTTATGTGATAATTTCACTACCACGCTCCAGCACCCAACAACGCTCGTTTTTGGTGTAACCAATTTGTCCATAATAGTCATTGGCTGCCGGTGCGGCGATTAGAAACAGTTTACATGTAGGCTCAATTTGAGCTTGAGTTAGAACTTGTAACTGCTTCCCTATTCCCGACCTTTGGTACGATTCATCAACCGCTAGGTCGGACAGATAACAACAATAATGGAAATCCGTAATAGAGCGAGAAATACCAACCAGTTTAGGACCATCCCAAGCAGTGATTATGAGATTACTATTGTCCAACATACCGTTGATACATTCGATATTTTCTATTGGTCTACGCTCTCCCAACGTCGAGCGTCTAAGCAAACCAATAAACTCGTCAGCTGAGATCTGTTGGTTAACTTTGTATTCGATATTCAATGTGACCTCCTTATCACATAACGCTCTGTTAAGGGGTGAGCAACGCAATACAAAAGTCGCTGCAAACCACCTTAATCACTTAAACCAACGCATAGTGAAAATGCCACGCGTTGCGAATCCCACTTGAACAGTTTGTTATGCTGATGAACTTATTGCTAACCGAATATAAAAAGGCGTGACAAGCCACGCCTTTCATGTCTTTTAGATCAGATTATTTTCGATTGTGGCAATGGTAGTCACCTGTTTTGCTATTCGTATGACAACCATTAGCATCTGTGCC
>NZ_SATR01000010.1 GCF_004551525.1 Vibrio ouci | reverse complement strand
TGGCAGGTCTACCTGGATTCGAACCAGGGGATGGCGGCATCAAAAGCCGCTGCCTTACCGCTTGGCGATAGACCTGCAGTGCTTTCATGAGAAAGACTTAAATAATGGTGCGGAAGGAGAGACTTGAACTCTCACACCTTGCGGCGCCAGAACCTAAATCTGGTGCGTCTACCAATTCCGCCACTTCCGCATCTTGAATCTACATAGTTACTAGTTAATTGGTAAAAACTAATAACTTTATATCTGTTTCCTAAAAAGGAATGGTGGCTACGACGGGATTCGAACCTGTGACCCCATCATTATGAGTGATGTGCTCTAACCAGCTGAGCTACGTAGCCACTCGTGAGCGAGACAATATAAACTGTTGCGCTCTTAGTGACAAGCCATTTTTTAATTAGGCTTAACACTATAAATAGTGGCAGGTCTACCTGGATTCGAACCAGGGAATGGCGGCATCAAAAGCCGCTGCCTTACCGCTTGGCGATAGACCTGCAGGCATAGCTAAAATAGCTATAAAACATGGTGCGGAAGGAGAGACTTGAACTCTCACACCTTGCGGCGCCAGAACCTAAATCTGGTGCGTCTACCAATTTCGCCACTTCCGCATCTATTCCTAATTACTTTCTAAAAAGTATTTAGGAATGGTGGCTACGACGGGATTCGAACCTGTGACCCCATCATTATGAGTGATGTGCTCTAACCAGCTGAGCTACGTAGCCATACCATGTTTTTGCTCCAACAATGCGTTGCCGTCTTGTTGGGAACGGGGCGCATTATGCGTAGTTGAGTCAAAAGCGTCAATAGTTTTTTTGAATAAATCGGCATAAATGGACTGTTCGATTTCTTTTTAAACAAAGAGGCGTGTTAATCATCGAAAACTGATAACAAAATGACGCAACTTGAAGGAGTTAAGTGAAAACTAAATTAACAAATAGCAAAAAGGCCAGCATGAGCGCTGACCTTTTAAGTCAAAGACTTGTATATAAATTATACGTTGAAGCGGAAGTGAACCACATCGCCATCTTTTACGATGTACTCTTTGCCTTCTAGGCGCCACTTACCTGCGTCTTTCGCACCGCTTTCACCGTTGAACTCGATGAAGTCGTTGTAGCCAACAACTTCTGCACGGATGAAGCCTTTTTCGAAGTCAGTGTGGATCTTACCTGCAGCTTGTGGCGCTGTTGCACCTACAGGGATCGTCCAAGCGCGTACTTCTTTAACACCTGCAGTGAAGTAAGTGTGTAGAGTCAGCAGTTCGTAACCTGAACGGATCACACGGTTAAGACCAGGTTCTTCGATACCCATGTCTGCAAGGAACTCTTCGCGATCTTCGTCTTCTAGCTCTGAAAGTTCAGATTCAATAGCAGCACATACCGCTACAACCACATTGTTTTCTTTTTCTGCGTAGTCACGTACCGCATCAAGATATGGGTTGTCTTCAAAACCATCTTCATTAACGTTAGCAATGTACATTGTTGGCTTAAGCGTTAGGAAGTTTAGGTAACCTACTGCTGCAAGCTCTTCTTTAGAAAGCTCAACTGTACGTGCCATGCCACCTTCAGTTAGAACTGGAAGCAGTTTTTCAAGCACAGTCAGCTCGAATTTAGCGTCTTTATCGCCGCCTTTTGCTTTCTTAGCGTTACGTTGGATTGCACGCTCACAAGAGTCTAGGTCAGCCATTGCAAGCTCAAGGTTGATTACCTCGATATCTTCGATTGGCGATACTTTACCAGCTACGTGAACGATGTTTTCGTTTTCAAAACAACGAACAACGTGACCAATCGCGTCAGTTTCGCGGATGTTAGCTAGGAATTTGTTACCTAGACCTTCACCGCGTGATGCACCTGCAACTAGACCAGCGATATCTACGAATTCCATCGTAGTTGGCAGTACTTTCTGTGGGTTTACGATTTTCGCTAGTGCGTCTAGGCGAAGATCTGGCACAGGTACTACGCCTGTGTTTGGTTCGATAGTACAGAAAGGGAAGTTTGCTGCTTCGATGCCTGCTTTAGTAAGTGCGTTAAACAGAGTTGATTTACCAACGTTTGGTAGACCAACGATGCCACATTTAAAACCCATGATAGTAACCTTATTCAGCTTTGAACGTGTGTAGACGGTTTTGTGCTTTTGATAGACCATCCTTAATCAGGATATCTAAACAGCGAACAGACTCATCTGCTGCTGCATCAAGAAGCTCTTGCTCTTTTGCCGGCGCTTTGCCTAGAACAAAACCGGCTACTTTATCTTTGTGCCCCGGATGGCCAATGCCGATGCGGAGACGATAGAAATCTTTGTTGTTTCCAAGTTTACTGATGGTGTCGCGAAGGCCGTTATGACCGCCATGGCCGCCGCCTTTCTTAAATTTAGCAACACCAGGTGGTAAATCTAGCTCATCATGCGCGACCATGATTTCTTCAGGTTTGATCTGATAAAACTTTGCTAATGCAGCAATCGCTTTGCCTGAAAGGTTCATAAACGTCGTTGGGATGAGTAGTCGAAGATCCTGTCCGTTGACCATAATGCGTCCTGTTAGGCCAAAGAACTTTGGTTCGTTCTTCAGGGTAACGTTATGTACGCGTGCTAGTTCTTCTACTACCCAAGCGCCCGCATTATGGCGAGTTCTAGCGTATTCAGGCCCAGGATTGGCTAGGCCAACAAGCAGTTTAATTGGTTGACTCAAGGTTAGGATCTCTCTTGGAATCTCAAAAAGCGCAGTATGATAGCACAGTTTTTTGTGATCAAGCGACAGCCGTGCTCGTCTCCCTACCTTTTGTGGACTTGAAAATAATCGCTAGTAGCGCTGCAGCGGCTAAAGCAAAGCAGTAATACGAGTGCATAGTGACTTCAAGAGGCGAAAGTTTGAGGATAGAGCCGGCCAAAAGTACCTGCGCGCCATAAGGCAAAACGCCTTGAATAACACAAGAGAATATATCTAATAAACTAGCGGCACGCTTAGCACAGATATCATGTTTCTCAGCCAGATCTTTGGCGATGCTGCCTGAAACTAAAATGGCAACAGTGTTGTTTGCTGTACAGCTGTTAACTAAGCTCACCAGTAGGGCGATACCAAACTCGCCACTTTTACGGCTCGATGAGTTGAGAAGTTTACTCAGAGACTGAGTTATCCAAGCCAGACCACCTTGGTATTTCATTAGTGAACTTAAGCCGCCGATAAACATCGAGAGTAAGAAGATCTCTTGCATGTTGCCAAAACCGGCGTAAATATCTTGACCATACTGAGTGAGAGAGTATTGCTCAGAATTAAACAACCCTACTGCGCCTGCTAATAGAATACCTACGGTCAATACTGCAAACACATTAAGGCCAGAAACAGCCAGTACTAAGATAGTGAGATAAGGTGCTACTTTAAGCCATTCGATCTCGATGGTTGCTGGTACTTCACTTGGCGTGCTGAGCAGCGTGAATAGAACTAATGAGACAATTGCAGCTGGTAGAGCAATAGCGACGTTCTCTTTGAACTTATCTTTCATTTCACAGCCTTGAGATCGAGTCGCGGCAATGGTGGTATCAGAAATGATCGACAGGTTGTCACCAAACATCGCACCACTTAGCACCGCGCCTGCAGCAATTGCATGATCAATTCCAGCGGTATCCGCAATACCTAGCGCAACGGGCGCAAGAGCGGCAATCGTTCCCATGGAGGTCCCCATTGCAGTCGCGATAAAAGCAGCAATTAGGAACATACCTGGCAAGATAAGGTTTGGCGGTAGCAGTGAAAGACCAAGGTTTACGGTAGCGTCTACCCCGCCAGTTGCTTTAGCTACAGCGGCAAATGCCCCTGCAAGCAGGTAGATAATACACATTGCGATGATGTCGCTATGTCCAACACCACGCACAAATTGTTCAATCGCTTTGTTGAGTTTCTCTTTGCTAAGCAGTATCGCGACTATGATCGCAGGCAGCGCGGCTACTGGTGCAGGCAGTTGATAGAAGGCAAAATCTACCCCTTGAAAAGTGAGATAGCTTCCAACGCCGATGAATAGAGTTAGAAAGAGCGCTAGAGGCAACAGGGCTTTCGCCGAAGGTGTTACGGGCATGACAAAAGTCTCAATAAGCTGAAATTGGCGCTAAGAGTACGCTTAGGGATTAGATGCGTCAACATCTAGACGTCTAAACGGCTTTTGTCCTGAGCGTTGTCATGAATTGTTAGGTAAGAACAGATACAAAAAAGCCCGCTAGAAGCGGGCTTTTAAAAAATATTTCAACAGTGATTAGCTGAACATCGCTGAGATAGACTCTTCGTTGCTGATACGACGAATCGCTTCAGCAAGCATGCGAGATAGGCTTAGCGTTGTTACTTTACCTGTGTCTGCCATTTCTTTAGACATAGTAATTGAGTCAGTGACGATTACTTGGTCTAAAACAGAGTTACCAATGTTCTGTGCAGCGTTACCTGAGAATACAGCGTGAGTTGCGTAAGCGAATACACGCTTAGCGCCACGTTCTTTTAGCGCTTCTGCTGCTTTACATAGTGTGCCACCAGTATCGATCATGTCATCAACGATCACACAGTCGCGACCTTCAACATCACCGATTAGGTTCATTACTTCAGAAACGTTAGCACGTGGACGACGCTTATCAACGATTGCGATATCGATGTCACCTAGCGCTTTTGCAGTTGCACGAGCGCGAACAACACCGCCTAGGTCAGGAGAAACAACCACAGGGTTCTCTAGACCACGAGCTTCCATATCTTCAAGAAGTACTGGTGTACCGAAGATGTTGTCTACAGGTACATCGAAGAAGCCTTGGATTTGCTCTGCGTGAAGGTCGATAGTTAGAACGCGGTCAACACCAACGTTAGAAAGGAAATCAGCAACAACTTTTGCAGTGATTGGCACACGAGCAGAACGTACACGACGGTCTTGGCGAGCGTAACCAAAGTAAGGGATAACTGCTGTAATACGGCCCGCTGAAGCGCGGCGCATTGCGTCAATCATCACTACAAGTTCCATTAGGTTGTCGTTAGTTGGTGCACAAGTAGATTGGATGATAAAAACATCACTACCACGTACGTTTTCGTTGATTTGAACAGCGACTTCGCCGTCAGAAAAACGAGAAACAGTAGCATCACCAAGAGAGATGTATAGACGATCAGCAATACGTTGGGCTAGTTCAGGTGTAGCGTTACCAGCAAATAGCTTCATATCAGGCACGGTGGAAACCTCAGGGTTGCGTCCAGTTTTTAAATAGATTGTGTGTGGGCTAAGCGATACTTAGCCAGTCTCTCGTGCAGAGGCGAAATATTCTTGCCTTTTGCAACAAAAGCAGAGACTGTGTCAGGCAGTTCGGCTAGCGTTGTTTCGGCGTCACTTTTGCTGGAAAATTCAGCAAAAACGCACGATCCAGTGCCAGTCAATCGCGACGGCGCGTATTGTAGCAGCCATGAAAGTTGCTTATCAACCTCTTGGTACAGCATTCGAACAATTTTTTCGCAATCGTTTCCGTAATTACTGTCAAGAAGCGTTGCCAGTGAACGTTTCGGCGTATTTCTCGTCAGCTCAGGGTGAGTGAATATGTCTACGGTTGCAATTGATACGTTTGGTCTTACGACGAGATACCATTTTTCTTCTGGCTGAGCGGGAGTTAGCTGTTCACCAACACCTTCAGCGAAGGCAGCAAATCCTAGAGTAAACACAGGTACATCGGCACCTAGCTTTAACCCGATCTCGGCTAGATCGTCTTCGCTTACATTGGTTTGCCATAAATGGTTTAAGGCAACCAATGTCGTAGCAGCATTCGATGAACCGCCGCCAATACCACCACCCATCGGCAAGATCTTATTCAGTTCGATATGAGCACCAAACTGACAACCACTTTTCTCTTGCAGCGCCTTTGCCGCTTTCCAAATTAGGTTATCAGTGAGTGGAACTCCGGGAATGTCAGGTGATAGTGTGATTTCTCCTGACTGGTTGGCCGTGATCGTCAGATCATCGCCATGGTCGAGAAATTGAAATAGGGTCTGAAGTTCATGATAGCCATTATCGCGGCGACCAGTAATGTATAGGAATAGATTCAGTTTGGCAGGAGAAGGCCAGTGTGTGGTTTCTGAGATCATTCGTCGAACGTCCACTTCGAAATAACAATATTGATAGAGGTACTACCTTGGGTAAGCTTTAGCTTTTTAGGTAAAGGAAGCGCAGCACCCAAATGCTGAACATCTTGGTAGCTTAAGTAATTAAGTGTCCAATTTTGTGTATTCACTTGCTTAGTGAGTGAAGCAAGTGTGTTGGTTTGATTTAACTGATAGTCATCGGCTTGGGTTGGGCGTCCTAGCATCCAGTCATTTAGCTGCTCGACAGGAATGTTGAGCCCAGTAAGCTGTTTGATTAGAGCTTCAGGGGTCGATGCCGAGTAAGTTTGCCCTTCATAGGTTTCAACGGTTGCTAAAGTTGGGGTCGCATTGAGGTTTAGAACGGTTTGACCTAGGAAAGTGGTCATGCGTAATTGCGTCTCTTGAGCTGAGTCTTGCCATTGAAAGTTGAGGGATTGTCTTTGCTGAGGAGCTATATAACCAAGCTTGCCAGAGGCTTGATAGCTTTCGATCATCGCGAGGCGTTGTTGATGGCTTTCCCATTCGACATTGGTTGTGCTGTCTATGCTCGCACAGCCCGGTAAAATCAAGCTGGTAACAAGGAGTAAAAAGAAGGCGCGAAAATGTGTCATCATTGTCGAATATTTATCCAGTTTTTCCCAAAGTTCGTCTTCACTATATCATTGAAATCACGAACTCAAGAAAACATATCGGGATTCCCCTTTCAATAAACGGGGTCATCAAGTAAAATTCCGTCCCTATTTATCCATTATCTGATTCAGAGAACCCTCGATACATGTCTTTGCTTGCTATAGGTATCAATCATAATACGGCCTCAGTCGAACTGCGTGAAAAAGTCGCATTTGGCCCGGAAAAGTTACCTGAAGCGTTAAAACAGCTTGGCGAAAACCCACTGGTAAACGGCAGTGTGGTTGTCTCTACTTGTAACCGCACCGAGATTTACTGTGATGTAAGAAACGGTACGAAAACAAAAGTCATCGATTGGTTGTCTCAATTTCATCAAGTTAGTCCAGAAGATCTTAAACCAAGCCTCTATATCCATGAAGAGCAGGCGGCTATCCGTCATCTCATGCGAGTGTCTTGTGGGCTAGATTCATTGGTGCTGGGTGAACCTCAGATTTTGGGCCAAGTCAAACAAGCGTATTCGGACTCTCGCGACCATAAAGCGGTAGACTCCGCGATGGAGAAGCTATTTCAAAAAGCTTTCTCGGTTGCTAAGCGAGTTCGTACTGAAACTGATATCGGTGGTAACGCTGTTTCTGTCGCTTATGCTGCGTGTACTTTAGCGAAACACATCTTTGAATCATTAGAGCAGTCGACGGTATTAATGGTCGGTGCGGGTGAAACCATTGAATTGGTTGCTAAACATTTAGCGGGTAATGGTTGCACCAAGATGATTGTTGCCAACCGAACTAAAGAGCGCGCAATGCCGCTTGCCGAGCAGTTTGGCGCTGAAGTTATTGGTCTACCAGAGATTCCAGAACATTTAGCGCGCGCAGACATTGTCATCAGTTCGACGGCTAGCCCGTTACCTATTATTGGTAAAGGTATGGTGGAATCAGCGCTTAAAGCGAGACGATTCCAACCGATGCTGTTGGTTGATATTGCCGTTCCTCGCGATATTGAGTCGCAAGTCGGTGAGCTCAATGACGCTTACTTATATTCGGTTGATGACCTTCAATCGATCGTCGATAGCAACATCGAACAGCGCAAAGTCGAAGCCATTCAAGCGGAAGCGATTGTCAGTGAAGAAAGTGCGGCATTCATGTCTTGGATGCGTTCACTACAAGCGGTGGATAGTATTCGAGAATACCGCCAATCAGCCAATGAAATTCGCGAAGACTTGTTGAATAAAAGTTTACAGTCCCTTGCAGCGGGCGCTGATGCAGAAAAGGTATTGTTAGAGCTGAGCAATAAGCTGACTAACAAATTAATTCATGCGCCGACCAGAGCATTACAAAGTGCTGCAGAGCATGGTGAGCCAGCCAAGCTTGCCACTATTAGACAAAGTTTAGGTCTGGACAACTCTTAGTAACTAAGAGCGACAGACTTCATCAAACCCCTGAGTTAAAGAAAACTATGAAAGCCTCTATTTTAACTAAGCTAGAAACCCTAGTTGAGCGTTACGAAGAAGTTCAACATCTACTTGGTGATCCAGATGTAATTGGAAACCAAGATAAATTCCGTGCGCTATCTAAAGAGTACTCTCAGCTTGAAGAAGTGACTAAGTGTTTCCAAGCTTATCAGCAAGCTCAGGAAGATCTTGTTGCCGCTGAAGAAATGGCAAAAGAAGATGATGAAGAAATGCGTGAAATGGCGCAAGAAGAGATCAAAGACGCGAAAGAAACCATTGAGCGCCTAAATGATGAACTTCAAATCTTACTTCTTCCAAAAGATCCTAACGATGACCGTAACTGTTTCCTAGAGATCCGTGCCGGTGCGGGCGGTGATGAAGCGGGTATCTTTGCTGGCGATCTATTCCGTATGTACAGTAAGTTCGCTGAGAAGAAAGGCTGGCGCGTAGAAGTGATGTCTTCTAACGAATCAGAGCATGGCGGTTACAAAGAGATGATTGCTAAAGTGTCTGGTGATGGTGCATACGGCGTGCTTAAGTTTGAGTCAGGTGGTCACCGTGTTCAGCGTGTACCAGCAACTGAATCTCAAGGCCGAGTACATACCTCTGCGTGTACCGTTGCAGTTATGGCGGAAATCCCAGAAGCGGAAATCCCAGAAATCAAAGCGGCAGACCTTAAAATTGATACTTTCCGTGCATCAGGCGCGGGTGGTCAGCACGTTAACACCACCGATTCTGCAATTCGTATTACCCACTTACCAACCGGTACGGTTGTAGAGTGTCAGGACGAGCGTTCTCAACATAAGAACAAAGCGAAAGCGATGGCGGTTCTTGCTGCGCGTATTATCCAAGCAGAAGAAGCGAAGCGTGCTGCGGAAGTGTCTGATACACGTCGTAACCTACTGGGCTCTGGTGACCGTAGTGACCGTATCCGTACGTACAACTACCCGCAAGGCCGTGTTTCCGACCACCGTATTAACCTGACCATCTACCGTCTAAACGAAGTGATGGAAGGGGACGTATCAAGCTTAGTTGATCCGGTAATCCAAGAGCACCAAGCTGATCAGCTGGCTGCTCTAGCAGAGAACAACTAATCCAATGCCGGCTGAAAACAGTGTTGAATACACACTAAAACAGGCCGTACAGCAACTTCAAGAGAGTGGCAGTGATTCGCCCTCTCTTGATGCCGCGGTGCTTCTTTGCCATGCACTCGACAAGCCTCGCTCATTTCTTCTTACTTGGCCTGACAAAATCTTAGATGCTCAGCAACTTGCTGCGTTTGATGATTTGCTGCAGCGTCGCCTAACGGGTGAACCTGTCGCTTATATCGTTGGCGAGCGCGAGTTTTGGTCATTGCCGCTAAAAGTTTCTCCAACCACTTTGATCCCGAGACCTGACACTGAACGTCTGGTTGAAATCGCGTTAGATAAAGCGATGCAAATGGAAGGCGACATTTTAGATCTTGGTACTGGGACGGGGGCAATCGCGTTGGCGCTGGCATCAGAGCTACCGCAGCGACAAGTAACCGGAATCGATCTTAAGGAAGATGCACAGCAATTGGCACAAAGTAACGCAAGTGCATTGAATCTTAGCAACACTCAATTTCTTGC
Source organism: Vibrio ouci (assembly GCF_004551525.1). Lineage (GTDB taxonomy): Bacteria > Pseudomonadota > Gammaproteobacteria > Enterobacterales > Vibrionaceae > Vibrio > Vibrio ouci. The sequence goes on along the minus strand of NZ_SATR01000010.1, from coordinate 119,977 downwards.
GGGCAGTTGGTTTGAGCCACTTGCCGCTGGTACAGAGTTTGCTTTGATTGTGTCAAATCCTCCTTATATCGAGAAAGAAGATCCGCATCTAACGCAAGGTGATGTTCGTTTTGAACCATTGAGCGCGTTAGTGGCAGATGAAAAAGGCTTGGCAGATATTAGACATATCGCCACACAAGCTCGAGATTACTTAATGGATAATGGCTGGCTGATGTTTGAGCATGGCTTCGAACAAGGTGAGCCTGTCAGAGAATTATTACGATCGCTTGGTTATGACCAAGTGGCAACCTACAAGGACTATGGTGACAACGACCGAGTAACGATTGGTCAGTTTTCATCACTGAAGTAAGAGAGAATAACAATGTACGAAGGTTTAAAACATTTCCACCTGCTAACTATCGCAATCAGCGCGACCTTACTGTCGGTGCGCTTTGCAATGAAGATGGCAAACTCAAGCCTATTAGAGAAAAAGTTCTTTAAGGTGTTCCCTCATATTAATGATACCGCTCTATTACTATCAGGTATTGGTTTGATCTTTATCACTGGGTTTATTCCTTTCACGCCAGCAGCTCCTTGGTTAACAGAGAAGATTACCTGCGTACTGGCATACATTGCACTGGGCTTTTTTGCCTTGAAGCTGGGTAAGAACAAATTGCTTCAAACATTCTCATTCTTCGGCGCTCTTGGTTGGTTAGCGATGGCTGGCAAAGTGGCTGTGAGCAAAACGCCGATGTTCTTCGGTTAATGATTTGGTTAAGAAGGTCTAATAGCCAATATGCTTGAGTTATTTGATGAAGATTTTGATGCTATGGAGCTCGCACAAGGTGCTCTAGCATTGAACAAAGCGATTTCTCCTCAGACAGAAGTTGAATGGGCTGAAGCTGAACTAAACCGATTAGTTCGCGAGGCTGAATTAGCTTTATCGCATGAGGTAAATGAAAAGCAGCGCTTTGAGTCACTTCTTCGCCTGTTCTACTACGAATGGGAATTCCAAGGAGATAGAGACAGTTACTTTCGTTCAGAAAATGGCTTTATCGACAAGGTTCTTGAGCAGCGTAAAGGCATTCCCGTGAGCCTCGGCGCGATACTGTTATTTGTCGCTCGTAAGCTTGGTTTCCCTTTGGTGGGGGTGACTTTCCCAACTCAGTTTTTGCTCAAGTTGGAGTGGTACGGTGAGAAGCCGCTCTATATCAACCCATTTAATGGCGAGTATGTTTCTGAACACACCTTAAATGCATGGATGATCGGCCACAAAGGCCCATTAGCCAAGTTAGAATCAAAGCATCTTGAGGAAACGGACAATCCAACAGTTATTGGCCGTTGGCTGGCGCTACTGAAAAGTGCTCTACTGCGTGAAGAGCGCTATACTTTGGCGTTGAAATGTACTGATTTAGCCTTAACGTTTGTGCCTGATGACCCTTATGAGATTCGCGATCGAGGGTTTATCTATCAGCAATTAGATTGCCATCAGATTGCGTTAACGGATTACCAGTTTTTTATTGACCAGTGTCCCGATGACCCTGCTGCTGAACTGCTAAAGAATCAAGTGTCAGCAATGAGCAACACTCAAGTTACCTTACATTAAGCCCAGCCCGTAAAAGTTGGCACTACACAAAATAGAGAGAAGAAAATGGAACAGAAAATTGTTCATGTTGGTGATATTCCTGTAGCGAACGACAAGCCATTCACGTTGTTTGCAGGTATGAACGTTCTAGAATCTCGTGATCTTGCGATGCAGATTTGTGAGCACTACGTAAAAGTGACAGAAAAACTGGGCATTCCTTACGTATTCAAAGCGTCTTTCGATAAAGCTAACCGCAGTTCTGTTCACTCTTACCGTGGCCCTGGCCTTGAAGAAGGTATGAAAATCTTCCAAGAGTTAAAAGATACTTTTGGTGTAAAGATCATCACGGATGTTCACACAGAAGCACAAGCACAGCCAGTTGCAGACGTAGTTGACGTTATTCAGCTTCCAGCATTTCTTGCACGTCAAACAGATCTTGTTGAAGCGATGGCGAAAACTGGTGCGGTAATCAACGTGAAGAAACCTCAGTTCATGAGCCCAGGTCAAGTTGGCAACATCGTTGATAAGTTTAGCGAGTGTGGTAACGACAACATCATCTTATGTGAGCGTGGCTCTTGCCATGGTTACGATAACCTAGTCGTAGACATGCTTGGTTTTGGTGTGATGAAGAAAGCATCTAACGGCAGCCCAATCATCTTTGATGTAACGCACTCACTGCAAATGCGTGATCCTTCAGGTGCCGCATCAGGCGGTCGTCGTGAGCAAACTGTTGAATTGGCAAAAGCAGGTCTCGCGACAGGTATCGCAGGTCTATTTATTGAAGCGCACCCGAATCCAGATCAGGCTCGTTGTGATGGCCCATCGGCACTGCCGCTTGATAAACTGGAACCGTTCCTAGCGCAAATGAAAGCACTGGATGATCTGATCAAAGGTTTTGACCACATCGACATTAAGTAAGCCTTATTTATGGTTCGAGAAAGCCGGCATTTAGCCGGCTTTTTTTATACCTCAAACATACCAACAAAAGTGAATTATCAGCGAATTAGATATCAGCCTGGGATGTTATAACGTAACAATAACTCACTGAAAGCGAAGAGAATTCTTTTAGCGTTATCATAATCTGTTGAATGGTTAACCAACCTCACAAACCACTCGAAAGCACATGAAAACGTTTGCTTGTGATCATTTATGAGTACAAGTGCAATTTTGATGGTTTGTTACACATTCGATATGAGATTAAGGTGATCAATCCGACATAAATATGAAATCAGGCTGTCACGTTATTAAGGTTAATTTAAACTAGTTCAAGTTTTACTACTTTCTTGATGCGCAATCTTCCGCGTATGTCTATTCCAAGAGAGTAGTGTTAAAAGCAGTGGAAACCCCAAAAAGTTCAAAAGGTATGACAATGAAGCAAGGCCTGATCGTAAAAAGCGCAATTAGCGCAGCAATCCTGGCAACTCTAGCTGGTTGTGCAACAGCACCTCAGCATGAGTGGGAAGCAGATAAAACTTACAAGCTGACAGTTCTTCACACCAATGACCACCACGGTCGCTTCTGGCAGAACAAATATGGCGAGTACGGCATGGCTGCTCGTAAGACGCTAATTGACGAGCTACGCGCTGAAATCGCTGCAGAAGGTGGTAGTTCACTACTACTATCTGGTGGTGACATCAACACAGGTGTTCCAGAGTCAGATCTTCAAGATGCTGAACCAGATTTCAAAGGTATGAGCAAGATTGGTTACGATGCAATGGCACTGGGTAACCACGAGTTCGATAATCCTCTAGAAGTTCTATTCAAGCAGAAAGAGTGGGCTAACTTCCCAATGCTTTCAGCGAACATCTACGACAAAAAGACTGGCGAGCGTATGTTCCAGGCTTACCAGATGTTCAACAAGCAAGGCATCAAAATCGCGGTTATCGGTCTAACAACTGAAGATACAGCTAAAATCGGTAACCCAGAGTTTATCGGTGGCGTAGACTTCCGCGACCCTAAAGTAGAAGCGAAGGCTTTAATCGCGGAACTTGAGAAAACTGAAAAACCAGATCTAATCTTTGCTGTGACGCACATGGGTCACTACGAAGATGGCAAGCGTGGCGTAAACGCGCCGGGTGACGTTGCTCTAGCACGTTACGTAGATGAAGGTTCTCTAGATATGATCGTTGGTGGTCACTCTCAAGAGCCTGTATGTATGGAAGCGCCGAACGTTGTTAAGAAAAACTTCAAGCCTTCTGACGAATGTAAACCAGACATGCAAAACGGTACTTACATCGTTCAGGCTCACGAGTGGGGTAAATACGTAGGTCGTGCAGATTACGAATTCCGTAACGGCGAACTTGAAATGGTAAGCTACGACCTGATCCCTGTGAACCTGAAGAAGAAAGTTAAGATCGACGGTAAGAAACAACGTGTTCTAATCGAAGATGAAATCAAGCAAGACGAACAGCTACTTGAATTCCTACGTCCTTACCAAGAGCAAGGCCAAGCGCAGCTTAATGTTAAGATTGCTGAAACTAACGGTAAGCTAGAAGGCGACCGTAACGTAGTTCGTTTCCAGCAGACTAACCTAGGTCGTCTAATTGCAACTGCTCACATGGAGCGTGCAAAAGCTGACTTTGCTGTAATGAACTCTGGTGGTGTACGTGACTCTATTGAAGCAGGTGACGTAACATACAAAGACGTACTAACAGTACAACCATTTGCAAACATCCTGACTTACACAGATATGTCTGGTAAAGAAGTTATGGATTACCTAAACGTTGTTGCAACTAAGCCTGTTGATTCTGGTGCTTACGCTCAGTTCGCTGGTATTTCAATGACAGTGGCAAACGGTGAAGTATCTAACGTATTCATCGGTGGTAAGCAGCTTCGTCTAGACGAAACGTACCGCTTTACAGTGCCTAGCTACAACGCAGCTGGTGGTGACGGTTACCCTAAACTGACTGGCCACCCAGGTTACGTTAACACTGGTTTCGTAGACGCTGAAGTACTAAAAGAGTACCTAGAAGCTAACAGCCCAGTAGACGTAAACAAATACGCACCATCTGGTGAAATGGTTTACAAGTAAGTTGACTCAAACTTATAAATCTCATTAAGCTAAAGCGCTACTCTTCGGAGTGGCGCTTTTTGTTTTCATTACCTTTGTTTGTTGCAATCAGGAGGGAGCATGACTCCTGCTATCAATCTCGCTAAGAAGAAAAAAATCACCCACACTATCCACCAATATGAACATGACCCACGCGCTGACAGCTATGGGTTAGAGGCAGCTGAAGTACTGGGGCAAGATCCGGCGATAGTTTTTAAGACGTTACTGTTTAGCCTAAATGGTGAGCCGAAAAATCTTGCTGTTGCGATTATTCCTGTCGACCATAAGCTCAATCTTAAGCAAGCCGCTAAAGCCGCTAAAGCGAAAAAGGCAGAAATGGCTAACCCTGACATCGCACAGAAGACGACCGGATATGTTGTTGGCGGTATTAGTCCACTGGGGCAAAAGAAAGCGCTACCAACGTTTATTCATCAAAGTGCGCAAGCGTTAGAGACGATATGTGTCAGTGCGGGTAAGCGAGGCTTAGAGATTGAGCTTGCACCACAAGATTTAGTGATGCTGACACGCGGCCAGTTTGCGGAGTTATGTATTTAATCACCTGCAGTCATTCCATAGAGTGACGAAGGAGCGAGTAGGGAATCTCATCCAGTTTCTTGCTCACTTAAAGTTTATGCCCTGTCTCAAAATAACAGCAATAAAAAAGGGTTGGCACTAAGCACCAACCCTCTCAATATATTTATCTGGAATCGAATCTACTTCGTTTCTTCTTCCATCTGCGCATTATCTACGACATGGTTCTCACCTAAATCTCTTGGCAGGATTAGGTTAAGCAGAATTGCCACGATACCACATAGACTCACACCCTGAAGGCTGAACTCGCCAACACCGAACGCCATGCCACCGATACCAAATACTAGCGTGATAGCGACGATAACAAGGTTACGTGACTTGTGTAGGTCGACGTTGTTCTTAATTAAAGTGTTTAGACCAACCGTTGCAATCGAACCAAACAGCAGAATCATGATACCGCCCATCACTGGCATTGGGATGGTTTGCAGTACTGCGCCAAGTTTACCAACCAGTGCCAGTACGATGGCAGAAACTGCAGCCCAAGTCATGATCACAGGGTTAAAAGCTTTAGTAAGCATCACCGCACCGGTTACTTCTGAATAAGTCGTATTTGGCGGCGCACCTACCATAGATGCCGCAATGGTTGCCACCCCGTCACCAGTGATGGTGCGGTGTAGGCCAGGCTTCTTAATGTAGTTCTTACCTGTTACGTTTGAAATCGCCAACATGTCACCAACGTGCTCAACCGCCGGTGCAATCGCAACTGGGATCATAAATAGGATTGCGTTGATGTTGAATTCAGGGAATGTAAAGTTAGGCAGTGCAAACCAAGCTGCTTGCTGAACAGGGGTGAAGTCAACAATACCGTAGCCAAGGCTTAGACAGTAACCGACAACAATACCACCTAGAATCGGTGTCAGCTTTAAGAAGCCTTTCGCAAAGACACTGAGAACAATAGTTGTTAGTAATGAAGCAATTGAAATGACTAATGACGCATCCGCATCAATAACTTGTGTACCATCAACCTTGCCAAGCGCCATGTTAACCGCAACAGGTGCAAGCCCTAAACCAATCACCATAATCACTGGGCCTACGACGACTGGTGGCAGTAGTCTGTGAATGATTTCTACACCACGTACTTTAATTAGCGCGCCCATTGCAACGTAGACAAAGCCTGCAGCCATTAAGCCACCCATTGTGGCAGGCACGCCCCATGTTTGTACGCCATAAAGAATAGGGGCAATAAATGCGAAAGAAGATGCAAGGAAAATTGGTACGCTGCGACGGGTTACAAGTTGGAAAAGAAGGGTTCCGACGCCAGCACCAAATAAAGCAACGCTTGGGTCTAATCCGGTGAGTAGAGGTACCAACACCAATGCACCGAATGCGACAAATAGCATTTGTGCACCTTGAATGGCATTTTTCATATTGTTATTCCTTTATATGGCTGGATAAAAACAGACTTTGCTAATCTGTTTGGCAAAAATAAAATTCGCGGGATTTTATCATTGTGCCAAACGATTGCAATTCGAACTGGATCAAATATTTGGCGATTAATCGATTGAATGGCTCAATGGGTTATCAGCGGAAGGCTAGATTTTTGAAGCGGCAGTAGTCCTTTAGTTGCCCCGTTGGCGATAGTTGCTTATCATCAGCTTTTAAAGAGTAGTAAATTGATCTTAGGAAAAGTATGCGCCATTTAGCTTTGTTGGTTTTAGGGCTGGTTACATTACCTGCTATGGCTTTGACCAATGTAGATTTGTACCGTTCAGAAGTAGTGCTTGATCAAGAGGCTAAAAATGCCGATGCACAAGCACGAATCGAAGGTATGAAAGAAGTAATTGTTCGAGCTTCAGGTGACCGTGATGCAGTAGCTAATGAAGTGGTCAAAAAAGCGTTAAGACAGAACAGTCAATATCTAACCCAGATCAGTTATGGTCAGTTGGACGGAGAACAAACTTTACGAATGGGCTTTAGTGCGCCGCATATTCGTTCTCTTCTCAGCCAAGCTCAACTTCCAGTCTGGCCTGCAGCCCGTGCCAATATTCTTGTTTGGTTGGTTGAAGAACAAACAGACCGAAACATTATCTGGGAACACTCACCTTCGGCAGTACTCGAACAGCTTAAAAGTCAGGCTGATAAGCGCGGGCTTCCGTTGACAGTGCCAGTAGGCGATTTCGATGATATTACAGGCGTTGCAGTTTCTGATTTATGGGGTGGTTTCATCCAACCAGTAGGCGCTGCGAGTCAGCGTTACCCTGTCGATGCGGTACTGGTAGTAAAAGCGCAAGGTAATTCACTGCGTTGGACGCTTTACGATCAAAAACCAGCGACAATTGGTGTGACTCGTCAGGCGCCGTTATCGGGCTCAAATAATGGTGAAGATGCAGCGGTTAAGATGGTCAATCAACTTAGTGACTACTACGCGAAGAAGACTGCTGTTGTTGTTGCCAATGAATCATCTGAGGCGATCAAAGTTCGCTTTACCGAATTGAGTGACGCGGTTGGTTTCTTCACTTTAGAGAACAAGCTCAAGAAATTGAGCTCAGTCGCTTCCATCGATATTCTGAAGATTCAAGGCAACGAGGTGACCTTTAACGTGCACTTGCTCTCTTCTCCAGAAGAATTTAAGCAAGAAGTACTACGCGCTGGCCCAATTAAGCAGCTTGAAAGTGTTGTTGAAACGCCGTTAGTTGTGATTACTGAACCAGTAGAACCAGCATTTGAAGCAACGCCAGAGTCTGCTCAAGGCGAGGTAGAATCGAATGCACAGTCAACAGATTCGACGACCTCGCTAGAGACAGTAAATACTCCGACAGCACCATTAGTTCCGGCTGAGCAAATCTTAGTCTATGAATGGCAAGGTAAGCCGTATGTATATGTTGCGCCTAAGATTGAAGGAGAGATTGTGATTGATTCGGATTCGGCAGAAAGTGATGTGGAGTCTGTTATTCAAGAAGAAAGCTCTGCAGAATAAATATTGATTAAAGAAAAAGGGTCTGGAAGTCCAGACCCTTTTTTGTATTTGTAATTTGTTACTCAGACTCAAATCGCGATTTTTCTTCTTTCTCTACTTTAGAAAGGCGCTTTAGCTTCATGCCTAACTCTTTACCTCTTGCTCGGGCATAAAGAATGTTGCCAAAGAAGGCGATCGTTGTCAGTAGTATCTCAACCACAGCCAGCCAGCGTTCACCGTCATCGACCCATAAAATGGTGAAGCCATGCAAGAAATAAAGCATAAGAACAAAGTTCGCCCATGCATGAGTGTATGGCTTGCCAACTAAAATACCTGGTAGAGGAAGTAATAGCGGCACCGCCCATGCGATGGCTAGCGTCGTACTGCTGATATGTGGATGTGGAGAAAGCGACAGTTGCCAAAGAGCTATCCAAGCAAGCAGTGCAAGGTTGCCAAACAAGGCTAACAGGCGGTATAGCTTTGTGGTCGGTTGCATCTCGTGCATATCTATCGTTCCTTCATTTTTAATGCAGCATTTGCCAAGCGTTTACCAAGTTGCTGAGCAAGTACTATTTCATCGTCACTAAGCTTACCGCCTAACGAGCTGATTGTACTTGCGCCATAAGGGGTTCCGCCACTTTGTGTCGAGTGAAGCTTTGGCTCCGAATAGGGAATACCAAGAATCATCATGCCGTGATGCAGTAGAGGTTGCATCATGGTGTGTAAAGTTGTTTCTTGCCCACCGTGTAAACTGGATGAGGAGGTAAACACACACGCTGGCTTATCGATTAAATCACCGGATAACCACAATGGCGTTGTTTTGTCCCAAAAGTGTTTCAGTGGCGCAGCCATATTACCAAACCAAGTTGGGCTGCCTAGTGCTAAACCATCGCAGTGCTTGAGCTCTTCAAGACAAATAACGGGATCTTGAGCGCTGGATTCCCCCTCTAGCTCGTCAACGGTACGCAGTAATGCTTCACACTGAGGGATGGACTCCACCCCTCGAGCAATCTGCCTAGCTACAGACTGTGTCGCACCGTGTCGGCTGTAATAGAGGATGACGATTTGGCACATCATAGAATGTCGAGAACTTGCTCCGGCGGACGGCCGTGTTTCGCTTTACCGTTGGCAACCACGATAGGGCGTTCAATCAGTTTTGGATTTTCGCTCATCGCTTTAAATAGCGTTTCATCATCGGCCGTTTTTAGCTCAAGCTCTTTGTAGATATCTTCTTTAGTACGCATCATATCGCGAACGTCAGTAAGCTCTAGCTGAGACATTAGCTCTTTTAGCTGTTCTACACTTGGTGCAGATTCTAAGTATTTGATGATTTCAGGTTGAATGCCTTTTTCTTCAAGCAGTGCAAGTGTTTGACGGCTCTTTGAACAGCGAGGGTTGTGATAAATCACGACTGACATGGCAGTTTCTCCATTTATTATTGTAAGGCTAAGAAGCGATCGCGCTGAACCATTAGCTGGTCAATGCGGGCATCGTATCTTGCTTGTTTTAAGCTTCCCAGCTCAGCCAGTTGACTTGCTTGGGTATAGTATTGAATCGCTTTGTTCCAGTTAGCTTTTAATGCGAGGATTTCGGCGCGAGCAGCCAAATCTTCATCACTTTTACCTAAGTGGATGTTTGCTTCTGAAAGTAAGTGCCAGCCATTGACATCTTTCGGGTTGTCGTGAGTGTATCGCTGGAGCACTTTTACCGCTTCTTCATTTTTCTCTTGTTTGAGTAATGCGTTGGCGTAGTTAATCGTGATAACTGCATTGTTAGGTGCTGACTTCAATGCTTGTTTTAGCAGGCTCTCTGCTTTACCCGCTTGTTTTTGTGCGATATACAGATCGGACATCGCGTCTAAATAAAACAGGTTGTGAGGATCTTGCTTGATAAGGTCATTCAAAATGACGGCGGCTTGATCAAGCTGGTTGTTATCTAGATAGACCAGTGCTTTACCATATTCGAAGGCGACTTTTAGATTTGGTGCGACTTTCTTTTGCGTGCGTTTAAACCAATCTTGCGCGGCTTTGCTCTCAATGCCTGCATAGCGAGCCACGATACGTGCACGTGCTAAATGGTAATTCAGCGAAGGATCGACTCTTCTCGCTGGGTAATTTTGCGCTCGGGCACGACTGTCAGTAATACGGTCTTCGGGTAATGGGTGAGTCAGCAGCATCGGCGGCGGCTTACTTGCATAGCGGTATTCATCAGCAAGTCGGCCGAAGAATCGAGGCATGGCATTCACATCGAAGCCCGCTTTAGCTAGGGTATTAATACCAAAGCGATCGGCTTCTTTCTCATTGCTTCGGGTATAGTTGATTCGGCCTTGCATGTTGCCAGCTGTGGTTGCGGTAATCGCGGCCATACCCGCCTCAGGAGAGGCTATCGCAAGCAATAAAGCACCGGCAAGCGCGGCCATAGTGGCAGGGGAGCGTCTTGCTTGCTCTTCCATGCTTCGAGCTAGGTGTCTTTGCGTCACGTGAGCGATTTCGTGGGCAACAACGGAGGCCAGTTCACTTTCACTTTGTGCATGAAGAAACAAACCTGAATGCAACGCAACATAGCCACCAAAGAAGGCAAATGCGTTAATGTTTCTATCGCGGATCATAAAGAAGGTGAACGGGGTTTTTACATCCGATGCGTTGGCAACCAATCGATGCCCTAAGCTATCAATATACTCATTCAGTACCGGGTCGTTCACGATGGGCTGACTCGCACGAATCATGCGCATATACGCATCACCATATTGAATTTCTTGGTCAATGGTGAGTGTGCTACTTGCAGTCGTACCGATATCTGGCAAATCCAAACTGTTTGCGAGTGATGGGGCAGGTGTGCTTAAAGCCGCTGCGACACATAGGCAGACTAATGAACGCGTACGTTTAAACATATATGAAAGATGATACTCCATTAATTCTTCACCTAGGGTTAGGTCTATACTAACAAGGTGGGTATACGCTTGGACAGCGTAGAGTCAAGATGGTTTCCAATCCCAGCTTCGAATTCAGTTGTCAGGTCAGAGTAGTGACTTCACACAGACTATTTACACTGACGCATGCAAAAAAACACTATACAATATCTAGCCGTAATAATATGCATCGGGCGAAAGAATGGAACCTAATATTTTGGATTTACGCCAAGAGCGGTGTCCTATGGCGCTTTTACTTGCTAAGCGTCACACAAAAGGATTGAGCGTTGGTGAGCAAACTCAAATCTTAGTGTCCGATTCTAATTCGATGAAAGATATTACCCGATTTCTTCATAACCACTTGTTTAGCCTGACATGTGAAGAGATGAATGGCTATTACCGTATGCAAGTGATTAAGGAACCTAGTTGAATGTTTGAAATGGTGAGTCGTTGGTATAAACGACGTTTTTCTGATCCGCACGCAGTGAGCCTAGTTGCGATCCTGCTGTTTGGTTTCATTACGATTTATTTCTTTGGCAATTTGATTGCACCTCTATTGGTTGCCATTGTACTGGCCTATTTACTTGAGTGGCCGGTTGTTCAGCTCTCTCGTATGGGAATTCCCCGCACTTTTGCCGTCATTCTAGTTATCCTTGGCTTTATTAGCCTGATGATAGTCGCCATTTTCGGTTTAGTACCGACCATTTGGCAGCAGGTTGGTAACCTTATCAACGACATTCCGTCAATGTATGTTGGCCTTCAAGGCGTGATCTCTGAATTACCTCACCGCTACCCTGAACTTGAAAACTTCCAGATCGTTGAATCTTTGGTGACCAATGCGAAGAATCAGGTGATTGGAATGGGTGAGACTGTAGTGAAAGGCTCACTCGCTTCATTAGTCAGTCTCGCGACATTGGGCGTTTACTTGATTTTAGTGCCGCTGCTAGTGTTCTTCTTACTGAAAGATAAAGATGAGATGATCGATATGGCGAGTGGTATGCTGCCGCGCAATCGTCGTCTTGCAACTAAAGTGTGGCACGAGATGAACGAGCAAATCTCTAACTACATTCGCGGTAAGGTGATGGAGATCTTGATCGTCGGTGGTGTTAGTTACGTTACCTTTGCCATTCTTGACCTTCGTTATGCTGTGCTATTGGCGGTAGCGGTCGGCTTCTCTGTTCTCATTCCTTACATTGGCGCGGCAGCTGTGACAGTGCCTGTGGCGATTGTCGGCTTATTTCAATGGGGTCTTACGCCTCAGTTTTATTGGTTGCTTGTTGCCTACGGTATTATTCAGGCTCTAGACGGTAACGTATTAGTACCAGTGCTGTTTTCTGAAGCGGTAAACCTTCACCCTGTGGCGATTATTGTCGCGGTATTGGTGTTTGGTGGACTGTGGGGATTCTGGGGCGTATTTTTCGCTATCCCATTGGCGACCTTGGTGAAAGCGGTGTGGAATGCGCTCCCTAGCCATGAAGAAGAACTGAGCACTTAGCCCTTTAAATAAGTGCAAACGATTACATAAAAAGCCCCGAGGCAACTGCCTTGGGGCTTTTTATTTGTGCTCCAGTTGGCATTTTTCACCCCTTTGGAATTTACTTATATTTAAAAGTGTAAGAAATTTCTTAAGTAAACGTTACGTCAGACGATAACTATACTAATAACAATAATAACAAGCTTGCCGAACATAAAGGAATACTATGAAATTCAGCCAAAAAATCGTTGCAGCTTCTTCAGCATTACTTTTGGTTACCGTGACGTTGCTGTCTATTCAGCAGCTAAGTACCGTTAAACAGGAAGTCGAAGCGCTGGTAGACACCAGTCTTACTGAGATGGTGAAAGGGGTGAAAAACACCGTCGTTTCAGAGATGGAAAGTAAGAAATCTCTGGCTCAATCAACCACCGAGGTTATTGAGATTGATCCGCAAAATCGACAGTTAGTAAAAGAGATTCTAGAGAAACCTGAGATCAAAAGCAGTTTCCTAGCTGTAGGCTTTGGTTATGAGGCAGATGGTTTCGTTGTTGAAAATGATGATGGTTGGGAAGCCGGTCCTGATTATGATCCACGTGTTCGTCCATGGTTTAAAGATGCTAAGGCTCAAGGCCGCTTGGTGGTAACAGATCCATACGTCGACGTTTCTTCGAAAAAAGTGATCATTTCAATTGGTACGCCTGTTAAAGAAAATGGCAGCTTCATGGCTGGTATGTTCTACGACATGGAGTTGGGCGGTTTGGCAGACCTCGTCAATAGCGTCAACCTGTTGGATGCGGGTTACCTATTTATTGTCACGGCTGACGGTACCACTATCGCTCACCCAGAAGCGGCGAACAATGGCGAAAACCTGACAAAATACTTACCAAGTGCCAAAGTACAAGAAGGTGCTCAGCACTTCGAACAAGATGGTAAGAACCTAATGGTTCGCTTTACTAAAGTGCCATCAGAAAACTGGTATGTGGGTGCAGTTGTTGACGAAGATATCGCATTTGCGGCGATTGCAGACATGCGTAATAGCTCAATTATCTATGTCCTAATTGGTGTAGTGCTGAGTATCGTTATTCTTAGCTTCCTAATCAAAGCGTTGATGCGTCCACTAGCTACCTTGAATGATGCGATTAAAGATGTGGCTTCGGGCCAAGGTGACCTGACCAAGCGTCTAGATACCAATACCGATAAAGAGTTTGCTGAACTAGCAGAAGGCTTTAACACCTTTACGCAAACACTGCAGACGCAAATTCAACAATCGAAAGCGATTGGGGTTGAAATTCTGCGTGGTACTGAAATGACCGTTCAAGGTGCGCAACATTCAGCGAGCGCAATGCGCAGTCAGCTTGAAGAGCTTGAGCAACTTGCAACGGCGATGAACGAAATGGCTGTGACCGCAACAGAAGTCGCGAACAATGCACAGGGTGCAGCGGGCGCAGCGAAAGAAGCGGATGATGCGACTCAAGATGGTTCGTCGGTTGTGAGTGATACTACAGCGTCGATTGATACGCTTTCAGCCCGTATTGATCAGGCGGTGGAAGAAGTTCAAGGCCTAGAGTCAGCAACGGCAAATATCGAAACCATCTTGAAGGTTATCAATGATATCGCGGACCAAACTAACTTGTTGGCACTCAATGCAGCGATTGAGGCTGCTCGTGCGGGTGAGTCAGGTCGAGGCTTTGCGGTCGTAGCTGATGAAGTAAGAACACTTGCTCAGCGTACTCAAGAGTCGACAACGGAAATCCGTAGTATGATTGAGCAGCTTCAAGCGGGCGCAAGCTCAGTGTCTGCAGCGATGAACGAAAGTAAGAACACTGCGGTTGATGCGGTTGATAAAGCTCAAGCAGCTGACGGTGCACTGCAAAGAATCCGTGAGGCAATTCAACGTATCAGTGACATGAACATGCAGATTGCTTCTGCGGCAGAAGAGCAAAGCTTAGTGGCAGAAGAGATCAACAGTAATACGGTTAAGATCAAAGACCTGTCGACTCAAGTGGCTGATTCAGCAGAAGAAGCTAACATGGCGATGCAAGTTCAGACTGAAAATGTTCGTGAACAAGATGCAATTTTGAATAAGTTCATCGTATAAACTTATTGGATACGGCAAACAAAAACGCCAGCGATATCGCTGGCGTTTTTTTATTGGTTGAATTACTTATTTTCGTTTAAGTAATCAAGCACCACTTCATGGTGAGTCTTGGTTTTGAACTTGTTGAAGACGTGTTCAATCACGCCTTCTTCATTGATTAAGAAGCTGATGCGGTGCAGACCGTCATAGATTTTGCCCATAATAATCCACCCTTGTAAAAAATCTAGGACATAAATCTTGACGAAATCCAGAAAAGTCTTTCTTTAATAGTGGGTTAAGTTAATAATTTCTCCTGTTTAACTACAAATATAGCAGTTGTCATTTTTTTTTGTCAATTTGACTTCTATTTACCGTCTTTCGACGTGAAAAAATGTCATAAAAATCTTAGGTAAGGTTGGAGTCGTAGAGCTTCTGGCAAACTACCGCTAAGTTACGAGGATGCCCTTGTTCCCAGAAGGCCGCTCATTCTCTTGACGGGATGAGCGGAACAGCTCGCTTGAACCGTATGACTTCATGGCAATTCCTTGTGTCATAATCGCCGTCGCCTGATATCTCAATGATTTTGCGACGTGTCTGCTTGAGCAAGTTGGGAAGCACTTCGGCATCGGTTACGTTAGATAAGCTCACTCTCCTGCGGCTATTTCGTGGGTGTTGGTATCTACTGCAATATGTAGCTTACGCCAAACCCTGCGCGTCCCATCAGTTCCCTGCTTCTTGACCTTCCACTCATCTTCGTCATAAACCTTGAGACCATTGGCATCAATGGCTAGGTGTTGTATCGCACCTCTGGTTTTAGTTTTAAATGAAACCTCAACTTCCTTAGCTCGACGGCTTATACAGGTGTAGTGCTGGCAAACTAGAGGGATGTTAGCCAACTTAAATACTGAGTCTAGAAAACCTTACAGCGCTCTCAATGGCATGGAGAAAACGCGTTTCACCATCAGTGCAGTAGTAATGGCTAAGTCACCGAACCGACGAGGTCTACCACGCTTGCCTTGTTTGTTTTGCTTCCTCTCGGCTATCGCTTCTTCATCAATCCAAAAGGTCAGAGAGCCACGATTTATTAAGGCTTTGTTGTACTTTTTCCAGTTAGTTGTTTTGTACCGAGGTTTAGACATGAGACTACGACTATTAATGGGTGTAACCAGATCAGATCGTAGCTTCTTGATCTAGTTCCATCGATTTAAGCAACAAAGCCCCTTTTAGATAGAAAAAGCTATTGACTCTGAATATTTGCACTTGGGTCATCGAGGCAATTTGGAATTCAAACATCGATTCCTGCTTAACGCCACAATGGCGCGCAAAAGGTGTTGATGCCCGCTCAGTCTGACGTTGTTCTCTACCTCATTAAAAACCAAGAGAACCCATAGTGCTAAAATTGCTCCCATTCGTGATGTTTTTGATATTCAAATGAGAATTGTATTCATTTAGTCTTTTTGTCGATTTTATTAATAAATATACAGAGATATAAATAATGAATAACTATACAGTGGTCGGGGCTGTTATCGCGGGGCTCCTTGGGACGCTGCCTGCACACGCCGTCGATAGCGTGGATGAAACGGTGATCGTACAAGCCGCACGCGTAGAGAAAGACATCAAAGACGTCCCTCAGAGTATGGATGTGCTGACGTCAGAAGACATCAACACACAACGTTACCGCACCGTCGCTGACGCGATTAAGACCATTCCAAACATGACGTTGTCAGACATTGCGGGCGATTATAATTACATTCAAGTGCGTGGCTTACCGAGGAACTTAGAGCAGGCCAATGTCCCTATTTATGTTGATGGCGTCCCCCAAACCAGTTTGTACGGTCTCAATTTATCCTTGGTTGACGTTGAATCGATTGAATTCTTGAGAGGGCCTCAAGGCAACATATACGGCAGTAATGCTCGCGACGGTATCATTGTAATTACCACCAAGCAGCCTGCGAACGAACCGACCGCCAACGTCAAAGTCGGCGCGGCGAACTACAACGAGAAAAGCGCTCAGGTCCTCGCGTCCAGTGCGATTATTGATGATGAACTCAGTGCAAAAATCGCGATCAACCACCTCACTCGCGATGGCTTTGTGGACAATACTCACTTAGGCAAACCCGTTGACGACAAAACCCAAAACAACGTGGCGATCAGCTTCCATTGGACACCGGACTCTGACTGGTCAGCCAGTTTGTACATGGATTATGGCGAAACGGAAGGCGGGGCGTACCCATATGTGCCGGATGCCACCAAACCCAATCGAGGCGATGATCTTAAAACGGCGATGGATGTCGAGGGGCTCTTTGACCAAACGTCGAAAGGATTGGCGCTCAACCTGGGTTGGGATGCCCACCCTGAGTGGGCGTTAAGTTCGGTGACTGGATATCGGAGTCTCAAGACGTATGGGCGATTTGATGCGGATTTGGCGGTCACTCCTACTGCCATGTCGTCGCTTGTTGACACTTGGCTTGACGAAGAAGATTACTTCCAAGAATTCAGACTTACGTCGACGCCTGGGGCTTTACCCGTGGACTGGATTGCTGGCGCCGCCTATTACAAAGTCACGGAGAACAATCGTAACCGTGCGGCAATGACGGCGACCAATATGGATTTAACTCGTGTGGCGGGTGATTTTAGTCGCGATACGTACACCGCTTATGTGGATGCGTTATGGCGTTTCGCCCCAACTTGGTCGGTCAATGTTGGTGGTCGTTATACCAAAGAAAACTATGAGATTGATTCTGCGTTCTACAACATGTTTTCTAGCCCAGCTCAAACCCAAGGGAGCTACTCTACGGACTACGGTAAATTCCTGCCCAAGCTTGCAATCAGCAAAGATTTTGGTCGCGATCATACGGTGTATACCAGCTATGGTGAAGGGCTCTTGAGCGGTGGTGGCAGTTGGATGGCGGAGGAAACCACGACGTCGGGTCAACGTTTGGGGTATGGTAAAACCTATGCGCCTGAGACCAGTGAAGTGGTGGAAATTGGCTATAAAAGTTACTGGATCGATCGCACGGTGATAGCCAACATCAACCTTTTTGATGCTCGTGTGAAAAATTACCAATATGCCTACCCAGATGCGGGGAACAATACCCGGATTGCTTCGATACAGGAAGTGCTCTCTCGCGGGATAGAAGGATCAATCTCTGCGTTGCTGACAGAAGCGTGGCAAGCGGCGCTACGCTTTGGTTTTAATGACGCCAAAATCACCCAAGTTGATGGTTACACCGGGGCCAGCATGGCGCAAGGCAACCGTGTCCCGTATGCTCCCGAGCACAATATTCACCTCGAAACCACGTACTTTGCTCACCTGAGCGAGGACTGGAGCTTTACGCCGAGCATGAGTGTTAGCCACTACGGCGATGTGGCACAAGATGGCCAAGGCAAAAAATTCCAAGACCCATACTGGATTGTGAATGCGAATCTTGATTTCACTTACCGCGACGATTATTCCATCCGTTTATGGGGCGCGAACTTAACCGATGAGCGGTATCAAACCTACTCTGTCAATTGGGCGGGCACCGATTACAGCACCTATGGTGAACCACTTCGATTTGGCGTGGATTTAGAAGCCAAATTCTAATTCAGTGCCATTCATAAGGCAGCACGTGATGTGCTGCCTTCTTTGTGTTTAAGGGAATCATTATGCAAAAACGCACGGTACATCCGTTAACCTGGCTGTTTCGTCAATGCCAATCACATCAGTGGATGCTCTGGCTGGCGATTGTGCTATCGCTGACGGCGGCAGTCTTGGCGTTAGGCCCCTATTATGTGGTCTACTTGATCGTCGATCACCTGCTTGCCGGGGATGGGGGCCAACACTTGTGGTGGTTGTCGATGGTGGCACTTGCCTTGATGCTTGGTCGCTATGTGTGCTTACTGGCGTCGGTGTACTTGTCTCACCATTGCGCTTTTCATATCCAATACCATATTCGCCGCTCTGCCTTAGATCGTCTTGCCAAGACAACGCTGGGATTCTTTAGTCAAAAAACCAGTGGTGAGCTGAAAAAAAACCTAACGGAAGACATTGACCGTATAGAAGTGTTCATTGCGCATCAGCTGCCGGATTTGGTCGCTTCCGTGGTGATCCCTTTGACGACATTCAGCTTGTTGTTGGTGATTGACGCCAGAATGGCGCTGATAGCCCTGCTCCCGATCCCATTGGCCCTGCTGTGTCAGATGGCGTTGTTTCGCGACTATCAGTCGAAAGCAGAGCAATACCATGAGTCGGTGGAGAAGCTCAATCGATCGGTGACAGAATTCGTCAAAGCCATGCCCGTTGTGCGTTTGTTTGGTATCGGCGAACGTTCATACACTCAGTTGGATCGAGATATCCAAAGTCATCAGCAGTATATCGAATCCTGGACTCAGAGTGCGGGTTGGCCGTTTGCGTTATTCAAAACGGTATTGGGCTCTGGCCTCGTATTTATGGTGCCCTGTGGGCTGTATTTTTGGTCACAGGGCACACTCAGTGTGTCGAGCTTCTTGCTGTGTATTTTACTTGGGGTGGGCATGCTAGAGCCGCTCTTTACTCTCACCTTGCTCGGAACGTATCTCGGGCAAGTGTTTGAGGGGGTCGCGCGCCTTATCAATATTGTGACCCTGCCTAAGTTGGCGGAGAATGTGAGTGAAACGCCAATACGCAACTTTGACATCGCCTTCAGGCAGGTCGATTTTGCTTACGAGGGGCAAGACACGCCTGCGCTCAACCAAGTCAGTGTGAGTTTGCCGGCGGGAAGTCTGACGGCCCTTGTTGGCCCGTCGGGCGCCGGTAAGAGCACGTTGGCCGCATTATTAGCGGGTTTTTGGCCGCTCAAGAGCGGGGAAATTTTCATTGGTGGGCAGCCCTTGTCTCAGTTGTCTGAAGCCCAGCGTATGGACGCCATGGCACTGGTTTACCAAGATGCTTTTGTGTTTACACAAACGGTCATGAGCAATCTGACCATGGGCAAAGACTACCCGATGGAAGCGGTGATTGCAGCAGCAAAAGCGGCCAATGCTCATGACTTTATCTGTCGATTGCCGGATGGCTACGACACGGTTGTCGGCCAAGAGATCCGACTGAGTGGGGGAGAGAAGCAACGCTTATCCATTGCTCGCGCGATATTAAAAGATGCACCGATTGTGGTCTTGGATGAACCGACGTCGCATTCTGACGCGACCAACCAAGCGTTAATCCAAAGCGCATTGAACACACTGATCGCGGGAAAAACAGTGCTCATCATTGCGCACCGCCTCGCGACGATACAAGCGGCCGATCAAATCTTGGTGATGGAGAACGGAGCCGTGACAGACCGAGGAACGCACAACCAATTGATCGAGCGAGCGGGGTGGTATGCCGAGATGTGGCAGGTCAGCCAGCAGGCACAAACTTGGTCAATGGGTCAGCAGACACAGCACGAGGAGGTCGACTGTGCTTAATCAAATCATGCGATTATCGGGTTGCTCGAAGGCAACCATTGGCAAAAACATCGCAGTGGCGATGGGGGATGCGCTGACCATGGCGGTGCCCAATTTTTGCGTCTTTTTCATCTTGACAGAAATGGTGCAGCCGACGCCTTCTGATACGCGACTGATGTTGTATTGTGGTGTGATTGTCGTGTGCCTGCTGGCGCGATTGATGGCGGTGAGGAGCACGTTAGTCACTCACAGTGCCTTCAGCAGCCGCTCAGGCTACACGATGCGAACCAACCTGATGCACAAGCTCACCCGTATCCCTCTGGGAACGCTGCTTTCACTGGATTTAGGCACCCTGAATAATACCTTGTTGAAGGACGTTGAGTTTTCCGAGCATACGCTGTCTCATGTGATCAGCTATGTGTTGGGTATTGCTTGTGTTTTGCTCTTGATCCTGCTGGGGTTGTTGGTGGTCGACTGGCGTTTATCACTGAGCATGTTGGTCGGGTTTCCACTGGCAACCGCTCTGTTTGTGTGGCTAACGCGGCTGACGCAACGAGGCAAAGGGCAGCTCTTTCAAGCGGCGGATACGCTGAGCAGCGCGGTCTTTGAGTACATCATGGGTATACGGGTGTTGAGAGCCTACGGTCAAGCGGAAGGCGAACTGCTCGCGCTTCGCGACAAAATGAAGCGGGCACGCGATGCGCATCTCAAATACGAAATGGGGGCCAGCTTGGCGCCTGCGGCTTTCATCATTTTCTCCGAAGCAGGGTTTGCCAGTCTTATTCTTTTTGGTCTCTACTCGATGGGAACGCAGACGCTTTCGTTGACGGTATTCTTGCTGTTTTTACTTGTTTCAATGCAATTTTATCGTCCCCTGACTCAATTGGCGATTTTATTGTCTCAGTTTCAGTATTTTAAGGTATCAATGGCGCGTATTGAGGGGGTATTAAAAGAACAAGAATTGAAAGCCGATACGGCCATCACGGCGGAGCGATCTGGCCACGAAGTGGTGTTCACCGATGTGTGTTTTGGCTATCAAGGTACCCCCTTGTTTACGCACCTCAATATGGTGTTTCCAGAGCAATCCGTTACTGCCATTGTTGGGCCATCAGGTTCGGGGAAATCCACCCTGCTCAGTCTGATCGCGCGATTTTGGGATACGGATGAAGGGCGGATCACGATTGGCGATCAGGACATCAAGGGGATGAGCCAAGTGGAGATCGCAGAGCGCGTCAGCATGGTGTTTCAGGACGTCTATCTGTTCGATGATACCATCTATAGTAACCTAGTGATGGGCCAAGAGGTCTCGGCAACACGACTTGAGCAGGTGTGTCGTCAGGCGCAGTGTTGGGAGTTCATTCAGCGTTTACCCGATGGCTTCGAAACCGTGGTCGGTGAAGGAGGGATGAGGCTTTCTGGAGGGGAAAAACAGCGTATTTCGATAGCGCGTGCCTTATTAAAAGATGCGCCGATCGTGCTGCTGGATGAGGCAACGGCTGCGCTGGATGCGGGTAATGAAGCCCTTATTCACCAAGCAATCGCGGCGTTGGTCAAAGACCAAACCGTGATTGTTGTGGCGCACAATCTGTCCAGTGTGGTGAAAGCGGACCAAATCGTGGTGTTGGCGTCCGGACAAATCGAAGCGGTCGGTTGCCATGAAGCGCTGATTAAAACGTCATACGTGTACCAAACTTTGTGGAATGACCAGTTGAAATCGCAAGGTTGGAAAGTTTAAATAATTGTTTTTATTCGATTAAAATGGAAATTCTCGTGTTTGTATAGCTCTTAATTTAATTGATAATCGTTATCATTTATAGTATTTTCATTGATTGCTCAAAAGAGATTAATGCTAAGAGATGTCATCATGGCCTATATAGAAAGTAACGTTGAGTCCGCCTTCAAAATGTGTACAGGGTATGAAGGAGGGGGTGAGAATCGACTGGCGGACTACGCCACCACAAAAGTCGAGCTTGATGAAGAGGTTTGCTTAGGTCATGGTTATATCGTCGAGCTAGCGCCGGGACTCAACATCACTTACAGCGACGTGACTTTCAAGCATCCCACCAGTTTTACGGAGGCCGCACAAGACTATTTTGGTGCGTGTTTAGCCATTGAAGGGCAAGTGGAGGTGCGAGTTTCTGGTGGATCCGAGTCGATCACCATTGACAAGGATAAAGCGCTGTTTTTTGTTTGTCATCAAGGCGAATTAGACTTTCGTTACGATACCTCTCGGACCAAGTTCATCAACTTCTGTGTGCCCAAGTCGATGATGAAGTCACTGTTTGAGGATGACGCAGATAGACATTTTGATCTGAATTGCTTTGAATCCGTTCCGGTGACGACCGATATCATTAAGAATGTCGACGAGATTTTCCGCTCTAAATTGGGGAAAACCGCTAATAACCTCTATCTCCAGGGCAAGGTATTGGAGCTATTGGCCCTGCTGTACCACAATATGCATCGAGAGGTAACGGTGTGTTGTGGTATGACCCCAAGAGACATGGATTGCATTCAACTGGCGGCGCGGATCATGGAA
Organism: Vibrio ouci; assembly: GCF_004551525.1. Lineage (GTDB taxonomy): Bacteria > Pseudomonadota > Gammaproteobacteria > Enterobacterales > Vibrionaceae > Vibrio > Vibrio ouci. The sequence continues at coordinate 97,479 of NZ_SATR01000010.1, read as the reverse complement.
GAGCGGATGGAGTCGCCCCCGTCTCTGATTGAGTTGTCTCGCCAAGTGGGCATTAACGACAATAAACTCAAAAAGAATTTTAAGATCGTCTTTGGTGAAACTGTGTATGGTTTTTTGTCCAATAAACGAATGATAAAGGCGGGTGAATTGTTGGCGGTCGGTGATCTGTCGGTACAGGAAGTGGCGCATCGAGTTGGCTTCAAACACGTCGGTCATTTCTCGAAAAAATTCAAAGAGCAGTATATGTGCAGCCCGAAACAATATCGGCGCAAGTCGGTCCATGCGGAATAAACCAACGGCTCAAGCGATACTTGAGCCGTTTTTTTTGACTTACGCAGTCTTGAGCTCCGGGTTGAGGAGGTTTTTGTTGAGCTGGAGGTAGCTTTGCGCCCCAAGCAGCAGGGCCGCAAACGTCAGTCCACAGGTGAGCAAGAGCCAGATTTGTTCGATATTGGGCTGCTCAACCAGCCAGCCTTTGACCCCGATGAAATAGCTGATGGGAATAATGACAATCCAATAGACGAACAACACCGTCACCAAGGGTTTAACGAACTCTTCCAATCCACGTAAGATGCCTGCCGCCACCATTTGTATCGCGTCCACCAATTGGAACATGGCAATAAAGAGGATCAAGCTTGAGATGAGCGCCACCACTTCGGGATCGTCACTAAACCAGGGGGCGATGTGTTGGCCAAAGGCTAAGATCACGCCAGTCATGATGGCACCATACAGGGTGGCCATCGTCAGTGCAGCGAGGCCAGCGCGTTTGGATTCGGAGGGGAGAGACTGGCCACGGTAATGGGACACCTGAATGGTGGCGGCGCTACTGATTGCAACCGGGATCATAAACACCACCATGGCAATGTTGATAGCGACTTGATGTGCCGCCACCACTTTTGTGCCCAGTGCGGATGCGAAGAAGGCTAACGCCGTCAGCGCAAGCACTTCGAGGACGAGGGCAATACCGATCGGTAAGCCTTCGACCAGTAAACGTTGTGCTTCGCCAGGAGCGGCTTGAGCCGCGGGTTGACCTAGGGCCCGTAGCGAGCGTCGGGATAAGAAAATCAACCCAGCCAGTGCGCAATACGTCGTTATGGCGGTGGCAATACCGCAGCCTAAGCCTCCTAGCTGAGGAAAGCCCAAATATCCGTTGACCAAGACGAGGTTCAGCGCGCTATTGACCACCAGTAGCAGGGCACCTGTGAGCGCGATGGGTCGCATGTTGCCGCGCCCTTCATTGAAAAAGCGGTATAGGACCATATAAGTGAGGCCTGGCACCGCAAACGCCACAACATGAAGATAGTTCTGACTGATCTTTGCGACGTCCTGTGCGGCGATGAGATAGGGAGCGGAGAAGGCGAACGCCTGCACCAGACAGAAGCCGAACAAAGACAGCAGCGCGGCGTTGCGTTTTCCTAGGGCCAGCAACTTGGCACCGGCTGCCGGATCTTGTTGGCCATTTGCGGCGGAAAATTTGGGGACCAACGCGTACATGATGCCGGTGATCAGGATGGCGATGGGCGTCCAAATGTTACTGGCTAAGCCAACAGCGGCCAGATCTCGATAATGGTACTGGCCAGCCAACAGGGTATCGACCAGTCCCAGCGAAGCTTGGCAGATTTGGATAAACATTAATGGCAAAGCAAGCTTTATTAAGGCCATATATATCGGTGGTTTTTTCTTCATTTCTTGATCCGTGGTTTAAGTGGTTTCACTAGACTTGGCTATTGTGGCATGCGCACAATAATGTTTTTGTCATTATGCGGAGCAAAATATTCACCGCACGGATTTGATAATGTATATCATTAGCATTTGAGAGATATTTGTTTAACCTGAAGCTCCTTTTTTAAAAATTATTACAGGGATGTTTCACGTGTTAGCAGAACAAATCTCGCTCCTTCCAAGCGACCAGGACGCGCACTATTTCCTCCTGCCTGTTGGGCGCCGAGTGGCGGACAAGTCTGGCTTAAGTTTGCATCCGATCCTGTCTTTGTCGCCGCGAGACCCTCAAGATCAGGTTCGTCACCTTCTTTCGGTGGGTGGCACTATGACAGGGCAAGGGTATTTGGCTTGCAATGTGCTGCTGAGTTCGCAGTGGTACATCGCCTCATTGGAATGGTCATTGGAGCAACAAGTGATTCAGCGGTTTCGTTTTGAACCCATTGAATCACCAGCGCGACATATCCGTACTCTGATCAGTTTTGATGCACGAGCGGCCGGCGAGCTGCACGAGGTGCTTGGCAGCGAATACGATGTCCTGATCATGACGCTTGATGGTGACGCGATGATTCACTGTTCGCCAGGCTATGACCCGAAAGAGATTGAGCTGTTCGTTGAGCACTGTCAGAGCGCCGGCGGGAAAGAGGGGACTTGGTTGATGGGGCCACCCAATGAGTGGACGTCTGATGAGGCCTTGTATTCCGTGTTTCGTCACCACGCGCGTTGCCGCCCTGATCACCCCGCCATTGTCTCAACTCAACTGACCGTGACCTATGCGCAACTGCTGACTCGGGTTGAGGTGTTGATGTCTCATCTGGCTGGTCATTGTCAATCTGGCCTTCCTGTTGCGCTGTACCTGGAAAGGGGCGTGCAGCAAATAGTGGCTACACTCGCTTGCCATGGTCTGGGTTGTCCGGTGGTGCCGATCTACTACGATACGCCGCTGGAGCGCGTGGAGACTCAAATCGCCATTGTGCAGTGCCAGTGTGTGATCACGGCGAGTGAAAAAGCGCGTGTATTGCGCTGCGATAGCGCGCTAATCCATATTGAATCCCTGTTAAAGGCGCCGTTGCCTGATGCGACGCTGCCAGCAGCTCCGCTCGCGCTCAACAAACCGAATTATGTGTATTTCACTTCGGGTTCCGAAGGGTTGCCGAAAGCCGTCGCTTTGCCGGGACAGGCGATTGCGAGGCTTATTGCCGAGCCAGATTTCTTAGGCTCGATGTCAGAGCAAGTGTTTAGCTATATCGCCAATCCTGCGTTTGATGCGTCGGCTTTGGAGCTATGGGGGGCCCTATATAACGGTGCGACGCTCGCGATATTGGACAAAGACGAAGTGCTGGATGTCCAGATCTTGTCGGATACGCTGCGCGGGTTGGGCGTCACCACGTCATTTTTCACCTCCGGACTGTTCAATCGTATTGCTGATGCGCCTGTCCCCGTGTTTGACACATTGTCTTATGTGATGTTTGGGGGCGAAAAAGTCTCCATGCCTCATGTGCACCGCGCGCTGGCACAAGCGCCATCCACGCAGTTTATCCACTGTTATGGCCCAACAGAAAACGGGATCTTTACTACCACGCATGTGGTGGATCCCTGTCTCGCTCTACAGGGGAAAGATCTGCCGATCGGTAAACCGGTCAAAGGCACCCAAGTCGCTCTGCTCGATCACGCGTTGCAGCCTGTCCCGCACGGCAAAGTGGGTCAACTGGTGTGCTTTGGCGATGGGCTTGCTACGGAATACATTGGTGCAAAAGCGCAAACCGAGCAGAAATTTATCGAGTTTAACGGTGAGCGAGGGTATTTGACTGGGGATTACGTGCGCGTGTCGGCCGAGCAAGAGATTGAGTTTGTCGGACGCGTGGACTCACAGATCAAACTCAATGGTTTCCGCATTGAGCTGAGTGAAATCGAGACGGCGCTGCGGACTCATGAGCAGGTGGCCTCGGCTTATGTACGTATGTGTCCGGTCAAACGTCAACTCCAGGCCTTTTACACCAGTGTTGATGGCGGGGATGTGACGGACGTGGGGCGGACTGTGGCTCATATGCCGCACTACATGCAGCCTGCGGTTGTCCTTCGTGTGGCAACGATCCCGCTTAACCCAAATGGCAAAGTGGATCAGAACGCCTTGGACGCGCTTATCCAACCGACCCCTCGGCCTGTCTTAGAAGAGCCGCATTCAGAGACAATGCACACCGTCTTGGCGATCTATGAAGCGGTGTTGTGTGCCCCGGTCGGAGACCGTGACAAATCCCTGTTTGAGCTCGGTGGTAACTCACTGCACTTAATGCAGCTCCTGAGCCAACTTCGCTTGACGTTTGCTCATCGTCTTGAGTTGTCTTTTTTGGCCGAGAACTCATCGCCGAAGGCGATATGTGAGTGGGTGGAACTGCAGCAATGGAATCAAACACAAGACGAAACGACACAAGAATGGACGTTTTAACTATGAATCATAACGAGACATTTTCTCTATTAAAACAACTGAAAGAGCAAGGGATCCGAGTCAGAGCGAGGCATGGTGAGTTAAAAGTGTCGAGCGAGAATGGCGTGCTTGACCCAGAGACGGTGGCTCTGATCAAAGCCCATAAACGCCCATTTCTGGATTACTTCTGCGAAGTGGAGAACCAGGACAAGATCGTCTCGTCAGACGCGCAGCGCTTCGAGCCCTTTGCGTTGAATGAAAACCAGCAGGCTTATTGGTTAGGTCGCAGTCAGTCAGTCGAGGGGGGAGGCGTCGCCATCCACCTCTATTTCGAGATCGAAGCCAACGCGCTGGATATGGATAAGTTACACGCTGCGTGGGCAACCATGGTCCAGCGTCATGATATGCTGCGTGCGGTGGTGACACCAGACGGACACCAACAGGTACTCAAAACGGTGACCGTTCCCCCGTTCACTGTAGTAGAGGCGGAGGGGCGATTCGAGGAGGTTATGGCTCAAACGCGCCAGCGTTTGTCCCATGCTAATTATGATCTGACCCAATGGCCCCAGCACCAATTTGAGGTTGTGGCGTCGCGCGACAAGCAAACCTTGTGTCTGAGCTTAGATTGCTGGTGTATCGACGGGTGGAGTTACCAAATCCTCTTTCAGGAGTGGTTGCAGCTGTATCGTGGTGAACAGCCTTTGCCTTCGATCGAGTTAACCTTTCGCGATTACTCGTGTCACGTTGGCGGCGCACTCAGTCAAGCACAGATTGCGTATATTGACCACCAAGCTCAACGATTACCGGCTGCTCCCACTGTTCCGGAGAGGCGGCGTTCGTCCACAGCACCGGTATTCCAGCGCTATGAACGCTGGTTGACGAACGACCAGACGCAGCAGCTTAAGAGCTGGTGTGCCAGTCAGGGCGTGACGTTAGCGGCCACATTGCTGACCTTATATGCTGAGGTGCTCCACCTGTGGTCGAGCGATGATCGATTCACCGTGAATGTGCCGAGATTCAATCGCAATACTGACGATGCGAGGATCCAACAAATCATTGGCGAATTCGCCACCTTTTCGTTGGTGGGCTTCGATTTTGGTGTGACGATGGATCGTCGTCGCCGCATTGAGCAGGCCCAACGGTCGGTGCTAGAGAGCGTTGAAGCTGGGGTGTCGGGCGTCGAGATCCTGCGTAAAAGGAACGCGCTGACGGACAGTGTTCAGACCATGCCTTTTGTGTTTACTAACGCGCCGGAGTGGGTCACCCCCAGTGGCGAAAAGCAGTCGTTTATCGACACACTCCAGCAATTGGGCCGCTTGGAATACGCGATTTCACAGACACCTCAGGTAAAGATTGATTGCCAGTACCATGAAAGTCGAGATGGCCTGTACCTGTTTTGGGACGCTAGGGACGATCAGTTCTACCCCGATCAAGTCGGGCAAATGTTCAAAGCGTTTATCGACAACATTCTCGGCTTGCTTGAGGCATCCACACAGGCACGCTTACCTGAAGTCGTACCGATGGCGCTGAGCCAAGAGCCCGCTTTGTTGCAAGGCGATGCTTGGGCTGATCTGAGCCAAGCGGTGACACACTACCCAAACCGGATGGCGGTCGCGTGTGCTCAAGGTGAACTGACGTGGTCCCAATTGGCGGCTCGGGTCAATGCTCTCGCCAGTCAGATTGCGGCCTGCGCGCTGGCCCCTCATCAGCCTATTTTGATCATGGCAGAGAAAGGCTGGCAGCAAATAGCAGCGTATTTGGCTATCCACCATCAGGGTCACATTGCGGTCCCCGTAGATGGCTCTAATCCTATCGCTCGTCTTCAGTTTATTGCTGACGATACGCAAGCGCCGTTGGTTTTGTGTTCGCCTTTGTATCGTGAGTTGGCCGCCCAAATGCGGGTGAGCGCTATCGAGATCGCAAGCACGGCGACGGATGAAGTCATGCGCCCTCAGCAAACGCCGTCAGCGACCATGTTAATTATTTATACCTCAGGCTCAACAGGGCTACCGAAAGGTGTCAAAATCGCCGCCGCTGCGATGCACAACGCAGTGAATGCGACCATTCAACGCTTCCAGTTTGATCAGCAGGACGTTTTCTTCGGACTGACCCAACTGCACCATGATATGGCGTGGTTCGATCTACTGGCAGTGCTGAAAACCGGGGGGACGTTGGTGTGCCCTGCCTCGCAAGATTATCGTGATCCGCAGCGTTGGCTGCGTCAGATGGCACATTACGGGGTGACGTGTTGGAACAGTGTCCCACAGCTGATGCAAATGTTGCTCGCGGCGTTAAAACAGACACCATCGACGTCACTCAACGCGGTCCGTGTGGCTTTCTTGGGCGGCGATTGGATCCCGCTTTCGACTCACTCAGACATGCAAGCGATGTTGCCGAACGCCCGCTTGGTCTCCGTTGGTGGACCGACGGAGACGACGTTGTGGAACATCATGTATGAGGTCACTGCCTTTGATCACACATGGTCCAGTGTGCCCTATGGTCAACCGATCGCCAATAACCAGTACCGGATCCTCGATCGACACGGGCGAGACTGCCCGAATTGGGTCGAGGGCGAGCTGTGTTGCAGTGGGGTCGGGGTGACACCTGGGTACGTTAACCGACCTGAGCTCGAGCAAGAGAAGTTCTTTGAGGGAAAGGATGGTCAGCGTTATTACCGAACGGGAGACCTTGGTCGCTATCGTTCAGATGGTCTCATCGAGTTTATCGGGCGACAAGATGACCAGGTCATGGTCGGTGGTTATCGGATTGAATCCCAGGAGATACATCGTGTACTGGAAAGTCATCCCGCGATAAAGCAAGCCCAAGTGGTGGTGGATGGTCACAAGCTACAGGCATACTTGGTGCCTGAGCAGGGGCACCTCCCGGAGGTCGAGTCGCTCAACGCGCAGCTTGAGGCTCGATTGCCGGCGCAAATGATCCCCTCTTTGTATTTTGTTGTTGAATGTGTCCCATTGACCGCCAATGGCAAGGTCGACAAGTCGGTCTTGAGCTCAATGGCTGGCAAGCCGCTAGTTGCACAGCACCTGGCGCAAGTTGAGATAACGCGACCTGAGCACCGAGCCGTTGCCGTCTTGTGGGAACAAGTACTCGGTCGAGCCCCTCAAACCCCACACGACGACTTCTTCTTACTCGGCGGTCACTCGCTGGCGGCGGTTGAGCTGTTTGCACTGATGTTCCCGCAGGGCCACGATAAACATTCGGTCGTCAGTTTGTTTGAGCTGCGCACGGTCAAACAACACGCCGCGTTGATGGCGGACAAGGCTGAGGCGGGAGCGTTAACGCTTTCAGACGAGCCCCTCGAGGACGCGGAACTGTCGCAAGGACAAAAACGCATTTGCTTTGTGGAGCAAATGAGCCAGCAGCCACATCTGTTTAACCTGCCGTTTCGAATCGCGCTGCGTCGCGGCTGTGAGTTAGAGCGGCTGCAAGCGTCGCTAGAACGCACGTTATCGCAGTTCGATGTGTTTCAGGCGATCTTAGTTGAGGGCCGCTGGGCGAGAATGATGGAGAGGCCATCTGTCAGCGTCGAGCGCTCACCGGTTAACGAAGCGGCGATTGAAGCGATGAGTCGTGAACAAGCGCAGGCAAGGTTGGATCTTGCGGCTGGTCTTGGCTGGAGAGCTCGGCTTGTCAAGCACGAGGATGGGCACCATGAATTGCTATTGACGGTGCATCATGCCCTGTTTGATGGCTGGTCATTGCAGGTCCTTCTGAAAGCATGGCAAGACAATTATTGTGCGGAGCATGCGTCTCAGGCGGAACGTGCGGATTACTTCAATTATTGCCAATGGGAGTCGCAAGCCGCGGCACCAGAACACGAACTCGCATTCTGGCGACGTCAGCTTGACGGCTATCAGGATTCGGCTTTGCTTCCGACCCAGCTTGTACCTCAATACGACGATTATTCCGCCGCGACCGAAGCGTTGCTGCTGGACGCGAGCACCGTCAGTGCGATCCGCGCGTTTTCCGAAGCGCATGGCAGCACAGAATTTGCAGTCATGATGGCCGCATTTCAACTCTTGATCAGTCGTTATCTGGCTCAAGATGACGTGGTGATTGGCACGCACGTTGCGAATCGACCGACAGCCCAGATCCAAAGCATTCCGGGCTTATTCCTGAACAATGTGGCGATCCGTCAGCGTGTCGAAGCGCACTGGTGCGTAGAGCAGCTCATCGCAGAGCAAACCCAGACATTACTCGCCGCGATGAAGCATTCGACACTGCCTTTTGAGCGGGTGGTCAGTGAAGTGGACGCAGGGGGGGAGGGCCGTCGTCATCCGCTCTACCAGATCAGCTTTGTACTGGATAACTCGCAATCGCTCGATGGTGAATTAGGTTGTGTGCTGACACCGACCGAACAAGTGGCTTTGGCGACGGAGCTGGAGATGAATGTCCAGTTATGTCAGGACAGTGGTCGGATCAACCTTGTCTACCGAACGGGGCTGTTTACCGCATTGAGCATGCGTCAGTTGTTGGCTCAATACCAGAGTTTACTCAACCAAATGTTGGCCCAACCGTTGGTTCAGCTGCGCTCGCTTTGTTACAACTCCGAGCCCCAAGAGGCGGTTCTCGAAGGGCCGTCGTTGCCGAGCACCCCGACGCCGATCCGAACCCTCTGGCAATCGGTTGTTGAGACTTCGCCGCACTCGCCCGCTTATATGGACGAGCATGTAACGCGCACGTTCGCCCAACTCGACGAGCGCGCTCAGATCCTGGCACAAGGGCTGTCCTCTGTCGGGATTGGTGCGCAGTCCCGAGTGGGTGTTCACCTCGAGTTGGGTGAAGAGTGGTTGGTGTCATTGCTGGCGATCGTCAAACTTTCGGCTTGTTATGTGCCATTGGCGACCAATTTGCCAAACGGGCGACTGGAGCAAATGGTGACCATCGCGGAATGCGATCTGGTGTTAGGGCTCAGCGATATTGACCTTGGCGCACCGTACGTGGCCCCAAATCACGTCAGTGATTTAGGACCTTTAGGCGTCGCCGCGAGAGATCCGCTCGATGAGCCGCTGCTGTACGTGACTTTCACCTCTGGCTCAACAGGCACGCCAAAAGCTGTGGCGGCGACCGAGGTGGGCGCCTTGAATCGATTCGCTTGGACTTGGCAACAGATGCCTTTTGTCGCCAACGAAGTGTGTGCCCTTAAAACCTCGATCAGCTTTGTTGACTCGATTGCGGAAGTGTTTACCCCCTTGCTGAAAGGGGTGCCTCTTGCCCTCATCCCTACTCAGGCTCAGTACGATCCTGAGGCATTCGCTCAGTGCATTGCTCATCATGACATTACCCGCTTAGTCATGGTGCCCTCTTTGATGGAAACGCTGGTTGAGCACAGTCAGAAACACCCGGAGGTGGCGACCTCTTATCGCTCACTATCACAGGTGGTGCTCAGCGGTGAAACCTTATCGCTGACGTTGGCTCGACGGGTACAGACCCTCTGGCCGGATCTACAACTGTGGAACGTGTATGGCAGCGCAGAAGTGGCCGCCGATGTTCTGGCAAAACGTATTGATTTGCGTGAGCCATACATGACCTTGGGCCAGCCGTTTTTTAACACGCGCATTGAGCTACGAGATAACTGGGGGGGGCTGACCCCGGCAGGGGGAAAAGGTGAGTTGATGATCTCAGGTCCGCAAGTGATCGGTGGCTACCTGGGTGAAACACCGTTTCCGCGTAATGCACTTGGAGAAGCGATTTTTGCCAGTGGCGACATCGCCCAGATCCACCGAGGGCATCCCGCTTTAGACGCAAGCGAGGTGGTGTTTGTTGGCCGCCAGCAGCAACTGGTGAAGATTCGTGGGCAAAAAGTATCACTTGCTGAGATCCGAGAGACATTGGCGGCCCATGATGCGCTCACCCAGTTGGCTGTGGTGATGGTCGACGAACAGCGCATTGGGGTCATGTATACCCCGGACACCGTGCCTTCTCGAGCGCTACAGAGCTTGGCGGAACAGTATTTACCTCGATATATGCGCCCTCAGGTGTGGTGTGGTGTGGGCAGTATGCCACTGCTGGCGACCGGAAAAGTGGATGTCAAAGCCGTGACAGCAGCGCTTCAACAGCAACCCGATAAGTCGACGGCAGTGCGTGCCTTAACGGAAACAGAAAATGCGATTGCCGAGTTGTGGCAGGCATTGACGGGGATCTGCCCCCGCGATCCCGACAGTCACTTCTTTGATTTGGGGGGGCACTCGCTGTTGGTGAACTCGTTAACCAATGCATTAAACCAAGCCTTCGGGTTGTCGCTGCGTTTAGGGCTGGTGTATGACGCACTGGTGCTCAGCGAATTGGCCGAATTAATTGAGACGCTTGTGACGACACCTTCCGTCCAATCAAGCATTAAAGAAACAGGTGTTATCTAATGGGAACCGCGTTAAAGCTATTGCAGTCGATGCGAGCAGACGGCATTTCTCTGCATGTTACAGACGATGGAAATTTGGGGTATGAAGCGCCGCGCCCCCTGACCAAAAACGAAATTGAGTTACTGAAAAACCATAAGTCGGCGTTGATGACGTTGCTCAACGCATCGGCCACGCCGCATGAATTGGCCGCTGAACCGCAATGTTCAGTGTCACAAGAAAACCTGTATCTGCTGTGCCAGTCGGCGTCAGTCAACGCCAGTTACAACTTGTGTTTTTCGTTACGATTTGAGCAAAGGCCCGATCTCGATCGCCTCAAAGCGGCGTTGGCGCATATTCAAGTCCAGCAACCGGCGCTGCGTAGTGGGTTCCAATGCGAAGGGGGCGAAGTTGTGTTGCATCGCTGCGAGACGTCGGCAGTGCCGTTTGAGTCCCTCACTCTGGATGAACCCGATTATGAAGCTTGGCTTGCTGAGGTGAGTCAGGTGCCGTTCGATTTGAGTGCACCACCGCTGTGGCGGTTCTGTTGGGTAGAGACCGAGCAGGCTTGCCGTCTAGTGGTGGTGGTGCATCACATTGTTTGGGACGGCTGGAGTTCTGTGCGTTTTCGTCAGATGTTGGATCAGGCTTATGGGCAGCGTTTAGGCGCGGTCGCGGCTGAAGAGAACTTAGGTGCCGATCGTTTTGCCCAGCATCAGCAAGCAGCACAGAATCAAGGCGAATGGCAGCCGAGCCTAGCCTACTGGAAAGGGTTGCTCACGAGCGCTCCGAAACAGAACGACTGGTTGCGTCGCAAGCAGTCTAGCAGCAGTGAGGCATGCCATGTGGTGCACCAATTGAGCGAGGCGAGTGTGAGTGGCGTGGCACCAAGTGAGCGATTCAGCACCTTGCTGTCCGCTTGGTTCTTGGCGCTGGGTCGCCACTATCGCTGTAACCGGATGGTATTGGGGGTGGCCGTCGCCAATCGTGATCTCCACACTGATTTGGAAGCCAGTTTGGGCTACTTCAATAACGTGGTGCCTGTGACTCAACATCACCTGCTAACCACGTCGGCCAAACAGGTATTGGCGAATGTGCAAGCCCAGTGGCGAGACAGCATTACTCACCAAGGGGTGCCATTTGGTCACATTGTTAATGCGGTGATGCCTCACCGCACAGCGCATCCGAACCCCTTGACACAGGTCGTGATTGGCTATCAAAGTTTCGATTGGGATCCTGAGTATTCGGCGCTGCCTCATCAGCTTGAGGTCGTGAAGAACAAGCAGGCGAAATTGCCACTTTCGATACAAATGGCGGCGTTGAACGGCCAGCTGAGCATCAATGTCGAGTACGATCCCTCTTGGTATGAAAACGCCGACATTGATACCTTGCTTATTCAATTTGATCAGGCGTTCAATGAACTATCGTCGACGTTCGACCCCACCCTGACTCCCGCTTGGATAAAAGGGGCATGCCTCCCGGCGGCGGACACTCGCCCACAAAATCTTGCGCAGATGCTCAAGAAGACGGCGTCCACCCACCCAGAGAAACCCTTGACGTTTGTGGAGAGCGGTGGCCAGCGTTGTGTCTTAACTTACGACGAACTCTACCAACAAGCCTTGCAGACGGCTGGGCGATTACAGCAAGGAAAACCTTGGTCACATGCTGGTTGTCCAGTGATCGTTGTCGCGGCCGATTTGGCTCAGTATGTGGTGAATTTCTGGGCCGTCGTCTTGGCAGGGGGACAACCCGCGACAATCAACGCCCCTCAAGTGGCAACGCAGGATGGCTTGACCAAAGTCGTCGATGCTTACACGCATCTCAATCAGGCGGTGATCGTCTGTTGTCCGGCGGGAAAACAGGCGCTCTCAGGGCTGCAACACCTCGCGAGCGAGGCACAGATTGTGGTGCCAAGTGACTGGCCAGTTCACCCATATCGAGATGTGACGATTGACGCGGGCAGCGCGGGCATTATTCAACTCTCTTCGGGCTCGACCGGCAAAAGTAAATGCATTCAACAAAGTCATCAGACGATTGTCGACTACTGTGACTTGATCACGCAAAGCCGCGGCCAACGTTCCTGCGATGTTTCTCTCAACTGGATGGGGTTTGATCATGTGGGTGGCTTGCTGTTTACCCACCTGCGCGACACCTACCTTGGTTGTGAGCAAGTGCATGTCTCGACGTCATTTGTGTTGCAGTCTCCATTGCGGTGGCTAGCGCTGATCGACGCGTATCAGGTAACGCACAGCTGGTGTCCGAATTTTGCCTATAAGTTAATGACCAGTGAGGCGGCCGCTGCCACAGAGCGTTACGATCTGTCTTCTCTCAAGGAACTGATCAATGGGGGGGAAATGGTGGTGGCGGACACGGTGCGTCGATTCATCGACACCTTTACTCCTTGGGGTTTGCGTCCGCGGGTCTTAACCCCCGCGTTTGGTATGGCCGAGTCGTGCACCGTGATCTCCACGCACCCTGTGGCACCTGGTGAGGTGCTATCCCTGCACAGCTATGCGATAGACAGTCAGGATGAGTATACCCAGATCGGACACAGTGAGTTTGTTTCCTTGGGCCAGGCGGTGGCCAACACCGAAATTCGGATCGTCAACGACCACAATGAGGTACTCAACGAATACCAAGTCGGTAAGATGCAGCTGCGCGGCCCTTCGATCACTATGGGGTATTTCGCGGCGCCTGAGCTGAATGACAAAGCCTTTGTCGGTGACGGATGGTTCGATACGGGTGACTGCGGCGTTATTGCGAGGGGAGAGCTGTATCTGACGGGGCGATTGCAAGAAAGCATAGTGTTAAATGGCATGAACTTCTTCAACCATGACATTGAAGCGGTAGTCGGTTCGGTGTCAGGGGTAGACGAGACCTGTGTGGCGGCCGTGGGCTACCAAGATCAGGGGGATGCTGCGGTGGTCTTCTATGTCGCTACCTCGACCGCGATGCAGCAGGATATGGATGAGCGTATTCATCGACAATTGGCGACAACGTTGCAGTTTTATCCCACCCAACTGGTGAGGCTGGCGAGCACGGACTTTCTAAAAACGACCGCGGGCAAAATTCAGCGTCGCAAAATGGTTGAGCGTTGGTTTAACAATAATACGTTGAAGGACAACCCGATTGTGATGACGAGGTTACTTCCTGCGCCTGTGTCTGATGCGACGTTGATCTCGGTCTGCCCGGTGTCTCTGCGGGATTTTCTTGCCGGAGGCTCTGCGAGCGAACGTGCTGTGGTGGCGCTGTCGGCGGACGATATGGGCACCTTGCCGCAGCACACGGCGGCCCTTGAGCAAAAACTTAGCCAGAACGCCATTTCCCAGCTCGTCCTGCTGACAGATATTGCGACCGGACCGCCGTTAGAGCGTTGGGCTCAGGCGTTTTTGGCCCGTGCTCCTCAGGTGTCGATACAGGTGGTGACCTGTGGAGATCCGTTGTCAGCCAATCGGTTGCCGACGGGTAGCCAAGCCAAACGACTCCATTTTGATGGCATGACGGGGTTTGAAGAGCGTGAATTTGCCTTGCCTTGGCAACACGCTTCGACGCCAGCTACGCTGAAAACCGCGTCGTATTCCGTCGTGACGGGGGCGTCAGGAGGCATCGCACATCACCTGCTAGAGGCGTTGCTCGACGCTGGAGAATTTGTGGTCTTACTCTCTCGCTCTAAGCCGAAAATCACCGCCCGTTTCTTACCAGATCAGTATTGCTGGGTCCCAGTGGACTTCAGCGTGCAAGAGTCGCTGAAAGCGGCGTGGAATAAGGCTCAAGCAGGTCACCCTATCCTAGATAAAACGCCGGGGCGAGTCTATCACTTGGCCGCACAGTTTCAGCGCGACACCTTAGACAACTTAACGGGCTCGACGTTGGCTGCGATCAAAGCCGTCAATGCGGGCGGGTTGAAGCAGTTGGTTGATGTGCTGACTGATGATCACGACGCGGTGGCCACTGAGTGGTTTGTGTTTGGCTCGCTGAATGGGGTCAGGGGTGGGCACCAGAGCCTGTCATACAACGTGTCGCAAGCCGCCACTCGCAGCGTCGTGGCACAGCTAAGGCTGGATGGGCGACGGGCATATTGGTTTGGTTGGAGTGCATGGGAAGGAACCGGGATGTCGGTCGGAGAAGTGGACATTGCCGCGTTAAACCGAGCTGGACTGCAAGCGCTGCAAAGCGCAGATTGCCTTCAGGCGATGCCATCGCTGCTAGCGTTACCGGCAGGGGATTATCTGATCGGTGCCGCGCCCGTTTGCTCTGCTGTCCCTGCGCCTAAACCACAGGTATCGACGGAGGGTGTAGCTGGACAATCGGTCGATGTCGGCCCGCTACGAGCGATCTGGCAGCAATTGTTGGGCTGCGACGTTATCCCCGACCAGCAAAGTTTCTTCGAGCTGGGCGGCAGCTCGATTCTGCTCTACAAGCTGCACCATCATATTGAACACGATTTAGGGTATGAGAATGTCACGATGGCGGATCTGTTTGCTGCACCGACATTGCAATCGATGAGCGCGATGTTAACTCGTGGTCGTTCAACCTCGGCTGATTCCGAGCCGATCCCAGAGGCGCAGAGTGTCACAACGTCTCGCTCCGCCTCAGTCAAACAACGCTTTAAACGACGAATGAATAAGTAATGGAGCCGACAAATATGACTCACTCTGAGATTGAAACCTTATCCGAATTGGGTGCCATTGCTGTTATTGGCATGTCGGGAGAGTTTTCCGGCTGTCGTAACATTGATGAGCTTTGGTCACTTGTTCAATCAGGCCAAAGTGCTGGCCGATATACGGCGCCGCAGACCGCGACAGAAATGGGCATGGCAAGTAGTAAGACACAAGACGAGCACTATGTGCCGTGGTCGATGCCAATGGAGGATGTGGATCAGTTTGATGCGCGTGCCTTTGAAATGAACGACGTGCAGGCGGAGACGATGGATCCCCAATGCCGTCGATTCCTACAAGCGTGTTGGCTTGGGATTGAACAGGCGGGCTATAACCCGATGAAACTGAGGGCGCTCAATGCAGGCATCATTGCTTGCAGCAACCCCAATGGGTATTTGGGCGAGACGGTTGCCACCCATTTGGAGGCGAACCATCATGCGAAAGCGTTGCAGGTATTGACGGGCAACAGCAACGACTTCTTGGCGACATGGGCGGCATACAAACTGAACTTAACCGGTCCGGCGCTCACGGTCCAGACAGCGTGCTCCAGTTCATTAGTGGCGATCGCGAATGCCTGCTTGCAGCTTCAGACCTATCAAGCGGACATGATGATCGCGGGTGGAGCGGCGTTGAGTTTTCCCCAAGATCTTGGGTATGTTCGTCAACCAGGCAGCATCCTGTCGCACAATGGTCAATGTTCCCCCTTCAGCCTCGATGCATCGGGTACTTTAAATGGCCATACAGTCGCGACGGTTGTCCTCAAACGGGTCGAAGACGCCGTAGCCGATGGGGACCATATCTGGGCCGTGATCCGTGGAGCTGGGATCAATAATGATGGCCGCGCCAAAATGGACTTTATGGCGCCCGGTGTTGAGGGGCAGTCTGCGGTGATGCAGAAAGCCTTGCAACTGGCGGCGCTGTCAGCGGATCAAATTCAGTACATAGAGACCCATGGCACGGGCACTCAGCTTGGTGATGAGATTGAAATACGCGCGCTGAGTGACGTCTATGGAGGGAACCGAGCCACTCAGTACTTGGGTGCGGTGAAAAGCAACATTGGCCATGCCAATGCGGGGGCGGGGATCGCTGGGTTTATCAAAACTGTGTTGTCGCTCTATCACGGAAAAATTGTGCCCAATGCCGGGAACACCACCCCAAATCCGGCCCTTAAGCTGGACACATCCCATTTTGTTTTGCCTAGTGAACTCGTCGACTGGCCAGCGTGTGACTGCCGACGGGCGGCGGTCAGTTCGCTGGGATTTGGTGGCACGAATGCCCATGTGATTGTCGAACAAGCGCCGACACGGGATCACGTCGTCCGTTCGATACCAACGTCGCCAGCGACCTGCGTACTGACGTTAAGTGGCACGAGTGAAGCGTCGTTACAGCGTCAGTTGCGCGATTGGCAAGCGTGGTTGAAAAAGCAGGCACCAACGGGGCCTGAGTTGCATACGGTCGCTCAAGCCTTACAAAATCATCGCCACCACTTTGAACATCGTCTCGCGGTAGTGGGTGACACGTGGCAAGCGCTTGAGCAGGCCATCAGTGACGGTGCCATTAAACGCGGTGCGAAGCGATTGGTGCTGGCGTTTACTGGACAGGGAGCCCAATGGCCAGAGATGGGTCGCACACTTTATCAGCAAGATCCGACGTTCCGGGCAGTCACCGAGCAGTGTGATGCGGTTTTAGAGAGCGAATGGGGCATCGCTCCAGCCTCAGCGGTTTGGCAAGGGGGGGCGGCTTTCGACTTGGCCTTTTCCCATGCTGGCGGGGCGCATTACTACCAGTTCTGCTATCAACTTGCAGTGGCGAAATCAATGATGGCGCAAGGGATCGAGTTTGACACCTTGATTGGACACAGTTTGGGCGAGTTTTCCGCGGCCGTACTCAGCGGTGCGCTGACTCAGGAGCACGCAGTGTGGTTGGTTTGCCAACGAGGTTTGGCGATTGACGCCCATTGCCATGGTGACGTAGGGATGATGGCGGTGAGCTTGGGTCGTGAGGCGCTGTTGCCGTTATTGCCCGCTGAGATTGATCTGGCGGTGGTGAATAGTGATCAGCAATGCGTGGTCGCGGGGTCTGAGATGGCACTTCAAGCCTTTGAGGCTGAATTGACGGCTCGTCGTCATCAAGCGAAACGATTGAAGACCACACACGCTTTTCATTCGAGGCAAATGGATGCGGCCAAGCAGACCTTTCGTTTGGCGTGTGAACGTGTTGAATTCCGTCCTATCCAGCGAGAGTGGATCAGTGCCTTAACCGGACAAACGTTGACTCACGTCGATGCCGACTATTGGGTCAACCACCTGACTGAGACGGTTCGCTTTGATTTGGTGCTCGAGCAACTGCGGGCTCAAGACGTGGCGCTGATTGAGTGTGGGGGACGCAGTGTATTGAGCGCACTGGTTCAGGCGGTGCTCAGTCAACGCTCAGTAACAACGGCATTTTCGCCTCACGAGGAAAATGCGTTATTGGCACAGGCCAAAGCGCTCGCGTTCTGTTGCGATCGTTTGAACTTTGACGGACAGCGCGCGCCACAAGCGCCCATTCCGGTGTCTGGCCTTGATACCCCTCGTTACTGGAGTGATCACGCCTCCCACCGGGTTGTCTGGTGCGGTGATCCCGTCGACAAGGCGGCGTCCGCTGCCCGCGTCGATGAGGATGACGATGAGCTGACATTGTGGCTCAAAGCCCTATGGCAGGCCGAACTGGGCCATGGTGTTTCTATCTATCAGGACAGTGACTTTTATGAACTAGGTGGCAACTCGCTAGCGGCGATTCAAATTTGCGATCAGATCGAGAAACAACTCGGGCTGTCGTTTCCTATTAGCCGTTTTTTAAATCAACGCACGTTTGGTCAATTTATGAGGACCTTACTGGCGTTAGCGGAAGAACAACCCGAAGAGATGGAGAGCATCCAATGACGCAGGTACCAAACTCAACCAGAGCGAAGCTTCTTGACCGACTGAAACGTCCTGAGGCGCCAAGGGAAGTCGTCATGAGCAATAAAGAGGCGCGTTATGCGCCATTCGCCATGACGGATATGCAGCAAGCGTATTGGTTGGGCAGGAGCCGTCAATTGGACGGTGGCGATGTGGCGATGCATTTGTACTTGGAGTTTCAGAGTGCGTCGTATGATATTGAACGACTCGAATGGGCGCTGAACGCCGTCATTGCGAGGCATGATATGTTGCATGCCGTGGTGTTGGATTCGGAGCATCAGCAAGTGCTGTCGGATGTTCCTCAGGTGAGCATTGATCTGCTTGACTTCAGTGCCGCGCCCCAGCGTGTGGACACTTTGCGTGAAGAGCTGGCCCATCGTAAGTCAGATTTGACGCAGTGGCCGCAAAACCAGGTGGTGGTGACGAAATTAGCCAACGACGAATACCGCCTGCACTTGAGTTTGGATTTGTGGTGTATTGATGGCCGCAGCTATCAAATCCTGCTCAAAGAGTTCGCGTCCTTGTATCAGCACGGCAGTGCTGAGGGGTTGCAAAACCCGACGCTGACGTTTCGTGACTATGTGGTTTACCAACAACAACAACGTGACAGTCAAGCCGCGCTCAATGCGAAAGCTTACTGGGAGCAGCGTTTGGATACACTGCCCGCCGCCCCAGCGCTACCCATGACGCGTCGAGAGCCACAAGGGCAAGGCTTCCAGCGTTTTTTAACCACGTTATCGGTTGAGCAAACCCAGCAGTTGAAAGGCTATGCACAGCAGTATGGCGTCACATTGAGCAGTGTGTTGATGACTCTATACAGTCTCGTGATCGGGAAATGGTCCGGCGAGTCGGCATTCACGTTGAACATTCCGCGGTTTAATCGACCGAGTGTTCATCCAGACGTGCCTCACGTGATCGGTGAGTTTGCCACCTTTTCGTTGCTAGAAGTGAATCTGGACGCTAAGCAGTCTTTTGCCCAACAAGCAAAACGATTGCAGCAGCAAATGATGCAAGACATGGAACACGCCTCTGTGAGTGGGATGGAACTTCTGCGCGCACTGACACAAAAGCACGGCAGTGTGGCCAATATGCCGGTGGTCTTCACCGCGTCACCGGAGCTAGGTCAAGAGCAAAAACAGTTTGAAGACGAGATCGCGGTGTTTGGCACAATCCAACATGCGATTTCACAAACCCCCCAAGTTGACCTCGATTGCCAGTACTTTATGTTGAAAGATCAACTCAATATTAACTGGGACGCGTTGGTTCATAAATTTGAGCCCGGTGTGATCACCGCCATGTTCGACGAATTTGAACGCTTGTTGCAGACCCTCGCCTCGGCGGAGGCCGATTGGCAGCAAACGCTAACGGTGCGCCTTCCAGATATGCAACAGGCGATTTGGGACACGGTCAACGACACCGAGACGCCGTATGAGTTGATTGATTGGCGAGTCGTTCTCGAGCAACACGCGTTGACGCGGCCTGAGAGTACGGCTCTGATTGGCGCAGGTGACGTGATGACGTGGTCGCAGTTGCATCAACAGATCACCATCATGGCGGCGAATATTCAAGCGCACCATCCGACCTCTGGCTTGGTGGCACTGCATGTGCCCAAGGGACCGAAGCAGATCATGGCAGCGTACGCTTGTGTGATCGCGGGCTACGCCTATTTGCCGATTGATATCGAAGCGCCCCGCGAGCGCGTGTCTGCCATCCTGGCCGAGTCGGGGGCGGATCTGCTCATCCAGACGCCAGACACTGGCGTGGTTGAGGAAACCCCAGTGCGGATTGAGTTGGATGAGTTGGCGATGGATAGGGGGAATGTCTTGTCGGCGGTCACGGTGCAAGCTGAGCAACTGGCTTACGTGATTTATACGTCTGGCTCCACGGGGACGCCTAAAGGGGTGCCGATTAAGCATCAAGGGCTAAGCAATTTTGCCCAGTTTAACCGACGCACCTTTAACCTCAGTCCGTGCGACCGCGTCATGGCCTTGAGTGCCATCCATCATGACATGTCGGTCTTTGATCTTTTCAGTGGCCTGCTGGCTGGAGCGGCATTGGTGGTGCCTGACGAACGCGCTCGGCGTTTGCCTGAGCAGTGGCTTCAATTGGCCGTCGCAGAGCGAGTCACGGTCTGGAATGGTGTGCCCGCGGCGGCGCAACAATTGATCACGCTCGCCAATGAACGGGAGGTGACACTGGCCCATTTGAGGCTGATGATTTTAGGTGGAGACTGGGTGGCAAAGGCGACGCCAGACCGACTTAAACAGCTCGCCCCGCACTGCCAACTCTATACGGTTGGCGGCCCAACGGAGATTTCCGTTTGGAATATATATTCTCGTGTCACGACTCTGGAGGAAGACTGGCCATCCCTACCGTATGGTCGACCTGCCGACAACAGTGGCTACCTGATCTTATCTTACGACGGCGGCTTAGCGCCGACGTGGGTGGCCGGTGAAATGTTGTGCTTTGGAACGGGGGTGTTTGACGGGTATCTGCATCGCCCGGATCTTGATGCGGTGGCGTTTATCGATCACCCGCATTATGGTCGCCTCTACCGCACGGGGGATATTGGAAGAATGCGTCCGTGTGGCAATTTGGAGTTCATTGGTCGAACTGATAACCGAGTGAAACTGAACGGCCATCGAATCGAACTCAGTGAAATAGAGCAGTTGGCTACGGAAGTGGACGGTGTTGTGCAAAGTGTGGCGTTGATTGTGCCTGCCAGCCAAGGTGACAAACTGGCGTTGTGTTACCTCACTGATGGGGGACCGGAAGAGGCACTCGAGGCGCGTTTGAAACAGCGTCTAGTGGACATGTTGCCCGTGGCATTGATCCCTCAAATCTGGCGGGTGGTAGAGGCGTGGCCACTGACGACCAACAACAAGATCGATCGCCAGCAATTGGGCGACTGGTGCCGTCAATCTGGTGATGAGCAACATGCCATTGAAGGCGCCTTGGCACAGTTGGTGGCGACGCTGTGGCAGTCACTGATTGACGCGCCAGTGCAGCACATGAGTGATAACTTTTTCATGCTTGGGGCTGATTCCATCACGGCCACCCGCCTTGTAAGCCAAATCAAGGACACGGTCGGTGTCGAGATCACGCTGGCGGACGTTTTCCTTTCCCCTACGGTTCAACTACAAACCACCTTGATCGGCGAAAAGCTGCTCGACGCAGCAAATCAAGGAGACGAGTAATTATGTCAACGATCGATATCCAGCAACTGAATACACAGCAACTCAATGCTCTGATTGCCAAAGTCAAAGCCAACACCGAGAGCGCGACTCAGCCGTCGTCGGCAGTGCGAGCGGTGGGTGACACCTATCCGGTCAGTGCGTCTCAGCAAAGTGTTTGGTTGGTGTCTCAAGATCCACGGGCGAGTGCGGCCTATAACATCACGATGAACTTATTGGTCAAAGGGGCACTCGATGTCACCAAATTGGGCCAGGCATTGGATCAGGTGGTTCAGCGTCATGCGCCGCTGCGAACCGGTTACCGCTTTGAGCCAAGTGCGGGACGAGCGCAACAGTTTCTGTGTCAAACAGCCCCCACGTCATTGCGTATTGACACATTCGACGATGGCTCAGATTGGCAGGCGCATGTTGATTCGCAACCCAGCCGGCCGCTCAATTTCGAGCAGGGCGAAGTGTATCGAGCCCACGTGGCCAAACTGGGGGATGGCACGCATATCTTGAGTATGGTGTTCCATCATATTGCGTTTGACGGCTGGTCGATGGGGATCTTCCTTCGCGAGTTAAAAGCGTTTTATTTGGGGGAACAAGGGCAATTGCCGACGATCCGCCAGGATTACATTGACGTTGCATCAAGCGCCCAAGATGTTGCGGGGAAGACGGCCCTTGCGTATTGGCAGCAAACACTTACCGATGCGCCAGTGACCCGCCTCCCTGCAGAGTCGTCCTCGGCGTTGGGCAGAGATCCAGCGTTTGAAGGGGCGGTGGTGAAACATGGCTTAAGGGCGGAATTGGCGCAGGCGCTGTCGGCTCGGAGTCAAGCTCTGGGCATGTCGCCTTTTATGTTCTTTAGCGGGGCGCTTCAGTACTTGGTGGGTCGCTACAATGACACGCAAGAATCGGTGATCGGTTCATATGTGTCTGGACGTGACAAGATAGAAAGTCAACCGCTGATCGGTTGTTTTGTCAATAACATCGTGTTGCGTCAAGCCTGGCGTGAATCTGACAGCTTGCATGCATTCTTGGAGCAGGTGAAGTGTACGGGTCTTGAGGCCTTAGCGCATCAAGCGGCTCCCTTCCCTGAGGTGGTGAAAGCGGTGGGTTGGCAAGGCGATGGTCATCCCATTTATCAGGTGGGGTTAGTTATGCAACCGGAAGCGGTCTCCCTAGACAACTGGGGAGAACTGGAGTTGACGGCCTTGGAGTCTCAGAGTGCGTATGCACATATGGATCTTGAAGTCTACGTATGGCCCAAAGGCGAGGCGTTTGAACTGGTGCTGAATTACGACCGCTCACGTTACAGTGAACAGCGCATCCAGTGGCTGGCTGAGCACTATGAACGGGTTCTGACCGCGCTAGCGACGGCGCCGCTCACGAGTTCATTGCAGGAGGTGGAGATCGTCACATCTGAGGAGCGAGCCGTGTTGAACTTGTTAGACTGTCGCCGCCATGAGTGTCTGGATCGATTGTCGTCACTGGCCGCGAAACTGGAAGCGGCAACTGATGAGCACATCGCGGTGGTGGTCGGTGAGAATACGTTCACTGCTCGTGATCTCAAACAACGCGTCACGCTGTGGCTCGAAACCTTCACGCAGCGAGGGCTTCAACCCGGACAACGTGTAGCATTTTACGGGGAAAGGGGCTTTGAACAACAAGCATTGCTTGCGGCGTGTGCGTTATACGGGGTGACCTACGTACCGATGGACCGTTCTCTGCCAGAGGCGCGCTGTCGACAAATCCTTAGCGACGCGAGTCCGAGCCTATTAGCCGTGGAAGCTGACAGTGCGTATAAGTCGCTGGGCGAGAGTCAGGTTGAGGTTGTCGCGCTCGCGACTGAGGCGCAGCCAACGGCGAGCTTGACTTCCTTATACCAAGAGTTGGGGACAAGGACACCCAGTGAGGAGTTCGCGCTATTGTATACCTCAGGGACGACAGGGACGCCTAAAGGCGCCTCTCTCTCTGTGTTGGCAGCGAATGCACGCCTCAATTTTGCGCAAGAATCATTGAAGACCTTGCCAAGTGACCGCGTGCTGCAGCGGACGCCTTTGGGGTTCGTTGATGCACTTTGGGAAGTCCTTGATACCATGATTTCAGGGGCGACAAGCGTGGTCGCGCTAGGGCATGATGTGGCGAATGTATCGCGTTTGACGACGGTACTTACGACGCAGCGTGTTACAAAACTGTATGCGGTGCCAAGCTTGCTGCGCATGTTGAGTCTCGGTGGCGCCCGCTTCCCTCATGTTCGACACCTCTACTCTACGGCTGAACCTTTCTCTCAGACTCTGTTGTCTGATGTGCAAGCGACGTTTCCGAGTGCGACCGTATTCAATCTTTACGGTTCGACTGAGGTCAACGACATTACGTGGCAAACGCTTTGTGCTGAAAGTCTGAAACACGGCTACTTGGGACAAGTGGTGCCGGGGGCCGCTCTTCGTGTGGAGGATAAGCTTGGTCGGATCATGCCAATAGGCTGTCCTGGCGAGATTGTAGTCAGTGGGCAACAGCAACTGCGGCACTACACCAATCACCCACAACCGGTTATACACCCTGAAGGATCTGAGGCAGGTGGTTTCAGAATGGGTGACGTTGCGACTGTGTTGCCCGATGGGCAACTGAGGTTGCTGGGTCGCCAAGATGGCATGGTGAAGATCCGCGGTAATCGTGTCGAGGTGCTGGAAGTACAGTTGGCGCTGCGTGAGACGACTGGTGACAGTGGGGCGGTCGTGTATTTTTCCGCCGAACAGCAAGCCTTGATCGGCTGTTGGACGGGGACCGCGAGTGCGGAACCGGTTCGTCAACACCTGCTCCAGACTCTGCCCAATTACATGGTGCCGTCTCAGTTGTACGCGTTGGACCACCTTCCTTTGCACTCGCACGGTAAAGTCAATATGGTCGCGTTGAAACAGTTGGTGGCAGAGGCTCAGCGTTTGGTTGAGTCACAAGCCCCTGCGATAGCGACAGAACACGAGCGGGCGTTGGCCGAGCTCTATGCGCGGGCTCTGAAAGTACGCTCATGCGCCATTGACAAGAATGTCTTTGATCTCGGCCTGTCGTCATTGGAACTGAATCAGGTCCAACATGACATCAACACCACGCTGGGGCTGTCGGTGGAAGTGGTGACCTTACTCCAGTACCCAACCATTCGGGCGCTTGCCCACCACCTTTACGGTTCAAAAGACCAACCAACCAAACCCGCTCGACGCGGACAGCGCACCACAAGAATGCGCAGAAGAACCAAGTAAGCCGAAGGAATCTAAAATGAATATCTACTCAAACGCATTGGCGGCCGACACTCATCTAGACGTTGAAGGCTTATTTACCGAAGGATTTGGTCAGTATGATGACTGGATTGATGAAATGTGCCAACAGTTTCTGCACTCTAATGACAGTTGTGATCCCATACCGGTCAGTGAGTTGAAAACCCTGTTTACCGACACCACGATGCCTGCCCAACAGCAATCTATGGGGCAGTACTTGGACGAATTTCAGCATCAGATCTTGCCTCATTGTTCGCATCTAGCGTCGCCGACGTATGTTGGACACATGACATCACCGTTACCCAATTTTGTCAGCCAGTTGTCACGATTAGTCATGATCCTCAACCAGAACATGATGAAAATCGAATCTTGTCGAGGCCTCAATTTCGTTGAGCGTCAGGTGCTGGCGATGTTGCATAAAGAAGTCTTCCATCTGGATGATGCGGCCTATCTGCAAAATGTTCAGGATGCGAACGTCAATTTTGGTTGTTTTACCAGTGGCGGAACGGTGGCTAATATCACTGCGATGTGGGTGGCGCGGAACCAACGCCAAGCGGCGTTGCAAGCGTCGGGTTCAAGAGGGGTGATCATCGGCTCAGAGCTGATGCATTATTCGTTTGATAAAGCCGCCGATTTGCTGGGGCTGGATCTGATCCGACTCCCGTTTGATGATCAGTATTGCTTGCCGCTACCGCACCTTAAGCAGGCGTTAAGTGAAGCCCAATCCCAAGATCAGCCTGTTGTCGCTTTGGTTGCCATCGCAGGCACAACCGATTTTGGTAGTGTCGATCCGATTGCCGAGATGGCCGAACTTGCGCGTGCGCAAGGGGCGCATTTGCACGTGGATGGCGCCTGGGGAGGGGCGATGGTGCTGTGTGAGGAGGGCAAAGCCATGTTATCTGACATCCACCTTGCCGATTCCGTCACGATTGACGGCCACAAACAATTGATGACACCGATTGGTTGTGGTCTGTTGCTAACACGCGACGTGGCGACCTTAGGCAATATTCGTAAAGAGGCCCCCTATGCCATCCGGAGTTCCTCGCTGGATCAGGGCCGTTTTACTCTCGAAGGAACTAGGCCGGCGATGGCGTTGTATCTGCATGCCGCCTTTCATCTCATTGGCAAATCGGGTTACGGTGAGCTGCTGTCGAAGAGCTTAGCCAGAGCGCAGATGCTGGCTGAGATGCTCAACGAGACGCAAGAATTTGAACTGGTGCATGCACCCAAAATGAACTTAATGGTTTACCGTTATTTGCCCCAAGGTTATCGAGGTCGACGTCTGACAGAGCAGGAGAATGAGTTCGTTAACACGTTTAATGTCGCCTTACAGAAACGCCAACGCGCTCTGGGCAACACATTCGTCTCTCGCACTAAACGTGTGACTAACCTGTACCCTCAGCAGCCTCTGGTCCTATTCCGCGCAGTGATGCTGAACCCGTTAACCACGCGCACGCATTTACAGACTGTGATCGCGGACCAACTGGTGATAGCTGAAAGTCTCGAACGGGAAGTCCGTGATCAAGACCTAGATCTCGGAGGCATGCAATGAGCGACCAAGCGATTGCAATCGTCGGGATGGCGGGGGTGTTTCCTCGCGCCAACAGTGTCGAGGCACTGTGGCAGCGGCTACTCAACAAGCAAGAGACCATCGAGACGCTCGCACGAGAGGACTTGGTGGGTAAAGTTGACCCCGCTTGGCTCGATCACCCTGATTATGTCCGCCGCGCGTCATGTTTGGAGGCGCCGGGGTTGTTCGATGCCGGTTTGTTTAACATCACGCCAGCTGAAGCGGAAATGATGGATCCCCAGCACCGATGGTTCCTGCAGATCTGCTGGCAAGCGTTAGAAAATGCTGGCTACCCTGAGCCAGAGATGCGGGGCCTAAAAACCGGGGTGTTTGGGGGGTGCTCGATCGGGACGTACTTTGCAAACAACATTCTCGGCAACCCGAAATACGCCGATCGTGATCCCGTGAGTATCATGATGGCCAACGATAAAGACTTTTTGTGCACGCGTGTCGCGTACAAGCTCAACCTGACTGGCCCGGCGATGACCATCCAGACGGCGTGCTCTACCTCGTTAGTGGCGGTGCATCAGGCGTGCCAAGCGTTATTGTCGGGGGAATGTGATCTGGCGTTGGCCGGCGGTGCCTCTGTGTCTGCTTATGGACCCATGGGTTATCTTTATACTCCGCAGGGGATACGTTCGCATGATGGTCATTGTCGGCCGTTTGACCATCGCTCATCAGGAACATTGTTTGGCGATGGCGTGGGTGTCGTTACATTAAAACGCTTGGAGGATGCGCTGTCTGATCAGGACTACATTTATGCGTTGGTGCAAGGGTCAGCCATCAACAACGATGGCGCGAGCAAAGCCGGTTACACTGCGCCAAGTCTTGCTGGTCAGACTGACGTCATTCAAGAAGCCATGCAGGTCGCGGGGGTGGAAGCATGCGATATCGCGTTTGTCGAGGCTCACGGGACCGCCACTGAATTGGGGGATCCGATGGAACTGGCTGCGCTCAAAGCGGCGTATGGTGAATGTGAGTCCCAGCGCTGCGCGATCGGCTCAATCAAGTCCAATATTGGCCATTTAGATTGTGCCAGTGGGATTGCAGCGTTGATCAAGGCCGCCAAATCGATTGAACAGCGAACGTTGCCGGCCACCTTGCATTACGAACAGCCCAATCCGCGGTTGGGCTTGGAATCAAGCCCGTTTTTTGTCAACGCAAACACAATGCCGTTACCCCAAACGGGTGACGTATTTGGGGCTGTCAGTGCGTTTGGCTTTGGGGGAACCAATGCCCATTTGGTGTTGTCTTCTTCACCTGACACGTCACGTGCGTTAGGCGGGGTGTATGATGCGTAGTACTGCCCTTCATATTTTGCAATGGTCGACCCCCACTCATCGTCAATCCCTCGAGACTGTGAGGAGCTTCGCACAAGCCGCTCCCTTTAGACAACATGCTCTGCAGGACATTGAGTGGACATTACGGCATACCAGAAAAGCGTTTTCCCATCGGGTGGCTTGCGTGGTGGATCCTGACTTACCGATGGAAAAAGGGTTATCACGACCGCTCGTCGCCTCTGCGGCGAGTGAGCAACTGGTGTACGTGTTTACTGGCCAAGGCAGTCAGTTTTCGGGCATGGCGTCTGGGATCTATCAGCGTTGCCCGGCGGCACGGGCGATGATTGACCAAGGGTGCGGGTACCTCGAACAGCAGTATGGAGTCGCGTTGTTGCCGCTGTTAACCCAGCGCAGTGCAGCCAATGACGTCGCTCTGCAGGATACTGCGATGGCGCAACCGGCTTTATTTATTCTGGCCATGAGCTATTTGATGTCGCTCGAACGCAGTCAGTTGGTCTGCGACACCTTGGTGGGTCACAGCTTGGGCGAGTTTGTGGCGGCGTGTTATGCCGGGGTATGGGATTACGAGACGGCCTTGAACGTGGTGTTTTTACGCGGGCGTTTGATGGCGAGTGCCCCCAGTGGGGCGATGCTGGCTTGTCAACTGTCCGAGGCGCAACTCGACACGGTTTTGGGCAGAGATTGGTCGCAGCGTATTGATTTGGCCGCCATCAACAGCCCGACCCAATTGGTGTTGAGCATCCCAGACCGCGAACTGGCTTGGGCAATGGAAGCGCTGGAGGCCAAGGTGGTTCGTTACACCCGGTTAAGGACCTCCCATGCTTATCACAGTCGAACCATGAATGCGATCCTGCCTGAGTTTTCCTCTGTCATTACCCAGTCCTGCCCTCAGCTTCCCCAGCGTACGTGGTACAGCAATGTGACTGGCAAAGAAATTGACGTACAAGCTGTGACGACTGCCCAATATTGGTGTGATCATCTGTGCAAGACGGTGCAATTTAGTGACGCCGTCACAAATATCCATCGTCAGTATCCCAACGCGTTGTTTTTTGAAATCGGTGCCAAATCTCAGTTGAGTCCGGTGATCAGTGAAGTGACCCACTCGGTCGCGGGGGTCGCTAATGATCCGGAACGTTCACCGGAGGACCAGTGGTTGACGACGTTGGCGACATTGTGGGTGCATGGTTTTGAGATCGACTGGCGCGTATGGCGAGGGAATGAAGGCCGACGAGTCCCTCTGCCCGGCATTGCGCTCGCGCCACAGCACTTTTGGGCGGATCCTAGTGCGACGGTCATGCCACGGGAAGAGCAAGCGACAGCGCCTTGTCCACCGTCGACCGAAGCGCCGGATGTTAAGCGGCTATGGTCGATGATATTAGGTATCGACGCTGAGACCTTATCGGCGGAAGACCACTTTTTTGCCTTAGGCGGCAGTTCGGTTGATTTACTGGATCTGGTACGACAAATCACCGCGTCCGGCGGACAACTGTCGATTTCAGACGCCTATCAATGTCTGCATTTACATGCGATGGAAGACAAGGTGAACGGTGGTCGCTGCAGCGCAGACAACGAGGCGCTGTTGCAAAGTGACTGGGTCAAGCCATTCGAATTGAGTGGCCTGTCTCTACAAGAGAAACAACGCATCACAGCACAATGGAAAACGCGAGGAGAAAATGGTGGAACTTTGGAATAACTGGGTGTCGGACGCGTTCCCATTGACGGCGATGCAGTCGGCCATCCTCAATCAATCGTTACAGTCGAAAGAGACATTGTACATTGAGCAATTGGCGGTTGAGATCACGGGTGACTATCAGGTCGAATTGAATCAGAAAGCTTGGCAAGCTGTGGCCGATGCTCATCCCGCCTTGCGCACACACGTCTATTACTCGGGCTTAGCCGAGCCCCACCAAGTGGTATTCAAACCTGCTCAACACACGATTCCCTGGACGTTTCATGATGTCAGAAGTGAGGTGTTTGATCTTCACCAATACGCTCAACAAGACAAAGCCGCCGGTTTTGAGCTGGAAAACGCTCCTTTGTGGCGCGTTGGTGTGTTTCAAGTGGCAGATGATCAATACTACATGCTAGTGAGCGTGCACCATTTGATCATTGATGGTTGGTCATTTGGTGTGTTGGCCGAAGAGCTTGCTGACGTGTATGCCGCCCGGTTACGCGGGGAAAACGGGTCATTAGCCCCCGCGCCGTCACTTGCCCACCATATTAAGCGCGTGTCGCTGAGTGATCCTACGGCGGCGACTGCGTTCTGGCGAGACAAGTTAGAGGCCTTCGAAGTGGGGAAAGGGCTGGATCTCCAACAGGGTCATTCAGGGGCGGGTCAAGCCAGTGTTGAGGTACTGCAGTCCCAAGCTTGGCGTGATGAGCTTCAAGCGGGGTGTCAGGCATTAGCGATCACCGAAAGCAGCCTGTTTCAAAGTGCGTGCAGTTTGGTGATGGCTCGTTGGACGCATGAGGATGAGGTGGTGCTTGGTATGACGACGGTGATGCGATCGCTCGATCAATTCGATGAGTCGCGGATTGTCGGCCCCTTGTTGAACACTCTCCCTCAGGCGTGGCGGTTTGATTGGTCTCAGTCGTGCAGTGCGTACTTGCAGGCGCGTCATCAGGCGTTGAGCGCGAGTTTTCAGCATAATCAACTGCCGCTGAGCGATATCATGGCTGCTGCAAAGTGGGAACCGGGCGCCATGCCGTTTCAGGTGTTAACGGTGTTTCAATATGAAGAACAAGCGAGCCCCCTAGAGCGGTCGATGCCATTTCAGGTGTCGCCAGTTCTCGCGGAAGAGTCGGTCGGTTATCCCCTAGCGATCTATGCATGGCCGGGTGACAAGTTCAAAATCCAATTGAGATACGAGGCTTCGCGCTGGAGCCCTGCCTTGATGACGACGTTGGCGAATGCAGTCGGTGACGTCATGCTATCGTTGATTCGTCTCGGTGATCGGCCGTTGAAGGCGTTGGCGACGACAGGCGCATCGAGTCCAAATTTGGTGTGTCAAAGTGCGAAACGCTCTCCTCTGATCGGCCATCGCTTAAGGCAGTTAGTGGCCACTCAGCCTGAGTCGGCCTTTATGGAAGATAGCCTATCTGGGCGGACAATCAGCTATGCGGAAGCTGGGCAAAGGATCACAGCACTGATGGCCTCACTGGTTGAGCAAAGTGTGAAAAAAGGTCAGGTGGTGGCCTGCTTCAGTCGTAATGAACCGGAATCGATTGTGCAAATGTTGGCGGTCATGGAGGTGGGAGCCTGTTACTTAGGTCTTGATGCGCAATACCCTGAACAGCGTGTGCTAGAGATGTTGTCAGATAGCGGGGCGGCGCTGCTGCTATACCATAAGGCGATCCCACAGGGATTGAACGACCACTGTGTGCAGCATCGTGTCCGGATGATTGACGTCGCTGACGCCAGCATTGCCGAACCGATCCCGCCGATCGCCACCGTGATTGAGCCCGGTGACGTCGCATACATGATTTATACATCTGGGACGACTGGTAAGCCGAAAGCTTCGCTGAACACTCATGACGGGTTAGCCAGCCGCTTGGCGTACTTGTCCTCGACCATGGCGTCATCTCACCGTTTGTTGCAGTGTTCAGGCATGAGTTTTGATGCGGTGATCCTCGAAGTGTTGATGCTGCTGTCAAGTGGCGGGACTTTGGTGTTTGATGAGATTGATTCAGTGCGTAACCCGCAGTCGATCACGGCACTGATCCAATCGCATCGGATCACGATGATGTTCCTGCCTCCGGCGTTGCTGACTCATGTGGCGGTGAATGAGGTGGACCAACTGTCCTGGGTTGGGGTTGGGGGCGATCGTTGCCCGCCTGCTTTGGCGCAGGCATGGGCAGTTCGAGGACGTTTATACAATTTCTATGGCCCTTCTGAAGCGAGCATTTACTGTGTGGCCAACCCGGTGCATGACACGCATCAATATGACAGCATCGGCCTTGCGTTGCCTGACGTCCAGCTCGAACTGGTTGATCAGTGTGGCCATGCAGTCCCTGCGGGTGTGTCTGGCGAACTGCTTATCGGTGGTGTGGGGGTGGCAAAGGGGTATCATGACAGAGCCAAATTGTCGTCTGAGCGATTCGTGCTCCGTTACGGCTCCGGATGTTATCGCAGCGGCGATCAGTGCCAAAGGGATGAACACGGTATGATCGCTATTCTGGGCCGACTGGATGCACAGATAAAGATCCGGGGTGTTCGTGTTGAACTGCCGGAGCTTGAGCAGGCATTGGCAGCGTGTCGGACGGTGAAAGAAGCGCGTGTCATTCCCAGCCTGCAAGGTGGCCAAGTGGAGGCACTGCATGCGTTCTATCTTACCGAAGGTGACCGTCCGATTTCGAATGAGGTATTGCGTCAAGATTTGGCCCTTCGCTTACCTCATGCAGTGATCCCTTCGACGTTTACGTCTCTGCCAGCGTGGCCACTGACCGCGAACAACAAAATCGACCTCAAGGCGTTGACGGCGCGAATCACGCGCAAGTCTGAATCGCTGACACCACTCAGTGTGATTGAACAACAACTGGTGTCGATGCTGGAGCAGGTGTTGCACGGTGAGGTGCTTTCGCTGGCGGACAGCTTTTTCGCCATTGGAGGCAGTTCGTTGCAGGTAGCACAGTGTGTGAGCCAACTGAGAGAGACGTTCGGGGTCGATGTGGCGATGAGCGAATTCTACCAATTGCCGTCCATGCAGGCCCTGGCTGATTGGCTCCAACTTAGACAACAGGGGCATAAGGCCCCTCTTTCGGAAATCGTGACCCAGTATGATCTCGATGAAGAATCTGTGCTGGCGCCCGACACCCATAGCCAGGGGCTGGCTTTGGCTCAAGAGGGCCAATGGTTACTGACGGGAGCTACGGGTTTTGTGGGGGCACATTTGTGCGCGAGTATTCTAAGAAACACGTCGAAACAGGTGGTGTGTCTGGTTCGTGCCCACGATGCCAGTCAGGGTTTGGCCCGAGTACAATGCCAGCTGAAGGCCTTGGCATTGTGGCGTGATGAATACCACGATCGCCTGTCGGTTGTTATCGGTGACTTATCCTTGCCTCAGTTAGGGTTAAACGCTGAGAGCTGGTCTGGATTGGCACAATCTGTCAGCCATATCATCCACTGCGGCGCTTGGGTGAATTTTGCTTACCCTTATGGTCTACTCAAACAGGCGAATGTGGAAGCTACCCGCTCGTTACTGGAATTGGCCGCAACGTCAACGCACAAATCGTTGGATTTCGTCTCGACCATGAGTTTGATCTCGGCGGCATCGGATCTGACGCGAGTTTGTGAATCTTCTACGATGCCGAACTGGCCCTATTTGATTGGGGGATACAACCAAAGTAAGTGGGTGGCAGAGCAATTGTGTTTGCAAGCTCAGTCTCGTGGTCTGGATGTATCCATTTACCGATTGGCGAGTATGGCGGGTGATCAGCGAACAGGCATCAATAACGAAAAAGACATTATTTGGCGTGCCGTTCAGGCATGTGAGTTGTTGGGGGCGTATCCCGAGTCAGCGGCGTTGGCGGATCTGACGATGACCGACGAGGTGGCGGATGTGATGGTCCGTGCGAAAGTTGACGCCTTTCGTCGCCCAGTCTGGCATATGAGTCAGCCTAAACCAGTCTCTTGGTCGAGTCTGTATCAGCAAACGTGTGTGAAAGGCAACGTCTTGTCAGCGTTGGCTGCTTCGTCGTGGCGCAAGGCGTTATTGACCAAGCTCGAGCAGTGCCCTGAATTGATCAATTTGGTGCCCTATACCGTCGAAGAGGACGACGACGCTCAGCGAGCGCCTCTCGTGGCAGACTGTCAGTTAACGCAAGGCTACATTGAGGCATTAGGGCTGTCATTGTCTGCGGTCAGTCCCGCGCAGTTTGCTCGATATGCGGAAGTGTTGACGTCTATCCAACCAGAGAGGTGAGTGACTCACGGTTGAGAAACACCCCAAATACAACGAGCGATTGACCATCGCTCGTTTTTTTTATGCAAATCGCTACCTCGAGTGATAAAAGTCCTCCCGATTGTGAATGGTAATCATTCTCGATTGAAATGATAATCGGCACACCATGGCTACTATCAGCACAAGACAACAAGGCGAGGGCGAAAATCGATGAGTTCGCAATGGAAACTGGATGATCCATTGAATCAATCCAAAGTTAATCTCCACTTTCAAGCGTGGGTTCGTTTTATCATTCGGTTCCGGTATTGGGTTATCTTGGCGACGGTGTTACTCGTAGTAGGGCTCTTTACCCGCTTAGAAACCTTAACCTTTGAGAACAGTAACGAGAGCTTTCTCCCGGTGAATTCTTCTCTCATCGCAGAGATGGAACGGTTCAAAGCCACCTTCGGCAATGAGGATACGTTGGTCTTGGCGATGCCGCTGTCTGAAACGGCACCTGAGACGACCATTGCCCTTCTCAACCAACTGACTCTGGAACTGGAAACGTCGGTCCCATATGTCCGTGCCGCCACGGGCATCAATAACCTAGAGAAAATGCGTTCTGTCGGTGACGGCGCGATCGTGATTGACACCTACCTATCGGGCACAGAATCCACATCACAGTTGCTCGAGAAAATTCATCAACTCTCGCAAGATGAGTTGTATCAAGGTCTGTTTGTCTCGCGAGATGGTCAATATCTCGGCGTGTTGGTGGAACTGTATCCTTACCCAACCGATGAAGTGGATCCGAGAAAAAACATAGCGCCTGCCATTGCCGCATTGCTTGAAAAAGAGGTGTATCGCGACTTAGGTATTGTCGCGGTTGGGGATCCCATCTTTGATGCCGAAATGGAGCAGATCAGTAACGACGAAACGGGAACCTTATGGTTGATTGCCCTAGGTCTGGAGATGCTGATCATTGCCTACTTTACCCGTTCCGTCCGACTGACTTGGGTGCCGATCTTAGTCATGGCGCTGGCGAATATTGCCGTGTTCGGCTTGATCAGTTTTATTGGTTGGAAACTGACGTTCTTTGTCACTATTGTCCCAAGCCTGATCATGTGTATTGGTATGGCAGATTGTATCCATATTGGCTGTGCTTACCAAGATGAACTCGCGAGTGGCAAATCGAAGAATGATGCCTTAGTGTCCGGCAGCGCGAAAGTGGCGTTGCCGTGTTTCCTGACCACTTTAACGACGGCGATTGGTTTTCTTTCTTTTCAGGGAACGGCGATCATTCCGATTGGTCAACTGGGTGTGTATTGCGCCATTGGTGTGTTTGTCGCATTGGTGTTCAGTTACTGTTTGGTTCCGTCGCTGCTGTCGTTTGGTCGCAAGCCGATCTCGGCCATGAATCGTCACAAAAAAGACTGGATCGATGTCAGTTTGGAGAAAATGGCGGAGAGCGTGATCCGTGCACCGAAAGTCTGGGCGGCGGGCTTTTTGGCCACGTCATTGGTCATGGCGGCCGGGATCGCGTTTGTCAGTTTGGACACCAGCCCAATTGAAAACTTGTCGCCAAGAACAGAGTTGCGTCAAAAGGCTGATTTCATCGATCAGAAGATGGGTGGAGCCATGACATTGGATATTGTTCTGAGCAGCCGCGACGACAGCCCGTTACTGACGGTGGATACACTGACCCGAGTGGAAGCACTGGTTGCAGCGCTCAAAACCAACCCACATGTGGTGACGGCAAGGTCTATCGTGGACATCGTCAAAGAGTCAAATCGTGTTCTGCTGCCTGAGCAAGGTTCGGCATTGCCGACCCAACAAGGAACCTTGTCAGATTTCCTGTTCCTGTATGAAATGGGCGGGGGTGAGATGTTGGATCAATTTGTCAGTTTTGACTCTAAGCAGATACGCATTGCCGTGCGCACCCGTGCGGTGTCAACAGAGCAAAGCTACGCCATTATTCAGCAGGTCGAATCCTATGTAGCCAGTACGTTCGATACACATATTGACGCCTCAGTAACAGGCCCTATCGTCCACATCAAGGAAACCTCAGACTACTTGTCTAAAGGCCAATTCGACAGTTTTATCTGGGCATTTGTGGCCATTTCTCTGGTGCTGATCGTGGTGCTGAAGTCTTGGTCATTGGGCTTATTATCGTTGTTGCCGAACGTCTTACCTATTTTGGTCTCTGTGGGACTGATGGGGTGGTTGGATATGCCACTCAGTCAATCGTTAATCATTTTCTCGCCGTTGATTTTGGGGGTGGCGGTGGATGACACGATCCACTTTCTAAGCCGATTCAAAGTGGCGTTCGACCAAGAGGGTGATTACGCGGAGGCGATTCGCTATGCCATCACCAAAGCTGGGCGTCCATTGGTGTTTACCACCACGATACTGAGTACGGGGTTTTCTGTCTTAACCCTATCGGTTCTCAATGAGAGCGTGATATTTGGTTATATGTCGGGCATGGCGTTTTCCTGGGCGTTACTGGCTGATCTGATCTTGCTCCCCGCTCTATTGCTCATCTTTAAGCCCCTCAAAAACACGCAGCCGCTGAACTCCGTTCAAGCGAACAGATAAAGGAAATAAAACATGCACTTAAAACTTACTGCTTTGTTGCTCTCTTTGGTCGCGCCTTTGGCGGTGGCCGCTCCGAGTGGAAAACAAGTCATGATCTGGTTGGATACCGCAGAATCGAGTCGTGATGTCACCCAAGACATGGTGATGTTGATCAAACGAGACGATCAGCTCCTGAAACGTGTGCTCAAAAGTGAATCGATTCGCACGGAAGAAGGACGCAAGTCGTTCATGGAGTTTTCCTTACCTGCGGAAGTACAGGGGACACGTTATTTAACCTGGTCGTATGACGACCCCAAGGTGGTGGATGACATGTGGTTGTACCTGCCTAACGCAAACTTAACCCGTCGGATTTCGGGCTCGGCCAACAAAGGGACGTTTATGCGCAGTGACTTGATTAACGAAGATCTGCAAAGTCGCTCTGTCCAGGATGACGCCCACAATCTATTGCGAATGGAAGCGTGTGGAGATGTGCAGTGCTATGTGGTTGAAAGTATTCCGTATGACGCCAAAAGTTCATCGTATCAAAAACGCATCACTTGGGTGAGAGAAGACATTCATCTGGTGCATAAGATGGAGCGTTATTCGAAACAGGGCAAGCTGTTGAAGACGACCTGGTATGGCGGCCACAAACAGTTTGGAGACTATTGGATGGCGCAGAAAATGATCACGAAAAGCGCGGTCAGTGAAAGCGAGACCCTGATCCAATTCAACAATATCCAGGTCAATGTTGGGTTGACCGAAGCGGACTTTTCTCAAAGCAGGTTATAGTGAACAAGTGGTTACTTTTATCCGTTGTCAGTACGGGGGTTTATGCCGATGATCCATTCGCCAGCTTCGACGATGTCGCGGTAGAGTCGAGTGCGTCAAGCGTCGGGCTGACGGGTTATGCCCTGTCCACCATGCAATACCGACTGCGTTCCAGTGAGTGGGGAAGTGTCCGGCAGCGGCTCTGGCTTGAGCCTTATTATCGGCCTGAGCATAAGGGCTTGACCATAGAAAGCGCCTTTTCGATAGACTGGGATCCCGCGGTTGGGGTAAGAGAGCACGCGAAAGAGTGGGATGTCCAGGTGCGTGAATTGTATGCCTCGATCCTGCAATCTCAGCGCACCATCACCGTTGGCAAACAAATGATGATTTGGGGCTCAGGGAGTGCCTTATCCCAAGGCGCATATTTTAATCCGACAGACAGCTCCGATCCTTTGGCATCGGGATTGGCGATCAACTATCTCGCGACGCCAGCCTTACGGTGGCGTGAGTACGTGGGGGATGATGTTTTTGATGTGATTGTGACGGCTGAACCTAGTGTCAACACATTAGCGCAACAAGGGTCGATGTGGGATCGCTCACCGCCCATCGTGCGGGCGGCGTTCGATCGAGAGTCGCTTGATGAGCCCGTCGAGCTTGGACTTGGCTACCAGATCAACCGCACCGGATTCGACCTATTCGTCGGCGGGGCGTATATCTATCAAGATGACCCAGCAATCGTACAACAGTCTCATGAAGTGCGACTCGAACGCGACAAAACGGTCAGTGGCTTTGTTCATTGCAACGTCAACTATTGGGGGGGAGTGGCTCAGCTGCAGGCACGCTACGATGACAAAGTGCGAGTGGTGAAGACTGATCAGATAAGCGCATCGGTTGAGCAGTGGAGCTTGTTGGTGGGCTGGAGTGGCTATCTTCAAGAGATCAGTGCCGAAATTGATGCCTTGTTGTCACGTCAGACACAGGGTGATGTCATCCCCCAGATTAGTCAAAATTATCATTATGAGTGGGCCCAAGGTGTCTGGGCTGCGGATGTCGGAGGGGTGTACAACTTTGATGATCATTCTAGCCTGCTGGAGATCAAGCTCAGTTATAAACCGTCTGATCGCTTGGAGTACTCGCTCGGTTATAACGGTTTTTATGGTGATACGCAAAGTAACTACGGGGCATTCAAAGCCAATACTATGGCGGTCGCACGCCTGAATGTTTATTTCTAGTCATGGTCGGTGACAACACTCAAAGACGAATATTATTAAGGGGTCAACGTGAATACTCAGTGGCTGACATGCTATAAGGCGAACCCAAACGCAAAGGTGAGGTTGATCTGCTTTCCCTACGCGGGGGGGAGCGCCTCTATTTTCCATCCTTGGTTGCAATGGTTACCGGAATGGGTTGAATTACACGCCGTGCAACTGCCCGGGCGAGCAGAGCGGATCGGTGAGCCTCACATCAACAGCATGCAGGAATACATCCGTGGCATCCAAGCCGAATTAGTCGCCTTAACGGACAAGCCCTATCTCTTGTTTGGTCATAGCATGGGCGCTCTGGCTGCGTTTGAGGCGTTGGTCATGCTGCACGAAGCGAAGTTACCTTCGCCCGAGCATTGCTTGTTCTCCGCTGCTATGGCTCCGGATAGACCGCGTCGAATGAAGCCCATTAGCGGGTTACCTCAAGCGGCATTTGTCGAAGAGCTTAAAAAACTGAATGGGACGCCTGAGCAAGTGTTTCACACCCCAGGTCTGATCGATTTCTGTCTGCCCTACATTCGGGCTGATTTTTCCGTGGTTGAACGTTTTAAGACAACGTTCAGTGGTCAGTTGCCAAGCCGCTCAACGGTCATTTATGGAACCGATGACAATATGACAGAACAGGATATGCGAGAATGGCAACCTTTTTTCACCGACGAGATCAACGTTACTGCGTACACGGGGGACCATTTTTTCATTCATGATGAGACGAATATCAGGGCGGTGATTAACCAGTTGTTCAGTGAGGGCTTACCATTGACGAATGAAGTTTACGGGGAGAATCGCGGTGCTACTTCCGATTGTGTCTTCACGTAAGCTGACGAGTCATTTGGTGTTGGGAAAAGAAAAGCCTTTTGTCGACTTTATTGAGTCTTGTCGCCGACATCCGTTTGCTGATTATCACCCTGATATTCGTGTCTATGCCTGTCATTATCAAGCTGAGAAGTTTTGTGGTGATATCTACGAAAAATTGACGTTTGATGAACCCGAGCATATCCGTAAAGCGGTCACAAAGCGCCGCGCGGAGTTTTTGGCAGGCAGAATTGCAGCGATGGTGGCTCTGGAGTCATTGGATGCACGTGAGGTCGGGGTGGCGACGGGGACGCATCGAAACCCAATTTGGCCCCAGGGTTACTTGGGCTCAATCTCTCACACCAGTGAACGGGCCTTGGCGGTGGTCGCGCCTGAAGGGAGCGTGACGTATGTGGGTATTGACCACGAGGCGATGATCCCAATGAATGTCGCAACCAAAATCGCGCCTCAGATCCTGAACAGTGATGAAATGCAACTTTACTATCAACTGAGTATTGATTTTGACCAATTTTGTACCATTGTGTTTTCAGTCAAAGAGAGCGTGTTTAAAGCCATTTATCCTAAAGTGGAAAGGTACATCAATTTCAGTGAGGCTAGGGTGACGCAGATTTGTGTCGAGAAGCAACGATTTGAACTTGAGCTGTGTTCGACGTTGCTGCGTGACGAGTTGCCAGCCGGCAAGGTCTTTCATGGTTGCTTGCTGATCTATGCGCATTCCATCACCACTCTGATCTGCATGCATTAAGTTCGGCCCATCGCTGGAACCATAAATAGGCGAAGACGAACGCTGAGCTGATGGTGGCGCGTAAGGCGGCCTTCATCCCAGTTGATCCGATTCGCTTGACGTTATTAAGACACGGTAA
The DNA here is from genome assembly GCF_004551525.1 of Vibrio ouci. GTDB lineage: Bacteria > Pseudomonadota > Gammaproteobacteria > Enterobacterales > Vibrionaceae > Vibrio > Vibrio ouci. The sequence continues at coordinate 57,904 of NZ_SATR01000010.1, read as the reverse complement.
GTTGCTTCATCATACCGGTGTCTTCATGTTCCAAAATATGGCAATGCGCCATGTACGGAAACTCACGGTTTACAGGCTGGTCAAACTTAACCAGCAGTTCAGTTTGGCCTTTTGGAAACACAGGGACGGTGTCTTTCCACCTCATCAGATTCGGGGCGGGCGGTTGCCCGTCAATCGCAAATATCTGAAATCGACAGCCATGAATATGAAAAGGGTGGAGCATGTTTTTATTGCCCTGCTGAATCACCCAGTGTTCAAGGGGACCGCTTGGAAAACGGAAAATATCCTACGTTAATGCTTCTTGTACGACTTTATAAGAAGTGGACCCCAATGGTTGGACACATAAGCTAATTCCTTAAGTGGTTGATCCAGCTCATGCAGCGTATCTCTGCCTACCGAAGTAGGCTTCATCTGGGGTGAGGTTATTGAGTCCTTGATGGTTACGCTCTTCATTATAAAACACCATGTAGTTCCCGATTTCAAGCTCTGCTTCTTGGGGTGTGATGTAAGCCTTTAGGTAAACCTCTTCATATTTTAAGCTTCGCCAGAGTCTTTCGATAAAAACATTATCTACCCAGCGGACTTTGCCATCCATGCTGAACCGTATCCCACGGTCGAGTAAGGCTTGTGTGAACTCTGTGCTAGTAAACTGACTTCCTTGATCAGAGTTGAAAATATCTGGTGGTCCATAGTGTTGGAGTGCCTCCTCAAGAGCTTCAAGACAAAAGCTTGTATCCATCGTATTTGATAAACGCCAAGACAAAACCTTACGGCTAAACCAGTCGATAATGGCAACCAAGTAAAGGAAGCCTTTAGCCATCGGGATATAGGTAATATCAATAGCCCACGCTTGATTTGGGTAGGTAACTTCGATATCACGCAATAGGTAGGGATAAGCCTTGTGCACCTTATTTGCAATAGTCGTTTTAGGCTTGGGATAAATTGCACCAATGCCCATATCACGCATGACCCGAACAATACGTTTACGATTAACGTTATGCCCTTTATTAATCAACTCGTTTCGAATGCGTCTGCTGCCCATGAACGGATACCGGAGGTGAATTTCGTTGATGATACGTCGTAATTCCACTTCCTCAGCGGAGAGTCCTATGGGCTGATAATAAGCCGTAGAGCAAGTAATGTTGAGAAGCTCACACTGGCGTTTTATCGGTAACTGGGTGGATTTATCCAGCGAATTCTTTCGCTGTGCCCGATCTAGCGACCGAGCACTTTCGCCAAAAAATCATTTTCCATGGTCAGTTGACCGATCTTTGCGTGGAGTTTATCGACTTCTTCAGTACTTTCTTTGCTTAGCTGACTTTCAGAAGCAAAGAGCATCGCTGCATTTTTGAGCAGTTCTTTTTTCCAAGTCGATATTTGGTTGGCGTGTAAGTTATATTTCTGTGCTAGTTCAGCGAGAGTTTTATCACCTTTAGCGGCAGCAAGTGCCACCTTAGCCTTAAACTCAGGAGAGTGGTTTCTACGTTTTCTAGTCATAATCTGTTCCAGTTATTCTGGGTACTATCAAAACAGATCAATCACTTAAAGTCATGTCCGAAAATTGGGGGCCACTTCTCTATCGTTCGAGCACATCAGCATAGCACTGGTGCTGCTACTGAAAACTCAGAGCAAATAGGAAAAAGTCGCGGGGGCAACTCAACCAAAATTCACTTAGCTGTAGATAGTGGAGGCTTACCGATTTTCTTTGACCTATCCGAGGGGCAATGACACGATGTTGTTCATGCAAATAGCTTGGTTGGCCAACTTGATGAAGTGAACACTGTCGTTTGCGATAAAGGGTACGATAGTGAATCATTTCGCTGTTTTGTTCGCGAACGTGGTGGAGTGCCTATGATTGCCAAACGTAATTACGGTCAGGATATTGATAAAGCAAGCATGGACTGGTGCTTATATAAATACCGACACTTGGTTGAAAATGCGTTTGCAAGAATTAAACATTATCGAACTATTTCAACTAGATATGACAAGCTAGAGAGAAATTATGCCAGCATGGCTTCACTGGCATTTATGTTAATGTGGTTGCCGATGTATTGCTGACCAAAATACGTACAGCAAAGATCATTACGCCCTAGTATTACCTGTCTTTGTACTTCCCAAAAGTTTGAGTTAGTAGTTAGGAGTAGTAACCGTAAATTTAACCTCATTTACGGTTGAATCTGAATTTTCCAGAAAATTGGGATGAATGGGAGTAAGATTAAACCGAAAATTTAATAAATTTTACGGTTGCATCAGGTGATTTGTACATTGGTATTTTTTCTTCAGCTTTTTTTGCTCTTCTGGATTGCTTTTCTCGAGCTCCTTCTCATATTCATTCATATGTTTCGAGAGCCAAATGTGAACTTTTTGCGCATAGAGAGCAAAACACCAATAGCTAAACTCAATACTAATACTATACTTAAAAACAACATCCTAGCCCTCTTATGATTTATATAGACGCGCTAGTTAATACTAGCGAACAACCCAATCAATTCCACTGTGGTAGCTATCTTCCATGAACCATTTTTCGTTCATAGCATATACAAAAACACGATGCTTAGATTAATTCTAGTGTAGCAAAACCAGCTTGCCATTAATTGGAAAGAGCATGCAACTCTCAAGCTTCGAGACATTTCCGTGTTAAAGTTATCAAATTACGTTATTTATCACCTATTGTGTAAGTGTAGTTAGATTCGGAGGTGCTTTAATGTTTAGTGCAGCTTATGAAATGCTTGGAGGCGAAAAGCGCAAAGCTCACAGTGTAAGCGATAGTCTAAAAATCATTCGTCAAGGGCTTCCAGTCGGAACGTTGGATAGAGGAATGTTAATTCTTGGTCTGACTAAGACAGAGTATGCGAAAATTATTGGCGTTAATCTGCGTACTCTCCAGCGCAAAATGAAAGAGCCGAACGCAACGCTAAGCCCAACGGCCAGTGAACATGCACTTATGCTGATTGATATGATCAAAGAAGCAGATGGGTATTTTGGTGATCGTGATACGACATTACGCTGGTTAAATAAACCTAGTTTGGTGTTTGGTAAAGAAACACCACTTTCATTCTGTGACACAATAACCGGTATCATTCTGGTGACAGAAGAGATCAATAAGTTGAAATACGGATATACGGTTTAAATGTAAATCTACCGATTGTCACACAGCAATTTTGCTGACACGGCTAGGAAATTCAGTCTGTTTGGTTTCTGCGATTTAGGACCTTAGACACACTATGATTGGTTACTAGAGTGCTTGTTCCATCTTATGCCGCGTATCTCTGCCTTGAGCTGTAGGTTACATCAGGAGACATATGGGCTATGGTTGTGACTCGACATATCTACCTGAATTCTTTGAGATAAAATCATCTCAAGAAATATCACCATACTTGATACGATTTAATGCATCTAAAACGCGTTTTAAGTCACCTTCAATCACTACTTCTAGCGGAGTGAAACCAGACAGCGCTGGAATTGCAGAAGTTAACCATTCTGTTCTCAAATCAGAGTCGTCAAACACATTCTCCATTTGATCTTTTAAAGTAGGGTGTTGTGAAAGAATGTACTCTATAGACTTTGATTGGATATCGCTCTCAAGTCCGACTCTACACAGAGTCCATGAACCATCTTTATTGTCCAGCCATTCGATTTGATCGCCTTCATCCCATTGCAATTCTTTTTGCAGTATTTCTGGAATGTTGAGGAAAGCTTCACCATCACAGGTCTTCTCAATTTTTACTTTCATTGCTGCTTAGAACCTCATTCTATCCGTATGGTGGGTTTATGACCCGCTTAGTACGCTATGATAACTCTTTATCTAGTTTAGCATGGCTTGCTTCTGCTCGCTTAGGATGCTTCTGGGCTTCTATAGCGCTGGCAAAAGTCCTAAGCTTGTGGCGACCTAGCCGTGTGATATCCGACACCATGATGTTTTGTCGAGAGGTGGTGAGGGAAGATAACTTCCGCTCACGTAGTTCTATATTGGTGGCAGACACATGTTCTTCGAGTCAATCTGATATTCGAATGTCGCCAATTATGTCTGCCAAGTCTAACAGTTAATAGATCATGGGAGCTTATTTGCTGTTTAGGTAGTCTAATACGACTTCATGGTGATCTTTGGTCTTGAACTTGTTAAATACATGTTCAAGGTTACCAGACTCATCAACCAGGAAGCTTGTTCTTACAACGCCCATATTTTCACGCCCCATAAACTTCTTGAGTTGCCAAACACCGTACTTCTCACATACTTCATGTTCTTCATCGGCTAGTAGACTAAAGTTCAGCTCTTGTTTATTGATAAAGTTCGTGAGTTTTTTTGGAGTGTCAGGGCTGATACCAAGCACAACAACATTGTGAGCGTCTAGTTCAGCTTTTGTATCTCGAAGCCCTTGAGCTTGAACCGTACAGCCAGGTGTTGAGGCGCGCGGGTAGAAGTAGAGTAGAACTTTCTTTCCTTTCAGTTCTGAGAGGGTAACTGGGTTGCTGTCTTGATCATTCAGGGTAAAATCTGGTGCAGTTTGTCCAGCTTCAATTGCCATCGGTTTTTCCTTACTTTCTAATTTTATGTTATCTGCCGTAGAGTGATCCGCTACGTCGTGTTCATGTTTTTAATTCGTTAGAGCGCCCATTTTTATCGATAAGTCACTGCCCTGTCTAGTGATTGCACTACACGGAGAACTTTTATCTAAAATCTCCTTTGATAAGATTATCGGGTCTTGCTCTAACGACTTTATCCATTGCTTTCTCTCGTTCACTCTCATGCAGAATTTCCATGAACTCTTGAACCATCTTGATGTGATTAGCAGCTTGGATAGCCAATGCTTGCTCATGACTTCTGGCAAGGTCGAGGTACTCTTTTTTCTTTCTATTTGCTTGAGCCTTATCTAGCTTTAACTGCTTAATTTCAGATTGTAAAACATCAATTGGCGTTTGACTGGAGTCACCTTGTGCAACCCGATCTTCAAGAGATTTTGTCTTGATCATGACTCGAACATCTTCATGCCTACGTAGTGCACCAACCGAGAGCCCCGCTTCTTTCTCGACGCTGCTGTTGTTGATTTTTAGCTTACCTTCTCGGGCCTTTTTTCTTAGCGTCTGGTTCTCTGGCTTACCTTCTAACAGTCGCTCTAGAGCTTTTATTAGCTTGTTTTTTGTGGCTAGTGTCATTACACAGTTACTCCGTAGGGGATCAGCATTTTTTCAACTTCTTGTGGTATCTCAACAGGCTCATAGTTGATCGCTAGGTCATTCATAATGCGTTCAGCTGCCGTAATTTTGATATACGCTTCTGACGCTGTTTGCGGTGTTAGTTCATCATGTTCAATATCCCACAGCATATTGATTTCAGCTTCTTTGCGTTTGGCCTCGGCAAAAACGGCATCGACAATATAATCATTCTTACAGTCCACGCACTCTAATAGGTTTACTTGTGTGCGCAGACTACAACTTGTTGAAGTGCAGTAAACACCTGGGGCTACTGCATGAATGTGGCGCTTTTGATCCCGGATTTGTTTTTTCCAATAATTAAGCGATAGCGTGTCGTAATCGAACCTATCTTTGAACAGGTTACGCTCACCTTTCATCATGTTTTTGGTGAACTCTTTACCCTTACCGCCAGCGACACGTTCTTTATTCGCTAGTTTCTTATAGATGTTGAGGTAGACCAGCGCTTGTTGGTCAATTCTTTCTTCATCAATGGCGTGGACCAAGCTTTGTTTTTGCTTTCTAATTTTCTGGAATTTACTGGCATTCTTAGCGTAATGGCGTGTCATTGCCATCGATACATGGCTGAACTGCTGCTTTAGTTGTGGATATGCGCATAGCTCATACCCGATAAGGTAGTAAGCAAACGAACGGCGGAGCTGATGCCCTGAGAATTCATAGTCATCACCCACATCAAACGAAAGGTTAGGGTCGGAAACCTTCAAATCAATCACATCGTCATTGGTGAGCGCAAGTTTCTCCCCCAGTGTGCCTTCAAACCAATAAGTCAGATGTTTTCCAAGTTGGTCTTTACTTATAGCACCACAGTCCTCTTTTACCTTATGGAAAAAGGCTTTACAGTCAGGATGTTGCTTTCTAAGTGGCTCATGTAAAGCCTGTAATATCTCGTAAGCCTTTTTACCAACTTCTGTAGTGACAAATTCATCCTGCTTTGATTGAGAGCCTTTGGTGGTTTTTGATAGGTCTGCATGAATAATATGAATTGTTTGTCCAGATATTGTTTCTGTTGTGCACCCATTTGCGGTATGTAGGTGAAAGATTTCATCTGACCGCATTCCTGTTCGAGACATCAACGCCCAAAGACAACCTCCGTTGAGTTGCTTAAACAAAGACTGTGCCTCTACAAGCCCAGTTACTGTCCTGTTGCCAATTTTCAATGTTCGCTCTGGATGGAATTTGTTGATGTAATCAGTTCTTATTTTGGGTTTATATCTATGGAGTAACTCAAGGGTTGCTTTTTGTGATGGATTACTTAGTGCAAGAAAAGCGGCTTGAAAGGCGATTGATCTTTCCTTTTCGCCTCTATCTAATTTCGTTAAATACCAGATAATTCCGCCATTCTTTCGTCTCGACGCATCGCTAACAAGGTATTTGGCATATTCTTGATAGGCTTTGAAGGAGGCTCAGAGCTCTGCCTGCACCACTCTCGAAATATACTTGGTTACTGGTCATTTCTCTCCAGCGACTTGATTGAAGCGATATAAAGTATTCATTGGGTTCAATTGCCCATCTGCTCATTAAATTGGAGCTGATAGGGCTAAGCCCGTCCCAGTCTTTAGGGGGTTGCTCCGCATGACCTCGTTTGAGCAGCAACCTCTCATATTTTTTTGAGCCTTGCTTATCTGCACACTCAGTGGCGAATTGCTCGATATCTTGGATTAGCGTCTTATCCGCAGTCGGAATAGAGAAGAGGAGATTCTCACCATTTCGGTATTTCATAGAAACACTGATATTTCCATCGACGTTTTTCTCTGAGTAGGAAAGTGGTAGTAAAATACCTTTTAGTGACTGGTCTGTATAACACGATAAAATACAATAGGCGGTATTCATAGCGCCTCGTGTGGCTGTTGCTTTTGAGCACGGACGAGTTACTTTACTTACGGTTACTCTGCCAAGTTTATTAGTTTCTTTGTTTAGTATGATAACTTGCTGGTTTCGATAGCTGTAAAATAGCTCTCTAAACCATCGAAGGCAGGATGCCCGATTGGGAGAGAGTAAATTTAACTCTACCACTAGGTGTTTGTTTATGTCTTGCAAAAGAAACGTGCTGCTTATCTCCTCTTGTTCATTTAGTGTGAAAAGTAACTCCGAGCCTTCTTCACCATCACCATACAGTGCTGAAAGTGTCTCAAGGGTCTTGATAAACTTCACGCCATCTCGCTTATCAACATCGAAACTCTGGTTGGTAAGAACAGCATCTACCGTTTTGTTTGCCCGTGCTTTAAAGCTCGATACCTTAACCACTTGCAAGCTTTTATCCCGTTCATCAGTATGAATCGTAACAGGATGAGCGACGCACTTTACGTCGCTATCGTTTAGTGAGGTAAAAAAGCACATTAGGTGATAAGCCGCCCCCATCGCCATGTTAAACGCAGCGGAAGATTTTACTGGTATACCCGCTTTACTCGGCCTTTGGGCCTTGAGAGATGTTTTAATTGAAATGACTTTTTGGGGCCCTCCCAAGTCAATAACGACAGGTAATTCGTCAGGCAGGGCTAAGCTTTCTTTTTTTGCCGTGATGAGCTGTGAGGCTAGAGTGAAAAACAACGCACTCAGCCTCGTGACAAGAATTTTTTCTTCAGCATCAGAGTAACCTCTATATGGGTTATTCTCACCATTAAACCCTCGGTGGTGAGTTGCCCATAAGTCAGCGGGCAGTCCACTCCATGAAAGGGCGGTGCGAAGGTATGAAGCAATATTAACTGCGGTGCTGAGCTTAATCCCCAGTTCATCTCCGTGACTCATTTCCCATAGTTTTTTGGATGGGGTATGCACTTTAATGCGATGTCGTAATTCACCATCATTCCCTACGTATTTTAAGTAGCCAGCCTCAGAGAAGGGGTCAACGTTGACGGCGTCACAAAAGGCAATGAACGCCCGTAATGTATCATAAGCTTTCGTGACAGTAGCAGGTGAGTTTCCATTATCAACATACTGCTTGGCTTTTTTGCAAAAGCTTCTTAAATAAGGAATGCGGCTTTCGATTTTGACGTTTTCTCTCAGTACACCAAGGTGTAATAGGTGTGATATGTCAAACTCACCCTCTTTCCTGCTTCTACTATCCTTATAGGGAATGGTAAATTGTAACGGAGCGACATTTTTACTATTTCTTACATGCCTAACAGTCTTTGAGCTTTTGGCTAGTGGACTTTTTGCCATGCTACCACCTCTCGTTTATCTTATTGTTTTTACTCTCTGCGACCCTCAACTGTTCATCAAATTTATTCATGAACTTAATATATATTTCCGTCGTTGAGGTGCTGGCATGCCCCATTAATTCTGCTAACTCATCCATCAGATATTCATAAGCAACATGTCGCTTTTGAGATTCACTCCAAAGCCAATGAGTAGCAAAGGTTGAACGCAAATCGTGGATGCGGTAGTACCAACTAGGCGTTATTGCTCTGATGCGCTTTTTCAGTACACCAAAATGTACTTCCAGAGTATTTTCTGTGTAAGGTCGTCCTTTGTTGGAAACAAAAAGGTAATCAGTGGTGTCTAGCTCTTCTTGAGAGTCAATAAGTTCTTTCCGTCGAGTCAGGTTCTTTTGCCGCTGACTACTTTCTTTGTATTGCTCTAATTCTTCATAAAGTGCGATAGGGATTTGAACAGTGCGGGGGGCACCGCCTTTGGTGTGTGTAATGTGTACTGGCACGACTTCTAGTTCACTGAAATCATTGTCACCAATATTACGAGCAGGAAAGTGGGTGGCTTCATCAACCCTGAGTCCTGACTCTTCACACAATCTCAGCATTAAGGAAATGGCCTTGGGTAACGCGACAATGTGTCGATTGAACAGTTCCTTATGCTCAAGCATCATAGGCTTTAACTTTTTATGGGCGGGTGTCCTATCGCTTTTTGGAAACGCTTTCATGATGTTTGATATTTCATAGGCTCGCTTTTCGCCACCCTTGGTGTGAGCAAGCATGTCGTGCTGATTAATGTCGTCTATGTAAACTTCTACCTTGCTGAAGTGTGTCACTACGTGCTTATCATCATTTTTGAGGTAACCATGTTTCTGCATCCACTTATAAAAGCCAATAACAGCGCCCATATAGCTTCTTGCAGTGTTAAGAGAGTATGCTTCGTCACCGGTTGCGCCTGGCTTGGCACGGCAGTTTGCTAAAAGGTGTTCTGCAAAACGCCAAGGTGCACCATCTTCTTCATACTTCGTTAAAGTTTTGTAGGTTAGGTACTCACGTGGAATTTCTTTCCCGTCTTCATCAAAACGTGGGCGATGTGTTGAATCTAAGTAACGAGTAAAAGCTAGTAAGCCCTTTGCAATTGAGTCAGTGTCCTTGACGGCCCCCTCACCACGCAGTTTAGATACGAGGTAAAGAGATTGTGGATAAACAACACTCCCATCGGGTGCAATGATAATGTCTGTTTTCTTTAAACGTGATTCTAGATTGGAAGGAGAAAGATAAGGGGAATAAGTCATCTCTCCAGATTTAGCATTTATGCTCTCTGATATTTTTAGTTTTGCTAACGTATCAACCTCAATGGATAGTAAACGGTAATCGTCATAAATATCAGAACATTTTTCTTCATGTGTTTCTATCACAAAACAACCCTCAATATGTTACCCACATGTTGAAGATAGACTTGTCATAAAAAACAATCAAAGTTTTCTGTCATATAAATTACTCAGGGGTAAAGTTCTTCTCACCCCATACGCCGAATTGATCGGCTACGGCGTGGTCTTCGTCTGACAATAGTGTGAAGTTTAGGTTGTCACGTTCTATGAACTTACCAAGACGTTTTACTGGGTCGATACTGACGCCCAATACAACAACGTTATGAGCATCCAACTCTGCTTTAGTGTCACGAAGACCTTGTGCTTGTACCGTACAGCCAGGTGTCATCGCTTTAGGGTAAAAGTAAAATAGAACCTTTTTACCTTTAAAGTCATTTAGAGAAACAGTTTCGCCGTTTTGATCGAGAAGAGAGAACGCTGGAGCTGGAGCGCCTGCGGTAAGCGTGTTCATGGAGATTCCTTTTTATTGACTGTTTTTTATAAAGTTCAGAGAGCCTTGAACCGATAATTGCTGACACAGATTGTCAAATTCTTCTTGTAGCTGCATTAAATTGCACTCAGAGTCGACAGTAGCGGTAATCGCAATGTGGAACTGGTTGGTCTCTGCATTAATTTTGTCTTTGTCTATGGTCTGGGCACTGAGCGATGACAGTCCAATATTCTTTTGAGCGAAGAAGTGGGTGAACTTTTCGGTTAACCCAGGCTTGTCTTCAGACTCGACAAAAACTTCTAATGTGTAGGCATTGTCCAAGTGCGCATGGGTCGATGTACGCTTCATGATGGTAATAAGATCATGTTCTTGGCCAAGCAGTGGCAATGTTGTTTCTACACGAGTGACGGCCGCGTTATTGCCAGAAAGAAGCATGATGAGTGTGAATTCGTTACCAAATAGAGCAATACGACTATCAACAATATTGCATCCGGATTGAGTGACTAAATGTACAACTTGGTTGCACACCCCAGGGCGATCCGTTCCTACGGCAGTAATCACTAAATGTTGAGTCATAACTTCACTTATCAATGTTCCAATTATTAATCAGATAGCTTAGCACATTAGACCGTTATAGAAATGCACCTCAAACGCATTTTATGAGTGTGTTAGGGTGTAAATTAGACAGCTGTGAGCGACCATGCGTATTCCTTGCTAGGAACTGACATTAGCCGAAATTAAAGGAGTAAGTTGCCAAAGTTCTAACATCTGATAAATATTCACTCAAATAGGTGATTTAAGCGGGTCTCAGTGCTTGTCTTTTTCAATCGCCTTACAGTACCATGCGATTAGTATCTAAATTAGGGAGAAAGACATGTTTTCAGGAAGTATTGTAGCGTTAATTACACCGTTTAATAATGATGGCGAAGTTGATTACGTAAGCCTGAAGAAACTAGTGGAGTACCATGTCGCAGCAAAAAGCGATGGCATCGTTGCAGTTGGTACCACAGGTGAATCGGCGACGCTGACTATTGAAGAGCATGTCAAGGTTGTCACTAAGGTGGTTGAGTTTGCTGAAGGACGTATTCCAGTGATTGCGGGCACAGGTGCTAATGCAACACATGAGTCAGTGACTTTCAGCCGCCTCTTGAATAACTCAGGCATTGTAGGCTGCCTAAGTGTGACGCCTTACTACAACAAGCCAACTCAAGAAGGTTTGTTCCAACACTATAAAGCGATCGCTGAAGAAAGCGATGTCCCACAGATCCTGTATAATGTACCGGGCCGTACGGCGGTAGACTTGTTACCAGAGACTGTGGCGCGACTAGCAGAGATCGAAAACATTGTTGCATTGAAAGATGCGACGGGTGATTTAAGCAGAATTGCAATTCATCGTGAACTTTGTGGCGAAGATTTTATCTTACTAAGTGGCGATGATTCATCTGGCCTTGAATTCGTTAAGCAAGGTGGCCACGGTGTTATCTCGGTAACGAACAACATTGCTGCTGAAGACATGGCAAAAATGTTCAGATTAGCGAAAGAAGGTAAGTTTGAAGAAGCAGAAATCATCAACCAACGTTTGATGCCGCTACACAAGAACTTATTCGTTGAATCTAGCCCAATCCCAGTAAAATGGGCAGCACACAAAATGGGTCTAATTGAGCATGGCGATTTACGTCTGCCGCTGACAGAGCTGTCAGAGAAAGCTCGCCCGATTGTTGCTCAAGCAATGACAGAAGCTTGCATTTACTAAATTAAAGATGGATTGCCGGAGTTTAATGCTCCGGCATATAGGTATCAGGAGTTTCAATGAAATTGTCACACCAGCTAGTCGTCAGTTCACTAGCTGTTTTTGTTTTAAGTGCATGTTCAGGTAGTGCGACTCAACGTCGTCAGGCTAAAGATGACTTTGAGTACTTAAATACGCCACCGTTAGAAGAGTGGACGTTAGCTGACGGTGCAAAACGTCAGTTTTACATTGACTACAAAATCCCTCAGGGAGAGTTTACTGGTGGTGTTGGTCGTGAAGTTGATATTCGACCACCACAACAAGTATTAGAGCTTATCCCAGGTGCACGTGCTGAAAGACAGCAGGGCGAAACTACGCTATGGCTACTGCGTGAAGACGAAGTGGATAAGGTGTGGCAGACAGCTTTAACCATGCTAGAAGAGCGTCAAATTGGTGTTCGTGAGCAAACGGAAACGCGCATTGAGACCGATTGGGTTACTTGGACATCAGAAGATGAAGACGGTGAACTTGGCGCTCGTTACGCTATCGAACGTGTTGCTGCTGGTGGACGTCATGGCTTTAAGATCTCATTGATTGATTGGCGTGAAGCAGGCAAAGATATGCCTGTCACTGCAACCAATAAAGAGCGCTATAACGCCCTGATGACCAACTTAGTGACGGCGCGCTACGACTTAGATCTGCGTGAAGAAGCGGCACGTAAAGCGCAAGAACTTGTGAAGAAAATTCCGGTTACTATGGGCACCGACCGCAGTGGTTTCCCAGTTATTATCGCTCGTACGCCATATAACGTATTGTGGCAGCGTCTACCGAAACTGCTTCCAGAGATGGGCTTTACTTTAGAAGAGCGTAACCAATCTCAAGGTCACGTTAAAGCGAAGTACGCTTCTCCGGATGATGAGTTCTGGAATGAGATTGGTGTTAAGCCGATTGCACTTAAGTCTGGTACTTATACTTTCCTATTTGGCGACCTTGGTAACCGAACTTCAATCAACGTCACTGACTCAACGGGCAAGCCGGTTGAAGAGCAGTTACTGCAAGATATGGCGCCTGTGCTAGCTGCTGTTGTTGAAAAACAATCGAAGTAGCCACAAATTACAGGTAATAAAAAAGCTGACATGATGTCAGCTTTTTTTATGCCTTGAATATCTGAGCCTAATTTAGGCTACAGAACCATTGCGGCAATCCAACCAAACACAATCAGTGGGATATTGTAATGGATGAAGGTCGGAACTACGGTTTCCCAAATATGCTCGTGCTGGCCATCGGCGTTTAGGCCTGACGTTGGGCCTAGCGTTGAGTCTGACGCTGGAGAGCCTGCATCACCAAGCGCTGCTGCAGTACCCACTAGAGCAATCGTTGCCATTGGTGAGAAGCCAAACGCTGCTGCCAGTGGAACGTAAATGGTCGCTAGGATTGGAATTGTCGAGAACGATGAGCCAATACCCATAGTTACCAGTAGACCAACAACTAACATCAACAGTGCCGCTAGAGGCTTATTATCGCCAATGCTTGTTGCTAGCGCCTCAACCAAAGACTCAACACCGCCAGTTTGCTTCATTACTGCGGCAAAACCCGCTGCTGCGATCATGATAAAGCCGATCATCGCCATCATGTGAACACCTTTAGTAAAGACGTCGTGCGTCTCTTTCCAAGCAATCACACCACCAAAGGTGAACACCATGAAGCCAGCTAGACCACCGATGATCATTGAGCCTGTCATTAGCTGAACACTTAGCGCAGCAACAATACCGGCAGCAGCAACCAGAATGTTCTTTGGTTGGATCTCTTTCGTGTCAGTATCAACACGAGTTAGCTCAGTCTCTTTATACTGACGTGGTTTACGGTAGCTAAAGAAGATCGCTGTGATAAGACCAAAGATCATACCTGCAGCAGGCAACAGCATTGCGACAGGTACTTGGCTTGCGACAACGTTTTCTAAACCGTTGTCATGCAAGTTTTTCAGCAGAATATTGTTTAAGAAAATACCACCAAAACCGATTGGAAGAACCATATAAGGTGTGACTAGACCAAATGTCAGCACACAGGCAATCATACGACGGTCAAGATTTAACTTAGCGAATACGCCCAACAAAGGTGGAATTAAGATCGGGATAAAGGCGATATGGACAGGAATAACGTTCTGAGACGACATGGTCACAAGAACTAATGCAATTAACACCGCATATTTTAGGCCAGTCGATGCAGCCGCATTCTCTTTACCGTGAATGCGTTTGATGACGCTATTGGCTAGTAAGTCAGTGATACCAGAGCGAGAGATCGCAACGGCGAACGTACCTAACATTGCGTAGCTTAATGCGATGGTTGCACCACCACCTAAACCACTTTCAAAAGCAGCCACGGCTTGATTGAGCTTCATGCCGGAAACCAAACCACCGACGATGGCACTGAATGTCAAAGCAACGACGACATTCACGCGCATCAGTGCTAAGGCAAGCATGATACATACAGAAATGACAACAGGGTTCATAATTTACTCGTGTGTTGTGTTTACGTTTTTATTTTTTGTCGGTATCAGGTTCAACCACTGGCCAACCGCCAAGGGCTTTCCATTTGTTGACGATACCGCAGAAGAGTTCTGCCGTTTTTTGAGTATCGTATAGGGCAGAGTGGGCTTCTTTATTGTCAAAATCCATCCCAGCGGTTTTACACGCTTTAGCTAACACGGTTTGGCCGTAAGCCAAGCCACTTAGTGCTGCGGTATCAAACGTCGCGAAGGGATGAAAAGGGACACGTTTAAGCTTGCAGCGCTCGCTCGCTTCCATCACAAAGCTGTGATCGAAGGTGGCATTGTGGGCCACCATGATGGCACGGCTACAGTCTGCAGCTTTTTGTTCTTTGCGGACGAGTTTGTAGATTTCTTTGAGGGCTTCCGCTTCTGTCACAGCACCGCGTAGAGGGCTAAATGGGTCGCGAATACCATTAAACTCTAACGCTTCTTTTTCAAGGTTGGCACCTTCAAAAGGTTCGACATGATAATGAATGGTTGAAGCTGGTGCTAAGTCGCCGTTTTCATCCATTTTTAAAGTAACGGCGCAGATTTCCAGAAGCGCATCCGTCTTGGCGTTGAAACCCGCAGTCTCCACGTCAATAACTACCGGAAAGTAGCCACGGAATCGTTTTTTAAGCGTCAATGCTTCGTTTTCTATAGTCATGTGTACTTCATATAATGTGACAGGGCTGGCATTATTGCAGATTCTAGGCGGAAGAAAAACCGTAAATGCTGATTGAAAAAGAAACAGTGGTGATTTGTACTATACAAATATTCTGGCTAGGTTTTTGCATTAATCATATAGAAGATTTTCTAGCGGCAAGTTAAGTTCCGCCAGTCCTAATGAGAGAAGAAGTTTGTATGAAGAAGTTGTTTGCAACCGGTATCGCTATGTCTTTGATAACGTTAGCACCCTCGGTGTTCGCGCTTGAAAAGCAGTACGTTGCAACGCCTCAACAGTCAACATGGCAAATGGTTGCCAATACGCCATTAGAGTGTCGCTTGGTTCATCCAATTCCTAATTATGGCGAAGCGGTGTTCTCATCTTACGCGAGTAAAAAAATTAATCTCGACCTTGAGTTGAAGATGAAACGACCAATGGGTCAGACCCGTGATGTGAGCCTAATTTCTATGCCACCAGCATGGCGACCAGGTGATAGTGCTGACCGCATTACGAACATTCGATTCTTCCAACAGTTTGATGGCTATGTAGGTGGTCAAACGGCTTGGAATGTTCTCGGTGAGCTAGAGAAGGGACGTTACCCCACTTTTAGTTATCAAGAGTGGCGAAGCCGAGATCAACGTGTAGAAGTCGCACTTTCCTCTGTCCTATTCCAACGTTCATATAATGTCTTTAGTGACTGTATTGCAAACTTATTGCCATATAGCTTTGAAGATATTGCCTTTACTATTCTTCATTATGATCGAACCAGCGTCGAGCTAAACAAGCAATCGCAAAAACGTCTGGCGCAAATCGCTGAGTACATTAAACACAACCAAGATATTGATTTGGTGTTGGTATCGACATACACCGATGCGGAAGACAGTAAGAGCGCAAGTCAGAACTTATCTGAGCGCCGCGCTGAAGTACTACAGAACTACTTTAAGTCACTAGGGTTACCTGAAGACCGCATTCGTGTGCAAGGCTATGGTAAGCGTCGACCAATTGATGATAACGCGTCACCGATTGGTAAAGACAGAAACCGACGCGTAGTGATTTCTTTAGGTAGAACACAGGTATAAAACAAAAAGGCCACAGAGAGTGGCCTTTTTTGATCATGCTGGAGTCAGAGTTTAGTTGAGACGGAACTTAGCGATGAGATTGCAGTTTGTCGCGGTATCGATATCTTGTACCAACTGAGCAATCTTCGGATTCGGGTGGCGTTTCATAAACTCTACAAGGGCTTTTTTACAACATCCCATCGAATCGATGAAAGCGTCACAATCGGTATTCGGGCATTGCGGGACCAAGGTCAGCACTTTTTCTGAGGCTAACTGCAGATATTTAAGTTCGTACTTAATATCGCCAATATTGCGCCAAAACATCGCCATGTTGTGGCATGAGATCACTGAAATCATCAGTCGGTCTTCAACATCAACGTCACTTTCATCACCGATACGCTCACTTAATGTAAGGGCCTGTTGGTAGTGAAGAATACTGCGTAAGTGGTCATTTTCCTTTAATGCCATATCAGCGAGTAGAGTATGTTTCTCCCATTCTGCAATAGCCATTGTTGTGCTCTCCTAACTCCGAATAGGTAGAGGTTAAATGATAATTATTATCGAGTAAAGTTAAAAAAATGGAACAGCGAAGTGCTGTCCCATTTTTAATAGCATTGGTGGCTGTGGCTTAGCCTTCTAAACCGGCTGAAGCTTGTTTGTTTTGAATTAATTCAATCATGTAGCCGTCAGGGTCTTTTACGAAAGCGATATGAGTTGAACCGCCTTTTACTGGGCCAGGTTCACGAGTTACGTTACCGCCTGCCGTTTTAATTGCATCGCACGTAGTGTAAATATCATCAACGCCAATTGCGATATGACCAAACGCAGAACCAAGGTCGTACTCAGTTGTACCCCAGTTATACGTTAGCTCAATGACGGCGCCTTGAGACTCATCTCCGAAGCCAAGAAAAGCCAAAGTATATTCATACTCTTTGTTTTCATTAGTACGCAGTAGCTGCATACCCATTACGTCAGTGTAAAACTGAATCGATTTATCTAAGTCACCAACACGTAGCATGGTGTGAAGAATACGTCCATTTGACATTGTCTGTTCTCCTAATCTTCTGGGTAAACTTTTTCTTTGAATTCACACAGGTCTTCGATGATGCAGCTACCACAGCGTGGCTTTCGCGCGACACAGGTGTAACGCCCATGAAGAATCAACCAGTGATGAACATCCAACTTAAACTCTTTAGGCACGACTTTGAGAAGCTTTTCTTCTACTTGGTCGACATTCTTGCCCATGGCCAGCTTAGTTCGATTGGAAACACGATAGATATGAGTATCAACCGCGATGGTAGGCCAGCCAAAAGCGGTGTTAAGCACTACGTTTGCCGTTTTTCGACCAACACCTGGTAGGGCTTCTAACGCTTCGCGATCTTCTGGAACTTCACCATTGTGTTTATCAAGGATGATCCTACACGTTTTGATGACGTTCTCAGCTTTTGAGTTAAATAAGCCGATGGTCTTGATGTACTCTTTTACACCATCCACACCCAAGTCAAATAGTCCTTGTGGCGTATTCGCGACCGGATAGAGTTTATCGGTCGCTTTGTTAACACTTACGTCGGTTGCCTGAGCCGAGAGCAGTACCGCGATCAAAAGTTCAAATGGGGTACTCCAGTTGAGCTCTGTTTGCGGGTTGGGGTTATTCTCTCTAAGACGCTCTAGGATTAATCTTCGTTTGTCTTTGTTCATGTTGAGGCTGCTTTCCAGTGCTTGTGTTCATCAATACAGAGTTTGTTTGATGATTATTATTGGTTAGTCACTCTTGCTCGTTCAATCGCTTGTTTTTCTGGTTTTGGCTGACGAGCGGCAATCTGTTTATCGATAACATTCTTAAGTGCGATAAGCAATCCCACACCAATAAAGGCACCTGGTGGGAGTAGCGCTAATAAGAAGCTATTATCGAATTGGAATACTTCAATACGTAGTGATGTTGCCCATTCGCCGAGCAGTAAATCCGCACCGTCGAATAGGGTGCCATTACCAATGATTTCTCGCATTGCACCGAGTATGACTAACACACTTGTCATGCCCAGTCCCATCCAAAAGCCATCTTGAGCTGAAGGTAGAACATCGTTTTTCGAAGCAAATGCTTCCGCACGACCAATGATGATACAGTTGGTTACGATCAATGGAATAAAGATACCTAGCGATAGGTATAGGCCGTAAGCGTATGCGTTCATCAATAGCTGTACACAAGTTACCAGCGCCGCAATGATCATGACGAATACTGGGATGCGCACTTCTTTCGGCACGTAATCACGTACCAGGGAAACCGTGACATTTGAACCGACCAATACCAGTAGCGTTGCAATGCCGAGGCCCAACGCGTTAGTGACGGTTGAAGAAACCGCAAGCAATGGACATAGACCCAGTAGCTGAACAAGTGCGGGGTTGTTATCCCACATGCCATTTTTAATCAGTGTTTTATGATCACTCATTATTGCCTCCACAATTTAGTGGCTGAGACTGAATCTGGTCACGATTGCTGTTAACGAAATCTACCGTGTTCTTAACCGCTTTAACGACCGCTCGTGGGGTGATGGTTGCACCAGTAAATTGATCGAATTGGCCACCATCTTTGCGTACTTTCCAATCGGCTTGATTGTTGTCAGTCACTTGCTTACCGGTAAAGCCAAGAGTCCAATCAGAGATACGCAGGTCTATCTTATCACCAAGCCCCGGAGTTTCTTGATGACTTAAGATGCGTGTGCCGGAAATTGTGCCATCTTGCTCAATACCCACAATAATTTTAATTGCGCCGTTATAACCATCTGGTGCGATCGCTTCAATCGCCATAGCTGATGGTTCACCGTTGAGTGTCGCCATA
This sequence comes from Vibrio ouci, assembly GCF_004551525.1. GTDB lineage: Bacteria > Pseudomonadota > Gammaproteobacteria > Enterobacterales > Vibrionaceae > Vibrio > Vibrio ouci. Next base: position 38,909 of record NZ_SATR01000010.1, on the reverse strand, counting down.
TATACCGGCATTGCTTGGTCAGTACCGAGTTTAGGATCGCTGACTAAGGTGCACGCTTGATAAAGATCGTTGTCATGTAAGTCATGAGGAATGACTTGGTTTAATACCGAAAGAAGCTGTTTTTGCTCCTGAAGATGAATACGATCTTTTGTTAAATAGTTGGTCAGTGCAACAACACCTGTTGATGCGCAGGCAAAAATCGCTAAAACAGCACCATTTTTTTTAATTGCATTTAACATGATAACGCCTTAGTGACCGTAGGTTCTTGGTTTGGTGTAGTAATCAATCAATGGTACACACATATTGCCGAGGAGCACTGCAAATGCAACACCATCAGGGAAGCCACCCCAAGAACGAATGATAAAGACCATTGCGCCAATGAACGCACCAAAGATCAGTCGACCTTTGACGGTCGTTGAAGCTGAAACCGGGTCAGTTGCGATAAAGAATGCACCCAGCATAGTCGCACCTGAAAGCAGGTGAATGGTTGGTGATGCCGTTGTACCAGGGCTTAGCAACATAAATAGGCCACTAATCAGGGTTAAGCTAACTAAAAAGCTTACCGGGATGTGCCAATTAATGACTCTCAGTTTAATAAGAAGCAAGCCGCCGACTAAATAAGCGAGGTTAACCCATTCCCAACCAATACCCGCTAAGCCGCCGAACTGGGGTTGAGTTAGGGCTTCACTAGCGGTATTTCCTGCAGTTAAGGCTGTCTTGAATGCATCCAGTGGCGTCGCCATCGTTATGCCATCAATACCAGTTCGAATTTGTTGCAGCGAAAGCCCCTCAAGGTTAAACCCAGTGAAAATGAGCGAGAATGCATCACCACTAGATACAGGGGTAGCTTGAAGCTCTTGTGGAGATATCCAACTGGTCATTTGTACTGGGAACGAAATAAGCAGCACAACGTAAGCGACCATTGCTGGGTTGAAAAGGTTCTGGCCAATACCGCCGTATAGGTGCTTCGCAATGACAATGGCGAAAATCAAACCGATAGTGATTACCCACCACGGAGAAAGTGGCGGTATCGCAATCGCGAGTAACCACGCTGTCACTAAGGCACTGTTGTCTCTTAGTGCAGACATTGGTGAGCGCTTTCTTGCAAGCATAACAAGTGCTTCAAGGCTTAAGCCAATGACAATAGCCAATAGTAGTTGGATGATCGTACCCCAACCCAAAAAGTATGTCTGAGCGGCTAAGCCGGGTAGGGCACAAAGCGCTACCCATTTCATTAGGTCAGGAGTGCTTCTACGACTATGCGCATGGGGTGAGCTGGCAATAAAAAAGGCCACTACTCTTTCTCCTCAGTTTGTTTTTGTTGTTCTTTTTCTGCTTTACGAGCTTTAGCTCGGGCAATGGCAGCAGCAACGGCCGCTTTCTTCGGATCTTCCTCTACAGGTTGATCCTCGGTAGCGTCATTGCTTTCGTCTGCTTTTACCGCTTGTTGCTCTGCTTTACGCGCTTTGGCACGGGCAATGGCAGCAGCGACTGCGGCTTTCTTCGGATCTTCCTCAATAGGTTGTTCCTCGACAGCGTCATTGCTTTCGTCTGCTTTTACCGCTTGTTGCTCAGCTTTACGTGCTTTGGCGCGGGCGATGGCAGCAGCAACGGCTGCTTTCTTCGGATCTTCCTCGGAAGCTTGCTCCTCAGTAGCGTCATTGCTTTCGTCTGCTTTTTCCGCTTGTTGCTCGGCTTTAAGTGCTTTGGCGCGGGCGATGGCAGCAGCGACGGCCGCTTTCTTCGGATCTTCCTCGGCAGGTTGTTCCTCGATAGAGTCATTGCTTACATCTGCTTTTGCCGCTTGCTGCTCAGCTTTACGCGCTTTAGCACGGGCAATCGCAGCAGCTACAGCGGCTTTCTTATCGTCGGAAGCTGTTGGATCATCCGATTCATTTGACTCGCTTGCTTGCGCTTTCTTCGCTTTAGCTCGTGCAATCGCAGCAGCTACAGCGGTTTTTTTATCGTCTGAAGCAGGTGGAGCATCCGATTCATTTGACTTGCTTGCTTGTGCTTTCTTTGCTTTTGCGCGAGCAATAGCAGCGGAAACTGCAGCTTTCTTATCTTCTACAGGATCGTCTGAGCTAGCATTTTGTGCCTGTTCGGCTTTTTTCGCCTTGGCACGGGCAATGGCAGCAGCAACGGCGTCTTTCTTGTTGTCCGTTGTTGCAGTATCTTGTTGCTCTTTGGCGGCTTTGCGTGCGCGAGCTTGTTGCTTACGCTCTTCACGCAGTTTAGCCATTTCTGAGTTATCAGGTTCAGCCTGATCACTCGCGGCAGCGGCAGCTTGTTCTGCTTTCGCTTTGGCAATCGCAGCTGCAACTGCAGGTTTAACCGCTTTCTCTTCTGGCGAGCTTGCTTCTGATTTCTGAGCTTTAACGCGCGCAATCGCTGCCGCAATAGCGTCATCACTGCCTGTCGATTTCATCTCTTTACGACGATCGTCAGCGGCTTTCTTAAAGCGGTTTTCGCGTGCCGCTTTATCGCGATCTAGGCGTGCTTTCTTCTCTTCAAAGCGGACTTTAGCTCGCTCTGCTGCTTCCGACTCTTCTTTACGGGTACGAATTTCCGCTTTTGCTTGGCGGTAATATTGCACCAGTGGAATTTCACTAGGGCAGACGAAGGCACAAGCGCCACACTCAATACAATCTTTGATATTGAGTTCTTCACACTTATCTAACTCTTCGGCTTTTGAATGCCATAAAAGCTGTTGAGGCAGCAGAGATGCAGGACACGCTTCGGCACACTGACCGCAGCGGATACAGGCCATTTCATACTGGTTCGGCGAAATCTCTTTGCGTGTAGGCGCTAGAATACAGTTGGATGTTTTGGTAATCGGCACCTGAGAATGGGGCAGGGTAAAGCCCATCATTGGACCACCCATGATTAGCCGAGGTAACTTCTTATCGGCTTTGTAACCAAACTCATCAAGTAATGACTGAACAGGGGTACCAAGCAGTGACCAGACATTACGTGGTTGCTTGAAGGTGTCACCAGTTAATGTCACGATTCGATCGACCAGTGCCTCACCGTCAACCACAGCACGTTTGATAGCGTAGAGAGAACCGACGTTCTGAACCAAAATACCTATGTCTGCTGGAATAACGCCGTTTGGCACTTCCTTATCAGTTAGGATTTTGATCAGCTGCTTTTCACCACCAGATGGGTATTTGGTCGGAATCACGCGGATAACAATATCTTTATGCTCAGCTGCTTTTTGTAAGGCTTTAACGGCTTCAGGTTTGTTGTCTTCTATACCAATAACTGTCAGTTTTGGTTTTAGAATATGTTCAACGACCTCAATGCCTTGGATTATTTCATCTGCGTGCTCACGCATCAGCATGTCATCGGCAGTAATGTAAGGTTCACACTCCGCCGCATTGATGATCAGAATCTCTGTGCGAGCTAAACCCGATTGAATTTTTTTCGCGGTAGGGAAGCCTGCACCACCCATACCTGAGACCCCCGCTAAACGGATTTTTTCGATCAGTTCGTCAGGTGTGCGCTGGGAAAAGTCAGCCCATGTTTCACGCTCTACCCAAGCGTCTTCAAAATCAGGTTCGATAACGATACAAGTTTCGCTCAGGCCCGACGGGTGCGCGGTGGTTCTTGGTTCGATAGCGACCACACGACCAGACGTTGGTGCGTGGACTGGCAGCATGAAACTCATGTCGTATTTGGTTAGCGCTTGGCCTTTTAGCACATGTTCGCCAACGTCGACTGTTAGAGTTCCGGGTTTACCAATATGCTGTTTTACAGGTAAAACAATTTCAGCGGGTATTTGCGCGCGCGCAATGGCGGTCTTGACCGATTGAGTCTTGTTTTCTGCTGGGTGTACACCGCCGGGAAATGTCCACAGCGCACCAGATTTGATTTGTTCGATTAGTGACAACATACCAGTCCTTAATTCACACTTTTCTGCTCAGCAGCAGAATCGGTAATATCAACAACAGGAATGGCGTCCATTTGCCACTTCCAGCTCGCTGTAGTGGTTTCTACAGGTATCATTTCAATACAGTCAGTAGGGCACGGGGCAACACAAAGGTCGCAACCTGTACACTCATCCTTAATGACGGTGTGAAGTGCTTTTGTACCGCCGACAATCGCGTCAACAGGACAAGCTTGAATACATTTAGTACAACCAATACACATATCCTCATGAATAAATGCGACGGTCTTTACCGCATTTTCAAGGTCATGTGCAGAGTCAGTTGCTTCAACGCCCATTAGATCGGCAAGCTTTTCGATGGTTGCTTGACCGCCCGGAGGGCACTTATTGATCTCATCGCCATTAGCGATAGCTTCCGCATAAGGACGGCAGCCTGGGTAGCCACACTGGCCACACTGGGTTTGCGGAAGAATATTGTCGATCTGATCGACGATAGGATCCGCTTCTACTTTGAAACGGATAGAGGCAAAGCCTAAAACAGCGCCAAATATCGCGGCAAGAACAGCGATAGCGATAACTGCGATTAATATTGAGCTCATTACAACTTCACCAAACCTGTAAAGCCCATGAAGGCAAGTGACATCAAGCCTGCGGTGATCATCGCAATAGATGCACCTTTAAAAGGAGCAGGAACGTCAGCAGCACCAATACGCTCACGCATTGAGGCAAATAGGATCAGTACTAGTGAGAAGCCCACAGCAGCACCAAATCCATAAATGATCGACTCAATGAAGTTATGGTTCTCATTGATGTTGAGTAGGGCCACACCTAGTACCGCACAGTTAGTGGTGATCAGTGGTAGGAAGATACCTAACAATCGATACAAGGTCGGGCTGGTTTTGTGTACCACCATTTCGGTAAATTGCACCACAACGGCAATCACCAAAATAAAGCTCATCGTGCGCAGATATTGCAGATGTAATGGTTCAAGGATGTAACTTTCAACTAGGTAGGCGCACACGGATGCGAGAGTCAGCACGAAAGTCGTTGCTAACCCCATACCAATCGCGGTTTCTAGTTTTTTAGAAACACCCATGAATGGACATAAGCCCAAAAACTTCACCAGTACAAAGTTGTTAACCAGCACAGTGCCGACCAACAACAAAAGATATTCGGTCATAGTTATTTATTTAAGAAATTCCGATCCCAACATTATCCTGCTTTGCCAGTTCAATAACAACCAAGGAAAGATAAGGTTTTATATTGTTGAGTAAAAATTATACGAGATTGTCTTAAAAAAGTTGAATAAATACGTCGAGGTGAAGGAAATCGAACGCTTATCTTTCACGATATGAATGTTTTCTAGATGAAAAGAGCAGCAAATACTGCTCTTTAGGAGAAGGTTTACTGACGAGCTAAGCTAAAGTTTGGATTCGAAACTAATCCCACTTTAGAACGGGCCAGTCGCGATGTGCGGCCTGTTGAGCTAATTGAGAACATGGATTGACCAGGTAAGCGTAATCTGCGTATTCGCATAAAGGTAAATCGTTGATCGAGTCCGTATAAAAGTGGATCTCAGAGTAGGCTTTTGGCTGTGCGTCTAGCCATTGTTTTAAGCGAGTTACCTTGCCTTCTCGATAGCTTGGAACTCCCGCTATCTCGGCCGTGTAGTAATCGTTCCTCTCAACCAAGTCGATGCCAAGTGCAGTGCTAATGCCAAGTCGACGACCAACCGCTTCTACTAAAAATGTCACACTAGCTGAAATGATCACCATATCAATCCCATCACGTGAAAGCTGATCGATTAAGGTCTTTGACTGGGCAAATTGCTTATTTAGGATGTGGTTCTCTACACACTCTTCCACCAGTGCATTGACTTGCTCGGTAGGCATATTCACTAGTGGCGCGATGGAAAACTGTAAATAGTCTTCCATGTCCATTTTACCTTCAGCGTAGAGCTTCATTAAGTGCTGATCTTGTTCGATAAAGTCAGGTTGGGTCGCGATGCCTTTCTCAACCATAAACTGATTCCAAATCATCGCGCAATCGGCGTTGATTAGTGTTTCGTCCATATCGAATACGTACAAAGGTTTAGGCATGTTTAGGCACTCACAGGTTGGATTTCGTTAAGGTTAAACAGTAGCTCTAATTGACTGCCATTGGCCAGTAGGCGCTCTGATGAACGATTGAGTAAATCAACCGTGAGTTCGCACTCTTCAACGTCTACTTGGTAGCGGATAACGTTACCCAACAGCTGGTGGTTTTTGATGGTGGCAACTTGCGGTGACGAGATATGCTCACCATAGTGGCGGCCTTGCTCTTTGACGTAAATGGATTCTGGACGAATCGCTACTTTCCAATCAGTGTCGATATTGAAAATCTGCTTCGCATGATTTGCTTCAACTAGGTTGTAATGACCCATAAACCCGGCAACAAACTCATTGGCTGGTTGAGTGTAAATCTCTTCTGGTGTACCGGCTTGGACGATCTCACCTTTGTTCATTAGAAAGATACGGTCAGACATGATCATCGCTTCTTCCTGATCGTGAGTAACGAAAATGGTCGTCAGGTTCATCTCTTTCTGAATATCACGGATTTGCTGACGTAGATGTTTACGGATTTTGGCATCCAGTGCCGATAAGGGTTCATCAAGTAGCAAGATTCGCGGTTTCACCACCAATGCGCGGGCGAGGGCAACACGCTGACGTTGGCCGCCAGAAAGTTGATGCGGATAATGTTTTTCTTTTCCTTTGAGATCAACCAGTTCAATCACTTTGGCTACCTCAGCTTGAATGGTATCGGCACCAAGTTTTTTCATCTTCAGACCAAAGGCAATATTGCCTTCAACCGTCATGTTGGGGAATAGGGCATAAGACTGAAAGACCATGCCAATGCCGCGTTCCTGAGGGACTTGGTGAGTGATTTCTTCACCGTTGACCCAAACCTCACCGCCATCAACTGGGTTCAACCCTGCAAGGCTGCGCAGTAATGTCGATTTACCGCAACCACTTGGTCCGAGAAGGGTGATGAATTCCCCTTGCTCAATAGTGAACTGAATATCTTCAAATACAGTATTGTCGCCAAAACGCTTAGTTAGGTTGTGTGCAGTTACGTAACTCATGATTGTGCTCCTCGGCTAAAACGACTTGCTAGCCAAGTTAGTAAGAAAATAAATAGGAAGTAGGTCATTACTAGGGCAGAGGTAAAGTGGCCGCTAGTTTGACGCATGTTGTATAGGTAGATTTGTAAGGTTTCATAGCGAGTGCCGACTAAGATATTGGCAAAAACGAATTCCCCTAATAAGAACGAGAACGATAGGAACAGTGAGGCCATTAATCCCTTTTTTACGTTCGGTAGAATGATCAGCAGGAATGCTTTGGTGGTACTGGCACCGAGCAGATGGGCAGCATCCATTAAGTCGTGAAGATTGATTGCCTCAAAGCTATTTGAAATTGCACGGTACATAAATGGCAGTGCGATGGTGAAGTAGGTACCAATCAAGATCCAGGGCGTGCCAATTAGGGATATTTCACTGTCGGCGTAAAGCTGAAGTAAGCCGACCGATGACACAACAGGCGGCACTGCGAAAGGTAGTAATATCATGATGTTCATTAGCTTATCCAGTTTCGGAAAGTAATAAAACACCACAAAAATTGCAGGTAGAATCAAGGCCACGCTTAGAGTCAGCGACGCGATACAGATAAACAGTGAACGTCCAAATGCTTGCAAAAAACGCGGGTCGGTAAGCAGTTTGATATACCAATCTAGTGTAAAGCCATCAGGTAGAACGGTCGCTCCCCAACGTGATGAGATCGAATAGACAAAGGTAGCCAGTATCGGTATCAACATAATGGTGACGATGGTGTACACCACGGTTTGGTGGAATCGAGTATTAATATTTTGCATCACTTACTTCCTAGCACTCTTGCCCGCGTAGCTTTTAGAAATCAGCCATTGGTTAATGACTGTAATGAAGGCGAGAAGGAGCATCAGAATCACTGAAATTGCTGCGGCAAGGTTTGGCTCAAGGAACAAGTCACCAGAAACCAAGCTCGCAATACGAATGGTAATAAGGTTGTAGTTGCCAGAAGTTAGCGCGTAAACGCTGGCGTAGGCACCAATCGCATTGGCAACCAAGATAATGAAAGTGCCCAACAGTGCCGGAGATAGCACAGGTAGCGCCACTTTTGCCCAGTATTGGGAGGTACGGGCACCGAGTAAGGATGCCGCGGCTTGCCAATCATCGCTTAAGGCATCAAAGGCAGGGTAGAGCAGCAATACCGCAAGGGGGATTTGGAAATAGATATAGATCGCCAACAAGCCCCATTTACCATACAGGTCAAAATCACCGAGTAAGCCATATTGCTTAAGTAACAAGGTAATTGCGCCATTGGTGCCCAAAATAATAATAAAGGCGAAGGATAAAGGCACACCAGCAAAGTTGCTGCTCATATTGGTAAAGGCAATTACGCCATCACGGATTCGAGAATTTACCCGACGTAGCGAAGAAACCAATACAGTGGCAATCAATAGCCCGATGATGCTTGACCACACCGCCAGCCATAAGCTGTTACCGAAAGCCTGCATCATAAACGCAGAATCGAGTACCTCAATGTAGTTATCGAGAGCAAATTCATCATCGTAGATAAAGCTGTTGATCAGCACCCAAATCATCGGCGCCAATTGAAACAGATAGAAGAATAGCGCGAAAGGGATCAGCCAGAGGGCGGGTCTCGCTCGCTTTAACCAAGTGCTAGTGGTTGTTGAGTGTGGCTCACTAGCGCTGGGAGTGAGAACGGAGCTGCTCATAGTGCTAACAATTCCTGAGTATAAGATTTTGTGTGGTCGAGATTTAATAGTTGGCAAATCGTGCCGCAGAGATCAGTTTGTTTAATGTGGCACTCCTGATGAGTGAACTTATCGCCAATCACAAACAAAGGCACTTCACGCTCTTCGGCCAGAATGCCACCGTGAGAAAGATCGTTGTTCATACCATGATCACTGGTCACCAGCACTTGATAGCCGTCACTCAGCCATTGTTCGATATAGTTAGAAAGAATAATGTCAGCGTGACGAGCGCTATTACGATACTGACGAGAATCTAAGCCGTGTTTATGACCCATATCATCGATGTTCATCGGGTGGATCAGTAAGAAGTCCGGCTGGTGGGTTTGACGTAAGTGCTCAGCATCTAGGAACAGGGCTTCATCAGGGTAGTGATCCCAATGATAGAAACAGCCATGTTGGATATTGAGTGACTCGTCATTGGTAAAACGGTCACGCACAGGATTAAACGGCGCGCGATTGTAGAGCTCACTAACCCAGTGATAAGCCGCTGCTGCTGTCACTTTACCTTGTGATTTTGCCAGGCTGAAAATTGAGTCGTGATTCGATAGGCGCACAATGTCATTGTTGGTGATGCCGCTTTCTACCGGGCGAACGCCAGTCAAAATACATTCATAAAGCGGGCGCGACAGTGATGGCAATTCACATTGTATTGAATACAGTGTTGCACGCATGCTCGACTGCGGTTGTTCTAAAAGACCGTTTAGGTAGCCCATACACGTTTGGGCTACCTGATAGTTCAGTCCATCTAGAACAACAAGGATAACCTTATTGCTCATAGTTACAGGCTCTTATTGCTGGTGAATCAAGACACTTTCTTGCCATTGACGAGGCAACTTACGCGCTGACTTTTCCCACGCTTTGAAATCAGTCACTGGATGAACATTGCTGTATTGGTCGTTTGCAATCAATTTGTCTTGTACTGAGTGAGGTAGAGTCACATTAGTACGGATTGGGCGCGCATAACCTTCGGCTAAGTTGATTTGGCCTTGGTCGCTGAAGATATATTCGCGAGCCAGCTTAGCTGCGTTCGGGTTCTTAGCGTATTTGTTGATAATGGTGGTGTAGCCTGAAATGACCGAGCCATCTTGAGGAATATTGACCGTGAAACGCTGGCGGTCTATTTGATCGCGGTAGCTAAGTGCATTGAAGTCCCACAGAATCGCGACTTCCACTTCGCCTTTTTCTAGGTTAGCGATACTTGGGTTAGTGAACGATAGGCGGCCTTGCTTGGATAGCTCAGCGAAGAATTTGATTGCAGGCTTTAGGTTAGACTCGTCACCGCCGTTAGCAAAAGCAGCAGCAAGGACAGCGTTGTTGGCCTGAGAGGCAACACCGACATCACCGACTGTTACCTTGTAGTCACCTTTCAGTATGTCAGCCCATGTTTTAGGCGCATCTTTAACTAAGTTGTTATTTGAGATAAATGAGATAGTGCCTGTGTAGGCAAGTGCCCAATGGCCATTTTTGTCTTTGGCCCAATCAGGAACATCACTCCAAGTAGTAGGTTTATAAGGTTGAGTGACACCCTTCTTCACTGCTACTCGCGCAAACGCAAAACCGACATCACCAATATCAGCGGTAGCGTTTTTCTTCTCAGCTTCGAACTTTGCGATTTCTTGCGCTGAGCTCATATCGGTATCTTGATGTTTCAAACCGTAGTTTGCTTTCAAGTCGAGCCAAGTATCTTTCCAGTTCGCCCAACTGTCTGGCATGCCTACACTATATACCGCACCTTCTTTTTGCGCGGCTTTAACCAGTGATTCTAGGTCTGCATCTTTTGCCATAGCAGGCAGTGATAATGTTGCAGCGATCAATGCCGCGGGTACGATTTTCTTTGCAGAAAAAGTAGTTGAACGATTTAGCAAAGTTTTCATTGTCTCTATCCTTCTGGACTAGGTCAGTAAGTTCGAAAATTATCCTAGGCAGAAAATGTGACGGTTTAGCGCAACTATTTTGACAGTTTTGATGCGTTTCTATGGCAGTGATATTTCATCAGTACGAAATGTATCCGACGTTAAGGTATGTCATATTTTTGTTATCTGATGCTCTTATTGTTTTGGTTACATTACCAATGGACTAAATCACAACATGAGCGTCGTCGTAAGTTGTCAACCCCAGACACAGCTAGGAAAAATCAAAAAGAGCTTAAGAGAACAAATTCATTCTGGAAGTTTGGTACAAGGGCAAAAGCTACCTTCGGAAAGAGAGCTTAGCCAACTGTTTTCGACCACACGCATTACATTAAAAGATGCGTTGATCTCACTAGAGACAGAAGGACTGATATATAGGGAAGAGCGCCGCGGTTGGTTTGTGTCGCCAGAACGGATTTGCTACAACCCGCTATCGCGTACTCACTTTCATCAAATGATCCGAGAGCAGCATCGCATTGCCGAGACTAAGTTGGTGAATGTATGCAGTGAAGTCGCGGCAGTTGAATACGCAAGGGCTTTAGAGGTAGGGCACATGACGCCAATCCATATTATAGAGCGACTGCGTTATATTGATGGGCGCCCGGTGTTATTTGTTGAAAACGTGCTTAAAGCGTCGCTATTTGACGGCATCTTATCTGAAAACTTAACCATGTCGCTGACCGGAATTTATCGTGAGAAGTATGGTTATGAGACGCAGCGCTCTCGATTCGATGTCATACCGACTTCAGCGCCTTCCTATGTCGCTAAAGCGTTGAACCTTGTAGAAGGCCAACCTGTATTAAAAATATGTCGCGTGAACGATAAGCAAGATGGTGAAGTGATGGACTGCGAGCATGAGTACTGGCGGCCTGATGCGGTGATGCTCAGAATAGAAAGTGTCGAATAGGTTCTATCTGCTAGAAACAAAAAAGCCGCATCAGTAGATGCGGCTTTTTCTAAAGTTGGCTCCTCCTGCTGGGCTCGAACCAGCGACCTGCGGATTAACAGTCCGTCGCTCTACCAACTGAGCTAAGGAGGAATTGCTTTAAAGCGAGGCGAATCTTAGCTATGGAAATATCGGGTGTCAACTCTCGACAGTTAAAATAATTGCAAATATTCGCACTTTTTTCGCTTTACTTTTCTGTATCCCTTATCCGACAAGGGCTATATTTACTTATCCACCAAAATTGTGGATAAGTGTGTTGGTTAAAATTGAGTAAGTCAGAATAATGTAAAATATCAACGGACAAGCGCTATTGGCGGAAGGCGAAAGAAAGTCATAACGTACTGTAAAATGGGTGTTTATGGCTGATTCTGGATAAAGTAACAAAAGTTGAGTGTCAGACGTTAGCTGTGGGTATTTTGCTATTTCAAGAGAAAAATGTGAATAACTTGTGGGCGAAAAAGTGAGTTTTTCTAAGGTGTGGATCTGGTGGGCGAAGAATAATATCAGGTTCATCAGTAATGATCTAGTGACTAATGAAGACTTTCAATAAAACAGCGATTAATTTCTTTTGTAGCTATTGTGTCTGTATATATATACAGACACAATAGAGGTACTGACCACCTGCGAATAGAGTTCGAATATGAGTAAAGTTTTTGATTTGGTGTCTGACTATCAACCGTCAGGTGACCAGCCAACCGCAATACATCAGTTGCTTGAAGGCTTAGACTCAGGCCTAGCCCATCAAACCCTATTGGGGGTTACAGGCTCAGGTAAAACTTTTACTCTGGCCAATGTGATCGCGACTGCACAGCGGCCAGCGATTCTATTAGCACCGAATAAAACTCTGGCAGCTCAGCTTTATGGTGAAATGAAGGCGTTCTTCCCGAACAATGCGGTCGAATACTTTGTCTCATACTATGACTATTACCAACCTGAAGCTTACGTTCCTACCACTGATACGTTTATTGAGAAAGACGCGTCGGTGAATGCGCATATTGAACAGATGCGTTTGTCGGCGACCAAAGCCTTACTTGAACGCAAAGATGCCATCATTGTTGCTTCAGTCTCTGCGATATACGGCTTAGGTGATCCTGAATCCTATTTGAAAATGATGCTACATGTTCGTCGCGGGGACGTGATGGATCAGCGCGATATTCTTCGCCGCTTAGCTGAACTTCAATACAGCCGCAATGATGTTGCGTTTGAGCGTGGTCAGTTCCGAGTACGTGGCGAAGTGATCGATATCTTCCCCGCAGAATCGGATCAAGATGCGGTTAGAATTGAGATGTTTGATGATGAGATTGACTGCATCAGTGTGTTCGACCCACTTACTGGGGCAGTGAAGCAGCGCGACCTTGCCCGTTACACTATCTATCCAAAAACGCACTATGTGACGCCTCGTGAGCGAATCCTTGCGGCGATTGAAGATATTAAGGTTGAACTGGAGAGCCGCAAAAAGTACCTGCTTGATAACAATAAGTTGTTGGAAGAGCAGCGTATCTCTCAACGTACTCAGTTTGACATCGAAATGATGAATGAGCTGGGCTTTTGTTCGGGTATCGAAAACTACTCGCGCTACTTAAGTGGGCGCAGTGAAGGCGAGCCGCCACCGACGTTATTCGACTATCTTCCTCATGATGGCTTACTGATTATTGACGAATCCCACGTAACGGTGCCGCAAATTGGTGCTATGTACAAAGGTGACCGCTCACGTAAAGAGACGCTGGTGGAGTTTGGTTTCCGTTTACCGTCAGCGCTCGATAACCGACCGATGAAGTTTGAAGAGTTCGAGTCGATAGCTCCTCAAACGATTTTCGTCTCGGCAACGCCTGGCAACTATGAGCTCGAAAAGTCAGACGGTGAAATTGCTGATCAGGTTGTGCGCCCAACCGGTCTTTTAGATCCTGAACTTGAAGTAAGGCCTGTAGCAACTCAGGTTGATGATCTACTTTCTGAAATTCGTATCCGTGCAGCAAAAGATGAACGCGTGCTCGTGACAACGCTGACCAAGCGTATGGCAGAAGACTTAACCGAATATCTCACCGAGCATGATGTTAAGGTGCGTTACTTACACTCAGATATAGATACCGTAGAACGAGTAGAAATCATTCGAGACTTACGCTTAGGCGAGTTTGACGTACTCGTCGGGATCAACTTGCTGCGAGAAGGCTTAGATATGCCAGAGGTTTCTTTAGTGGCGATTCTTGATGCCGATAAAGAGGGCTTCTTACGTTCTGAGCGTTCTCTGATTCAGACCATTGGTCGTGCAGCGCGTAACATCGCCGGTAAGGCTATCTTGTACGCTGACTCGATTACTAAATCGATGGGAAAAGCGATGGGCGAAACTAGCCGCCGTCGTGAGAAGCAGCAAGAATACAATGCTAAAATGGGGATTGAGCCACAAGCGCTGAAACGTAATATCAAAGATATTATGGAGCTTGGTGATATCGCTAAGGGTAAGAAGCAACGCACTAGCAAGGCGGTACCACTGTCTAAAGTGGCCGAGCCGTCACAAAGTTATGATGTGATGACACCTCAGCAACTGGATAAAGAGATCAGCAAGCTCGAAGCTCAGATGTACCAGCATGCCCAAGACTTGGAGTTTGAACTAGCCGCACAGAAGCGCGACCAGATAGATAAATTACGTAGCCAGTTTATTACTAATAGCTAAATTATTTAAATTTTAGGTAAAAAAATAGCCAGTAGAAACAGGGTTCTATTGGCTGTAATTTGTGAATACTAAGTTCACTAACAACGTCAGTTGGCTAGGTGACCCTTGCGGGTCATAGAATATTTAGCAGATAGCGTGCCAAAATAATTGTGGTGAAAATGAGCTATTCATCACCATAATTAAGCATTTATTAGCTTTTAAATTGCATAATGCAAAGCCTAATGCAATGATTTATACAAAATGCGAAGAATACCCTGGCTAGGTTATGCAACATAATACGCAAAAGAAAAACGCAAAATATTTATTAATGGTAGAAGACACCGCTTCAGTCGCGGCCTTGTATCGTTCTTATCTCACACCACTTCAAATTGATATCAATATTGTTGGCACTGGACGTGACGCGATTGATAGCCTCAATTTTAGAACACCAGATCTGATCCTGCTTGATTTACGTCTCCCTGATATGACGGGGATGGACGTATTGCATGCGGTGAAAGAAAAGAACCCGGATGTTCCCGTTATCTTTATGACGGCGCACGGCTCTATTGATACCGCTGTTGAAGCGATGCGACATGGCGCTCAGGATTTCTTGATCAAACCTTGTGAAGCAGACCGCTTACGTGTCACCGTCAATAACGCGCTACGCAAAGCGAACAAGCTGAAGAATGATGCGGATAGTCCCGGTAGCCAAGGTTACCAAGGCTTTATCGGTAGTAGCCATACAATGCAAGCGGTGTATCGAACCATTGACTCGGCTGCCAGCAGTAAAGCGAGTATTTTCATTACTGGCGAAAGTGGTACCGGTAAAGAGGTGTGCGCAGAAGCGATTCATGCGACGAGTAAGCGTGGCGATAAACCGTTTATCGCGATCAACTGTGCGGCCATTCCAAAAGACCTGATTGAAAGTGAGCTGTTTGGTCATGTCAAAGGGGCGTTTACTGGCGCAGCGACGGACAGACAGGGAGCGGCAGAACTTGCTGATGGCGGCACACTGTTTCTCGACGAACTGTGTGAAATGGACCTAGAATTACAAACCAAGCTTTTGCGGTTTATCCAAACGGGTACCTTCCAGAAGGTGGGTTCTTCTAAAATGAAGAGCGTGGATGTGCGCTTTGTTTGTGCTACCAACAGAGACCCATGGAAAGAGGTAGAAGAAGGGCGCTTTAGGGAAGATCTCTACTATCGCTTATACGTGATACCGCTGCACCTCCCACCACTTCGAGAACGTGGTGATGACATTATTGAAATTGCCTACTCACTGCTTGGTTTCATGTCGAAAGAAGAAGGGAAAGACTTTATTCGACTAGCCCCTGAAGTGGTTGAACGTTTCGCTCGCTATGAATGGCCGGGCAATGTACGTCAGTTACAAAATGTGCTGCGTAATGTGGTTGTGTTGAACAATGGCCGAGAAATTCATTTAGAGATGCTGCCACCGCCATTAAATCAGCCTTCAGCCAATGAAATTCGAGTGATGCTGCCGCAACCAGATTCGGTATCGGTACAAGATATTTTCCCGCTATGGCTAACTGAAAAGAATGCTATCGAGCAGGCAATTAAAGCGTGTGACGGCAATATTCCAAAAGCGGCAGGATATTTGGATGTAAGTCCATCGACCATTTATAGAAAATTACAGGCATGGAACGCCAAGGAAGTACAATAGTGGATATTTTAAATCAGAGTAAGATTGATCGATTAGCGGGTGAAATTGGAGCAGATAATGTGCCGGTTTTGCTTGATATATTCTTAGGCGAATTGGCGATGTATATCGACAACCTAACTCAGCAAGATCAAAGTGAGCATGACGCCTATATGAAAGAGATTTGTCATGCTTTGAAAAGCAGTGCCGCCAGTTTTGGTGCCGAAGCTCTGTGTGCGTATTCGGTTGAAATTGATAGCATGGCAAAGTCAGGTGCCTTGCTTAATATTGAGCAGGATGTGGCGAAAATGATATCTCTGCTCAGAGAAACTCAGCAGAGATATCAGGCATTAGTCAGTTAATAAAAACTCAACCGCTTGCTGAAGCTTTGTGCGATCGTGGCGCCAGTCTCGGTTAGGTGAGGCAAGCGGTACAGTAACGCAGTTCCACTCAGAGAGCTCAGGGTGAGGCTCCTCTCCAAGCACAACATCAATCTTGCGCCCACGGCATGAACGCTCACACCACTCTAACTTTTCCTTTAAGGTCATTTTGCCCGCAGGCCCATATTCAGGCGATAGGTTTTCGACAAAGATCAGTTGCGCTTTGGTGTTGCAAGAAATAGCTCTACCGATTTCTGGTAGGAGCAGCGGTGGCATGATGCTAGTTAAAAAGCTACCTGGGCCTAAAATGATCGCATCCGCTTGTTCAATCGCCATCACGCCTTCTTTCGTCGCTGGGACTTCTGGCTCTAGGTCGAGTCTCAACAGCTTATCTGGCATTTCATCGACACTGGTTTCACCAGTGACCCAACGTCCATCTGGCGAAAGTGCTTTAAGGTCTGAAGGATGTTCAGACATCGGGATGATATTGACGTCCACCTTGAGCATATTGCGGATAAGGTTGGTTGCATCCAGTGGTCTTACTGAAAGGTTGTCTAATGCTGTCAGCATTAGGTTACCAAGGTTATGGCCGTCTAGTTCACCAGCGCCCTTGAAACGGTACTCGAACATCATCGAGCTGATGGAAGGATCAGTGATAAGCTGATTGATACAGTTACGTGTATCACCCCAAGCAATGCCTCCTTGGCAATTGCGGATTCGACCGGTTGAACCACCATTATCCGTGGTTGCAACAATCCCCGTGGCATTGGAGCCAAACTCTTTAAGTGCGGCAAGCATACGGCCAAGACCGTGGCCACCACCAACAGCTACGATTTTTTTGCTAGCGTAAATTGTCATGCTGAGCTTCTATTCTATTTATAACCAACTACAATTTAGATTATTGCATTAATATCCCCTACTCAAGAATAGGTAAAATGAGCAGTAAGCAGGATTTTTTGGCTTTAAAGGTAGAAACACACACAATTATTAAGTATTTTATAGGCTAGCTGCTACCCGTACGTGAGGTAGTTGCCATAACTCCGAGCTCAATAAGCTAAGTTCACAATGAATAAGCGTGCTGAGCCAGTGACATGTTGTCACAAGGGCAAAGTTGGAAATGACTCTGCCTCCCGTGTTTGGAAAGGTGTTCCGTGGCGCAACAATTCGAAGATAGATTCCATCGTAAGTTTTACTACTTACGACTTTCTGTTACAGATGTCTGTAACTTTAAATGCACATATTGTTTACCCGATGGTTACAAACCTTCGGGGCAAAAAAACTCGTCTTTTATAGCACTACCAGAGATTAAACGTGTCGTTAGAGCGTTCGCAGATTGCGGGACGTCTAAGGTGCGCATTACTGGTGGTGAGCCGAGTCTACGCAAAGATTTCAATGACATTATCCATACAGTCGCTTCAACGAAGGGCATTCGTAAAGTGGCAACCACGACCAATGGCTATCGTATGGAGAAACAAGTCGCGGATTGGAAAGATGCTGGCCTGACTCATATTAATGTCAGTGTCGATAGCCTCGATCCTCGAATGTTTCATCAAATCACAGGCGAAAATAAGTTCACTCAAGTAATGGGCGGTATCGACCGTGCATTCGAAGTGGGCTATGAGCAAGTTAAAGTCAATGTTGTACTGATGAAAGACTTAAATGCTCATGAATTGCCAGCCTTTCTAAACTGGATTAAAGACCGCCCAATCCAATTGCGTTTTATCGAGCTGATGCAAACTGGTGAAATGGATGAGTTATTCCAACGTCACCATGTCTCTGGTGTCGCGATTCGTAATCAACTTATTGCCAACGGTTGGCTATTGAAGGTTCGTGATCACAATGACGGACCTGCGCAGGTTTTTGTCCACCCTGATTACCAAGGTGAAATCGGTCTGATTATGCCTTACGAAAAAGACTTCTGTGAAAGCTGTAACCGCCTGCGTGTCTCTGCGCTTGGTAAGCTTCACCTTTGTCTATTTGGTGATCACGGCGTAGAGCTAAGAGACTTACTGCAAGAAGATTCTCAAGAAGCTGCGCTGATCAAGCGAATTCAAGAGCAGTTGCAAACTAAATCAGTCAGCCATTTCCTTCATGATGGAAATTCAGGCATGACGCCGCATTTAGCCTCTATTGGCGGCTGATCTTTCCAGTCAATATCAATTTATCGACTAAGCATGAGCTTAGAGCGAACATTACTTTAAGAAAAATAGGTGAACAAATGGGTCACGCAGAAAGCAAATTCCAACCAGCTAATATTGCCGTACTAACTGTTTCAGATACTCGTACAGAAGAGAATGACACCTCTGGTGGCTACCTAGTCGAGAATGCGAAAGAAGCAGGCCACAATGTTGTTGATAAGCAAATTGTGATTGATGATATGTACAAGATTCGCGCGATTGTTTCTCAGTGGATTGCTGACGAAAACGTTCAAGCAATCATGATTACTGGCGGCACTGGTTTTACTTCACGTGACAGCACTCCAGAAGCGCTAAAACCACTATTTGATAAAGAAGTTGAAGGCTTTGGTGAGTTGTTCCGCCAAGTGTCTTACGAAGAGATTGGTACATCAACCATTCAATCTCGCGCGATTGCAGGTTTTGCTAACCATACGGTTATTTTTGCAATGCCAGGTTCTACAGGTGCTTGTCGTACAGGTTGGACTAAGATCATCAAGCAGCAGCTAGATGCAAGCCACCGTCCATGTAACTTCATGCCTCACTTATCTGTTTAGCGTCGGGAGCAAACCATGAGCGAATTTACTCATATCAATGCTTCTGGCGAGGCGAATATGGTCGATGTGTCAGCGAAAGCAGAAACTGTGCGCGAAGCGCGCGCGGAAGCGTTTGTTCATATGGCTCCTGAAACATTGCAACTGATCGTATCTGGCTCTCACCATAAAGGTGATGTGTTTGCAACGGCACGTATTGCAGGTATTCAAGCGGCGAAAAAAACTTGGGATTTGATTCCTCTTTGCCACCCACTATTGCTATCAAAAGTTGAAGTTCAACTTGAAGCGATCGAAGCTGAAAACATGGTTCGCATTGAATCTGTGTGTAAGCTAGCAGGTAAGACAGGGGTAGAGATGGAAGCGCTGACTGCGGCTTCTGTTGCTGCACTGACTATCTACGATATGTGTAAAGCGGTACAGAAAGATATGGTGATTGGCCAAGTTCGACTGTTGGAGAAAACGGGCGGAAAATCGGGTCACTTTAAGGTGGAAGCATGATTAAAGTACTATTTTTTGCGCAAACTCGCGAGCTAGTGGGTGTCGATGAACTTCAGCTAGAAGATGATTTTCAAACGGTAGAAGCGATTCGCAGTCACCTTGCTAAGCAAGAAGGTAAATGGGATATCGCCTTAGAGCAAGGCAAGTTGCTTGCTGCGGTAAACCAATCCATTGTTCCTCTTGAGCACCCAATTCAAGCTGGTGATGAAGTCGCCTTTTTCCCGCCAGTAACAGGTGGTTAATGATGGACAATCGAGTTTCTGTACAGTTTGATGATTTTTCTGTTGGCGTGGAATATGACGCGTTAGCGCAAGGCACGGCTGCCGGTGCTGTGGTGACTTTTGTTGGTAAAGTTCGCGACATGAACCTAGGTGACAATGTGACTGGCCTGTCACTTGAACATTATCCTGGAATGACTGAGAAAGCTCTGGGAGAAATCTGTGACGAGGCAGAAAAGCGTTGGCCGTTACTGAATATCCGAGTGATTCATCGTGTTGGTGATTTAGACATTGGTGACCAAATCGTGTTTGTTGGCGTGTCTAGCGCCCACCGAGGTACAGCGTTTGAAGCGTGTGAGTTTGTGATGGACTACTTGAAAACCAAAGCCCCATTTTGGAAGAAAGAGCGCACCACTGAAGAAACGCGCTGGGTCGATTCAAGAGACTCCGACGCTAAAGCGGCTGAACGCTGGCAAAAGTAGCGCCTTAGCACTTAACTCTGTTTTACTTAAAGCTCCCTAGTGATAGGGAGCTTTTTTCATTTCCGCTTAATTGATGAATTGAGCCGCGTTGCTGACCTTTAGCAAAGAACAGTGCTTTATCGGCAATGGCGATAAAGTCATCGGCTTTCATTGCTTCAGGCATAAGCTTGTATTGTTGAATACCTATGGTGACTGAGAAAATATTGCCGACAGTTGAAGATTTGTGTGGAATTGCCAGATTTTTCACATCCGTTTGCAGCTTTTGCGCTCTTGTTAAGATCTCGCCATCATTGGTATTGGGCACAAATACCAAAAACTCATCGCCGCCATAGCGAAAGCATAGGTCGCTCGGCTTAGCCCAAGTTCTAATCGTTTGACCTAGCGAAGAGAGGACTCGATCTCCTTTGATATGCCCGTAGCTGTCGTTATATTGCTTAAAGCAGTCGATATCGATCATTAAGAGTGCAGCGCCAGAGAGTTCGAGCTTAGCCAGTTCAATCGCGTCAGGTAGCAGCGAATCCAATGCATAGCGGTTGTAGACTTGGGTTAAGTGATCAATGTAGGTGAGTTTTTCCAGCTCTAGCTGATTTTGCGCCAGCTTATCGAGGTTTTCTTGTATTCGGTAATATTGCGCACTGTCCATAATACGAGTGACGTATCGGGTAAAGGGATGACCAGAGCGCTAAAGTACTGCGTGTCGGTAGGGCCTTCGATACCTTCGAAGCAGGGGAGATCTTTAGGGTCTAAGTTGTATTCAATTTCTGTCGCCGTTTGGCTATCAATCACATCGACGATGACTTGGCTAAACCAGATTGCTTTATCAGCGGGGAGTACTTGGTATTGATTGAGGCCAATCAAAGCGGAGGGATTATGGTGGCGCTTGGTGTCTCGGCCGCCCCATGCTTCGACATAGGTTCCTGACTTATCGATAAGAAAAGTCGGCTCTGGCATTGCCTCAAACACCACATGCATTAAGTCCGGATTGTTTGTAACTTCCGCTGAAAAAATGGATTTCACCATCTGTACTCCTCTGGGTTACATCGCACTCCTTATATAGTTTAGTCTCTAGGTGGAGAGTTAGAGAGCGCTTTGAGCTTAAAACCATGTTTAAAGTGATGAAAAGTAGATGTGGGCGCCTATTTACCGCTGTAGCCTCCAGTTTGACGGGCTTTTGAGGCATTCAATTGGATAGAATGGAAGGTGCTTCGGAACGTGATAGGGATTGCCTATTGTAAAAATTGTTGATTTCCATTTAGTAAAATCAAGAAATTAGACAACAATTACAATATAGGCAGCGTGGCTGGCACGTTAAGGAGACGTCAATGGAATCATTAAAAGTAAAAGACTATATGACACTACAAGCGGTGACATTTACCCCTGAAATGTCGTTAAGTGCCGCTTTAGATAAGGTTATGAACTCAAGATATTTGGGTGGTCCGGTTATCAATGAACAACGAGAAGTCATTGGCTTTTTATCTGGTCAGGATTTGCTCGATAAATTGGTTAAGGTCAGTTATTACTGTCAAGACACCCACATTGTTTCAGACTGCATGCACAAAGATGTGCTCTCAGTGACATCAGAGACTTCGATTATTGAACTGGCAGATATGATGAAAGTAGGGCGACCGAAAGTGTATCCAGTTATTGATGCAGGCAAGTTAGTCGGAATCATTACGCGCCGCGACGTTTTACGTGCGATAGGTAAAAATATCGAAGACTGCTTTAAACATCCGGTGTAAAGTAATCATAAGATAGACAATAAGAGGTGCCCTAGTGCACCTCTTATTTTTTCTGCGTAACTAGGAGAGTGTGATGTCAGACCAAAGTGCCAAATTTGTAGAAGGTTCTACAATGCGACATATCCTTGTCATGTCAGGGGCTGGCTCAGTGGGTCTGATGGCCTTGTTTGTCGTTGACTTAATCGACATGCTGTTCATTAGTATGTTGGGCCAAGTTGAATTGGCCGCCGCTGTCGGGTTTGCGGGCACACTGGTTTTCTTCTCTACCTCAATTTCAATTGGTACCTCTATCGCGATGGGCGCCCTGGTGTCGAAAGCCATTGGGGCTAAGCAGCATCAGCATGCCAAACAGCTCACCACGAGTATCATGTTTACCGCCGTGGCCATCAGTATTTTGGTGTCGGGTATCATGTTTACCTATATCCCTGAACTGTTACAGGCCATCGGAGCGCAAGGCGTTGCAGCAGAGCGCGCAGAAGCGTATTTGAGAATTATCCTGCCAAGTGCGCCAGTGATTGCGGTTGCGATGGCTGCGGGGGCTGGGCTTCGCGCTGCAGGGGATGCTAAGCGTTCGATGTGGGCAACGCTCGCTGGTGGTATCGTTAACGCGATTCTTGATCCGATTTTTATCTTTGGTTTTGGGTGGAACGTTGAAGGCGCTGCGTTAGCGTCGGTGTTTGCGCGTTTTACGGTACTATTTTTCTCTCTTTATCCGTTGATCAAAGTGCATCAGTTGGTCGCTCGCTTTAACTACTCAGTATGGCGAAGCAATTTAAGACTGATTCTTGCGATTGCCGTCCCTGCGATTATTACCAATATCGCCACGCCGATTGGTAACGCCATTGTTACCTCATCCATCGCCCAGTTTGGCGAAAACTATGTCGCAGGCTTCGCAGTGATTGGCCGATTAACTCCGGTTTGTTTTGCGGTTATCTTTGCGTTGTCGGGCGCGGTTGGTCCGATTATCGGCCAAAACTATGGCGCTGAACGTATGGACCGAGTGAAAGAGACACTCAACAACTCACTTATTGTCACAACCGCGTATACCCTAGCGGTATGTGCCATTCTCTATTTTGCCCAAGACTTAATTGTGAGTATGTTCAGTCTGCAAGGGGATGCTCAGATTATCGTCGCGGCATTTTGTACTTATGTGGCGATCAGTTTCATCTTTAACGGTGCACAGTTTGTTGCCAACACCTCGTTCAATAATTTAGGTAAGCCGTTGTATTCAACAGCTCTTAACCTGGGTAAAGCGACGTTAGGGACATTACCGTTCGTTCATTTTGGCGCGCTGTGGTTTGGCGCGTTAGGTGTGCTGTATGGGCAAGCATTAGGTACCGTGGTGTTTGGTATCATTGCTATTATTGTCTTGCGCAAGCACATCTCTGATCTCATGGCAGGTTCATGTGCTGAGCAAGCGCAAGCTGATCCATCGATAACCAGTGTTAATAGCCAGCCATTTTGTAGCCACGATGCGGTTTTGATTGATGATGTTGCTTCCACCGCAGAGGTAGCGGAAGAAATTGCAGAAAAAGTTTGACCTTGGAGTAGACTCTAAGGTTTAAACTTGATGTGTACAATGAATGGAGATAAACATATGTGCACAAAACATCAAGCATGCCGCTCTGAGAAAATTGCGGTAAATCCTTCCCAAGCAGGCTCATGTTCAAGCCCAAAAATTGCTACGATTCAAATGGCGGATGTCAGTACAACAGAATCAGGCTGTTGTAGCTCGAACAGTTGCAGCAGTGGGGCGGATCCGACTGACGAAGAAGGTGAGTCCGGAAGCTCTTCCGCACGCTTCACCCAAAGTTGGAAAGTTAACGGGATGGACTGTCCATCTTGTGCCCGAAAAATAGAAACTGCCGTTAATCGTGTCGAAGGGGTTTTAGAAGCGAAGGTTCTGTTTGCGACAGAAAAGCTCGTGATTAAATCAGACAGCTCGGGCGTTGCTCAGTTGGTTGAACAAACAATCCTAGATACCGGTTTTACGTTCGCGAATCCTGCCGAATCGAATCAAAAAGAAAAACCTAAAGGCTGGAAGGCTGTTATCAAACAAAACAGTCAAGTGATCGCGATTGCTTCAGCGATGGCTATTGCTGCAGCTTTGAAACCTGCATTCCCTCAAGTCAGTGAATGGCTATTCTTCATTACCTGTTTAGCAGGTCTTTATCCAATTGGTAAAAAAGCGATCAGTTTAGCGCGCTCAGGTACTCCGTTTGCGATTGAAACCTTGATGAGTGTTGCGGCCATTGGTGCCCTTTATCTTGGCGAAACGGTTGAAGCGGCGATGGTGTTGCTACTGTTTTTGATTGGTGAGCAACTAGAAGCTTTTGCTGCATCAAGAGCGCGTAGCGGTGTTCAAGCATTAATGGAACTGGTGCCTGAAACGGCAACCAAGATAGTCGATGGAAAGCGCGTTGAAGTGTCGGCGAGTGAATTACAACCGGGTGACATGATTGAAGTTTCTCCTGGCGCCCGTTTACCTGCAGATGGCAAGTTAACCGATGCATTAGCAAGCTTTGATGAAAGTGCCTTAACCGGAGAGTCGATCCCTGTCGAGCGTTACGAAGGCGAATCAGTAATGGCTGGCGCGGTAGCGGTTGATAAAGTGGTGCGCTTTACCATTACTTCTAAGCAAGGTGAAAATGCCATTGACCGAATTCTGCATTTGATTGAAGAAGCAGAATCCCGTAAAGCGCCATTAGAACGATTCTTAGATAAATTTAGTCGCTGGTATACGCCGCTGATGATGTTGGTTTCTCTACTGGTCATCATTACGCCTCCACTACTGTTTGCTCAGCCGTGGGAAACATGGGTATATCGTGGTCTAGCACTGTTATTGATTGCGTGTCCTTGTGCACTGGTGATCTCCACACCAGCGGCTATTACCTCAGGCTTAGCGGCAGCCGCTCGTCGTGGTGCCCTAATTAAAGGTGGCGCGGCATTAGAGCAGCTCGGTAATGTTGAGACCATTGCCTTTGATAAAACCGGGACACTGACCAAAGGTAAGCCGGAAGTGACGGATGTAGTGGCTTTGTCGGGTTGGCAAAAAGAGTCACTGTTAGCCAAAGTCGCAGCGATTGAAGTCGGTTCGAGTCACCCTCTAGCGGTATCGGTAGTAAATAAAGCCAAACAGCTGGGTATTGAGATTATTGAGGCTCAAGACAAGCAGGCGTTAGTCGGTAGTGGTGTGCGTGGCTTAGTTGAAGGGGTTGAATATCAAGTTTCAGCACCAAGTAAGTTGACCATAGACCTTGATGAGTCTTTGAAAAATCAAATTGAGCAACTGGAGCACCAAGGCAAAACCGTTGTCGTGGCGCTTGAAAGCCAAACCACGCCGATTGGTTTGATCGCATGGCAAGATACTTTGCGCGAGGACTCTGCTCAGGCAGTTAAAGCCCTAAAAGGCCTAGGTATTCATTCAATTATGTTAACAGGTGATAACCCGCGCAGTGCACAGGCTATCAGCTCAATGATTGATATTGACTTTAAAGCGAGCCTGCTACCGCAAGATAAAGTGACCTATGTTGAGGAGCTTTCCGCTCAAGGCAATGTTGCTATGGTCGGCGACGGTATTAATGATGCGCCCGCAATGAAAGCATCGAGCATTGGTATCGCGATGGGAGGCGGAACCGATGTTGCGCTTGAGACCGCAGATGCGGCAATCACTCACAACCGATTGCTAGAGCTTGCGGGGATGATTGAGCTATCACGAGCGACGCTCAACAACATTCGCCAAAATATCGCGCTTGCGCTTGGCTTAAAAGGTGTCTTTTTGGTCACAAGCTTATTGGGTATTACAGGCCTTTGGGTTGCGGTGCTGGCTGACAGCGGTGCGACTGCCATTGTAACGCTGAATGCTTTAAGGCTACTTAAGTTCAAATCGAAACTCGATCAAGCCTAAATCTATAGCGAGAGCTCTCAATGAAACAGCCCTGCATCTTTGATGGAAGGGCTGTTTTTTTATGCAATCAGGAGTGTTTGTTACGGCAAAGTGTGATGTAAACCGTTTTTATGTGCAATGTAATTATTTGTTGCGATCTTATTTGTGATCGTTGTCACTTCAAAGAGTTCGGTGGTTAGTTAGAGTATCTCCTGTACCCGATAAATTTATAGAGCAAGCAGACCTAACTCATCGGCTGACTTGCCATCATAAGGAGCGACCTATGTCTCAAGCTGTATTCCACCTTGGTGTTACTCAAGACGATCTTGCTGGTGCAACTCTGGCTATCATTCCAGGTGACCCAGCGCGTGTACAAAAAATTGCAGAGGAAATGGAGAACCCAGTATTCCTAGCAAGTCACCGTGAATACACACTTTACCGTGCAGAGCTTGACGGCAAGCCTGTTGTTGTTTGTTCAACAGGTATCGGTGGTCCATCAACATCTATCGCAGTTGAAGAACTAGCTCAGCTTGGTGTTCGTACTTTCCTACGCGTTGGTACTACTGGTGCGATTCAACCACATGTAAACGTGGGTGACATGATTGTATCAACGGGCTCTGTGCGTCTAGATGGCGCAAGTCTACACTTTGCTCCAATGGAGTTCCCAGCAGTAGCGGACTTTGAAGTAGCAACAGCGATGAAAGCGGCAGTTGAAGAATCAGGCGCAACAGTACACATGGGTGTAACTGCTTCAAGTGATACTTTCTACCCAGGTCAAGAGCGTTACGATACGTTCTCTGGCCGTGTTGTTAAGCGTTTCCAAGGTTCTATGCAAGAATGGCAAGACATGGGCGTACTTAACTTTGAGATGGAATCTGCAACACTACTTACCATGTGTGCAAGTTCTGGTCTTAAAGCAGGTTGTGTTGCTGGTGTAATCATCAACCGTACGCAGAAAGAGATTCCAGACCACTCAACACTGAAAGAGACAGAAGCTCGTTCAATCAAAGTTGTAGTAGAAGCTGCACGCAAGATGCTTTAAATACTCAGATGAGTAATAAGCACCCTTACAGATAAACAAAAACCTCAATTGGAATGAACCAATTGAGGTTTTTTGTATCTAGGCAGATGAGTTAGCGCTTAAGCGACAAACTCTTCTGAGTCAGGACGAGCAGTGAACTGGACGCCGCTTAAGAAATCACATAGCAATTGATCTTCACATGCTTTGTAGTTCTTATTGTTTGGCTTGCGGAAATAAGCGCCGATTTCATATTTGCTCAGGCTAACACCAACCACTTCGAGAACATCTAACACATCTTCTGCTTTCATATTCAGAGCAATGCGTAGCTTCATGAAAATCATGTTGTTAGTCAGTGTCTGCTCTGGTTTTGGCTGCTCGCCTTCTTTCTTACCGCGCTTTAGGTTGATGAAACCATTAAGGAATAGAGCAAGCTCTTTGTCTTTCATCTTAGTCATAGACTTATCTGAGTCTGCCTTTAGCCAGTCGTTGACTTGGTTAGGTGCTACCGTGGTATCTACCTGCTCAAAAGCCTTCATTATTTGAGTGTTTTTCAAATTAAGTGAATGCTGGATACGGCGTAAGATTTCGTTATTAGTCACAAGATTCTCTTTGTGGTAAGTCATCGCTGACGAGATATAGTTGGGCGTGACTTTAGCAGAGTTGCTTGTATAGCGATAGAAATAAAAGGGCACATGCCGTGCCCATATGACGACTAAATTATGAATAAGCGATTGAAGGGAGCGGAAGATATAGGCTCTCTGACATTTCAGATAGCATCTGATCATAAACCTGAGAGATGGTCGCTGAAATATCACTGGTAACGCTGTACATCTCTTCGGTACTGATCGGTAGACTCATCGCTGAAGAAATCTCGCTTAGCTGATGAATTGAGTCAATACTGGCTGGTGAGGCGACCGAAAGCGGACTAATTAATGACAGTTGGTTGAGCTTTCTTCGTGTTTTGTCACAGTAGTATTTAAGTCGCATGAACCCGTCTGGACTCTCACTGTCTGGAATGCACAGTCGAAGTTGAGTCAGCACTTCCATGCTTTCAAGTATTTGTTGCCAGTTTAAGTGGTACTCATCGCTGAGGTCTTCACGCTCTGATTCGATGAGCCAAGCTAAGGCGATTTCATCCATCAAGAACATCGCATGACGAATCGCTTTACCATGAATAATTTGATTGCGCGAGACAGAGCGCGTATGCCAGTCATCATGCATTGCTTTAAGTTTTAACTGGTAGATTCGATACATGGGCTTATTGTCAAACGGGGCGGTAGCAATAAGGTTATTTGAGCAATCGATGATCTCGGCATAGAGTGTATTGGTACTGTGCAGAGATTTATCGGTTATTGCCGCGCTGAGTGCATGGTGGCTGAGCTTTCGGTGCTCTCGACACAAACGAAGTAGGGTTCGCAGTTGAACGAGAGTGTCGAATTTGCGCTGTAGTATGACTTGGCGCTTTTTCGAATAATGAAATAGAAAAGCCAAGACGGCACATGAACAAAGTAATGAAAGTAATACAAACATAGCCAACTCCTTTATATGTTTTACCTATAAAGTGGTAGGCATGTTTGGTGCCATGGTTAAGTTTCTTTATATTTCAATGAGTTGAGTGTTTGTTGGTAATCGTCTTGTCCTTAGTTGGTGCAATTGGTCCCCATAGTAGTGAAAGCTAAGTGATTAAAATATATAAAAAAGCCCCGCTCAATGAGCGAGGCTTTTTGCTAATGCGTTAAGGTTTACATTACACGCATACCAGGCTGAGCGCCTTCGTGCGGCTCAAGAATCCATAGGTCGCTGCCACCAGGGCCAGCGGCTAGGATCATGCCTTCAGACATGCCGAACTTCATCTTACGAGGTTTTAGGTTAGCTACCATTACTGTTAGCTTGCCTTCTAGCTCTTCAGGTTTGTACGCTGACTTAATGCCAGAGAATACCTGACGAGTTTCACCGCCGATGTCTAGTTGGAACTTAAGCAGTTTGTTTGCTTTTGGCACTTCTTCACAAGAGATGATACGTGCGATACGCATATCTACTGCAGCGAAAGCATCAAATTCAATCTCGTCTGCGATTGGATCTTTGTCTAGCTCAGTTTGGCTTGCTTTGTTCTTAGCTGCTTCTGCCGCTTCTTTTGCTGCAACTTCTGCTGCTGCGTCTTCTTTAGAAGCTTCGATCATCGCTTCAACCTTCTTAGGATCGATGCGGTTGAACAATGCTTTGAACTTAGTGATTTCGTGATCCGTTAGTGGTGCAGCGATGCCTTCCCAAGTTAGCTCTTCGTTTAGGAACGCTTCAGTACGTGCAGCAAGCTCTGGCATTACCGGCTTCAGGTAAGTCATCAGAACGCGGAATAGGTTGATACCAACAGAACAGATGTCTTGTAGTTCTTGGTCTTTACCTTCTTCTTTCGCCACAACCCACGGTGCTTTCTCATCAACGTATTGGTTTGCTTTGTCTGCTAGTGCCGTGATTTCACGGATTGCACGACCAAATTCACGAGTCTCGTATAGCTGTGCGATACGATCAGCTGCTGCAGCGAACTCATTGTATAGCTCAGCTTCTGCGAAGTTAGCAGATAGTTTGCCTTCAAAACGCTTAGTGATGAAGCCAGCGTTACGAGATGCTAGGTTAACGATCTTGTTTACTACATCAGCGTTAACGCGCTGAGTGAAGTCTTCAAGGTTAAGGTCTAGGTCATCAATGCGGCTGTTTAGTTTAGCTGCGTAGTAGTAACGTAGACATTCTGGATCTAGGTGATCTAGGTACGTCGCTGCTTTGATGAATGTGCCTTTAGACTTAGACATCTTCGCACCGTTTACCGTTACGTAACCGTGTACGAATACGTTGTTTGGCTTGCGGAAACCGCTGCCTTCTAGCATTGCAGGCCAGAATAGAGAGTGGAAGTAGACAATGTCTTTACCGATGAAGTGGTAAAGCTCAGTTGTGCTGTCTTTCTTCCAATACTCATCAAAGTCTAGACCTTCAGTCTTGTTACATAGGTTCTTGAATGAAGCCATGTAGCCAACCGGTGCGTCTAGCCATACGTAGAAGAATTTGTCTTTTTCACCTGGGATTTCGAAACCGAAGTAAGGTGCATCACGCGAGATATCCCACTGCTGTAGACCAGACTCGAACCACTCTTGCATCTTGTTCGCAGTTTCAGATTGAAGTGAGCCAGAGCGAGTCCACTCTTGTAGCATGCTTTCAAACTGCGGCAGGTCGAAGAAGAAGTGCTCTGAATCTTTCATGACTGGTGTCGCGCCAGATACTGCTGATTTAGGATCGATCAGTTCAGTTGGGCTATACGTTTCACCACAGTTATCACAGTTATCACCGTATTGGTCTTCTGACTTACACTTAGGACAGGTACCTTTTACGAAACGATCCGGTAGGAACATCTCTTTCTCAGGGTCAAATAGCTGAGAAATAGTACGGCTAGAAATGAAACCGTTTTTCTTAAGCTCTAGGTAGATGTGCGAAGCCAGCTCACGGTTCTCTTCAGAGTGTGTGCTGTGGTAGTTATCAAAGCTAATATCGAAGCCAGCGAAGTCTTTTTGGTGCTCTTCACTTACTGCAGCGATCATCTCTTCTGGCGTAATACCCATCTGTTGTGCTTTTAGCATGATTGGCGTGCCGTGAGCATCGTCAGCACAGATGAAGTTTACAGTGTTGCCACGTAGGCGTTGGTAGCGAACCCAGATATCCGCTTGAATATGTTCAAGCATATGACCTAGGTGAATCGAACCGTTAGCGTACGGAAGGGCACAAGTGACCAGTAGTTTTCTTGGATCAGTCGCCATACTTAATATTCGCTTCTAATGATGTATAAAAAAATAGAGAGTAATACTACCTTATCCCACCAGTGACTCCAAGGTCGGAACGACTGGATTACCTTAGTTTTTTCAGGGTTCAGTATCGGCTGGTGGAGTGTTACGATTAGATGCATAAGGAGGACCTATGCGTCAGTTCACTTCAAAGCAAGATTTCTGTGATTGGTTGAACCAATTTGAGCACCCATCTCTTATTTCGGAATGGGCCTCTTCAGCCAATATCGTTTCAGTAAAGCCACAAGGTTTCACTATTGATATTCCTTTTGCAGCCAATGATTTAGTTGTTGGGCTTAATGAGTGGATAGCGAGCCGACAAGCTTCAGCAGAGGTCGCTCAGTTTGATTATTCAATCAATGTTTCACCTAAGCCTTTAGAAACTCATGTTGCCCATGAGATTAAAGGGGTTAAAAACGTTATTGCGGTGACGTCAGCGAAAGGCGGGGTAGGTAAGTCGACTACGTCGGTGAACTTAGCACTGGCGCTTGCTCAGTCTGGTGCTAAAGTTGGCCTGCTAGATGCTGACATCTATGGTCCTTCGGTTCCTTTGATGATTGGTCAGACTGAGGCTAGACCGGAAGTGCGTGACAATAAGTGGATGCAGCCTATTGCTGCCCACGGTATCTACACTCACTCAATTGGCTACTTAGTTTCTAAAGATGAAGCGGCGATCTGGCGCGGTCCTATGGCAGCAAAAGCTTTATCTCAGCTATTGAATGAAACTGAATGGCCAGAACTGGATTACTTGGTGATTGATATGCCGCCGGGTACCGGCGATATTCAGTTGACTCTTTCTCAGCAAGTGCCAGTGACAGGCGCTGTGATTGTTACGACACCGCAGGACTTAGCATTGGCTGATGCGCGTAAGGGCGCCGCTATGTTTGGCAAAGTGGATGTGCCGGTTGTCGGTGTGGTTGAAAACATGAGCTACCACATTTGTAGTCACTGCGGCGAGAAAGAGCACATCTTTGGCGCTGGTGGGGCTGAACAAATGGCGAGCGAGTATGGCCTAGATTTGTTAGCGCAAATTCCACTGCATATTCAAATGCGTGAAGATATCGACAATGGCAAGCCGACAGTGGCAGCTCGCCCTGAGTCTGAACATGCGCAGCAATATATGGCAATGGCAGAAGCAGTAAGCTCTCGTTTATATTGGCGAGGCAAGACTAAGCCTGAAAACATTATGTTTACCATGGTCGAATAGCGGATTTTTTATCCACTAATAAAGAGCGCCAATGAGCGCTCTTTTTGTTTTTATTCTGTGTAATCGATTGCGTGAGTGGCTTTTATTCTATTTACTTATTTCTTCACAATCCTTGCTAGCAACAAAGGTCTTAACTCCCTATAATCAGGCGGTTTATCCAAAATTATGCTCATACCTAGGGCTTGTCCATACTGGCACTGCTAGTATTAGCATAAGACACCAATCTAAATCATCGGGTGCAAGAATAATGTCTGATAATAATCAATGCGTCATCGTCGGTATTGCTGGCGCGTCTGCTTCTGGAAAAAGTTTAATCGCGAGCACTATCTATAACGAATTACGTGAGAAAGTGGGCGATCATCAAATTGGTGTGATTACGGAAGATTGCTACTACAACGATCAAAGCCACCTAAGCATGGAAGAGCGTGTTAAAACCAACTATGACCACCCGAGCGCGCTTGATCACGACTTACTGTGTGAGCATCTAGAAAAGCTAGTCAAAGGTGAAGCGGTAGAAGTTCCTGAGTACAGCTACACAGATCATACTCGTACAGACAATACTACGCCGATGACGCCGAAGAAGGTTATCATCCTTGAAGGTATCCTACTTCTGACTGACCCACGTCTGCGTGACCTAATGCATGCGACGGTATTTATGGATACACCACTTGATATCTGTCTATTACGCCGCGTTAAGCGTGATGTAGAAGAACGTGGTCGTACTATGGACTCAGTTCTAAAGCAGTACCAAGAGACGGTTCGTCCAATGTTTATGCAGTTCATCGAGCCATCGAAACAATACGCAGACATTATCGTACCGCGTGGTGGTAAAAACCGTATCGCTATCGATGTACTAAAAGCGCACATTGCAAAACTTCTGAAAGCTTAATCATTTGATAAGCAATCAGGCTTTATTTTTTATGAGATAAGTGGCACTTTAAGTGCCACTTTCTTTTTATGGTCTCAAATATTCTTTTTGAAGACTTATACTTGGGGTTGTTGCCTGTTTGGTAAGACTCGTTTAGCAAGGATAATGCTGATGAAGAAACTGTTCCTGTTTATTGCAATTCCTGTGGTTGCAATTTTGGGCGCTATAATTGCGCTCGTTGTACTGGTTAACCCTAACCAGTTTAAGCCGCTTATTGTCGAGCAAGCGAAAACCCATACTGGGTTAGATCTTGTGATTGAAGGTGATATTAGCTGGCAATTTTTCCCATCAATTGGTTTTGAGCTCGGCCAAACAGAGCTGCGTAACCCGCAAGGCTTTGAGCAACTAAACATGTTCAAAGTGGACACGGTTGGCATCGATGTTTCTGTGATGCCATTATTCAGCCAACAACTAGAAATCGGCAATATCACCTTAGATGGCGCGGCTTTCTCGTTAGAAACATTGAAAGATGGCTCTAAGAACATTGATGCGTTGACGCAAGCACAAACTGCTCAAGCGACCGCGACTGAATCTGCGCCAGCTGCGACAACATCAGATTCAAAGCCGGCAGAGTCAACACCAACAGAACAAAGCGGTGCTTCTGCGTGGACAATCAATCTAGCCGGTGTGACGGTATCTAACGCATCGGTTGAAATCCAAGATAAGCAGGCTGGCACATTCACTAAGCTCTATGATGTCTCACTGAATCTTTCTGAGTTTGCAGTGGACACCTGGACCAAAGTGGATTTCGCGGCGAAAGGCGAAGCGAACAAGCAGAAATTTGCTGCTAGTGGCGATGCTGAATTTAAGCTAGCGAAAGGTTTCCAACAATATGCTCTACGCAATATCAACTTAGATGCCAGCTTCAGCGATCCTGCTACTCAGATCGACAGTGCAAAAATTGGCTTAGAAACGTTTGAGTTTGATAAAGCCAACGCATTGACATACTCAGTGGTGGGTCAAGCTGCGGGTTTAGATATCGATATGAAAGGTGCAGCGTCACTGACGGTTGATCAAGCGATCAGCAAAGTTGTGATGAACCAACTGACACTGGACGCGACATTCAAAGGTGACTCGCTGCCGCAATCACCAATGAAAGTGGATATGGCGTCGGATCTTTCATTTGATTTGACCAAAAACCATTTAAGCTTTGTGCTAGAAAAGCTAACAGCAAATGCATTGGCGTTTGATGGTAAAGCAGACATTACTTTGGCAGACATCCCGAAAGTTCGTTTCTCACTGCACAGCCCAAATATTGATTTGGATGAGTTCCTTGGCTTAGGTCAGGCTCAAGAAAGTAAGGCAAGTGAAACTAACTCGGAAGCGGCCCCTGCTAACAGTGAGTCTAAAACGGCCAAGACATCACCTAAAAAGCCAGCTCAAGAAGTTGAACCAGACCTATCTGCACTGAAAACGTTAGATGTAATGGGCGATATCACTATTGATAAGTTCAAAGCGAATAACGCTAAGATGCAAAATGTTAAGGCAAGCTTCTCAGTGAATCGCGGTATTGCAGAGCTGAAATCCTTCACCTCTAACCTGTACCAAGGTTCGATCAGTGCCACTGCACGACTTGATGCGCGTAAGTCTCCAGCTTCTTACACGGCGAAAAAGCGCATCAAAGGCGTTAAGGTGTTACCGCTGCTTCAAGATGTGGCGAATAACGATATGCTAGAAGGTACCGGTAATATTAATGTTGATGTTAAAGGCAGCAGCTTAACGCCAACAGGTATTCAGAAGAACTTGGTTGGCACGATTGCGATTAACTTCGAAGACGGTGCGGTTCATGGCATCAACGTGGCGCAGTTGATCCGTGAAAATTACGCCAAGATTAAGGGCCAAAAAGTAGAGTCGAAAGGTGAAGTTCAGAAAACGGACTTCAGCGCGATGAAAGCAACCCTGAAGCTGAACAAAGGCAATGTATCGACCAACGACCTGACTATGCAGTCTCCATTACTGAGAATTCGTGGTAACGGTGCGGCGAACTACCTTAATCAGACGGTCGACTTCACGGTCAGCACGTCTATTGTTGGTACGCTAGAAGGGCAAGGCGGTAAAGATATCGATGAGCTAAAAGATGTCACAATTCCAATCAATGTGTCGGGTAAATGGGCAGAGCCTAAGTTCAAACTTGTGTTTGATGATGTGCTTAAGCAAAAAGCTCAGAAAGAAATCGACCGTGGTGTAGAGAAGCTGACAGACAAGATTAAAGATGAAGAGACCAAGAAAGCCGTTGACGGTTTACTGAAAGGACTTTTTAACTAAAATCTGTACAAAATCCGAGCGAACGCAATGTTTGCTCGGATTTCTTAATTGGATAAAACTGTTAACTTAGTGCTTTGATTTTCAACGCTATTCTGTCATTGCCTTAGACTGCTATATTGCCTCAATCCTTACTCCCTTATCCTACTCCCGAGAGAATAAACCTACATACAGTGTTGTTAAGTTTGTGTAATTTTGTCTTAAATTCATTAACGTATATTGAGACAAAAGACGTATGGTTAAATTCCTATCTCGGCTCCGAATTAAAACAAAGCTACTGCTCTCATTTTTGTCAATGGTAGTACTATTTACCATTGTTAATATCTACAACTTGAACGTCCTGAATAGCGATATTACTAATCTGAATAGCTACAGTAGTTCGTCTCTCAGCAAGATTAATTCAGTTTATGACAATGAAATACAGTCGACGTATGAAATAAGATTATTGTTCTTGAAAGCGGCTGGTCGAGAAGGCTTAGATGGGACGTTTATCAGTGCTTTAGACTCTTGGTATCAAAGCATTGAAAGAAACTTTATCGATGATGGTAAAAGTGCTACCCAGTTGCGACTAGAGAATTATAAAAATTATTATCATCATGTGCGAAATCTCCCTGAGGTCAAAAACAAGTATTCTGCATACAGTGAAGAGTATGCTGGCTTTTTAAAGGAATCTGACGAACTAGCGTCAAAGCTAATCCAATCTTTGGCTGAGTTTTCTGATGAAATCAATTCAAGTATTCGTGAGGACTTCCGCCAAACCCAAGCTCATGCTGATCAAGTCGCGATTCACAGCCTCATCGAATTAGCCATCATTTCATTGGTATCCCTGTTGTTCATTACTTATGTAGCAAGCACTATTGCTAGACCAATCAATGACGTAGCTATGAAGCTGAATGAAATGGCGAACGGTGACTTTAGCGTAAGATATCAATATGTAGGGAAGAATGAACTAGGCAGTTTATCGAGCTCGATTAATGGCCTAGGGGAGTCTATCGGGCACATTATTGAGCAAGTCAACGTCAACATTGATGGGGTTGCAGCAGCGGCAACAGAGCTAAATTCTATCATGCATCAATCAAGGGAAAGTTCACATTTGGAAAAGGAGCAGTTTGCTCAAATAAGTGTGGCTGTGACTGAACTATCGAGTACAGCAAAAGAGGTCAACGCCAATGCTGCCGCGGCAGAAAAAGCGTCTGACTCTGCACTTGAATTCGTTTCAATTGGTCAAAAGCACATTGATGATGCGCAAAGAAGTAGTGAAGAAGTCGCAAAATCAATTAATCGCTCAGCTGAAATGATTGGAGAGTTAAAAGGTCACTCTTCAGATATCGGCCGTGTCATTGAGGTGATTAATAACATTTCCGATCAAACTAATTTGCTCGCTCTAAACGCTGCTATAGAAGCGGCAAGAGCAGGGGAGCAAGGTAGAGGCTTTGCCGTTGTCGCAGACGAAGTTAGGGGACTTGCTGTTCAAACTCAAGATTCGACCGCTGAAATACAGAATGTGATTGAGGCGCTACAAGAACAAGCTTCCATTGTGAGTGATTTGACGCTTCATAACGTTAATTTGATTAAGGGTAGTCAGGAATCCTCTCAGCATGTTCTAGGTGCATTTAATGAGATTACTTTGGCGGTGCAAAAGATCTCGGAGCAAAATTCCTTAGTTTTTGCCGCTTCTTCAGAGCAGGCGGATGTCACAGATTCTGTTTCTAGAAGCATTGTTCAAGTGTCGGAAATTGTTACCGACAATACGGAGAGTATTGGTCACTGCTTTGAGGCTTCAGATGAGCTTGCCGTTATGTCAGAAAGGCAAAAAGAGCTTCTGAGTCGTTATATCTCTTGATTTAAGAAAGCTGGCAGCAGCTTATCTTTGCTGCCAGCTACTATATAGTTGTGAGGTTATTGCTACCAATCCACACCTTGCAGCGCTTTCACTCCAGACTCAAAAGCATGTTTCACATTTTTCACTTCAGAGACAGTGTCGGCCATTTCAATTAATGTGCGATGAGCACCGCGACCAGTAATAATCACAGATTGCATCTTAGGGCGGTTGTTTAATGCTTCTACGACCTCATCAAGATCGATATAGCCATAGCTCACCATATAGGTCAGTTCATCAAACAGCACTACGTCAATGGACTCATCAGTAAGTAGGCGCTTACACTCTTGCCAAACTATTTGTGCAGCTTCAGTATCCGCGGCTTTGTTTTGAGTTTCCCAAGTAAACCCCGTGGCCATAACGTGAAACTCGACCCCAAGCTTTTCGAGTAGGTTTCGCTCCCCGTTGGCCCAGGTGCCTTTAATGAACTGTGCAACGGCTGCTTTCTTATCATGGCCGACGGCGCGTGCTACCGTGCCAAACCCAGAGGTAGATTTGCCTTTGCCATTACCAGTGATGATCAGCAGTAACCCTTTCTCTTCTTGAGCAGCAGCCACTCTAGCATCGACTTGTTCTTTGACTTTTTGCTGTCTCGCTTTGTGACGCGCTTGCTTATCGTCTTCTACAGACATGGGAATTCCTTTTTACACGTTAGATTTTCTTTATGATAGAGCAATGGTTAGTGAAGAAAAACCATTGATAATTCAGGGACTCAAGTGACTGTCTCTCGTTTAGCAGAAGTTAAATATAATCACACTAGTTACCAATTTGACACGGTGCTTATAGCTTAGCTCAATATGAGTCGATGGACTCGACCTATCAATGCCTCAGTTTTTATCAAATTGCTTATTGGTGTCTAATTATCTCGTCGCTGGTTGCATATGTTTTTGCTAGAAAAGGGGCTTTGTTTCCTAAATCAGGGAACTAACTCATTAACCGACGATCTGATCAGCTAAGTTCACTCAAATACTTAGATCAATGGCCAAGCCTCGCTACAAAACAACTAACTGGAAGCAATATAACCAAGCTTTAATCAATCGTGGTTCATTGACGTTTTGGATTGATGAAGAGGCAATCCAACACTGGAAACAGGTCAAGCAAGGTAACCGTGGCAGACCTCGTTTGTTTAGTGACTTAGCCATTACGACGGCTCTTATGGTCAAACGGGTATTTTCAATGCCGTTGAGAGGCCTGCAAGGATTCATCAATTCTGTTTTCAAGCTTGCTCAACTGCCATTGTCATGCCCTCATTATTCATGCATTAGCAAGCGAGCCAAAACGGTCAACGTCGCGTTCAAGCCAAAAACTAAAGGAGCTATCCAGCATTTAGCCATTGATGCGACTGGTCTGAAGGTCTACGGCGAAGGCGAATGGAAAGTCAAAAAGCATGGCACTGATGGGAAGCGTCGAGTCTGGAGAAAGCTACATTTAGCGGTCGATACAAACACGCATGAAATCATTGCCGCTGAATTAAGTTTATCGAATGTAAGCGACGGAGAAGCACTTCCAAACTTACTCAAACAGACTCGCCGAAGAATCAATGAGATATCTGGCGATGGTGCTTACGACACAAGGTTGTGCTACGAAGCTATTCGCGTCAAAAATGCTATTCCGCTTATTCCTCCGAGGGAAGGCGCAGCCTTCTGGGAGCAAGGTCATCCCCGCAATCTAGCGGTCGGCTGTCAGAAGCTATATGGTTCAAATAAGCATTGGAAAAAGAAGTACGGCTACCATAAACGTTCGCTCTCAGAGACGACGATGTTCCGTGTGAAGAAACTGCTCAGCGGTACATTAAGTTTAAGAAGTTACAATGCGCAGGTTGGTGAGACTTACGCCATGATAAAAGCGTTAAATAAGCTGACAGGGTTAGGTATGCCTAAAACAGTAGTAATAGCCTAACAACTAGTCATTTTAGGCGCGTTTTTAACTAAAACCGAGTAAGGAAACAAAGCCT
>NZ_SATR01000086.1 GCF_004551525.1 Vibrio ouci | reverse complement strand
GTTAGTGAGTATGCAGAAAATTTGCCTAACAAACAATTCAAGCTGATTCGCAACGCTCGGCACTTTCGGTTTCAATCAGTTTGGTGATTACGGTGAAGTGCTTAGGCAATGTGGCAGCGTTGCTCACAACTTAATTGGGCGTTATGTTCTTTGGAGAAAAATGTGAAAGCTCTATCTGTAGTTGAGCCTTGGGGGACAATGATCGCGAACCAAACCAAGTTGCTGGAAATCAGAACTTGGCATCCAGAAGTGTTACCAATGCTCAATGTTGCTCTGGTCCAAAATCGCAGACGGCTAACGACAGAAGGTGATGAAGATTTGACAGGGTGGGTTGTCGCTGTTGTTGATATTGTCGCGTGTGAGCCGTGGGTGAAAGAGGATTGTGAGCTTTCAGGCTGTGATGAATCAGAGTTTGCAAATGGCTGGTTGGCGTGGAAATTACGTAATATCAGAAAGCTAGACAACCCAGTGAAGGCCATAGCAAAACGAAAGTTCTACGATTTAACAGATTTAGAGGCTACACAAGTCAAACTTGAACTACGAACATAACAAAGCGTTAAAGAGGGACTTGGCACGCGTGGCATTTTCGGTTTGCAGTTTGTTTAGTGGTTAAGGCGTAATGCGGTCACTTTTGTAGTGCGTGCCTGCGCCCCTTAACGCGGCGTTAGTTTACAAGAGTAGAACAGGGATTTTATTCCAAGAGCTTGTCCGGTTATTGTGCTTTGCACCTGTTTGTTTGCTAATCACAGTAACTTTCCGGTGGCACTATATGGGAAGCGTTCACGGTTGGGTTGTCACTTACTGGCTCTAACTTTTTCGTGATAGTTCTTTGGTGTGGCTTCTTTTTCTTGGTCGCTAATCCGTGAATATTGGTTTTAGTCGTACTTGGTTGTCGAGTTGGTCGAACCAATTCTTTGTCAGTTTGAGATCTTCAATTTTGGTTGTTTAGCGCATGTCGCTTCTTAGCCAAGTTCGTTTTGTTAGTTGGGTTTGAGTTTTGTAGTTTTCAGTTTTACATCTGCGTCCAAAGCCAGTAGTTTTATAACTAATTCAGCATCTTGGCGCTAAACTTTGGCTTCATCATGTAGGTAAACTAACAAGGCATTTAAGACAGATTCGCAACACTCGGCGTTTTCAATCCAAGTTGAGTTTTGTGTTTACGGTGCAACGGTTTAGTAAGGTGGTAGTGTTGCTCACTACTTAATGCGGCGTTAGTTTACAAGAGTAGAAAAGGGGTTTTATTCCGAGAGCTTGTCTGGTGATTGTGATTTTCACCTGTTGGTTTACTAACCTCACGACCTTTCCGGTGGCACTATATGTGAAGCGTTTGCGGTTGCGTAGTCACTTACTGGCTCTAACTTTTTCGTGATAGTTCTTTGGTGTGGTTTCTTTTTCTTGGTGACTAATCCGTGAATATTGGTTTTTAGTCGCATTTGGTTGTCAGGCTGGTTAAACGAATCCTTTGTCAGTTCGAGATCTTCAATTTTGGTTGTCTAGCGCATGTCGCTTCTTAGCCAAGTTCGTTTTGTTAGTGGGGTTTGAGTTTCGTAGTTTTCAGTTTTACATCTGCGGCCAAAGCCAGTAGTTTTGTAACTAATTCAGCACCTTGGTGCTAAACTTTGGCTGCATCATGTAGGTAACCTAACAAGGCATTTAAGACAGATTCGCAACACTCGGCATTATCAATTCAAGTTGAGATTTGTGGTTACGGTGCAATGGTTTAGTAAGGTGGTAGTGTTGCTCACTACTTAATTTGGCGTTATACGTCAATCAAATATTGCACATCAAAAGGACTTAGTGTGGAAGAAATTAAGGGAATAGTCGACTTTATGGTAGAGGTCGAGAAACTTAAATCGATAGAAAGACAAACTAAACCTGTAGGGTTAGACAGATATGAGAACTCAGCAGAACATAGCTGGCATGTTTGTCTGAGTGCTCTTTTACTCAAAGATTTTGCTAATGAAGCAGTTGATATCGTTCGTGTCATGAAAATGCTACTCATCCATGACTTGGGTGAAATTGAGGCCGGTGATACGGTTATTTACTCTGCTGAAACAGAAGAAAACAAACAACTCGAAAGGTCATGCATACAGAAGTTATTTCGACTATTGCCAGAAGCAAGCCGAGAAGAGTTCTCTAATCTCTGGGAAGAGTTTGAAGAAGGTGTCAGCCCCGAAGCACGCTTTGCTAAGGCAATCGATCGAGTTCCCCCTTTACTTCACAACATTCATGGTGAAGGTCATGGCTGGAAGAAACACAATATAGCCAAAGAAAAAGTTTTTGCCTTTAATGGCGAACGCATTTCCAAAGGTAGTAATTTGCTGTGGCGAGAAGTCGAGTCTAGGCTCAATAACGCAGTTCAATCGGGTGTACTGAAATAGGCGTATAACAATAAATTTAAGCAGATTCGCAACGCTTGGCATTTTTGCTATGCGTTGCGTTTTGTGTTTAAGGCGGTATGCGGGGGCATCGGTATTGCGTTGCTCACACCTTAACAGGGCGTTATGTTTACTTGTATTTCAAAGGCTTAAACATCTTAGGCTCTAGTTCTTTGTCCCTCTGGCAATTATTCCCTAGTAGACTCAGCAAATCAGCATTGTCGGCATAAGTTCTTGAACTTCTTAGGCCGTAAAACATGCAAATATTCGTGGGTTGCTTCATTGTCAGGGCGAGTAGGCTAGGTTTATGTTTCTCTGGCTTAAAGTTGCTGTGAGGATATTTCCCAAGCAACATCCTACCTTGGCAGTAGTCTCGGCAATTTACCATTGTCTTGCGCTTTGTTTGGAAAGAAAGGGTACTTGTTGGGGCTTAGTCGAGTTGCCTCATTGGGCAGGGAAGTGTTCATACTTGTTTTAGGTTGGTCGCCTTTGGAGGCCAAGCTGGTTCTTGCCTTGTGGGTTGGTTCAGAAACCTAGTTTAAAACAGCAGTTCTTTCTCAAGTAAGTCAGTGAGTTGTGGTAAAACATAACAAACAATTTAAGCAGATTCACAACGCTTGGCAATTTTGGTTTGAATCGGCATTGGTGTTTACGGCACAATGTTTTAGTTAAGTGGTCGCGTTGTTCACTACTTAATTGGGCGTTATGTTTACTTGAAATTCAAAGGCTTAAAGGTCTTAG
Source organism: Vibrio ouci (assembly GCF_004551525.1). Lineage (GTDB taxonomy): Bacteria > Pseudomonadota > Gammaproteobacteria > Enterobacterales > Vibrionaceae > Vibrio > Vibrio ouci. The sequence continues at coordinate 2,349 of NZ_SATR01000086.1, read as the reverse complement.
GCTTTAGTTCTTTGTCCCTCTGGCAATTCGTCCCTAGTAGACTCAGCAAATCCGCATTGTCGGCCTAAGTTCTTGAATCACTCAGCCCGTAAAACATGCCAATGTTCGCGGGTTGCTTCATTGTCAGGTCGTGGTGGTTGGCTTCGGGTTTAACTGGCTTAAAGTCGCTTTTAGGTTCTTTGCCAAGTAGCATTTCGGTTTGGCAGTTGCCTCGGCAATTCAGCATTGTTTTGCGCTTTGGTTGGAAAGAAAGGGCGCTTGTTGTTAGTTGCTCGGGTTACCTCATTGGGCAGGGAAGTGGAACTATTCGTTTTAGGTTGGCCGCCTTTGGTGGTCAAGTCACTTCTTACCTTGTGGCTTGGTTCAGAAAATTAGTCAGAAATAGCAGTTCTTTCTCAATTAAGTCAGTAACTTGTGGTAAAACATAACAAACAATTCAACAGTGATTCGCAACGCTTGGCGCTCTCACTTCGGGTTGAATTTAGTGTTTACGGCGCAGTGTTCAAGTTCAGTGTCTGCGCTGCTCACACGTTAATTGGACGTTAGTCGCCAGAAAAAGCTAGCAATCAAAATCATGTTTCTGAGCTTAAAATTTGGCAGCTGTTTGTTTGGTATAAAGATTCATCGTCGATGGTCAAAACTCAGTTTCAACTGTTTAAAGTCCACAGTTTTGCAAGTGTCCTAGCGGTTGTTTAGTTCTTTGGTGCTGACAGAACAGGGCAATCGAGAATTTGTTTTTGGCTGCAACTCTGCTCGGTGAGTTTGTTGGTACAAAAGCCGATTTACTCGCTGAAAAGACGTTTTCTCTGGTGTGGTAAGTTCCACGTGGTTTCAGTGATTTTGTTGAAAGTCCGCACTGTGAGATTGGTTTTCCAAAAGCGTTTTTTGGTGTTGTCAGTCCGTTTTCTACGACGTTGTTTGTTCCAAGTGGTTTCATTGACTAGCCGCTTTGATACTACGCCTGACTTAAGTGCATCAAAGCACATAAAGTTTGTTGTTCGCAAAGCTTGGTTCGGCTTAAAATTGTCGCTCGGTGCCTCGCGACTAACAAACTGCTCAAGAGGGATTCGCAACGCGTAGCATTTTTACGATGCGTTGAGTTTAGTGATTAAGGTGGTTTGCGGCGGCTTCAGTATTGCGTTGCTCACCCCTTAGCAGGGCGTTATAAGCCTAGTTGGGCATAAGTCTTTGGAAGTTAAATTTTAGTAGATAGTTTAAGGTTAATCAGATGCAAGTACCTAAAGTGTTTTTCTCTTACTCTCATGATAGTGAAGAACATAAAGCGTGGGTTCTAGCGCTAGCAACACGTTTAGAAGAAAATGGAGTTGCAGTGACACTAGACCAATGGGATTTGAGAGTTGGCGATGACCTACCTTATTTTATGGAATCTGGTCTAACTGATGCAGATAGAGTTGTTTTAATATGTACGGAGTCGTATGTAAAAAAAGCTAATGACATGCGCAGTGGTGGTGTCGGTTATGAAAAAATGATAATTACTGCTCAAATAATGGCAGATTTGGGAAGTAACAGGGTAATCCCTATAGTTGTTAATAATGACTCACCCAATAAGACTCCGACGTTTGTTTCTAGCAAGTTATATCTAAGTTTTGAGCCATTAGATTACGAAAATAGTTACTGCGAGCTCATTAGCAACCTGTGGGGGAAATCCGTAAAACCACGACCTAAGAGAGGTTCGAGTCCCTTTGCTAGAGAAGTTTCTCCCATAAACCCAATCACTTTTGATGTGCCTGCATCTTTTAGTAACCCTGCTACAAAGTCCAAAGTTACTGTTAATCCGACAGCTAATAACGGCCGTTATTGGGTTGGTGAGGGAGAAATGGCTTTTGAATTGTATTGGTCTAGATGTGGTTCGGGCTCTATATGGATATACAATGACCCTGAATCTATCCATTCTTTATCAATAGTTCCCGAAAGTTTCAAAGAAATATCCGACATTGTTGATGCTACTGATTCTTCGTTTTATCTTGAGGAAAGAAGCTCTAGTTTACGAGTCGGTGAAATTGCAGTTTTACAGAATACCAATGGTTATTATTTAGCGTTGAAAGTGGAACAAGTCCTGTATAGGTCTAGGCATGGTGATGATAAAGATGAATTGACTATTAGCTACGTAATTGCGCCAGCTAAAAGTACATCATTCTCAAAGTTTGCTTAAAGAAGCATGTTGTACAGTGTATTCGGCTCTTAGTATCAAGTTTGAAGTGCGACACTTTTTACAGATGCGCATGAATATACTCCGTTGGTGTTCTATACCCAAGTCTTTTGCGTGGGCGCGTATTTAATTTGTGTGCAATTTCATTGCAGATCTTCTGTGTCACATGTGACATGGAA
>NZ_SATR01000085.1 GCF_004551525.1 Vibrio ouci | reverse complement strand
CTTCTAGTTTAAGTGGCTTTAAGTCGCTTTTAGGTTCTTAGCCAATCAGCATTTCGGCTTGGCAGTTGCCTCGGCAATTCAGCATTGTTTTGCGCTTTGGTTGGAAAGATAGGGCGCTTGTTGTTTCTTGGTCGGGTTGCCTCATTGGGAAGGGAAGTGGAATTACTCGTTTCTGGTTGGACGCCTTTGGTGGTCAAATTGACCCATACCGTGTGGTTTGCTTCAGAAAACTAGTGAGAAATAGCAGTTCTTTCTCAAGTAAATCATGTGTTTGTGGTAAAACATAACAATAAATTCAAGCAGATTCGTAACGCTCGGCATTTTTGCTTTGAATCAGCTTAAGTGTCTACGGCACAATGGTTTAGTTGGGTAGTAGCGTTACTCACTACTTAATTTGGCGTTAGCCATATCAAGCCCACTTGAGTGTAAATTGATTAAAGTGTCCGAGCTTGTTGAAAGCTTTTGGGTAAAGGATTGCTGCTGAATCTTTGTTTACTATTTCTAGAGAAGTAAGATCACCCAGAAATAAAACGCCTTTATCAGCATCGTTGAGGTCGAAGTCTTTTGTGGTTTCGTGTTCTTTAACGCTAATGTTATCGTATTTCTCAATCGCAACTTGCCCATGTTCTGTATAACTAAAACGCACGATTAGTGTTACATCAGCGAGATTCTGTATGTTTGCACGCTTAACTTGCGAATAGTCAGCATCCATAACAACTCGTTTATCGCCATAAGCTTCTTTATGGTTGAAACCGCGTGTATTTAGAACCATTAGCATGATTGTTGTCCTCAAGAGAGTTTTAAGGGATGATATACCAATTAGTATATGGCTAACAAACAATTTAAGCTGATTCTCAACGCTCGGCGCTTTCGGTTTCAATTAGTTTGGTGATTACGGTGAAGTGCTTAGGCAATGTGGCAGCGTTGCTCACAACTTAATTGGGCGTTATGAGCTATACCATCGTTGCTAGTTAAGGTATAAGTCGCAGCATTTTTGCTAGTATTATGAAGATTCCGGTTCCCCAGAAGCTCCAGTAGCCAAGGGAGTTCATCCACATAAAACATTTGAACTTGAAAGAGTTCGTTTTAGCTCGGTTTTTAATAAAGGGGTAAGCAATGCAATAATTGGTGAACCTACTAGAAATTGAGTAAGGCATTTGATAACGAGGTTTCATATATCCTTTCTCGTCATAGTATTTGCTTAAGCACTTTGCTAGCTGTTTATCGATAAACACAATATGTTTATTACTACCCAAAGAAACTATAGAAAGTATTATTACCCCAGGAATCGCCCAAACAATCAGGTAGCTACCCATAATGATAGCCGGTATTGCAATTAGGTATTCCCATAGTGCAGCATCAGACATATATTATTCCACCACCCAGTCATACAGTTCATAGACACCGTCAATTAGTTCTTTTCCAACGCTAGAGCCTAGCATGCCGCCTACAGTGCCTCCTGTGACAAATGCACCTATTGATGCAACTGCAACAACTGGAGCTGAGGCGCTACCAAGAAGGAGTAGTGTTCCTCCTACGGCCCATGCCGCCATTTTACCACCTAAATATGCGCCTCCGAAGAAAGCTACAACTTCTTTGCTAGTTGTTTTGCTACAGTTTCCTGTTCCATCGACTTTACAAGCTTCATAGATGTTATTCACTCCGCTAGCAGCACCTAGCCCTAAACCAATATAACCAACTCCTTTTGTCGCGGATACTCCAATGGAGACATTGGCAATTCGTTTACCAAGGTTTTTAACAAAACCTGATTTCAATATCTCGTCAGCGTTATGAATCACTGATTTAGTTGACAGTTTGAGGTTGCGTTTTACTTGTGTATAAACGGGTAGCTGTACTGTGCGCTTTGATAGTGCAGCGAATGAACCGTCTAATTTCTTGAATAGTTCGGCACGCTGAGAGACAAATGAGCCATAATTGACTCCGCCAGTACGGCTTGCCATGGCTACTTGACCAGCGTATAGGTCATTAATCTCTAACAAGACACCGTTAATATTATTTAAATGTTGCTGTACTGCTGCTGTAGCCATACCAACGCCTGTAGAAGCGTGGGCGTAAAGGTCAGGGGTATTATCATTGGTATCAGCTTCTTGAATATCTGGTTGTTGGTTTGCGTAGTGGTCAAGAAGCTCTAAGTGTCGACTGACCATAGACACGTGCTCATCGCTGAGCTTGCCGAGTTCTTTACTGGCCGCAGTAGCTTCTTCCTTTAGCTCTGCTAAAGCTTGCTTGTCTTTTGGGGTAGTGGGTTCACTTGTTGGAACAATAATGATTTCACCCTGTTTCACAGGGTTGTTCAGGTGTACGTTACATTGTTTGATATAGCGCTTTTGTGTGTTGGTTGTTTCGGCAGTAAACAGTTCTTCCCAGACCTGTTCAAGTGGTCTGGTTTGCTTGTTTTGTGTCCACCCAAGTAAAAATTGGTTTTGTTTTTCAGCTTGTAGCTTTGCCCAGCCTTTTTCTGCTTCTTCGTATCGTTCTTGGCGTTGTCGTTCGATTTTCTCTCTAGTCGTTTCTTTGGGTACAACAGGCTCAGGTGCTATGTGAACAGAGGCAAATTTAGAACCAGAAGCAAAGTTCTTTCTTGTCGCAGTTTCTATGGCGGCCCTACTGGCTTGCACTTTTCTGTGGTTGTCGCATGAAGGACAGGTACAGGTTTTAGGGTCTTTCCAAATTGGACAGCGGTATTCTCGTTGTTTTATCATCGTAAGCCGAGGTTTTGACGTTGGAATGTGGTGATAATACCCCTAAAAGTTCACAGGTAAAAACTTGCCCAAAACGAGACATAGTCACCCCCTTTAAAACGCTCATAACAAGCAATTTAAGAGGGATTCACAACGCTCGGCATTTTTGCTTCTACTTCAAATTTAGTGTTTATGGCACAATGCTTTAGGTTTGGGTGGAAGCGTTGTTCACCCCTTAATTGGGCGTTAACTGCTTTCAATTAGTTTGAGAACGGAGATAAATGAATAAGCAAAGTTTGTACGAGCTCTATGAGAAAACGTACTTTCATGAAATGGAAGTGCGGGAAAAGTTAGTAGGTAGGGTTCAAATTAATTTCGCACTGATAGCTACGGGCTTTGCGGTACTAAGCTACATGATCAGAATGTTAGATTTTGAGCAGAATCATCCCGTTATTGGCATTTTCATACTTTCCGTATTGACTTGTTTAGTGCTAGCTATTTTTTGTGTAAGACATCTGGTCAAAGCCTTTTGGGGAAATGAATACGAAGGGATGCCAATAGCGAGCGAAATTGACAACTACAGAGCTGAACTCTTAGAGCATGCTGAGAGTATTAGAACTTACAACACTCAATATCCAGAGGCAGCACAACCAGAAGTCGACGTAGACCAACAGGTTTCTGACTTTGTGTACAATAAGTTTCGGGATTGCTCTTCTCACAATACAAAAGTAAATGACATTCGCTCTGAGCATGTACATAAATCTTTCGGTTGGCTTCTGTATTCAAGCATACCTTTCATAATAGCATCTTCATTATTTGTTGTTGGTAACTTGGACGTATCTTCTCCGAGAAAAGAAACTCCAATAATTAATCAGACTTTAAATCAGCAACTAACTGCTATTGCTATTTCATTAGAACAATTAAACCAATCACAAGGAGTGACTATGTCCAATAAAACACCGCCGCCTCCACCACCGCCAGCTAAGCCACCTTCAAGGCGCGTGATACAAAAAGATCAACCAGAGAGAAAAATGTAGGTAATCAAAATGTCTGAGAAAAAACCAGCACCACCGCCACCTAAAGCGCCAACTCCTCCGGGAACAAGGTACTTGAAAGACGAGGCTCCAAAGCCTAAGAAGTAACGCAGTTAACAAACTGTTTAAGAGTGATTCGCAACGCATGGCATTTTTACTATGCGTTGCGTTTAGTGTTTAAGGTGGTATGCGGAAGCTTAGGTATTGCGTTGCTCACACCTTAACAGGGCGTTATGTTTACTTGTATTTCAATGGTTTAAATGATTTGGGCTTTAGTTCTTTGTCCCTCTGGCAGTTTGTTCCTAGTAGACTCAGCAAATCCGCATTGTCGGTCTAAGTTCTTGAATCTCTCAGCCCGTAAAACATGTCAATGTTCGCGGGTTGCTTCATTGTCAGGTCGTGGCGGTCGGTTTCATGTTTAACTGGCTCAAAGCCGCTTTTAGGTTCTTAGCCAAGTAGCACTTCGGTTTGGCAGTTGCCTCGGCAATTCAGCATTGTTTTGCGCTTTGGTTGGACAGAAAGGGCGCTTGTTGGTACTTGGTCGGGTTGCCTCATTGGGCAGGGAAGTGGAATTACTTGCTTTTAGGTTGGTCGCCTTTGTCGGTCAAGTTGGTTTCAGCCTTGTGGTTTGCTTCAGAAAACTAGTTAGAAATGGCAGTTCTTTCTCAATTAAATCATGTGTTTGTGGTAAAACATAACAATAAATTTAAGAGTGATTCACAACGCTTGGCATTTTCGGTTTGAATTGGCTTAAGTGTTTACGGCACAATGGTTTAGTTTCCGTGGTAGCGTTGCTCACTACTTAATTTGGCGTTAGTTTACCAATCAGGCTCCGCACCCTAACTGTGATTGTTAGGGCGTGAATATTATTTCAAATGATTCTGAGGCAGTTGCGATTGACCAAGAACGGCCACGATCAGAATAAAGCCGTCTTCTTTGGTAAAGTAGGCTGTGTGCTTGCCAACAGGGAAGTAGAAGCCACCAGGGTACAACTCATCACAGTTTCTTCCAACTGCTGGATTGTCAGCGAGCATTTGAAAAGCAGTTAGTAGGCTGTCTCTATAGCTATTCCATTGGAGTTCGGAAAAGTTCGTAACGGTGTAGCTTTTAATTTTACGCAAATGGCTTTGTGCTAATTTGCTTAGCTTATATTTGTTCGTTTGCATACTTCAAGTTACAGGCTCTTCAAGAATGTTTCGCCATCAACGGCATTACCTTGTGCTAGGTCTTCTTTTGCTGCCTCAAAGCAATGTCTAATGTAATCAGCTTTCATGGCTTCAAGTTCTTCGTAGTCCTGAATAGACATAACAACGACAGCATCTTTGCTGTTCTTGCTGATTTTTACAGGCTCTCGTTGAGCACTAAGAAGTAGTTCGCCAAAATTACGTTTAGCGTCATTTGCTGTTAATGTATGCATGTTAAAGCTCCAAACTTGAGTTGCTAGTAAGAGTATAATCGTTTGTGCGAAATGTTCAATTTAATTAAATCGTGCGATTCGTGTGAAAGTTAAACTAACAATAAATTTAAGCAGATTCGCAACGCTTGGCATTTTCAGTTTGAATCAGCTTTAGTGTTTACGGCACAATGCGTTAGGTCAGGTGATGGCGTTGCTCACTACTTAATTTGGCGTTATGTTTACTTGTATTTCAAAGGCTTAAATGTCTTCGGCTCTAGTCCTTTGTCCCTCTGGCAATCCGTCCCTAGTAGACTCAGCAAATCCGCATTGTCGGTCTAAGTTCTTGAATTTCTCAGCCCGTAAAACATGCCAATGTTCGCGGGTTGCTTCATTGTCAGGTCGTGGCGGTTGGCTTATTGTTTAACTGGCTCAAAGTCGCTTTTAGGTTCTTAGCCAATCAGCATTTCAGCTTGGCAGTTGCCTCGGCAATTCACTATTGTTTTGCGCTTTGGTTGGAAAGACAGGGCGTTTGTTGAAGCTTAGTCGGGTTGCCTCATTGGGCAGGGAAGTGGAATTACTGGTTTTGGGTTAGTCGCGTTTGGCGGCCAAGTTGGTTCTTGCCTTGTGGTTT
>NZ_SATR01000084.1 GCF_004551525.1 Vibrio ouci | reverse complement strand
TCGGCCCGGAAGACTGGCCAGACGCACTGCTTCTTTGCGGAACTCTTCGGTGTACGCTGGATTACGATGTTTAGCCATAAATCACCTCTCAATTAGACCCTAGATCTAACTTAGTAAAGTGTCTACTAAACGTGGGGTACTCGGTTACATAACGCCGCATTAAGGTGTGAGCGACGCTTGGCTATACTTGAGCGAAGCGAAAACGCCAAGCGTTGCGAATCACTCTTAAATGCTTTGTTATGAAACATTGCTCATTAGTACACCTAACTGCGCTAACAACCCCGTTGCGACTATACTACCCGTTGTTCCCTCAATGATATTCCTTACGCTTTTTAGTGATTCTGACAGTATTATTTTTTTAGGTTTCGGGGATGCTAGTTGATGTTCTATTGTTGCTACTTCGGCATTTAACTCTTTGGCATCAGATTCATTCAGATGCAATTGACTAATAGATGATTTGAGAACTTCTAGAAATTCAGCAACATGACTGTCGTTAACTTCAAAATCCATCGACTGATGTGAGTTATCGGAAGCTTGCTGAAGCTGAGAATTTTGCATGCTACCGATATTATTCGTTATTTTATATGTCACGGATTCTGCCGCCTGTTTTTCAGTATGTGAAAAAGTCATACCCTCTCCTTTAACCCCTTTTTGCTCCAACTCCAAAGCCCAATTTAGAACTTCATTTCTCAGGGAGTCAATGACTGCCACAATTTGGCTAGTGCTAACTTCAAGGAAAGGTTCCATTGGTAAATCCATTACCTCCATCAAACGATCTCGAATTTCCGGAGGATAATTCATTATTAATTTTCCAGTACCGTTCGACTTTATAGTGCTTTCCAATTCTGCAATTGAATGCGGAATTTTCCTGTGGGATAAATCATGAGTAAGTGATGAGTTGGCAATGCGAAAAGGAATGAGTCCTCGCACCGGGTTGTGAACCTTTAGAGCCCCATGTAACTCTCGATATATAGGTAAAGATTCTTCAGGATCAGTATATCCGTTTAGTTCTTGGTTTAGCCAACCCTCTACATCCTTGATGCCCAGTTTTTTGGAAACTACTAGAGCTTTACGAACAAGGCTAGAAGTGCCTACACTATTATTCAATGCATCTCGTTGTAGTTCTAATACTAAGCCTGACATTCAAATTTCCTCTTGTTTCATAACGCCCTGTTAAGGGGTGAGCAACGCAATACTGAAGCCGCTGCATACCACCTTAGACACTAAAGCCAACGCATAGTGAAAATGCCACGCGTTGCGAATCCCTCTTGAACAGTTTGTTATGCTTGTTCTATTAGTAGGCTCGGTAAAATTCCAACGCCACATACCGTTAGCCTGTTGCCTAAAGAGGTCTTATTTATGGTGCTCTTTACTACGCGAATGCTCGGCATACTTTTTGGAAATGAGTTGATGTATATGAAGTCCTGTTTTACGAACAAGATACCAATCTATCGCTGCTAAAATGACCAAGCCTATTATAGTTCCCATCTAAAACCCTCCTTACACATCGAATCATAACTCTATCAAACCACTGATAAGTTAGATAAGACAGAACGCAATTTTTGATGAGCTGCGATGGTTTTCAGAAAAGTTAGAGTCTATTAAGGGATAAAAGCCTCATTTCTAGTAAAGATACAAAGTGATATTTGTTGAATACGTAAAGTGCTCATACCTACAAGTTTGAGAAAAAGCATAACGCCCAATTAACGTGTGAGCAGCGCAAGCACTGAACCCCAAAACTGCGCCGTAAACACTAAATTCAACTCGAAGTGAGAGCGCCAAGCGTTGCGAATCACTGTTGAATTGTTTGTTATGTTTTACCACAAGTTACTGACTTAATTGAGAAAGAACTGTTATTTCAAACCAGTTTTCTGAACCAAACCAGAAGGCAAGAACCAACTTGGCCGCCAAAAGCGACTAACCCAAGACTAGTAATCCCACTTCCCTGCCCAATGAGGCAACCCGACAAAGCACCAACAAGCGCCCTTTCTTTCCAACCAAAGCGCAAAACAATGCCGAATTGCCGAGGCAACTGCCAAACCGAAATGCTGATTGGCTAAGAATCCAAAAGCGACTTTGAGCCAGTTAAACCATAAGCCGACCGCCACGACCTGACAATGAAGCAACCCACGAATATTGGCATGTTTTACGGGCTGAGAGATTCAAGAACTGAGACCGACAATGCGGATTTGCTGAGCCTACTAGGGACGAATTGCTTAAGGGACAAAGAACTAGAGCCTTAGACCTTTAAGCCTTTGAAATGCAAGTAAACATAACGCCCTGTTAAGGGGTGAGCAACGTAATACCGAAGCCGCTGCATTCCACCTTAATCACTTAAACCAACGCATAGCGAAAATGCCACGCGTTGCGAATCCCTCTTAAACAGTTTGTTATGTGCCGCTTATACGTTCAGATGCTTTTTACAACGAAGCCAAGCCGGTATGGCATCAAAGTTTACTATCTTCAAATACTCAGAATGACAAGAACTTAAGTCTAAATGATTTAAAACCTTTAACGTCAGTAATCCGGGGTTAAATGCAAAGGCAATTAGATCTGGCATTAGATCTTTGTTTCTTTTTAGCAGTAGTTCTATTTTCTCTTTGCCGCATCGTTCATCAAAGAAGAACTCGCTGTCACTGATAGCAGGCATCATATGCAGAACACCCTGTGCTGCTGGATGAGTTAGTTGGCATAATTCACCATACAACTCATAAAACTTTTGCCCAGTTTTGCTATCGAGACTTTTAATGTATTCATATGGCTGCTTTGCTTTGTGAGTTGTAGGAGCTTTTTCACCTTTTCCAATTCTCCTGGCGTGAGAGTAATGAATCAAAACATCTTCAAGCTCAGTTAGTGTTAAAAAGTCTCCTCCGCCCTTTTTCAACTTTTTATTCAAAACTCTGTTGTGCTCGGACAACGTAATGCCTACGTGTAACAAGGCATCAAAACTATCTGCGGTAGATTCAATAAGGGAGCGCATTGATGATGAAAAAGGCAAATATAAGCCATTTTCATATGAGAACTTCATACCTTTAAGCCATTCAAGGTTTTTTGCGATTGAAGACATTGATGCAAAATGTGACCGAAATATAATCTCTTTAATATATTGGGCATTTGCTTCATCCACATCACTTTCTTGTAGAGTTTTGAAGTCTGAATGCGACATGAATTGATATATAGTGTGATTTCTATTATTTAACACACTCTCGACTAACGGAATGTAACAACTAGCTACATCCTTACCCAAAATCTCTTGGAACGAATCCATATACGCAACCTATTAATATTTGATGCCTAGCTTTAGGCACATAACGCCTTGTTAAGGTGTGAGGCACGCAATACCAAAGCCTCTGCATACCACCTTAACCACTAAAACTAACGCACTGTAAAAATGCCACGCGTGCCGAATCACTCTTGAACAATTTGTTATGTAGCTAATCGCGTAGTTCGTAAAACCCTTTTTCGATATCGTACTTTAAGTGCTTTGTCAGTGAGAACTGCGGGTCTTCTTTGAGAAATCTATTAGCTATCATCATTTGGTACTCATTGACTGACATACCGTCAAAAACATGTTTATTAATGTTAAATCCAGAGCAGTTTTCTTGCCCGCCAACACTTTTATCACTGCCTTTTCTATTTGATTTGCCAATAATCTTGATCTTCATATGGAGGCAATCTGACAAATCTGTGTACTTGATATTGGTGCTATCAATTTTCATAAATTCCTCTTGCTACATAACGCCGCATTAAGGTGTGAGCGACGCTTGGCTATACTTGAGCGAAGCGAAACTGCCAAGCGTTGCGAATCACTCTTAAATGCTTTGTTAGCAGCAACTTACAACGCGAGTTTAAACCCTTCATGTGTTGCTTTGAATCCTAGTTTTTCATAGAACCTGATTGCATCAGGGCGCTGCTTATCACTTGTTAACTGAACGATTGWACAGCCTTTGTTTTTTGCCTGTTCAATAGCATATTCGAACATTTTCTCACCGAAACCTTGCCCACGATAGTCACTATGAATTCGGACWCCTTCGATAAGACAACGCCAACTACCGATATGCGTTAGGTAAGGAATAAAAGTAATTTGAAGCATCCCGACTAAAGAGTTTTCCAGCTCAACAACAAGTAATTCGTTRTTTGGRTCTCGTGTAATCGCTTCGAACGCTTCAAKATACGCACTATTCAACGGAATAGACGCATCTTCTCTTTTGCTACCAAGTGGATCATTCGAAAGCAAAGCAACAAGACTTTCCAAATCTTCAAAATCAGCTGAACGATATTTTAATTCCATCTATAGTTCCTTATTACTTCTGGCTGCTAACGCCAAATTAAGTAGTGAGCAACGCCACCACCTGACCTAAACCATTGTTCCGTAAACACCAAAGTTGATTCAAACCGAAAATGCCAAGCGTTGCGAATCTGCTTAAATTTATTGTTAGGCGAATTACCGATAGCTAGCGCTAGAGTTTCTTACAACTACATTCTCATATCCATTGCTCTTCAAAAAGAGCTCTAGCTCTGCTTCAGAGCACTTACTCTTAGGACCCAGTGTGATACTCGTTACAGCATCATGCGGAAATTCAAGTTCAAAGTATGAAGTTATAGAATCATTAACAACCCTAAATTGAATATCAGAAACATTGCCATGCCAATTATTGCTTTTATCAGAGTATGGCGTATGAATAATTCTAACTTCTTGCTCTTCCGAGAATGCTGGATTTTTAAACGCCTGTGCGCTTCTTAGACATGTCGTTGCTAGCTCAGACATAGCTGGATGCCACACTGGTTTACCGTTCTCCAGTTTCGACTCTTCACATAGCTTAAGAAGTACATCTACCAAATTCGTAACAAAAATATTTGATAGCCCTTCGTTGTATGTAACTTCTGAATAGCCAAGCGCCTGCTCTTTGACCGTCGACATATAAGGAAGCTCATTACTCACATTCAGTTTATTAATAGAGAAACCTATATTCGCACCAACTCCATCATGAGCATATGCGCGCCACTGGCTTAGTAGATCATGATTCTTCGAGAAACAACAGATATACGGTGTGGATGTCGAATGTTCCAAAATTGTCACAAACGTTCGAAATATATCGATGTACGAATCACTATAATTTCCAACTCTAACAACTTTATCAATCTCGGCCTTTAGCTTGGATTTGAGCCATATAATCTCTTGATGATCGTTCATGTTATTGACTGAAGATAGCCATAACTTCCTAAACTTTAAGATCCCCAAGACTCCTTGAATATCCGTGTAATGATATAAGTCTTTCATGATACTCCCATTCGCCTAACGCCCAATTAAGGGGTGAACAACGCCTCCACCCAAACCTAAAGCATTGTGTCATAAACACTAAAACTGAAGTAGAAGCAAAAGTGCCAAGCGTTGTGAATCCCTCTTAAATTGTTTGTTATGTTTTACCACAAACACATGATTTACTTGAGAAAGAACTACTATTTCTAACTAGTTTTCTGAAGTAAGCCACAAGGTCAGAACCAACTTGACCGCCAAAGGCGACCAACCTGAAACGAGTAATTTCACTTCCCTGCCCAATGAGGCAATACGACCGAGCAACAACAAGCGCCCTTTCTTTCCAACCAAAGCGCAAAACAATGCTAAATTGCCGAGGCAACTGCCAAGCCGAAATGCTAATTGGCTAAGAACCTAGAAGCAACTTAAAGCCAGTTACACAAACAACCGACCGCCACGACCTGACAATGAAGCACCCCACGAACTTGGCATGTTTTACGGGCTGAGAGATTCAAGAACTTAGACCGACAATGCGGATTTGCTGAGTCTACTAGGGACGAATTGCCAAAGGAACAAAGAACTATATATAGCCTAAGACCTTTAAGCCTTTGAAATACAAGTAAACATAACGCCGCATTAAGGTGTGAGCGACGCTTGGCTATACTTGAGCGAAGCGAAAACGCCAAGCGTTGCGAATCACTCTTAAATGCTTGTTATATGCCTTTTGTGCGCCTATACTTAATGCGCACCATAAATACGCATAGGTAATTATCATGAGAAACGCATATAGTACGCAAGCACCCAAGAAGGCTGCAAACTTAAGCTTAAATAGCGAGTTACTCGCTGAAGCTAAGCGCCTAAACATAAACCTCTCGGCAACAATGGAAAAAGCCCTTGAAAAAGAAGTAAATCAGCGCCGTAAGACTGAGTGGTTAGAGCAAAATGCAGATGCTATCAACGCTTGCAATGAACTAACCGAAAATCACGGTCTGTTTTCTGATTCTTACCGAGTATTCTAATGTCACAATTTTCACTATACCAAAATAACGATAAAAGCACTGCTACCGCTTACCCATACTTTGTTGATGTTCAAAGTGAAATGCTTGATACACTGAATACCCGACTGGTGATTCCATTAACACCGGTTGAAATGTTAGAGAAGAAAGCCCCTACTCACCTATGCCCAGTGATCCACATTGATGAAGGTGACTTCGTAATCCTAACTCACCAAATGGCGAGTGTACCAACTAAGATTTTGCGTGATCCGGTAAATGATTTGAGCACTTTTAGAAACGAGATTATTGCTGCTATCGACTTCCTGATTACTGGCATATAACGCCCTGCTAAGGGGTGAGCAACGCAATACCGAAGCCGCCGCATACCACCTTAATCACTAAATTCAACGCATAGTGAAAATGCCACGCGTTGCGAATCCCTCTTAAGCAGTTTGTTATGTGTAATTTTCTATGTACTTCCTTAAT
>NZ_SATR01000083.1 GCF_004551525.1 Vibrio ouci | reverse complement strand
CAACCATCATAGACGATGGTGGTGAGGTCAATAACGACACACCAGTGCTCACCGTGAGCGATGCCGGCCAAGTGGTCGAAGGTAATGACGCTCAGTTTGATGTGTCCCTCGATAAAGAAGTCGATGGCACCTTGAACTACGTCTTTACCCTAGATGTCGACGACCCGTTGACTGCAGAAATGGCCGACTTCCTTGATAACGGCGAGTTAACCGTGAGTTACACCGACAGTAATGGCCCTCAAACGTTCGTAATCAGTAATGGCGGTAACCTAAACATTCCTGGTGATGCGACCAATATGACGGTGACAGTCGGTACTTTGGAAGACGATACTTTTGAAGGGGCAGAAAGCTTTAATCTGGACGTGACTGTAACGGGAAGCATCGGAAATGAAAATGAAGCTCTGAACCTTAGTGATAGCGGTAGTGCCAACATTGTCGAGTTTACAGTCGAAGGCCCTGTCGATATTGAGCTCCAAGATGCAAATACAGTTGGCGACAGTACAGACGTTAATTCTAGTGACTTAACCTTCAGTGCAGGTGAAAACGATATTGTTAGCTATGAGTTTGGTTCGACTGTAGGTATATCAGTATCTGGCCTAGATGGCAGTATCTCATGGAGTGTAGACAATAACGGTAAGCTTATTGGTAGTGTGAACAATGTTGCGCTGCTATCTATCGCTCTGATTGGAGGTACGATATCGGCGGGTACAATGGGCTCAGTTACGGTTGAGGCGACACTGCTCGATAACATGCAGCATGAAATTGATACCGATAATCTTTCTATCAACGGAATTATTGTTAATGCGGTAGATTCTGAAAGTGACGCGATTGCGGCTACTGTCAATATCGATGTAGCTGATGACTTAGTCTCTATCAGTACCGGAGACCTAACCACATACAATCAACCAGGTACCTATGTGGGTAACAACCTTATAGAAACTGCCGGTGCAGATACCTTGTACTCAGCGGATTTAAGTGGAAACATTCAAGGTTGGGATCCAGATAATGGGGTGACTTTCTCTGACTCAGGGCTAAGCTCTTCAGGTACAACTCTTTATTACTATGTCGATCCAAATCAACCGGATGTGCTTTACGCATATACCGACACGGCAGACGACCCTTCTGAGTTTGGTGCTTCACCTGGTACACAAGAACTTGTATTTACCCTCACGGCTGATCCTAATAACAATCGTTATCAGATTGAGTTGGAAAGAGCGATAGATTCAATTTCGAGTGTTGCTATCGCAGACTTAACCGAAGGTGAAGGTGGTATCAATAACATTGTTTATGTTGGCTTTAATCCGGATTTAGATCCTGATTTCGATCTCGATTATGACTTTGGTCAGCTAGAACCTAATTATGAATTAGCCTTTACCTTAACGGCGATCAGCTCGGACGGTACTGAAGGTAATGTTAACGGATCTAACAATGGCTTTGGGGTTGATAACCCTGCAGTCGATGTCGATGAAGTATTGATTGTCGATTTCGTTGATGATGTAGCTGCTGCAAGTTTCTCCTTTACGGGGTCTATATTCGCTTACTTCGTTGCTTATGACACCGATGGCGTCGTCGTTGATAGTGGAGACTTCTTTTCTGGAGAAAGTCTCGTGTTTAATGAAGCCGTGAGTTATGTTGAACTTACCACTAGCTCAACATATGGCGATGATAACTTCCAGTTTATAGGTGCCTCCGCTGACGTGATCGAATCAGCTGCAAATGATGTCTCGCTACAATTCGATGTCACGGTAAACGATAGCGATGGTGATTCCACCAGCGGTAACTTTACCATCGACCTAAATGCGCCAAGTGAGATGACACTTACCGGAACGGATAATGACGGCCGACTTATTGGTAGTGAAGGCGACGATACCTTTATCGGCAATGGTGGCGCTGACTTGTTCACGGTACTTGATGGTTATCTTGATGGCTCAACCGATGTTATAAAAGACTTTGACCTTGCTGAAGGCGACAAGGTTGATATTTCAGATCTATTCGACAATCTGACGGAGCAGGATGTGACCGATATTATGGCGGATATTGCAGCTACTGTAGCTGATAAGCTAGATGAAAGTGGTGCAACGGTAGAGATTGAAGACAGTAACAATAATACTTTAGTTATCGAGTTTGAAGGGTTAGCAGCGGTTGATCTTAGCCAAGACCTTCAACAAATCTTCATTGTGAAGGATGATTGAAATTGCTGAAAGGCTAGGGCAATACCTAGTATTTGAGCTAATTAAAAAAGCGCCCTTGAGGCGCTTTTGTTTGATTGGCAGTTGAGTGACTATTTTTCAATGATGGTAAATATTGTCCACTCATCTACAACGGTTTCAGTAAGTCCTACGACTGTCGCTGTAACGCGTCTGTTTTGTGCGTGAGAGGTTTCATCATCGCCATCGACTTCTAGTCTTGTTTCACCATAGCCTACGATCGTGACGCGTTTAGGGTCTACGTCATAAGAAAGAAGCTCTTGCTCTACGGCATTGGCGCGTTTTTTCGATAATTCCAAGTTGTATTCTGGGTCACCAACTTTACTTGCATAACCTTGGATTTGAATCGAAGCACTTTTGTACTTCGCCAAAAAGTCGGCCATGCTTCGAATTTGATCAGAAAAAATGGGGTTAATTTCGTAAGAGTCATTAGCGAACAAAATCCTCAATTGTAATTGCTCTTCAGAAGATATCGTTGCCCCACAGCCATCGTTGTCTACTTGAGCGCTTAATGGTGTGCCAGGGCAGATATCACGAGCGTTGACCACGCCATCTTTGTCGTCATCAGTTAAATCCGATACCTGATCAGCAATAGGCGTTTCTACATAGTCGTATTCGTCTTCTGCTACAACAGTGTGAGTTGCAACAGTAAGGCCTAATAAAGGGATTAAATATTTGGTTTTCATATTAGTACTCCACAGGTTCTGACCACTCTTTCGGAGTATCAACGAGTAGTGCGTCTAATAAATTACCAGTAGCGTTCATAACACGATATTTAGCGTACTGCTCAGCATAATGGGCATCTAAGTAGTCTTTACGAGCCTCGAACAATTCATTTTCGGTGTTGAGAAGATCCAGTAACGTTCGTTGGCCAATACGATATTGTTTCTCGTAGGCGATAACAGTTTCAGATGCAGAGTCGACGTGGTCAGCCAAAAAGTTCTTTTGTTGCAAGGTTAAGTCGAGTGCACTCCAAGAAAGCCTTAAGCTCTCTTCAACTTGGCGGTAGGCGTTATCTCGTAAATCTTTCGCTTTATTGAGCTGGTAAGCAGCTCTTTCTGACAAGTCACTGTCTGAGCCGCCATTATAGAGGTTGTATCGCATTCGAAGCATTGCAAGGGTTTCTTCACTTTGGCCTTCATCACCGCCTGCATCGTCACGCCAAGTTTGGCTTGCTTCAATTGAGAAAGTTGGGAAATAGTTCCCTTTAGATTGTTTGTATTGGAAGCGGGCTGAATCGACATCTACTCTAGAGACTTTGATTACAGGGTGTTCATCGAATGCTTGTACGAGCGCATCAGATAGAGAAAGTGGAAGCTTAGATTCGTCGGCTCTTGGATAAATAAGACCTAGTGGGTCTTGTCCAACTAAGCGTCTAAACTGAGTATGAGTATCGACCAAGTTGTTCTGTGCAGCTAGTAGGTTACCATGTGCTTTAGCTATGCGAGCTTCAACTTGCGTTACGTCAGCCGTTGAACCAATACCTGATGAAGCTCTTCTTTGGATATCTCGATAAATTTTCTTGTGAACAGCGAGATTGCTTTCAGAAAGGGCGAGCACCTCAGTGGCTTTTACTGCCTCTAAATAAATATCGGTAACCTGTAGAGCGAGATCTGAAGCATTGGCGAGAAGTTGCCATCTTAATGATTCAGCGTCCGCTGAGGTTCGATCCATATCGTTTAATGTCGCATTACCGTCCCATATAAGTTGGGTTAGGCTAATAGTGGCTTCTTTACGAGTCAGGTTTGTATCAGGTCGTCCAGTGGATTCGGCAGGGTCGATACCTTCATATCCAATACCAGCGTCTAGGTCGAGGCTTGGTAGGTAAGCTCCTCCGGAAGCATCGCTTTGCTTAATCGCACTCTGTAATTCATTGTAAGTACTTTTAAGTTCCGGATTTGTTGCCAGCGTTATCGCTACCGCTTGCTCCAAGGTCTGAGAGTGAAGGGAGAAGCTTAAAACCGTGATACAACTGGCTAAGAGTGATTTTTTCCAATTCAAGGTAACCTCCTCAATTAGCGTGAATTTGAGCCATAGACAAAACTATCAACACGTAAGTTATTCCAAGCTTAGTTGACAAAATGAGAAAGTGAGAAAGGCAGAGCAAAAACATACGCAATAAGTACTGAGTTTTTCAAAATTTCGTTAGCACTTTCTTGCTATTGACTGGAGTATCAATAAGGCGGGAGCTAAAGTTGTATTGGGTCTGAGTGCGCCAGAGCAAGCTTTGCTTGTCAGAAAGTGGGGTGCTCAAGGAAGGGAGAACCTGCTTATGAATGCTAAGAGCTTAGCGCCGTTATTACTTTCAAACACGACAGTAGTCATCGACGTAAATGGACAAGTCCGCCAATTACTTCCTGGTGAAGTTCCTGGGCCAGGAGAGGTAATTGTAGTCGTTGGTCAAGGGGCGACAGCTGCTACAGAAGAGGCTCCTGCTGATTTTGGATTTGAGGCGCAGTTGGTAGGCGAGTCCGGAGATAATTTCGCCCTCGACTTAGATAACGAAATTGCTTCGATCATTGAACAAATTGAAGATGGTGTCGACCCAACTCAAAATGAAGATTTCGCGACCGCCGCCGGTGGAGAAAGTGGTTCAAGTCTTACCGGTTCAGGTGATATTGAACGGACTGGCGCTGAAACTCTCGCTGAAACAGAGTTTGATACATCAGGGCTGGAATCTCAGGGGCTCTCAGAAACACAAAGCCTAGCTTTACTCGAGGTGATTGCTCAGACCGTTTTTGTTGGCGATGACGACCTCCAAGCTTTTGAAACAGACGTCCCCCTCATCCTCAATGGCTCTGTTGAAGCGATTGATACTGATACTCCAACGTTTATTGTTCAAGACAGTGTTGCTGGCGACTATGGTACTTTCTTTCTCAACTCTGACGGTAGCTGGACTTATGTAGCCGATAGTGCCTATGACGAGTTAAATGTTGGTGATTCTCTAGTGGATGTTTTCCCTATTGAGTCCGTTGATGGAACGGTGGGTAGTGTCACGGTAACGATCAATGGTACCAATGACTTACCTCAATTTGTCGCGACAGAGGACTTTGTGCCGGGCGGTGGTGAAGGAGAGTTATCAAACTTTGCCTTTGAAGATGGCGTGTACAGTTTTGAGTTTGCTGAGAATAGCGATCCAGGAACGATAGTCGGACAGGTTTCGGCAACAGATCCTGATAACCAAGTGCTTTCTTTTTCAATCTCAACGAATGTCGAGAATGAGGGAGGGGAAGCTCTATTTGCAATTGATTCAGAAACAGGTGAGATCTCTTTGACTGCCGCGGGAGCAGCGTCTTTCGCCAATGACTTCGAAGCGTTAACCAACGTTCATAATTTGGTCGTAACCGTCACCGAAGATGATGGTATCGGTGAGCCGCAATCGGTCGATGTCGACGTTATTCTTACTGAAACCAATGTCGATGAGCCGCCAGTCTTTGAACCACCAGCAGGCGGTGGTGATGATTATGTCTTTGCCTATCCAGAAAATAGTGAAGCAGGAGCGGTGGTAGGATCCGTTAGTGCATCAGACCCAGAAGATACCATCGTTAGTTACAGCTTAGATTTTACCAATGATCCAACATTAGCTGGATTGTTCTCGATCGACTCTGATGGAACGATTCGTTTGACCGAAGCAGGAGCAGCGACCTTCACTAATGACTTTGAGTGGGGCGATGATAATACTCATGGCATTACGGTAGTAGCGACAGATGAAACTGGCCAGAGCACTGAAATTGATGTTGTGCTCAATGAAGATGTCAATGAAGCGCCAACCTCAAATGAGCCAGACGGCGGCTACGTCTTTGAGTATCAGGAGAACAGCGATACTGAAACCTTACTCGGAACCGTGTCAGCATCCGATGTGGATGATGGAGATACGCTCACTTACAGCATTACGACCAATGTGGAAGTGGATGGCTTGCCACTCTACCGGATAGATGACACCTCAGGTGAAATTTACCTTACAGATAAAGGCGTTGAAGTCTTTACTAACGACTTCGAAACCGACCCGAACTTGCACAATATCGTGGTGACCGCGACGGATAGCGGTGGCTTAACCGCAACCATCAATGTGAATCTACAAGAAACCGACGTCAACGAAGCACCAACGTCCAATGAGCCTGATGGCGGCTATGTCTTCGAATATCAGGAGAACAGCGATACTGAAACTTTGCTCGGTACCGTGTCAGCATCCGATGTGGATGATGGAGATACGCTCACTTACAGCATCACGACCAATGTGGAAGTGGACGGTTTACCTCTCTACCGGATTGATGACACCTCTGGTGAAATTTACCTGACAGACAAAGGCGTCGAAGTCTTCACTAACGACTTCGAAACCGATCCGAACTTGCACAATATAGTGGTGACCGCGACGGATAGTGGTGGCTTAACCACACCCATCAATGTGAATTTACAAGAAACCGACGTCAATGAAGCGCCAACCTCAAATGAGCCAGACGGCGGCTACGTCTTTGAGTATCAGGAGAACAGCGATACTGAAACCTTACTCGGAACCGTGTCAGCATCCGATGTGGATGATGGAGATACGCTCACTTACAGCATTACGACCAATG
>NZ_SATR01000082.1 GCF_004551525.1 Vibrio ouci | reverse complement strand
CTTAATTGGGCGTTATGTTGCTACTGAGGTTCTATGCTTAGAAAGAGCTCAGAATGAAGGAAAGACTCTCGTGAAAATAGTATTGGAATCGGAGTTAGTTTGCCCGAAGTGTGGACATAAAAGCAGGGAAGTCATGCCCACAGATTCATGTCTCTACTTCTATGAATGTAAAGGGTGTGGTGAACTACTCAAGCCTAAGGCTGGCGATTGTTGTGTCTTTTGCTCTTATGGCAGCGTCCCTTGTCCTCCAATCCAAGAGCAGGGCAAGTGTTGTAGCTAGTCCGTTGAACGCTATTTCTACACTGAAGAAAATCAACATAACAATAAATTTAAGAGTGATTCACAACGCTCGGCGCTTTCACTTCAAGCCAGTTTAGTGTTTATGGCACAATGCTTTAGGTTGGGTGGTAGCGTTGTTCACACCTTAATTTGGCGTTATGTGAACGGTGATGTATGAGATTTAGCGACATTTTGGATATATTTGAGCGCGAGTTTAAGCCGCTCCTAGGTAAGTTTTGTCATTATAACCTTTCAGTGCAAGAAGCTATAGATACTCAAGATGATTATATTTGGCATCCTGGCGTTTATGTTTGGTTTCACCCGAAGGATGGTGTTTTAAGAGTAGGACGAAGCTTATCTAACTCGCGAAAAAGGTCTCTTGAGCACGTTGGGCATAACACTGGTGGCCTTATAAAGGAATATGCGCAGGATTCTGAGACACGAATATTTTTATTCAACGTGAAAGATATTAGTGACTATCACTGGGTTGCTTCTCTAGAAATTTACTTTGAGAACGAGCTGAATCCAGTTTTGAAAGCTGGGCGGCAAGGTTAACATAACAATAAATTTAAGAGTGATTCACAACGCTTGGCGCTCTCACTTCAAGCCAGCTTAGTGTTTATGGCACAATGCTTTAGGTAAGGTGTCAGCGTTGTTCACACCTTAATTTGGCGTTAGACCTTACAGGAAAATTAGGACATATGGATTACTTTTACCATTACACGAATATTGGTGGCTTACTTGGAATTCTTCAATACAAAAAACTGTGGCTATCTTCAATAGCGAACATGAATGATCACCAAGAGGTTATTTGGCTTAGAAGCAAGTTTTACTCTAGGTTGACGGAGCTAGTAGGCAAACAAGATTTTGATGAGAAGCGCTTAGAGCTTATAGACTCATTTTGGCAAATGATGTCTCATCCAGAGCCAACACCATATGTTTGCTGTTTTTCAAAAAATGGCGACCTACTAAGTCAATGGCGTGCATATTCTAGTGACGGTGAGGGTGCTTGTATTAAGTTTAATGTTAATAAACTTGGTGTTGAGCAAGGTATTCCTTATATGCATCCTAAATTAGAATACTCAATGCGCTATTCTCCGGTTGTATACGAGGAAGAGCAAACTCAAGCATTTATAACAGAAATGATAGTTGAGTTAATGAAAATTGTTGATGCGTTGGCTGAGGGGGATAATAATCAAATGATTAAGCTGTCTGAACTGGCTAATAAATGCTCCAGAGCCTCCTATATATTTAAAAATTCAGCTTTCTCAGAAGAACAAGAAATTCGAATAGTGCATACTCCATTTATTGACGATAACAATAAGTGGTATGGCAATGCATCTGAAGTCAGATTTCGGGAATGTTCTGGCTCAGTAACGTCGTATTTCGAGTTTGGATTTAGCAACGAAGCTGTCGAAGAAATTATCTTAGGACCTAAATGCAGATGTTCAATAAGTGAGCTTGAGCTATTGTTAAGATCGTATAGTTATCAAGGTGTTACAGTGAGTAGGTCATCTGCTAGCTATAGGTAACGGTCTAACAATAAATTTAAGCAGATTCGCAACGCTTGGCATTTTCGGTTTGAATCAGCTTTGGTGTTTACGGCACAATGCTTTAGGTCAAATGGTGGCGTTGCTCACTACTTAATTTGGCGTTATGTTTACTTGTAATTCAAAGGCTTAAAGTTCTTAGGCTCTGGTTCTTTGTCCCTCTGGCAATTCGTCCCTAGTAGACTCAGCAAATCCGAATTGTCGGTCTAAGTTCTTGAATCTCTCAGCCCGTAAAACATGCCAATATTCGTGGGTTGCTTCATTGTCAGGTCGTGGCGCTCGGATTCTTGTTTCACTGGCTCTAAGTCGCTTTGAGGTTCTTAGTCAATTAGCATTTCAGCTTGGCAGCTGCCTCGGCAATTCAATACTGTTTTGCGCTTTGGTTGGAAAGACAAGGCGCTTGTTGTTACTTGGCAGGGTTGCCTCATTGGGCAGGGAAGTGGACTTACTCGTTTTAGGTTGGTCGCTTTTGGTGGCTAAGTTGGTTCTTGCCATGTGGTTTGGTTCAGAAAAGTGGCTTGAAATTGCAGTTCTTTCTCAATTAACTCAGTAACTTGTGGTAAAACATAACAAACAATTCAACAGTGATTCGCAACGCTTGGCGCTTTCACTTCGGGTTGAGTTTAGTGTTTACGGCGCAGTGGTTTAGTTTAGTGTATGCGCTGCTCACACGTTAATTGGGCGTTAATAAGCTGCTGTTAACAAATGTTTTTATGGCGAGTGGTTGGTCATTTGCTTTGAGTTGTTTGGTTCAGATTTAGCTTAAATTTGCGCTTTAACTTCGCTGGTTCTTTGATGTTGTCGCCATTTGGTTTTATCGAAAGGCTAATCTGCCAATCACCATATTCGCTCTCAATTGCTTCATCTAGTGGCAATCAGCTGCACGTGACTTTTGTGGGTGGCTTGCTCTTTCCAATCTCACCTTTTGCATTCGTTGAACCATGGTTTCTTTTGGGTTCAGTGGGGCAGCAGCCAGAAAATATCGGGTTAGTTTGTGGCTTCAAGTTTCTCGGCTTATTCAAGGTTCGTATTTGTCGGAAGCGCTTTATTAACAAGTCGTTCAAGTCGGACTCACAACGCTCGGCGGTTTTGGTTGCAAATTTGGCAGCGGTGTTTAAGGTGGTTTTATTGAGTGTGGTGGGGCGTTGTTCACCACTTAACTCAGCGTTAATAAGCTGCTGTTAACAAGTGTTTTTTATGGCAAGTAGTTGGTCATTGGCTTTGAGTTATTTGGTTTAATTTGAGCTGAATATTGCGCCTTAACTTCACTGGTTCTTTGGTGTTGTCGCCATTTGGTTTCGTCAAAAGGCTAATCTGCCAATCACCATTTTCGCTCTCAACAGTTCTTCTAGTGGCAATCAGCTGTACGTTACTTTTGTGGGTGGCTTGTTCGTTCAAATATAAAGTTTTGCATTCGTTTCGCTTTGGTTTCTTGTGACTTCAGTGGGGCAGCAGCCAGAAAATATTGGGTTTGTTTGTGGCGTTGAGTTTCTTGGCTTATTTGAGGTTCGCATTTGTTTCAAGCACTTTATTAACAAGTCGTTCAAGTCGGACTCACAACGCTCGGCGGTTTTGGTTGCAAATTTGGCAGTGGTGTTTAAGGTGGCTTTATTGAGTGCGGTGGGGCGTTGTTCACCACTTAACTTAGCGTTAGGGCTAATTGCCTTCCTATTGTTTCTCTTTGTAGCTAAAATACATGCAGTAAAGAATAAGTATCCAGAGAGAACACTATGAACCTTAATGTAAGTCAGATAACCCTAATTGACTTGGTCGACCAAATCGGACGAAAAGAAGTCATTATCAACCGAGATTATCAGCGCGGGAAAGTCTGGCCTGACACTGCAAAGTCTTACTTTATCGATACTATTTTAGAAGGCTATCCATTCCCTAAAATATACCTATATCAAGTCTTTAATGAAAAAACCAATCGCCCAATTAAAGAACTTATCGATGGTCAGCAACGAATGACAGCAATAATGGATTTTATGCAAGACAAGTTTAAACTTGGCTCTAGCTCCAATCGATACAAAGGTATGTATTTTTCTGACCTTGATGAAGATGACCGTAATCGCTTTTTGTCTTATCAAGTCGAAGCGTCGGTAATTTTGTCTGCGACACGACCAGAGCTTTTAGAGATGTTTCGTCGTATCAATGCTTACACAGCACCACTATCTGTGGCTGAAAAACGACATGCAGTTTATCAAGGTGACTTTAAATGGTTTATTGTTGACCTTGCAGACGCACACTCTCCATTACTGGCGGAATTGGGCATTGTTGGGCCTAAACTTCTATCGAGAATGGGAGATTCGGAGTTCATCTCAGATCTAATCGTTGTTCTGGAAAAAGGTGTAACTGCTAAAACATCTAAACAAATAGAAGATCTTTACAAGCAATACGATAGAGAATTTCCTCAGGTGCCGAATTATACTGCAATCGTAAATGAATTTTTTAGTTTACTTGCATCTACTTTTGAGCCGTTACATGATACTTTCATGATGAAGTCCTATATTGTACATTCCTTGTTTTCAGCATTTGTCGCTTGTAAATACGGGATTCCTGGAATGGAAGACTTAGTTGAGTTTGAGGCAAATGAAAGTATTCAGTTTGATTACGATACAATTATCCCTCAGCTTCTGGAGTTAGCGGAAGCTCATGAGCTTCAGGACACAGAAGGCGAACATTCTGCTTATGTAAAAGCTTGTTTGTCTAGCACAACGAAAACACCGCAAAGACGAGAGCGTTTTAAGGTCATAGCTAATATCTTACATGGTGAGTAGGTGTGCACTTAGGAAAACTGTATAGAAATTTTGATTCAAGGTGTGAGTCATACTCTCGTAGAATTCAGCAGATTCAGAGTAGTAAAGGTAACATTGAAAACTGGGAATTTAACTACAAAACGGAAGTTCTGATCTCTGATATGTGGCAGAGCTGGTGCCATTTTACTAGGGAGCTTATTTTTAGTTCATGTAGAGGAACTCTTGCTAGAGATGGGACTGGAATCAGTGAGAGAAGCGGTAATAATGAGTGGAAACGGCTCGGGTATGAAGCTTCTCGGAACTTACGTTCTCAAGCTTTAACTGCAAATGGACACCACAACTTTCTCATTCGTTATGAGCCTACTTGGGGGGATCTAGGCAATATTTCTGCAATTGTTACAGGCTTAGCTCCTCACAACATGAATACCATTATTTCAGCATATGGTAGTTTCTATAAGTTGAAAGACATGCAAATGGTAAGGAATGCGTGTGCGCATAAAAATGTTGAAACTTTGATGAGTTTAAATCCTTTAGCTACTCGTTATCACATAGGGACATTAAAAAATGCTACGCAAGTTGCGTGGAGTATTGGACGCGGCACAACTAGTGAATTAGCGATCGAGCAATGGCTATTCGAAATGAATATGATTGCTGATCTTTCGACAAGCACAAATTAGCCCTAACAAGCAATTTAAGAGGGATTCACAACGCTCGGCGCTTTCACTTCAAGCCAGTTTAGTGTTTATGGCACAATGCGTTAGGTTTGGTTGGAGGCGTTGTTCACCCCTTAATTGGGCGTTATGTGCATATAGTGTTATATGTGTCGAGTATTCATATAAACCAGTCTTTACTTACAGCGTTCTAGTGATAGATAGTGGTGTTTTTGGAGGAAATATGAAGAGGAAAATAGAATTCATTTCTCAGAGACATCACTGGACAAATATCAGCGTTACGTTGTTTACATATTTAGCTATCAACTTCAGTTTCAACTATTTTGGGTTAGCTGAGTTTAGCTTTCAAACTCTATTAACCTTCTTCACCTTTTACATTGGTTTCTATTTTTTATTCATCATCAAACGTGAGAGATATTTGACTGAAAAAGATGGCGATTTCTTTATTCATGACATAGTTAGTGATTTGCAACTTAAGAAAAGTCTATTCAAAACGAGGTATGTCGAGTTAACGTCTCAAACAAAGTCGGGTTACTATAGAATTAAAGTTTATCCGGGCGATGTATCAGAACAAGATTGGACGGCCATGATGAAAAAATGCACATAACAAATCGTTCAAGTCGGACTCACAACGCTCGGCGGTTTTGGTTACAAATTTGGCAGCAGTGTTTAAGGTGGCTTTATTGAGGGTGGTGGGGCGTTGTTCACCACTTAACTCAGCGTTAATAAGCTGCTGTTAACAAGTGTTTTTTATGGCGATTAGTTGGTCATTTGCTTTGAGTTGTTTGGTTCAATTTGAGCTGAATATTGCGCTTTAACTTTGTTGGTTCTTTGGTGTTGTTGCCATTTGGTTTCGTCGAAAGGCTAATCTGCCAATTACCATTTTCGCTCTCAAAGGCTTCTTCTAGTGGCAATCAGCTGCACGTGACTTTTGTGGGTGGCTTGTTCTTTCCAATCTCACGTTTTGCATTCGTTGAACCATGGTTTCTTTTGGGTTCAGTGGGGCAGCAGCCAGAAAATATCGGGTTAGTTTGTGGCTTCAAGTTTCTCGGCTTATTCAAAGTTCGTATTTGTCAGAAGCTCTTTATTAACAAGTCGTTCAAGTCGGACTCACAACGCTCGGCGGTTTTAGTTGCAAATTTGGCGGCGGTGTTTAATGTGGCTTTATCGAGTGTGGTGGGGCGTTGTTCACCACTTAACTCAGCGTTGCGTTAGTACGGGTTTGACATCAAAGGTCATAAGTTTTGGTGTTTATCTGTTTTGGCGCTCGTTTTTACACCTTTCAGTTTGTACCTTTCACGTTCTTTCCGGTGGCACTATATGCGGAGTGTTCGCTTTGATTTCACTGTTTACGGCTTCTAACTCTTAGCCTATTTCTTTGGCGCTTCTTCATTTTCGTGGTGGCTTTTGAGAGAGCCTTGGTTACTTTTGG
>NZ_SATR01000081.1 GCF_004551525.1 Vibrio ouci | reverse complement strand
GCGTCTATAGCCTTTTGTGAACTTCGATATATGGACAAAAACATCACCTTGGTAGTCATCAGAGTTGATGAAACCAAAACCACGCTCATCAATCCATCTAACAATTTTACCCTTCATATTTATTGTTCCTTCGAAGTGATATAACGCCAAATTAAGTAGTGAGTAACGCTACTACCCACCTAAACCATTGTGCCGTAAACACTTAAGCTGATTCAAAGCAAAAATGCCAAGCGTTACGAATCTGCTTAAATTTATTGTTAGAACTGTACTCAAAGATAGCGACTAACCCGCTCTACTTCTTTCAGAGCAATACTGTCAGCAGCAATTCCGACTTGATTCGCATTCAATGCATACCACTTAACTTCGTCAGCCTCTTGAGCCGTAATATCTCCTGTCCAAGCACTAACAATGAAATAATGGATCAACTGCAGTTCTTTCGTTGGGTGGTAAAGGGAGCATAAATATTTGTGTTCAGTTGGAACAACATTGAGCTCTTCATTTAACTCGC
This sequence comes from Vibrio ouci, assembly GCF_004551525.1. Classification (GTDB taxonomy): domain Bacteria; phylum Pseudomonadota; class Gammaproteobacteria; order Enterobacterales; family Vibrionaceae; genus Vibrio; species Vibrio ouci. Next base: position 6,110 of record NZ_SATR01000081.1, on the reverse strand, counting down.
GGAACAGTGCCTGCACTTGAGTTTCACCATATTCAATATGACCACCTGGTATAGTGATCAAACCGGGATCCGTTTCCTTTTGCTCACTGCGTTTTTCTAGCAGTACCTGTGAACCATTAAGCATAATGAAAGAGATGCATTCATTTACTTCCATCCATATGTTCCCTTGAAAGTTCTAACGCCCTGTTAAGGTGTGAGCAACGCAATACCGAAGCTCCCACATATCACCTTAAACACTAAAACCAACGCATAGTAGAAATGCCACGCGTTGCGAATCACTCTTAAACAGTTTGTTAGTTTTATTGCTGGCGACTCAGTAACAAGCTTGCTCCAGACATAGCCAAAAAAGTTGCACAACCTCTATTGAAGCGCTTTGCCATTTTCGGCTTCGTAAACCACTGCCTTAGGTATATTCCAAATATCGCATAAATCGATATTGCACCCATTTCTAAAATTAGGAACGTAGCCCCTAAAGCGAAGAACTGTTCATTTACATTCGCTGAAACATCGACGAACTGTGGTAGAAAAGCAGTAAAGATTAAGATCGCCTTTGGATTACCAGCGGCTAGCAAAAATTCTTGTTTGGCTAAACCTAATCGGTTGCGAGTATTTTCTAATTCAGAAACAGGACTTGCTTCCGAACGCCAAAGATTAAAGGCAATCCACAACAAATAAGCCGCACCCACAATTTTAATCGTTAGAAATAGAGTCTCAGAAGCATAGAGAACCACTGCTAAACCAGAAGCAGCCAAGGCAATCATTACAGCGAATGCGGCGATACGACCAAGTCCAGCAATAAAAGCGGACTTGAAGCCGTAACAACGAGCATTGTTCATGGACAATAGATTGTTTGGACCAGGAGTCATATTGAGCGCAAAACACGCAGGTATAAAGAACAATAACTTCCAGATTTCCACAATATTTCCTCCAAAAAACTAACGCCAAATTAAGGTGTGAACAACGCTAACACCTTAGCTAAACCATTGTGCCATAAACACTAAACTGGCTTGAAGTGAAAGCGCCAAGCGTTGTGAATCACTCTTAAATTTATTGTTATGTGCATCTGGCCAGCATGAACTGCCAGTCCTGTTCAGAAACCCAAGATTCAAAAACCTTCACCCTGTGATAGCCCTTTTGAGTCAAGGATGTAATACGAACATATGGCCTACCTGTTAGTGACTTCTGATACCTCAATGCAGCCGGTATGTTAAACAAATACACTTCTTCATCATCCGCTGTAAGATTGCTATTACACTGACGCTTAGTGGAGAAATATTGAATTACAGCGCCTAAAAGCACAAAGCCATAAGTAATTGCACTCTGCTCCATAGAAAAACAAAGTCCAATGCCAGTAAAACACCCATACCACCTAAAACGGAAGATAGGCAGTAGGAAACCGCTCGGGAATGAGCAATAAACTCGATTTCACGCATAATCGAACCTCCGTTTATCATTGTTCATAAAAACTAGAGAACTAAAGTAAGGTTCGATAAGCAATGCGACTTTATTCACAGTAAAAGATGCTCATAACGCCAAATTAAGGTGTGAACAACGCTAACACCTTAGCTAAACCATTGTGCCATAAACACCAAACTAACTTGAAGTGAAGGCGCCAAGCGTTGTGAATCACTCTTAAATTTATTGTTAAGTTTACTTGCTAAAAAGGTACTTTTCCTGAAGCGTATGCCCACCAAACCAGTAAAACGGGAGCTGCTATTACATGTAGCCTAAACAATACAAATACTGAGTCGAAAATTGAACTACGGAATTTACTCGGGTTTCGATAAACATAAATATCTTTCAAAAACTCATATGATTTTCTTGTTCCATGAGTTGTTTGGACAACCAAACATAAATAGCTAATAAATGAAAATACTCCTGCTATCGCACTACCTTCTCGCCAAACCACGATCGTAGCGGCTGTGATAAGGGAATTAGCCGCGATTGAAAACCATTTTTCAGTAAATCCACTATCATAAAAGTCTTTAAAAAACGGTCTCATGATATAAACCCTACCTCGTAAACTTAACGCCCAATTAAGGTGTGAAGCACGCGACCACAACACCTAATTTTACCACCGTAAACACTGAACTTAACCCAAACCAAAAATGGCAAGCGTGCTGAATCACTCTTAAATTGTTTGTTATGTTTTTGCTTGCCACACCTTTATTTGTCCATCCATACCAGACACGACTTTATCCATTTTTTCTAGGCGTAGAAGAGAATCCAAAGTAGTGTGCTTGCTGGTAGTGAATATGAAGCCTAGCCCTCTAGGGGTAAATGCTTCTCTTGGTCGTTCTAACATGTAACTGAGGACTTTTTTGTCCATATCATCTTCTAACCCTCGAACTGTAAGATCCGCGACTCTCTTCGATAGTGCCTTTAGATCACCTGAGATTTGATTTTTCTCTTTAGCTTCACTCAAAACCTTTTCTGTTTCTTGAGCCACTACATCTTTCAAGTTATTTGCATGCAAAAAATGCTCTTCGTTGGTGAAGTCGCTTGGAGCGTAAAGTACTTGAGGCTTAAATACCAAAATCAGGAAAAATACAACAACGATTAGAGTTGGAAAAAACATTACAAAATCGATAAATTTCACCTGCATAGTTTCAGGTAGCAAAACAAGCGCCCCTGTAGCAAAAACTTCTGCGACGCCAGCAAAAATAGCCACGATCGTTAACGGATTACTTACTTTCATTCTAATTCCCAAAAAAAAACATAACGCCGCATTAAGGTGTGAGCAACGCTACCACCAAACCTAACCTTAAACTGAAAATGCCAAGCGTTGGGAATCACTCTTAAATGCTTTGTTATGCCTTGGTTTCATGCACCGATGGTGGCGGTGGCGGCGGTATCATTCGTTGCTGACTTGTAAAGTGCACTTCTTTCAGATGCTGACACAAACCATCAAAGTCTGGGAACAAAGTCATGTCATTTATTCCCATAGAATTAAGCTCTCGCATTACCATCGTTCGCTCACTAGCTGGCATGTCATAACGCCATAAATACGTCTGATTGCTTTCAGTGCCTTTGCTCATGATGAAGCCCTCAATATCGACGACATTCGTTGAAGTAGTAACACCCATCTGCCTAACCATCCGCTGATTACCTGTTGCGTATGGGACGAAGTTACTTACAAAATGCTCTGCACCTAAAAAGTTAGTTTGTGAGCCAAATGCTTTATTCCAACCGTCAATATCGAAGATATACACTGTGACTTTATCTGTTGGTTCTGGCTCTAATGGAGCATTTTTAAATGCAAAATATGCTGCGACATATCCGGAAAGAGTCCAATCTAATAATGGAGTCGGGAATCCGTGATGCTGCAACTTCCCTAACAAAGCGCCATATTCGATGTTATTTTCAAGATTGATCGGAGATTCAAAAGCAGCCAGTTGGTAGTTGACGTCATTAATTATCGAACCAAAATAGTCGGAAAGAGAAATACTCTTGAACTTAGCACTGCGATGGAATGTAGTTTCAAGCCTCCACTTACTATCGCTTTGTCCCCGATAATAGTGCTTTCGATTGTTACGAGTTGCCTCGGCAATCCATTGTTTATAAGAAGCCCAATTCTGTTGCATATAATCTCCGAATGTACCGAATTAAAGAGGCATAACGCCCAATTAAGTTGTGAGCAACGCTGCCGCATTGCCCAAGCACTTCACCGTAATCACCAAACTAATTGAAACCGAAAGCGCCGAGCGTTGCGAATCAGCTTGAATTGTTTGTTAAATGGCTAAATTTGCCCACATATTTCGTACAAAGTTACGCCCTGATACTCATAAACTAGCCTACGAACACTTGGGTCAGCATGTTGTTGATAAAGGGTCATTTCACTCTCAAGCAATGGTTCACCGTCAATCAACGCTACACTTCTACCTTTATAAATTGCCCACTCTATTGCACGTAGCAACCCTACATACATGTGCGATTTAACTAACTGAGGAGAGCTTCTATAACCTTCAATAGAATTAAGAAAGGCCTCAAATTCAACATCGCTATTGGGCTGCTGCTCATTTAATGCACGTAGCAACAACTCCTTTGCTTCAACTGTATATGACTTGTTTGCCGACATGTTGGAATTAACTATTTGACCTATATCTTTGACTAGCACCTTTATTGAGCTTCTTTCGGAATAATTTAAACGCAACGAGACGTCACCGGCAGATACAATATGTTCTATCGATTTAGAGCCAACTAAGTCAAACTCCATTAAGTCACAGTCAGCACTTGCTGATAAAGTAAAGCCCCAAAACATCATGCCAATAAGTAGTTTTCGCAAAGTGCCTCCTAGCCATTTAACGCCCTGTTAAGGTGTGAGCAACGCAATACTGATGCCGCCGCATACCACCTTAAACACCAAAACCAACGCATAGTGAAAATGCCACGCGTTGCGAATCACTCTTAAACAGATTGTTAAGTTTATTTTTTCGGTCTTGCTTCTTGCTCATTAGGATTATAGAAAAAGTTGATATTATTTACGTTAAAATCCAGATCCTTAGGTAAAGCTACACCTAGATAAATTTGTTGTAATACTGCGCCAAATACCATTATTGCTTGGTAAGTTGTATGTTGAAAGACACCATCTGGACTATGGCTGGACTCATTACCTAACCATTTAATCGCCTCAAGTGCTCTAATACATTTACACTCGACTTTTCCAAGCTTTTTACATTTATCTAAGCGCTCTTGTAATGGAATAGGTTTTGGATATCCTTTGCTGCTAAGAACGTCCACACCATTTTTGGTTCTATGCTGTTCGATACCTAGCTGAGTCAACAATTCTTCGACAGCGACTCTTAACTTATTGCCACATGATGCTTGCTCTACCCAGAAAAGTGAAAACACCATTTCCAACAACATTCTAATCTTGTACGGGTACTTTGAGTCCAATGGAAAGAAATTGGGAGCTGGATTTATAAAGGTTGGTGTAAATAACATTTCATATCCACATTCCTCATCGAAGTAGACCTCACCTGACATCACCAGAACTCCAACGTCTGCACACTCCTGATTTTTACACTGTAAGTCTGACCGTAAAATTGCCCTTGTATCTCCACCAGTTCTAACATCTGAAATTTGACGTATATTGGGTTCACCTAGCGGACTCATGTCACCCTGGTTACATGTTGGACATACAAATGCGGGAATTTGCTCTTGTGAATATAAAATACCCTGTTCCAATTCTTTGTCTCCATAAACTTAACGCCAAATTAAGTAGTGAGTAACGCTACCACCCACCTAAACCATTGTGCCGTAAACACCGAAGCTGATTCAAAGCAAAAATGCCGAGCGTTACGAATCTGCTTAAATTTATTGTTAGTTGCCCAACTCCAAGCCTAGTGCTAACATTTGTACACACACAAGATATGGAGCACATCATGGACACTAGAATTCAGTTTCGTGTTGATGAAGAAACGAAACGACTAGCCCAGCAGATGGCTGAAAGCCAAGGCAGAACACTAAGTGATGCTTGTCGCGAACTGACTGAGCAACTAGCTGATCAACAGAGAAAGACTTTATCTCACGACGCGTGGTTAACTGAACAAGTTAACTTAGCTTTTGAGAAGTTTGACTCGGGAAAAGCCACTTTTGTTGACCACGAGTCAGCTAGATCTCGTATGGCCGAGCGTAAAGCTAAAATCCGAAACCGAGGCAAATTATGATTTTGTGGGAAGAAGAGTCTCTTAACGATCGCGAAAAGATCTTTGAGTTTCTTTACGACTTCAACCCCGAAGCTGCTGACAAAACCGACGAAATTATTGAGGCAAAAGTTGAGAACCTTCTAGAGCAACCTCATATGGGAGTTCAACGAGACGGAATTCGAGGGCGATTGCTCATTATTCCTGAAATTTCAATGATTGTTTCCTACTGGGTTGAGGGCGATATCATTCGTATCATGCGTGTACTGCACCAAAAACAAAAATTCCCAGCGGACTGATTATGTCTACTGGGAAACTAACGCCCAATTAACGTGTGAGCAGCGCAGACACTGAACTTCAACACTGCACCGTAAACACTAAATTCAACCCGAAGTGAGAACGCCAAGCGTTGCGAATCACTGTTGAATTGTTTGTTATGTTTTACCACAAATATATGATTTACTT
>NZ_SATR01000080.1 GCF_004551525.1 Vibrio ouci | reverse complement strand
ACGGCTCTGCCACCCCCTTCGCGATCTCGACCGCCAGGAGGCGGAAGCGGCGCCACGGCCACCTCTTCATCCAGCCGAACAACGATGTCATCGCCCTGCTCGAATTCTTCCTCATCCAACTCGCCCCCCGGCACACGGACAGATTCCGTTCTCAAACTGCAGTCTTGAGAATGATGAGCACTGAAACAGGGCGCTCTCCGACCTGCCACGCCTCGATTGAACCAAGCAAACTCGCGACATTCGGGACACTCTAAGTGACGTCGCATGACGTCTAACCCGGGACGCTCTAACCGGATGAAGTCATCGATCTCCCAGATGCGATCGTCCCACGTGCAATACACCTTTCTCATGCCATCACCTCTTCATCAACACATCTGATTGATTTGTGGCCATGCAGCGATAAAGACAAGCACAACGCCTGCACGGAATGGAACACAGGAAAGAGGATCACGCTTTCAATGTCAACGAAGATGACCATACAAGCAGAAAGTGTGAGGAGTATGCAAATCAGTAACCGCCCAACTAAAAGGCTTACCGGAGCAGTGAGCAGCCTCTTCTTCGCGACAAATTTCCAGCAGGATGAATAAGTCCATCACCACACAGGGACCCCATCACAAAGGGGGTGAACTGAACAAGGTTGAACCTACCGTACACATGGACACGGCCAGCCGAGACTGCCTCATCCAGCTCACCGTAATACTAACTGGTGCTCAGAGAGAACACGTTATTGACTCCAGTTGATTGGGATTTAAGTCCGATAAAATCCGTGTTGTCAGGTCGACCAAGCCCTCTTGCTTTGATTCGCCGCTTCATTGGTGCGCAACCAACAGGATGTGATTGCCTATTGACGGGCAGAAGGCTCATATGTGTTAGACATTGGCCTGAGTTAGCCTCGACCACTCTCGCTTTGTTCCGACTGCAAACAAACTGCCTATGAACAAACAGATACCTGAACTTACCAGCCAAAACGTTAAGGAATTCCCTGGAAACATTGGCATTAGTGCAGAAAATGAAAATGCTCTGAGAAGAAACACACTGGTAATCACAACTAATATGCAACGTGTAAACGGAAGTTTCTTTATTACCCCCGCCCCAGCCAACGCGAAAGTCCCCCAGACACACAACATTGCGGCTATTGTAAGCGTGATTAATGTCGGATACCAAAGTCCTTGCTCTGCCATTTGTGCCATCGCCTCTCCGCCCCCTAACATTCGATACCAGTCAGCCCCAAATACAATGCATCCTAAATGAGCGAAAGCTGCTAAAAAGCAACACCCTGAAGCCGCTATGAGAAAATTGTTTTCTCGACGATTCATTCATCCTCCTTGAAGCCTAACCTTTCTCTACGGCGGATATGCTACATAGTTTTAAAGTGCTGTATCTCTGTTTGAATCTCTCGATGATCGAGAATTATTAAGTGAGTCCGGCATCGGAAGAGCTGTAACCTTTTTGATTTCGTCATGCTCTTCACTGTCAGCGATTCGCTTTTTAAACCCGGTCATCGGCTTATTCGATCTGTGTGTTTAGAGAGTGCAGCAACTGTAGAAAATCTAGGCTGAGTTCCCTAGAATGATACTTTAATGAGACAAAGTATTCGCAAAAGCACTTATCCATATCCGCTTTGTAATTCTTATTCAGCGGGGGCACCCCCTGGCGCTTATGGTCTGATTGCTACGGGCTCAGAACCTCACTTCAAAACACAATTTTAATGTTCAACAGCAATTGAATCACTAGATACAGTATGACGACAGACGCGACTTTGTTAATTAGCCAAATATGAGTGTTTAAAAATCGACTCACCATAGGCACCTGAAAGGTGAAACCAACCAAACCATACCAGATAAAACTAATACCACAAGTAACCATCGGTATCAGCATTGCTAGCTCAAAAGGTAATGGCCTATTGATACTGATAGTCACAGCGCTCGTGATAAAGAGTATGGCCTTTATATTAGAGACCTGAATCATAAAACTGGAAGCAAAGCTTGCTTGCACTGTTGACTGATGGAACGGTTTAGCGCTTGTCAGGAACAGTTTATAGGCAACGAAGAGCAAATAGGCGCACCCAATCAGCGTGACTGCAGTGGTGGTGCGCGGCTCCAAAAGTAACGATGCGCCCCCTATCACTCCGATTGTCGAAATGAATAGATTTGCTATAGCCAAGCCAGAAACGACTTTAAATATTCTCCATTTCGTTCCTGTTATGGCTTGAGTGACCATATGAATAAAACCTGGCCCTGGACTCATAATGCCAAGTGAAACTAATAGTGCGTAGCTAGTAAGCAAAATCAATTACCTCCTTATTATCCAGTGATAAATCTAACGTCTTGTGAAGGATCATACTTGTAGCTTATATCTGATAAGTTATCAGCCTCGGCTTTCTTCCTATGACAAAAAGTCAGCTTTTTTACAGATTGACTAATATCGACAAAGCCCCCTACGCCAAAAAACTTTCGTCCAAGTTGTGCTACATGTATGTTCCTGTTGGCATCTATCTCTCCAGCACCTAATACAGCGTGATCGATATCGCCATCCCATATTTTTTGAAAGATTTCACGTTGCGACAGCGCACTTTTTCCGTTACTACAAAGCCCAAACCCATCGCCATCGTATAGAATCTGACCCGTCATACCCGATTCAACAAACGCTTTAAAGGGCATTATTGAATGTGATTGTCGTAAGTGGTTTATGGCCGGCACAGGCAACCCTATGCCAACGATCAATTCTTCATCAAGCTCAATTCGCTCACGCAATCCTTCTGATATTCGATAGGAAGCATCACAGGTTCGTGTAAGGTTATGAGTACGTTGATGGTACCTTGGAGGAAAATACCCTATTTGGTGTAGCCCCTTAGGAGGAACGAACACACCATCAAACAAATCAGGGCTACAAGTTACAGTAGGATTAGAAATAATCGTGTTTGGCGCTTGAACGACAACTTTTGCGCCTCTTGCTTTTGCTGATCGAATACACCGTTCTATGTCTAAATCTATTGGGTCAGTTTCAATGACGATAGAGCCCGTCTCTGTCAAACCTGAGCCTCGAACCAGAATTAAATCACTATTGGGCAAGCGATATTCAATTTTGTTGTCTACGCGTTTCGAAACACTAAGTCTGCCTGAGTAATTAGCATTGATTAACGTCCCTCTAGAATCAGGATCAAGGAAAGTTCCCCTGCCGATAGATGTCTGTAGACTCCGATTTTCCTGAGTTAGCAACATACTCGCCACACCTTGTGGAATGTTGTGAACTTCGATACTGTTGTTCTCAATGCAGGTATTGATACGTTCGACCGTACCAAAAAAGCCGCCAATCACCCAATCTACGTTTCTTGAAGTGATCAAGGTATTGAACCCGCCACACCAACCTGCCCCGGGCAGGGACGAAGCAATGAAGCCATACTTGGTGGACGAGAATCCGTTCCAGCTAGCTTCGCTGAGTAAGTTAATAAGATATTCAGGCGATATCGCACTACCAAAAGATGCGATATCTATAACCTCAACTCCTTTGAGTAACTGTCGAAACCGATATACATCTCCGTTAGTCATTATGCGTGAGGCCCCTTACTGACAAAATGTGCTCCACAAGAATAGACGCATCACGAACCGTTATTGACGTAGCCTCAGTAAAGAAACGACTGCCATTTGTCAAAGGGCCTAAACAGTATATATTCCGAGAATCCCTCACTTTGCAGTGCTCATCAACATCCACACCGGCAATAGGGTGCTTAGGCAGTTGACTCAACATTAAAAAGGGCGTCATTTTTGCTGTATTAAAAGCAAGAAAGTCATTGCTGTCACCACTCTCACTTGAATAGTAACCTTTCGAAATGCTCAACTGTTTATCATTGAGTAACTTCGACAGTTTTCTTGCGTTCTTTAAAGGAAACATCGCTCTGTTTTCGATGATTTTGAACCTTAGTTCATGTGCTAGCTTTTGGTTCTCTTCATCAAAACTTTGATACACTTTGCAGTAGTCTAGCGTAGAGGAGTACAGGATCTTCTGCCATTCAGGAATGGTTGACTCACAATAATCAATCTCGTCGATTAAACTGAATTTTTCATCGTAGATAATGCTTCTTTCGATGTCGTTGTTGAGCAAATCGTTGAACCGACTAATAACATCGTTCATGCCAAATTCACCGGCTTTCAACCCTTCAAAAAGGGAACCTTCCCCAGCTTTGAACTGACTTCGAACCCTTGGGAATCGGCCCGAAGGTGAAATACACTCAATAGATGCGTTTGGATGAATGTCATGGGCATAGAGAATTAAATCAATAGCGCTAAGCCCAGAGCCAAATATCCTTATAGGTTTAGAAGTGTCACAGTTTTTGATTGCGGAAAGAAGATCATCATTCAATAAATCATGACCAAATCCAATACTCACGATAGCCGTGTCGACCTCATAAGTCACCTCTTTTGAGATGATGTTTCCAAGGTCATCAATGTAATCAGCCGCTTCGAAAAGCTCTACACTGCCGCCATGATCTTGTATCTGTGTGACGAGTTCATCTTTAACAGCTTGTAGATATCGACCATATATATATCTTGGAATGTAATCATCATCCGAGAAGGTTTCACTGCAACTCTGAAGCCATGTCTGAAGTGGAATGACTTCGTCAAACTGTGTTAATGAATCTAGCCGTGTATTCATGATAAAACAGTCTGGTGCATATTTGTATGCATAGCCAATTTGCGTATGGTCTTCACTAAAAATCTTAATTTTTAGGTGGCGAACATATTTCTGACACAAGTTCTTTAGCACCGCTACACACCCAGCACCACTACCAATAATACCAATTGTTTTCATGATAATTCTCTATAGCCCGGCGGATAAGTAACGTTCAGATTGACTGGCGGCGATAGTGAGTATTTTCTTTCCTTCATTCTCAGGTTGCTGAGCGTACTCAATCGCACAAGCGATAGATGCGCCTGAAGAAAACCCTAGTAATAACCCCTCATTTTTGATGATTTCCCTTGTGATCTGCTTAGCCGTATGTTCATCGATGACAAACACATCATCAATCACACTCTGATCCACTGTTGAGGCAATAATTCCAGGGCCAATCCCCAAGATTCCGTGATCTGAATTGACCTTGTTCATCGGTGTTTTTCCACTTAGTATTGCCGCCTGTACAGGTTCAATCGCGACAACTTTGACGTGTTTGTTGTGCTGCTTAAGTGAATTGCCAATCCCATTGCAATGCCCACCGGTGCCGATGCCCGCAATAAAAACATCTGGTGTGCCGTCAAAGAAATCGATGATTTCGCGACCTGTTTGTTCATGGGCGAGCGGATTTGCAGGGTTATTACCTTGGTCGACGAGAAAATGATTGGGCTGCTTAGCAAGTTCGTTGGCTTTGCTCACTGCGCCAGCATAGTTGTGTTCCTTGGGGGTTAGGATGACTGTAGCACCCAACATTGTTAGCAATTTCTTCCGTTCTTCAGACACATACTCAGGCATTACGATGATGAGCTCTAATCCCATAGACGCACATAGACCAGCAAGAGAAATTCCGGTGTTCCCAGTAGTCGCTTCTACCAGAATCGTGTTATTCGTGATTTTTCCTGAGGCTATTCCCGACTCAACCATAGACTTAGCAGCTCTATCTTTGATAGAACCCCATGGATTCAGGAACTCCAGCTTGACGTAGATATCTGCATACAATGAGTTCGACGTTTTCTCCAACTTGATAATTGGAGTGTTTCCAACGTAATCTTTCAAAAACATAAAAGTCCTTTATTCTTGGCATAAAAAAAAAAGTCCATTCAACTAGCCATAAACATTGTGAATGTGCTTTAAATGGAGGTTTTCGGGTCTAAATAGCTTTTTCTAGTACGACTGAATGTTCTTCATGGACACTTTTAACTGAGCGACCTGATGGATCTGCTGACTCTTGAAAAGCTTTGTCCCAGAGAATTGCATTGGGAGTGGAACATGCAATTGTCTTTCCGTGTAGTCTGCGGACATATCTATTCCTTCAGGTATGGATTAACAGAAAATGCTTAAATGTATGCTCTAACGAAAAGGGACAGAAACGATTTAAGTTTGTGGTTCAAAACAGTTTTGACCAGATTAGAATAAGTATCCGCCTCCTTAAGAGCCTGTTATCTGTATGGTTCAGAACGTTTAGAACTTACGACTCGTCACCAACAACTTTAAAGCGGATAAAACACAAACTCTGTTCTGTTGGGTAGATCTTGCGTACTATCCATTTGAGCATAAAAACAAATGGTAAATTTTCCGCTTTTGCATGCTTTCTCTTGAGCTGTTTAAACGTCACATACTCAACGTCAACGATTTCTAACTTACAGATTTTCCGACTAGCTTCATGGGTAAAAGCCTCAACGAGCTGCCCAGGAGAATAATGGCTTTCTGATTTATCTCGAATCGTTGCCGTCTTTATTATTAAACTTTGTCATCGCTCATCCTTCTAGTTTTTAAATATTATTATCAGGGTGATGATAAAAGCGACCAAAGGTTATTGATGTGGTGTCGTGGCTTTGTTGCTTAAATCAATGGAACTAAATCAAGAAGCTATGATCTGATCGGCTACACCCATCAATCGTCGTAGCCTCATGCCGAAACCCCGTTACAAAACAACTAACTGGAAAAAGTACAATAAAGCCTTAATCAACCGTGGTTCT
>NZ_SATR01000079.1 GCF_004551525.1 Vibrio ouci | reverse complement strand
CACGATTCCGCTCCCACTCAGCCTAACGTCTGAGTTTCGTTACATTGTCGGTTCCGCTGCTTTATTCAGGAACCTAGGGTCATCTGGTGATACAGATGGTTCACTCTTATCGTGGTGAACAACGCTTCATACGACTTCAGGTCGCACGGACATAGATAAGTTAGCAAAATAATCTTAAACATATTTCCTACTCATCTCTTTGCCACTCTATGAAATAACAGTCACTAAAAGCCTCGCTACTTAATAGCAATCATCCCTATAGTGCATACAACCGAGTTTGGGAGCTTTCCACTAGTAAGAGAGTTCAATGTGTAATTCATCTGAAATCAAACACTTCTATCAAGCAACACCTCAACAAATCGCTCAACGGTGGCATTTTCTCGTTTGTCACGTCGCGTAACAACGCCATAAATAGTGTCAGCATCAAACGATTTTGGTAATTGTAAAAAGTCTATCTTCGCTTTATCCCGAGCCGTTAGCGACAATGCACTTATCACCGAAAAACCTAGGCCTAATGCTACATACTGCTTTAAAGACTCTATGGTACCGACTTCTAATTGAATGTGGCTTAAGCCGCAGTGCTGCTCGATAGAGTCTATCAGTCGCCGCCCTTCTTGTTTACGTTCAAGGCAAATTAGCGAGCGTTTAGCCAAAAGGTTTTCTATATTCAGCAATTCAGTGTTTTTCTGACTTACATCCGCCAAAGCATCGCCCTTTGGGAAGATTAAATAAGCGGGAAACGCCGCAATGAATCGAAAGTGTAGCTCTTTAGGTACTCGGCACTGTGCTACAACTCCTATGTCTATTTCATTCGAACGAACTAAACGTAAAATTTCTTCAACTGGACGAGATAGCAAGCTGAACCGAGTCTTTGGAGAGTTGTTTAAGAAAGCTTTTACTTTATCTGGCATCATGTAACGAAGAATCGAATCATGTGCAGCTAAAATTATTTCTCCTGATTGAGGCTCTTTCTTTAGTTCACTTTCGAACTCATCAATCTCATCAAATAACGACATCGCAAAAGAAAAGGTATGTTCACCCTGCATCGTCAATTTGACTCGACCACCTCGGCTAGAATACAACTTTGAACCTAAATACCCCTCTAAAAGCTTGATTCTTTGGGAAACTGCCGCTTCTGACACCCCTAGTTCGATACTTGCTTGCGATACACTCTGTCGTTGCGCCATGACATAGAAACAGCGCAACGCTTTAAGATTCATTTCATCATATTCACTACGTCTCATGACTACCTCTTTCCGATCTGCTTAGGGGGGGATAAGCGTGACCCCATGGCGTGAGTCCATTAATCGTTTCATAGTAATTCTAGACTAAGTCATCCGAACACATCTCAGCGTTGAGAAGAGGAGTAAAGCATGAATAGCATTGATATTTACTGTGAGAGAGTTGGGGTTGGGCTCACGGCTGAACCTATAAACGCATTAACAAACGGTGCATTCTTAGTTGCTGCACTACTTCTTTCTCAGAGAATGAAAGATCCCACTATCGAGGTGCGCTTACTAATTAGATTACTGTTTTTGATTGGATTGGGGAGCTTCCTCTTTCATACATTCGCGACAGGGTGGGCACGTTATCTAGATGTAGCCCCGATTCTTTTATTTCAAATGCTATTTGTTTGGTCTTACACAACAAAGTTTTTCGGCTGGTCCACTAGAGTCGCCTGCATCGGTGTTTCAATATTTCTTGGCGTCGTTCTTTTTGCTCGGTCATTTCCTATGATCCTTAACGGCTCATTACCTTATGTACCTAGCTGGTTAGTTCTTATCTGTTTTAGTTTCTACCACTTTTTGAACAAACTACCGAAACGGTTTTTCCTCATCATAGCTAGCGTAATGTTCACCTTTTCACTGCTGCTACGCACCCTAGATGCTTCTCTATGTGACCAATTTCCATTCGGTACTCACTTTATTTGGCATTTAGCTAATGCCTTGGTTTTATACCTAAGCGTTAGCGTGTTGAACCCTATACGGAGATAATATTATGAACTTATACATTGCTTTAAAAAAAGAGCTTGAACTGGCTTCATGCTTTGAGCGAGACCGCTACCCATTCTTGTGTGAAATGAGCTTAGTTAGTTTGGTTTCTATAGTAGGCTATAGCGTGATGTTACTTGCACCTCCATTCACCACCAACCTATTCATTCTATTTTGTTTGGCTTTTGTATGGGTTCGTGCTGGCTTTATCTCTCATGAGGCAAGCCATAACAATTTATTCTCTCACCGTCATTCAAATCAATGGGCTGGTCAATTATTCCTCACACTTCTAACCGGCGTCAGCTATTCGCTATTTCAAAAAACTCATCACTGGCACCACGCTCACCCTGAAGATACTTCTGATGTACGGCCACATGGAGGTACCATCTCGCTTTTTAATCGAACCCGAGAGTATATTCCAACGCAATTACAAGGAGGGTCGCTCTGGTTACTTTCGATATTTCGCGCTTACAGCCTGCATCTTGAAGGTTTAAATTATCTATTTTCAGAATCTAAAAAGACATTCGCAGACCAATATCTGTTACTCATTCACTATTTTGCGTGGCTAGTTGTGCCGAGCATGATTTTAGGAGCATCGACTGCGATTGGGAATTACCTAATTATCAATCTCATCGCAGGGTTGTATGTAGGGCCGTTACTACTATTGAGTCACACTGGCCATCAACCAGTATCTGTTACTGAGGAGAACAAACTGAGATTAGAGACAATATTGACAGCTACCCGCAATATTAAGAATTCAGCGGTTATCGAATTTTTATTGAAAGGGACAAGGGAGCACGTGGAACATCATATCTTTCCTAGTATTCCATATCACAAGCTAAGAGAATCAAGCACAATTATTGCCCGCTTTTGCCAACAACATCATCTTGATTACAGCAAGATGGAACTGCCTCGTGTGTTACACATAGTTTCTAATAAACGATTACGAAAATAGAATTTATGCTGAGTAGTGATAGCGTCAGATCGTTCTACCGATTAGTTATGGTAATCGAAAACCAATAAAATATCTGACTCTACAGGGGGCCTTAGCTTGTTTTGGGGCATTTTTGTGTTACATGCCCCAGTCAGGAATGTTCTGGACAATTATCAGTTGGTGCAATCACGCTAGCTTCATGGTTATTGATTAGATTTTGTAGGGGGAATGGTTTGTACTGTGAGGTTGATTTGCAGTTGGGTATCGGCAATAACCTGTAGAGTTTATTTAAACATCTTGGTTGACCATTGACTGCAACAGGCTGATGTACACTCGACTTCTCTGCACGTCTCAAGTACGTCCCTGTAGACTCAACTCTGGCATCCCTGCCAGAGTGATCCTCGAATCCGAGAGTACCAATTATTGGTGTGAGCCATGTACACAGAGTGATGGTTGTCGTGGCTTTTGTAAATTAACAGGCACGAGATTATCAAAGTAGTTCTCTATATTTGCCAATTCGCCAGAACTATCTAGAAGCCGTACACAACGTAAATTTTTCTTTGCTCTGGAACACGCCACATATAGCAGTTTTCTTGTGAGGGCTTGCCTAGCCGGATTATCTGTCTCCGACCTAAAGCAACTTCCAAAATCATACTTGGACCAATTGAATTCATCTAAAACCACAACAACATTTTCAATGCCAGTTCCTTTAGTTTTATGCATTGTCATGAAGTTGCTGTCGTCGCCTTCATATTTGTAAAATGCTAAGACCTCGTTGAAGCTCAGATCACTACCAAACAATCCAGAATAGAATTTTTCACTCAGAACATCTTTTGCTAGTTGATCGTAGTGCTCCTCAATCGCTTCAACTGTCAAATCAGTACCATTATTCTGGTTAATATAGTCACACATTTGCTTCTTCGTATTACATCCAGATTCTTGTAATTTCTTGAAAGCATAAATGTTGTTATCTTTATCAATCCTTTCCAGCTCGCTATCCTTGCGTTTAAGATAAGATTGATGGCTTTCGGATAACGAGATCAGTCCAGCAATAACAGCTCGATTCATGACAGTATAGGCCGCTTCATTAGACGAAGATAGCTCTTGGAGCATATGATGGAGTTCTCTTTTATCTTGCTTAGTTTTAATGAACAAACCTTGTTTCTTCAACAATCCTATCAGCTTGTTGTATGCACGATTGTCATCAGCCGAGCTATTAAAAAGTTGCAGTAATTCAGCAAGTTGACCGAATTGAAGTCTATCGAGGTGTTTTTTTATCTCTTCCCGTGTATCACGGAACCTGCCATCAAACAGCTCATACAAATTTCCGAAACTAGCATCACGAGCCACCGATTTATTGGGGAGCTTCAATAACACATTCTCCCCAATATCAGCCTGAGCGCAAACAGCTAAATCTTCCAGCCTCCGAGAAATATCAAGTTTATACTCCTCCAATTGCTGGTCATATTGAGCCTTTGCAATTTGGTACACACTTTTGATTTCATCAGAATCACCTTTTTTGGGAGAGGCTGGTTTTTCTGGCGCAGGAGGCTTGATTGAATAGTAAAAGGTTGCTGATCCCTCCCGTTCTTCAGCAGTTTCCATTATTCCATTGGTTTCCTTTAGAGCGACTTTCTGAGTCAAACCATCAGAACGAAATTTGTTCGCGACATCAATTACTTGACGTGAGCAGCGAAAATTATCTTCTTTTTCAATTAACGTTAACTGCCCGTCATCTATAAACCTTTTTGCCGAACCTATCCCACCTTCGTAAATTGCTTGTTCACTGTCACCGAACAAACCTATGGTTAGCCCTTTGTCAGGAGTAGAGTAAATCAATGAATGAATAATATTTTCGTCAGTATCCTGATATTCATCGATAAATATACAGTCATATTTGTCGCGAACGATTCTCCCAAAAATAGAATACTGACTAAATAGCAGCGCAGCTATTTTGATAAGACCATCATGCCCAAAAGTGGCACTTTTAAAGCTATCAAATGGCGTGTCATTATATACAACCTCATTGAAATGATGTTGCTTGATAGTTTCTGCTATCGCTTCATTTAGCTGCTCAATATCATTATTTAACGATGTATTAAATGAGCTAGGATCTTTGTCATATTCACGCTTTCCAGTGACTTTTGCTGTACCTTCTTGTAATACGATAGAGCGCCTATTAGCCAAAGATTCGTGCAGTGCTTTAAATCTCTTATGCTCTTCAGTCTTTCTAGTCTTATCATCACCATTGTAATGATCAATACCCAACTCCTCGAATAAAGGAAGGTAAAAGAGCTCTGGGAGTAGTTTTAAAAGATTACGTTTGTATGGTTTAATAAGCTTACTAATAAACGAATGGATTGTAGATACTTCAATCCCTGAACCCACACGTTCGACTATTTCATCAACAGCTTTATTAGTATGAGTAATACAAACAATTTTCTTATCAGGGTGATTTTCAGAACAAAACCTGACTGTTCGTTTTAACGTTTCTGTCTTACCGCTCCCAGCACCGCCTTGTAAAACAAAGGATTGTTCAAGCTCTATACATTCTTTTATCTTTTCTAAGGGTGTACTTACTGACTGATCCATTTCAGCCCCTCATTAATATACTCTGGTGTTACCCAGTCAGCCTTCCCCGTAAGACCCAAATAGAGTAAGGATGCTGCAAAGTCGGATTTTTTATCAATCACTCTATCTGTCAATTTAAAGATGTTTACAGTATCTATTTCTTCAATCTCATCCTTATTCTTCAGCCCTAAAACTTCACTATTAGCGCAAGCCCTCTTTAATTCAGCTTTATTAGAATTAAAAAATGCATCCTCAAAAGATCTTGCTTGATAACCATGTTCTTCCGTCTGATAAGCGACTTTTACACAGCCCGCAGTCTCAGTTAATTCTCCGCGTTTTAGTTTGTTGAACCATTCAGGAAAACCTGCGTCTTTTAGATCGGGGGCAGAAAAGAAATGCTTCAACGTTTCATTACTGGTATGAGAAGAATCGGAAACCGGGCATGCCACATACGAAGTCCTATCTTTGCCATTTATATCTGGTTTTACATCTTGCTTTGTCGAATCTAGATCTGTCAGGATTAGTGATTTAATACCAATAAATTCTAAAAACGGCGCGAAGGCTTTAGCATTTGCCCCAGCCTCTATTATTGAAATATTCTGCGAAGATATTGGCTGACTTTCGTCACCACATTTTTCATCATACTTTTTGATAAACCAAGGTAGAAGAATCCTCTCCGTAGTACCTTCGATAAAAATTGCTTTGTCTGCGAAGAATAGCTCCGCATTTTGAATTTTAAGATACTGTTCTAAAAACTGGTATAACTTTGCGCCCTCATCTCCTTGTTCTGCTTTATATTTTCGTGCAAGCTCAGTATGAAAGTTCCTAAATTCAACATTTAAGTTTTCATGCTTTAAAAGGTATCGAATATCTTCAAAGTCAGAATTAGCAACTATATAAGATGAATGGGTGGTAATTACGGCCTGTAGCCCCTGTATTTCACTTACTACTTCTCGAATCTTTTTTGAGAAAATTGATTGCATTTGGGGGTGAGTGTGCGCTTCGGGCTCCTCGATAAATAACAAATTAATGTCTGATGAGGACGCCTCGAACTCCTGCTTCATCATCTCTATCTTAAGCAAGAGGTATAGAATATTTAAATAACCAAGACCATTAAGATTTTCAGGAAGATGATCCTCCGTTGTCCCATAAATTACCTTAGAAGAAGAACCTATGAGTGAACTCGCTTCAATGTCTGAAATTACTTTCAAACCATCCAAATTGAGAAATTTTGCCGCACTTGATAAAAATCCACTAAAAACATCTGAATACTGCGTTTCTAAACCTTTATCTATATCAATTAATGCGGTTCTAACTTGTTCCAGACGTTCATCATCCGTGTCGTTTAATTTCTTAAAAAACTGTGTTGTTACGGTAGACAGCGGACTTTTACCAGTTTCATCTGAACTGGCAACATTTCTTCTAGCGTGTATTACTTGAAAATTGATAAGGTTACAAACATCTTTAAACTCTTTTTCTTCTAACTCCTCTCGGTTCTGAAGGTAATACAGGGCGCGAGCATACTTTGTTCAATTTATAGCCCAAAGAATACTCGTGCTCTGTAATCGTCGCACCAACCCGCTTTTTTCAGCTTTTGCCTTTGACTTGGAGCACCACACTCACATTGCTTGAGCATGTTCATGACGAAGCGTCTAA
>NZ_SATR01000009.1 GCF_004551525.1 Vibrio ouci | reverse complement strand
ACGAAGGCGGCCGTCATACTCCGTTCTTCAAAGGCTACCGTCCACAGTTCTACTTCCGTACAACTGACGTAACTGGTGATATCTCTCTACCAGAAGGCGTAGAAATGGTAATGCCTGGCGACAACATCCAAATGCAAGTAGAGCTAATTGCTCCAATCGCAATGGATGAAGGCCTACGTTTCGCTATCCGTGAAGGTGGCCGTACAGTAGGTGCTGGTGTTGTTGCTAAGATCTTCGACTAATATTTAGTTGATATCTTGCACATTCTTCATTTGAAGAACATGCATCTGAAAAGGGGGGCTTCGGCTTCCCTTTTTGCTTTTTGTTATAAGTGATCTATCTAGATCTCTTCCCTAATATACTGATATTAAAAGTACAAAAGCTCCTCCTGTTAACCCCTCTAATTCATCGACTCCCTAACTCATTGAATCTGGCTACCAGGCCAAAAATCGATATAACAAATTGTTCTTAAAATCGATCAAACGCAACTGGTAATGAGAGTTGTTCTTGTTTATATTGCTTTGTGTTAGTCGTCATTTGGTAGTTGGGTATGTACGTTTGTCTTTGTCATGGCATTTCAGATAAGAAAATTAAGAAGTTAGCGATTGATGAAGGTATTACGGACATTCGTGGTATTCGCAAATGCACAGCTTTGGGCAGCCAATGTGGTAAGTGTGTTAAGCAAGCGAAAGAAATCCTCGCGGAAACCGAGCCATTTCGACTAAAACAAGCCAGTTAACACTGGTTTAGCCTTTTTGACACTCTTCTATTTGCTTCTATGTTTAAAGAAGCCAAAGAGGAGGGCTTTATAATGAAAGGCGATCCAATCATCATTCAACATCTCAACAAAGTGCTTGGCAATGAGCTCGTCGCAATCAATCAATACTTCCTTCATGCTCGAATGTACAAAGACTGGGGCTTAAAGCACCTAGCGGAGAAGGAGTATCATGAATCTATTGATGAAATGAAACATGCGGATCATTTGATCGAACGTATTCTATTTTTGGAAGGGCTTCCTAACTTACAAGATCTCGGCAAACTTATGATTGGTGAAGACACCAAAGAAATGCTTGAGAGTGACTTAAAACTTGAAATGGCCGCAATACCGGATCTAAAAAACGCCATTGCTTACGCGGAAGATACTCATGATTATGTCTCTCGCGACTTGTTCCAAGATATCTTAGAAGATGAAGAAGAACATGTTGATTGGCTAGAGACACAACTCGGCTTGATCGATATGACGGGTATCCAGAACTACCTACAAGCACAATATGTCGACGAGGATGATGATTAATCCAGACCCTCTGAGCGCCCAAACAGCAGCCTACTTTGTTCAGTAGGCTGTTTTAGTTTCGCCATCACATTTCTCTTGCTTCAACTGGTTTCTTTCTGTACTATTCGTGCTCCTTAAACTCGGTCAATTATCTTTAGTTCCTTGCTTCCTCTGGACGACCGGGCCATTTGTGGAAGCTGAATAATCCGTAAGGAGCAACCCATGCGTCATTACGAAATCGTATTCATGGTGCACCCTGATCAAAGCGAGCAAGTTGCTGGCATGATCGAGCGTTACACTGGTTCAATCACTGAAGCTGGCGGTACTATCCACCGTCTAGAAGACTGGGGCCGTCGTCAACTGGCTTACCCAATCAACAAGCTTCACAAAGCTCACTACGTTCTAATGAACGTTGAAGCTGACCAAGCTGTAATTGATGAGCTAGAAACTGCTTTCCGTTTCAACGATGCAGTTCTACGTAACATGATCATGCGTACTAAAACAGCGATCACTGAGCAATCTATCATGCTTAAGCAGAAAGAAGAGCGTGCTCCTCGTCGCGAAGAGCGTGCTGAAGCTAAGCCAGAAGCAGCAGCTGAGTAATTAACTCAGATTTAGTACTAAGTCTAAGTGCTTTAGTCTTAAAGCTTACTTTAAGACTAATTCTTAAGAAAACACTAAGACTGACAACTCTATTCAAATTTAAGATCAGGAGATAGCCCATGGCTCGTTTCTTCCGTCGTCGTAAATTCTGCCGTTTCACTGCAGAAGGCGTACAAGAGATTGATTACAAAGACGTAGCAACTCTTAAAAACTACATCACTGAAGCTGGTAAAATCGTACCTAGCCGTATCACTGGTACAAGCGCTAAGTACCAACGTCAACTAGCTCGCGCGATCAAACGTTCTCGCTACCTAGCTCTACTACCGTACACTGACAAGCATCAGTAATCGGTTCGTTTTTAAAAAGAGGAATTAAACAATGCAAGTTATTCTACTTGATAAAATCGGTAACCTAGGTGGTCTTGGTGACACTGTAAACGTTAAATCTGGTTACGCTCGTAACTTCCTTATCCCTCAGGGTAAAGCAGTTATGGCTACTAAATCTAACGTTGAAATGTTCGAAGCGCGTCGTGCTGAACTAGAAGCTAAAGTTGCTGAGCAACTAACTGCTGCTGAAGCACGTGCTGAGAAAGTTAATGCTCTTGAAGCAGTTGTTCTTGCTTCTAAAGCTGGTGACGAAGGTAAACTATTCGGTTCTATCGGTACTCGCGACATCGCTGATGCAATCACTGCAGCTGGCGTTGAAGTAGTTAAGAGCGAAGTTCGTCTTCCTGAAGGCGCACTACGTAACACTGGTGAGTTCGAGATCAGCGTTCAACTTCACTCTGAAGTTTTCGCTACAGTTAACCTACAAGTTGTTGCTGCTGAGTAATTCAGCTTAGAACGTATTTAATTAAAACACCCGCTATAGCGGGTGTTTTTTTATAGATTTAGACTTTAGCTTCCTTATCTTGATTGCAGCAAAATAATCTTCTTTAAAGTCAGAGCAATTGAGTATTCCTTCTGGGATCGTGAGGCGAATAGTAGTTCCTGATCTCACGATTGTCTTACTATTAACACCCGGTATAAAAGAAATATCTCCTGAACAAAGCTTGATGTTTTTATGAAGGATTGGTGAGTTGTTTAGATTATGCCCCTTTACTAGTTCATATCCAAATAGGCTTAGTTCTTTCTTAGGGGTGGATATCGTTTCTCTGAATGTAGCTTCTATAGAAACTTCAGGTGAGCTAAGTAGTTTAGATAAAAAAATGACTCGATCTTCGACCGATTTAGAAAATACCCATTCTCCGAGTATTGGCTCCCACTTCCCACCAAGCCTTATACAGTAGCGGTAGGTGAACTTGTTCTTTCTTCCTGTATTAAGGGTACAGATAGCAATAGAGTTTTGCTCTTCATATGGAAGTGTTAACTTAAAAACAGCATCATTTGCATAATGGATGTATTTGTCAGATATTTCTTCAACATGTAGTTTTACTATTTCACCAACTGGTAATGTTCGGCTGAAACTATCTATTAATATACGGCAGTGCATACCGGAAGTCGTACAAATAAAGTAGGCATCTGATTTACTAATGATCTTAAAATCTCTCATTCATCTTTTTCCACAGAGCTTATTATTTGAGCTGCAAGTTGTGCTTGTTCTTTCCGCGTGAGCTCCTCAGAGGTTTCCGGTTCTAACATATTGATGCTAGTTAGTATTCGTGTTAACCGCGCCCCAACTGGTCCCATAGTATTTAGATTGTCAGTTGATAGCTTGTAAGAGTCTCTTTTTTCATCATAAGCAGTTCTTGCTTCCTGCGTGACAATTTTAGCGACCTCTTCCTTTTGTTTATCTTTTGCAATATCAATATCATAGAGAACTTCCCTAAAGCTATTGTTATAGAGGCGCTTAAATTCAATCTCTAGGTTTCTTTCAGAGAGAGCCCGTAAGTGCGTTTTTTTGTGTTTTTTAATATATGCCTCTACTCGATTACAGTCAGCAAGCTTTATATCTTCAACTAGTAATCGCCTTCTTGCATCTTGTACCTCTATCTCAGAAGGTAAGTCTTTGAGCTGGTTAAACTTCTCTAATGAAGGTGGCCAGTCTTTATCGTCATTGAGGCGTTCAGTTAAATTTTTTATTAGGCGGAGGTAACTCTCGGAGTTTAGTGAAGTTGCAAACAGCATAAAGCGAGAGCCGGGCTCATCACCAAATTCCTGTCTAAGCTTCCCTTTACCGAAAAGATCTAGAAGGTCTCTCCAAACTTTACCGATAATTAGTTTTTGTTCATTGCTAAAGTTATTGAGCAATGCTTCTGTTTTAGGGGAGAACAGCGCTTTGAAGGAGTTAGTATCAGGGTTGATTGCTATAGGAGCGGCTTTATTGCTTTTTGTTTCAGGATGTCTTGGGCTAGTCAAACTCCCTTGACTGTTTGATTTATTGGACTCTCGAGACGTTCTTTCGAGGTAGGCTTGGAAGTCTTCTTTCGCTACTTCCATCATATTTTTAGGTTTATCATTAGTCATTGCCTAGCCTATGTAATTATAAACATTAGTAGGGTTTGTTTAGATAGTTACTAAACTTTTCTTCAAACTCAGATACAGAGTCTTGCTTTAGGACTTCTTGCCTTTGGAGTTTTTGATGCTTAGGGAAACTAAGATCCTTAAAGTCATATATTTTTTGCGTTAGTCGTTTGACTAAATGTCCTATAGTGAAGTTCTTTTCACCCGTTGAATAGATGTCTTTAACAAATGACTCCCAAATATCTTGTCGACCTAAAACAGCATGTTTGTGCATTAGCCCCTCGGCCCATTCTGGCACTGATTCGGTATAAATTTCATAAATATGAATATTTTTTTCTTTATCAGAGATGCTTAAGGGAGCTATCTGTTTTCTCTGCGAACGTGCTAGTTTAGCATTTGAAGGGTGAGAATTGTTTCCTAGTTTTTGAGCCTGTAATCTTGCTTCTTCCTGCAGGTCACGGGTTAACTCTTTGTTTGTGGATAAGGTTAGAGATCCCGATACTATATTTGAGTTGTTTGTAATTCTTGTTCTTAAAAGTTGATGCTGAGAATAAAGTCTATGCAAAGACTCATAAATGTTTTCGTTGCTTAGGGATGTCATCATAGCTAGCTCATCGTATGATGTATCAAAACTCCCCTTTCTATTAGAAAGGTCAGCAAGAGCTACGAGAAGAAGCTTATCTTGAGCGTTAGATAGCTTCACACTCCAAACTTGTTCAATTATTTTAGAAGACATTACTTGGCCTTGTATTCAAAACATAGTGCATACATATTATAGCTATTTGGGTGAGAGCTGGCGATAACCCAGATGCTTTTATAGTTTGAATAAAAGGTTTACCGAAAACATGCTATCTGCTTTGTACAAACCGTCTGGGACTTTATCGTGGTATTGGCGTGAGTAGGTTAGCTTCAGTGCAATGGTTTCTGTAATGTCGTTAGAGACACTTAAGTCGGTATCTGTTCGGGTGTTACTCCGACCCGATACTATTGTGACGGATGCGATAACCGCCAGATTATCTAACGCTTGCCATTTTGAGTTGAGATTACCACGAAAGATCCCTTCTTGAACGATATCAGGAAAAATGATGTCATCATCATCAATTTCATCTTTATTGGGCTCCTGATAGCGAAAGCCTGGACCAAATTCAAATTCGAGTAAGAATGTTTCTGTATTGGCAAATTGATAACCCAGACCGCCTGACAAGGTGTAATCCTTAAAGTAAGCGCTGTAACGTGAGTCAACACCATTGAAACTACTGTAGAGATAGGATTTGGGACCTAACTTGTAGTCGCTTTGTGCGTTGTAGGTCGATTGTCTTTTATCCTCTTCACCATCCTTATACAGCAAATAATACTTCCATTCGCCGCTGGTACGGTGACGCCCCTCAACATATGTTGCGTTAAGGCGTGAGTTAAGTGATTGCGAGTCTGAGTTACCCGAGTGAGCCTGATAGCCAAACTCAACTTCAGTTTTCCATGGGGAAGGCAGTTCAATATCCGTGTCGTTTTGCCCTGTATCGTCAGCATGAGCGAGCATAGAGCCCATTAGGCTGAAACTTATAAGCCAAAGTCTAGACACTCACTACCTCTATATTGATGAAACGAATGGCGCAATAGTAGATTCAAACTGAGCGAATACCGTCAGCAAGAAGTTAATTCTACATTAGAACTCGACAAAGTCTCTCTTTGGTACAGACAATGGCGACATTCTCGTTATAATTAGCGATCTAGAGCAAAGTTGTTGAGCAGATCCATGGCCGAAACCAAAGTAGATAATCGAAATAAAAAGTTTAGAGACGCACAAGTCGATGCGATCAAAGTCCCTCCTCATTCACTGGAAGCGGAGCAGTCCGTTATTGGTGGTCTTCTGCTTGATAATGAGCGTTGGGATACGGTAGCTGAGCGTGTTGTTGCCAAAGATTTCTACAGCCGACCGCACCGTCTAATCTTTGAAGCGGTAAAGACTCTACTCGAAGAAAACAAACCGCTCGACTTAATCACACTATCCGAGTTCTTAGAGCTGCGTGAACAGTTGGATGATGTCGGTGGTTTTGCTTACCTTGCTGACTTAGTTAAGAACACGCCAAGTGCAGCTAACATCAATGCCTATGCAGACATTGTTGCTGAGCGCGCATTGGTTCGTGACCTGATTGGAGTGGCTAATGAAATCGCTGATGCGGGTTATGACCCTCAAGGACGTAACTCTGAAGACCTGCTCGACCTTGCTGAAAGTAAAGTTTTTGCGATTGCAGAATCACGCACTAGCGAGAATGAAGGCCCGCAAAACGTCGAGAACATTCTTGAGAAAACATTAGAGCGTATCGAGATCCTCTACAAATCACCGCAAGATGGTGTGACAGGGGTGAATACCGGCTTCAATGACCTTAACAAGAAGACTGCGGGTCTACAGGGGTCAGATTTAGTGATTGTTGCAGCACGTCCATCGATGGGTAAAACTACTTTTGCGATGAACCTATGTGAGAACGCGGCAATGGCGCAAGAAAAGCCAGTGCTTATCTTCTCGCTAGAGATGCCAGCAGAACAGATCATGATGCGTATGCTCGCGTCGCTTTCACGTGTTGACCAAACTAAGATTCGTACTGGTCAGCTTGATGATGAGGATTGGGCGCGTATTTCTAGAACCATGGGTACTCTTATGGAGAAGAAGAACATGTACATCGATGACAGTTCTGGTTTGACGCCGACGGAAGTTCGCTCGCGTGCTCGCCGTATTGCTCGTGACCATGGCGGCTTATCACTAATCATGGTCGACTACCTTCAGCTAATGCGTGTACCTGCGCTGTCTGATAACCGTACCCTTGAAATCGCCGAAATCTCTCGCTCATTAAAAGCATTAGCAAAAGAGTTGAATGTACCTGTAGTCGCGCTATCGCAGCTAAACCGTTCCCTAGAGCAACGTGCCGATAAGCGCCCAGTAAACTCGGACTTACGTGAATCAGGCTCTATCGAGCAGGATGCCGACTTGATCATGTTCATCTACCGTGACGAAGTGTATAACCCAGATAGCTCAATGAAGGGCACGGCAGAAATCATCCTAGGTAAGCAGCGTAACGGCCCGATCGGTTCGGTTCGACTCACCTTCCAAGGTCAATGGTCTCGTTTTGACAACTACGCAGGCCCTGCGTTTGATATGGACGATGAATAAGCCAATGAGCTACATGAAAGCAGCCACAGCCTACATTAATCTTGAGGCTCTGCAGCACAACCTAGGGCAGATTAAGCAACAAGCGCCAAGCAGCAAAGTGATGGCAGTGGTGAAAGCCAACAGCTACGGCCATGGCTTACGTCATATCGCTAAGCATGCCAAAGGGGCTGATGCGTTTGGTGTTGCTCGTATTGAAGAGGCTCTGCAGCTACGAGCTTGCGGTGTGGTAAAGCCGATTTTATTGCTCGAGGGTTTTTACTCTCAAGGCGATCTGCCAGTTTTAGTTACTAATAATATTCAGACAGTGGTTCACTGTGAAGAGCAGTTGGAGGCACTGGAACAAGCTGAATTAGAAACGCCGGTTGTGGTGTGGCTAAAGATTGATAGTGGTATGCACCGACTAGGTGTGCGACCAGAGCAGTACAGCGAGTTTGTCACGCGTCTTAAAGCTTGCCGTAATGTGGCTAAGCCGTTGCGTTATATGAGTCACTTTGGCTGCGCAGGTGAGCTAGATAAAAGCACAACCAATCAACAGACAGAGCTTTTCCTCTCTTTAACCGAAGGCTGTGAAGGTGAGCGTTCTTTAGCGGCGTCCGCTGGCTTACTTGCTTGGCCAGACAGTCAGCTAGAGTGGGTTCGCCCGGGTATTATCATGTATGGCGTTTCTCCATTTAATGATAAGACGGCTCAAGACTTAGGTTATCAGCCAGTGATGACCTTGAAGTCGCATTTAATCGCCGTGCGCGATGTGAAAGCGGGTGAAAGCGTCGGCTATGGTGGCACTTGGACCAGCCAGCGTGATACCAAGGTTGGAGTGATTGCGATTGGTTATGGCGATGGTTACCCAAGAACTGCACCGAACGGCACGCCAGTTTTAGTCAATGGCCGTAAAGCACCGATTGCTGGGCGAGTATCGATGGATATGCTTACGGTTGATCTCGGACCGGATGCCACCGATAAGGTCGGCGATGAAGCGATTCTGTGGGGCAACCAGCTTCCTGCAGAAGAAGTCGCGAGTCATATAGGAACTATTGCCTATGAACTGGTGACTAAGCTGACATCTCGTGTTGATATGGAATACTCCAAGTAAATGAAGCGAAACCACATCAAACAAGTGCTGGCCTTATGTGCCAGCCTTTTTATTTGCGGCCAAGTGAATGCCAAAGAAAAAGATTCTGCATTTGTCCCTTTCTATTTTAGTACTGAAACTTTGGGCAATACATTTGGCGTAGCCGGTGTTGCTAAGGGTGTCGGCCAGCCTCAGGCCGCGCTTTTTGGTATGGCGCTTTACTCTGATAAAGACAGTTATGTCGGCTTTGTCTCTGCGTTTAATTATGCGTTATCAGAAAGCTTGCTGTTCAGTACTCAAATGTATCAGGCTCAGTTCAATCAAAACCCGTACTACTTAGGTGAGCAAGGTGATAATAGCTCGGTGACAGGTGATAAAACCGTTACCGATGGCTTTGAACAGAACTATCAATTTGAGTTTAAATATCTGCTGCCTTGGGGCAATGTTGAAAAACATGGTTTGATGGGGGCCTTTCAGCCAATTCGAGATGTCGACTTTGCCTCACCGTTAGACTCTGGTGTGACGTCGTTGGTAATGACGCCGTTCTTCTCATCGCGTGAATTAGATATTTATAGCCAGCCAGAAAAGGCGACAGGACTTGAACTGACATTAGATTGGGATAACCGCGATAGCGTGCGTAACCCAACTAAAGGCTCACATACCTCCGTTGAACTCACGGTTGCGGGTGAGCGTTGGCAAAGTGATGAGATTTGGACCAAGTGGGAGTTTCAAAATAGCCAGTATTTTGCACTAGGGCCGTTAGGTGAGTTATTTGATCAACAAGTCATTGCGTTAGACTTTTATACCGCCGATACGCCAAGTTGGGACAGCACTAAGCCACCGGAGCAAGAACAAGTGCGTTTGGGCGGCTTGTATCGACTCCGAGGCTACACTAGTGGTCGTTATCATGGACGCTCTGCAGTGCATTACTCAGCAGAATACCGAGTGTTGCCCGACTGGCAGCCGCTCGATGATATTCCGGTGATCAATTACTACGATCTGCCGTGGTGGCAGTGGGTGGTGTTTGCTGAAGCAGGTCGTGTCGCTGATGAGTATGATGCCAAAACACTCCACACTGATATGCAGTGGAACCTTGGCGGCGCTGTGCGCTTTCAAGTCGAAGGTATTGTGGTACGTGCGGAGTTAGCGAAAGGGGCAGATGAAGGCACTTTCCGCGTGATGATTAATCAACCTTTTTAAACACATAAAATGAGATATTGGGAGCCGAATGGCTCCCTTTTGCTCTTATTCGCCTTGAAGTGTCGCAATCACGCGGCGACTGCCACCGTGATCTCGATGCTCACCTAAATAGATCCCTTGCCAAGTGCCTAAAGCAAGTCGTCCGTTGCTAATTGGAATCATAATACTGCTGCCGAGCGTCGAGGCTTTAATATGAGCGGGCATATCGTCATCGCCTTCATAGGTGTGCTTATAGTAGGGCGCACGCTCGGGTACAAACTTGTTAAAGTGCTTTTCCATGTCGTGGCGGACGGTCGGATCGGCGTTTTCATTAATGGTTAAACTGGCTGAGGTATGTTGGATAAATAGCTGTAATAATCCGACAGAATAATCAGCTAATTGCGGTAATTGTTGTTCAATTTCATCGGTAATCAAATGAAAGCCACGTTGACGCGCGTTTAAATGGATGACTTTTTGCTGCCACATACAATGCCTATAATCGAGATTTCGTTAACCAAACGTTAAGCTTAACCTAGCTTGGTGGTAAACTCATAAAGCTAGTATCGGATTTGTTCAAATTTGAATCAGGTAACGTGACCTAACTCAATGTGGGTGAGAGCCGCCTGAGTCATAATGCTGGCCTGAAAAAAAATTACAAACTCTTGTTTTGTGGCAATTTGCCCTAACATACCTAATATTATTATTTTGCTAAATCGGGGATTCCGCCAGTTTTCGCTAGACTGTATGGAATAAAACCTACTGAACATCGGGATAGACACCATGTTGAAAAATATCAATCCAACGCAAACACAAGCTTGGACAGCGCTAACTGCGCACTTCGAATCTGCACAAGATATGGATCTAAAAGCATTATTTGCTCAAGATTCAGCTCGCTTTGACAACTTCTCTACACGTTTCGGTGCAGACATCCTAGTTGATTACTCTAAAAACTTAATCAATGAAGAAACACTAAAGCACCTATTTGCTCTAGCAAACGAGACTGAGCTAAAAGCAGCAATTGAAGCGATGTTCAGCGGCGAAGCGATCAACAAAACAGAAGATCGTGCAGTACTTCATACTGCATTGCGTAACCGCAGCAACAAGCCAGTGATGGTTGACGGCGAAGACGTGATGCCTGCAGTTAATGCAGTGCTAGAGAAAATGAAATCGTTCACTGACCGCGTTATCGGCGGTGAGTGGAAAGGCTACACAGGTAAAGCGATCACTGACATCGTAAACATCGGTATCGGTGGCTCTGACTTAGGTCCTTACATGGTGACTGAAGCGCTAGCACCATACAAAAACCACCTAAACCTACACTTTGTTTCTAACGTTGATGGTACGCACATCGTTGAAACATTGAAGAAAGTAAACCCAGAAACGACGCTATTCCTAGTAGCTTCTAAGACGTTTACCACTCAAGAAACCATGACTAATGCACACAGTGCTCGTGATTGGTTCCTAGCTTCTGCTGGTGATGAAGCGCACGTTGCTAAGCACTTTGCGGCACTTTCAACGAATGCTCCAGCGGTATCTGAGTTCGGTATCGATACAGACAACATGTTTGAGTTCTGGGATTGGGTTGGTGGTCGTTACTCACTATGGTCAGCGATCGGACTTTCAATTGCTCTTGCTGTAGGCTACGACAATTTTATTGAGCTACTAGACGGTGCGCATGAGATGGATAACCACTTCGCGTCTACTGAACTAGAAAGCAATATCCCAGTGATCCTTGCGCTGATCGGCCTATGGTACAACAACTTCCATGGCGCTGAGTCTGAAGCGATTCTTCCTTACGATCAGTACATGCACCGTTTTGCTGCATACTTCCAGCAAGGCAACATGGAATCAAACGGTAAATACGTTGACCGTGACGGCAATGCAGTGACTTACCAAACAGGCCCAATTATTTGGGGCGAACCTGGCACAAATGGCCAACACGCGTTCTACCAGCTGATCCACCAAGGTACTAAGTTGATTCCATGTGACTTCATTGCGCCAGCAGTAAGCCACAACCCAGCTGGCGATCACCACCAGAAGCTAATGTCTAACTTCTTTGCTCAAACAGAAGCACTGGCATTTGGTAAAGATGAAGCGACAGTGAAAGCGGAATTTGCTAAAGCAGGTAAGAGCGAAGAAGAAGCGGCGACACTAGCACCATTCAAAGTATTTGAAGGTAACCGCCCAACGAACTCGATCCTAGTTAAGCAAATCACACCACGCACACTAGGTAACCTAATTGCAATGTACGAACACAAGATCTTCGTACAGGGTGTGATTTGGAATATCTTCAGCTTTGACCAGTGGGGCGTTGAGCTAGGTAAACAACTGGCGAACCAAATCCTACCAGAGCTTGCGGATGAGTCTGAAATCAGCTCTCACGATAGCTCAACTAACGGTTTGATTAATGCGTTTAAAGCATTTAAAGCTTAATTTCCGTCGTAATTGATATTGAAACGCCAGCAGAGATGCTGGCGTTTTTTTGTTTTCTTTTCTCTTAAGCCATCGTATCAATACTGGATTTGGTTTCGGTACTCGCGGTGAACTTCTGGCTCAACAGCGCCACTAGCTGATCGTAATATTGCATATTCGGCTTATTGCCCAATAGCTTACATAGCTCATTGCCGGTAGGGCTGAAGCGGTAATAGAGTAAGCGAACGCCTTTGCTGTGCGCTTGCAGCGAGAGTTGTTTGCCTTGATAGCTTAATGGCAGCGGTGAGTCGAGTTCAATCTCACCAGATTCAAGTTCAGTACCATGCATCAAACCGAGCTCGAATAAGACCAGTAAGCTGGAGTAGGGAAGCTGGTAGTTACCGACATTGATGTTGCTGGTCGTGCTGCGTTTACCAAAGCTAAAAATCCCTGCTTGAGAGCGGTAGCCCACCAACAGCTTGCGGCTACTATCACCACCAAAGCTGCACGCAAGAGATGCGGCACGTTGCAGGATCTGCGCTTCTTTTGGCGTCATATCTTGAAGTACTTTCAGCGCTTTCATCGAGGTAGAGCCGGGGTTGGTCACTTCGCGTTTGAGCACCTGTGCCCAGAGTCGTTGCATGGCGTGATTATGAACTTCTTGTGCCATATCGAAAAATCGATACAGCCAATCTTGGTCTGGATCGCCAGCGGTTTCATCTTTACATGAGATGTGGGCGAGTTTGAGGATTTGTTCTAAGTTCTTCTGGCGCAGTTCTTTGCGCTTCTTTTCTCGAATAAGTGCGCGTTCAATGGTGGTCTTTTGTGGAGATTCACTTTGTAACAGGGCATCTAAGCCATAAGTTTGCGCAATGTTGAGAACGCGACTAGCGCTGTCTTTGATATAACTAGATTTCTTCTCTTGTCGTTGAGAATGATCCGCTTGTTGGTCTATGACAACGGGTTTACTGGTCTCAGACATGCTATTTCCTTAGCCATCAGATGCTTACTATTGATTACTAAATGTACCTCGGAACCTTATTGTCTGCCAGAAAAAGACTGTGAGCCAGCCTATAAAAAAATATTGCTATCAAAAATGATAACAAGTTGTTAAAATTGTTATCATTAAACTTGAGGGGCTTATGAAGTATTTCAATGAGAATAAACTAAAAAAGCACCTGTCAATTGCCCTATTATTACTCGTCTACGTTGGTGTACTAGGCTATTTATCTAGTTACTTAGGCTAATATAGGTAATCAACAGGTTACTTTAGTCGTTAACATCTACATATCATCATATTCGGCAATTTCAGTGCCTTCGATGACATATGCAGTTTCCGCTAGCTCATGGCTAATGGTTTCGGTCTTAAGTGTGCCTATCACGTAAATGACATCCCACAGCTCTTGTACTGGAGCGCCTTTCGGGAACTTCACATAAATGATCTGATTTGGCGGCGGTGGCGGCACGTGGATACATGCGCCAAAGTACGGTACCAGGAGAAATTCCGTTACCATATTTTCATCGCCTTCGAGTGGGATGACGAATCCCGGTATTTTTACCGTACTGCCATTCAGCTCAGGTCTTACACTTCCCACTTTAGATTGTTTCATCACATCATCGGAGTGATCCACGGCAGGCATACCATAGGCATCAAACTGATTGCGTTCACTCTCTGGAATGAGATCAATCCAATCTAATGTCAGAGTGTCTTCTGCACTGACGGAGTGGGTGGTAAGGCCAATTGAAAATAGGGCCAAGAATAGTAGGATCAGTTTTTTCATATTTATACTCGAATCGTCATACCATCGCTGAGAGACTGCTTATAAGCTCTGAATGCAGGAATAAAGCCGATAATAGTACCAGCAATTTGCACTGCAGCGAGAAGTAACCACTCATATTGGGATAAAGCGATCATTTGTAAATCAATCCCGTATTGTTGTTGGATAAGCGGAGCGGCAACAGCAAGCAGAGCATATAAACCCATGGTGCCGACGATCAAACCGATAAAGGTGAGCACGCTCGCTTCTAGGATCAACAAGCTAAATACGTGGCGTGGCCTCGCCCCCATCGCGCGTAGAATGGCCATTTCGCGGCGACGTTCTTGTAAGCTGGTCAATAGGCTAGAGAGCATGCCGAGTAACCCTGCGATTACCACAAAGACGGATACGGCCATTAAGGCTTGTTCTGCAACCGACATCATCCCCCATAATTCATGCAATGCGACCCCTGGTAAGATCGCGCTGAGGGGTTCTTTTGCATAGGTGTTGATTTGCCTTTGTAGGGCGAAGGTTTGAATCTTGGACTTCAAACCTAGCATCATGGCGGTGATTTGCTTAGGTTGAAAGTTCATTTGTAGTAACTGTTCTGCGCTTGGATTATTGCCTAGGTTAGCGCCCGACTCCCAGCCGACATGAATCGCTTCAATAGCCTCAAGAGAAACGTGGACGGTCTTATCAACCGGTGTTCCTGTCGGAGCAAGAATACCGACCACTTTAAACGGCGTGTTCTCGTGGCGACTAAACCCAACATCACTGATGCCGTGAGCAATAACCATTTCACTGCCGATGTGGTAGTTAAGCGAGCGGGCGACATCGGCGCCAATTACTGCCTCAAACAGTCTATTGAATTCTTTACCTTGGCTAAATGCGAGGTTTTGTTTTTGTCCATAACGGTAGTGCTCGAAGTAGCTATGGTTGGTGCCCATAACTCGAAACCCTTTGTGCGAATCACCTAATGAGATAGGAATCGCCCAGTCGACGGCTCTGTGGTGGCTAAACTCTTGGTAGCTCTTCCAGTCGATATTATTGGTGGCATTACCAATGCGAAATACAGAGTAAAGCAGCAAGTTAACTTGGCCCGAGCGCCCACCAACAATTAAATCTGTACCTGAAATCGTGTTGGCAAAGCTACTCTTGGCTTGGGTACGAATTCTTTCTACTCCAAGTAACAAGATCACCGAGATTGCCACGGTCAGAATAGTGAGGATAGCGGTCACTTTTCGGTTGCGGACACTCTTCCATGCGAGAGAAAGTGTAGGTGTCATAATTGACCTCCGGCTTGATTGAGCTGCTGTAGATTAATGGTGCGATCAAACAGAGGCTCTAGCGTCGGGTCATGGCTGACAAACAGTAACGTCGAGTTTGCTTGGTTTACTTGTTCAAGCAGTAGTTCAATAAACGCGCTGCGGTTGCCGAAATCGAGCGATGAGGTTGGTTCATCTGCGATCACGACCTTAGGGTTACCTATCAGTGCTCTGGCTGCTGCGACTCGTTGTTGTTGACCAATACTCAGTTCAGTCACTGGTTTATTGAGCAGTGCACTTGGAAGACGTAGTTTTTCTAATAACTCGGTTGCTTTAGCGGTTAAATCCCCCTCAACCTGCTTTCTTCTTTGCGGAGCAAATTGGCAAGGAAGAGTGACATTTTCAATCACACTGAGGTAAGGCAGCAAGTTGAACTGCTGGAATATGTAGCCAATATTATTGGCGCGAAACTTATCTCTCTGGCTACCTGACATCTTGGTCAGCTCTTCACCGAGTAAAGAGACTTGTCCAGAGGTTGCGGTATTAATTCCGGTTAGAAGTCCGAGTAAGGTTGATTTTCCACATCCACTTGGCCCCTTGATAAAGAGATGCTCGCCGTGAGTAACGACTAACGAAGGAATATCGAGCGTAGGAGTATCATTACCTGGCCAGGTAAACGTGACCTGAGTAAGTTCAACCACCGAAGAATGGTCTGTCTTAGTCATAATTGCAGTCCGAATCAAATGAAGTGGCCTAGATTAGGCTAGGCCACTTTAAAACATTAAAGTGAGATTTTGCTTTCGCCTTTAGGGAGCTGCATTGCTGCTTGCTTTGTATCGGTTAATACATTCACTTTAATTGTTTCTGTGTTCGGGAAGTGAGAGAACCAGTTGGTATTAATCTCATCTAATTTTGCGATGTCACTACATTCGAAGTGATACTCAACGGTGAACTCACCATGAGAAGATGAGTGTCCTTCATGGTCATCGTGATGATCGTGGCCTTTATGTTCGTCATGGTGCTCATGGTCATCGTGATGATCATGGCCTTTATGTTCGTCATGGTGCTCATGATCATCGTGGTGATCATGGTGCTCATGGTCGTCGTGATGGTCATGACCTTTATGGCTATCTGCACCTAAAGTATGACGCACTGACTTGTGTTCAATCTTACAACCAGCACTTGCCGCAAGGGTAAAGATACTATTGGCATCGTTCAGTTGGGTTACTGCGGCCTCAAGTTGATGCTTCTGTTCATCAGTCTGAGGTGCGTGCTCAAAGCCAACCACATCAGCCCCTGGCGCAGTGATCTCCATCAGCAGTTCGTTAGCATCTTGAGCGATATTAAATTCAACTACACCGTGGACGTGTGCGCCGTGTTGACGAAAACCTTCTTCTGCTTGAGCAAAGCTGCTCACTGCTAGCGTGATACCAAGTGCGATAGGAGTAATCTTGTTCATTGTCTTTCCTGAAAATATTGTAATGCAGTGTGATAATCACAGAGCGTGGTTGCCTGTGAATCTAGTATTTTTAATATTGCAATCAAGAGGCTGGTGGTGAGCGGGCTAGGTAAGCAAAGAAGACGCTTTCTACAAAGTAATAAAACGACTCAAGGCGATGGGGTTCGGATGACGTTATCGTTGGTAGCGTGACGACAAAGGTACTGGCGCCATGCAGAACGCAGGCAAAGAGCTGGCAATGATGCTGACTGTGTTGTGACTGCGGTAGTTCATATTGGTGCTCAATGTACGCAAAGTTTAGCCACAGCACGAGTGCAATGGCGCAGACAGCGGTTCGTGTCGAAACTAAGCGAAATAGAGACAAAGCGATATCATCAGATAAACAAAAAGGAATTGTTATACTATAACAATTCCTTGCAAAACACGATATCAATCCGTCGAGAGTTAGATGTTCTCTTTAACTAACGTCAGTACTTGTTGGATCTCTTGCTCATTCAAGGTGCCTTCTTTAACAAACAGTACCTTACCTTGTTTGTCTTGCACAATGATCGCCGATGACTCACTGGCGAGATCCCATGCATTGGCAACCGAACCTTCCTCGTCTAGCACCATTGAAGACCATGGGAATTCTTTCTTGCTGTCTTGAGCTGAAGATTTCACAAATGATCCTGTCCCCCAAATTGAATCATCTTGGTTGATGATCGAAGTTGTTTGGTAGTTTTGCTCTGAGAATTTTGCTGCTGTGATCGCCGCCATCAGTGGCGCATTCATTTCTTTTGCACTGCTGCGTCCTGCAATCGCTTGAATCACACGGACTTTGCCTAACATACTTTGTGTCGACCACGCTTGGAAGGTGGTATCTTCACCTTGTAAGACGATTTCGCCATGGCTAGCGACATCCACGTTTGGTACAGATTGACCTACAGAGATGTTGTGTGCCATCGCTAGTGCTGGAGAGCATGCAATCGCAATTGCGAGTAGAGTTTTATTTTTCATTGTTATCTTCCTTTTGGTAAGCGCCAAAAGTATATACCGAAAATCGATAAAATGGTGGCAGGAGTCGCCATGAAGTGAAATAGACCAAATAATTAACAAAATGCTATACATTAAAAGCGGTTTGTATATAATGCCGTACAAGTTCTAAGGAATAGAACAGGATGCCCGCTGAGGCAGCATCACAAAAGGATATTGGAGTTGTTATGCTACGTGAGTTTACTATCTATCGACCACGCCAGGTGGCTCGGTTTGTTAAAACCTTGTTTAAAGGTCAATTCGTTATTTCAGGTGTGGGTGAGTTCAACTTTGATAATGGCAAGGTGCTGTTACCTGACGTCAAAGACCCGCAAAAACTC
Organism: Vibrio ouci; assembly: GCF_004551525.1. Classification (GTDB taxonomy): domain Bacteria; phylum Pseudomonadota; class Gammaproteobacteria; order Enterobacterales; family Vibrionaceae; genus Vibrio; species Vibrio ouci. Next base: position 115,392 of record NZ_SATR01000009.1, on the reverse strand, counting down.
CTGACTTTCAAAGAAATTAATCAAGCGATTGCTGCGTTACCTATCTAATGGTTGAGCGTTGCTTGCTTTTCGTTATATGAAAAAGTCGCCAAGTGGCGACTTTTTACTCTCTGTTATTGAGGCGGAAAACAGACGCCTGTCCCGCCAATACCACAATAGCCATTAGGGTTCTTAGCAAGATATTGCTGGTGGTAGTTTTCAGCAAAGTAGTATTTGCCAGCCGGTAAGATATCGGTGGTGATACTGCCCTTATTATTGCCTAATAAGGTCTGATATTCCTCTTTAGAGTTAATAGCTACCTGCAGTTGTTCTTCGCTAAATACATAGATGGCAGAGCGGTATTGGGTTCCTAGGTCATTGCCTTGGCGCATCCCTTGGGTTGGGTCATGTTTTTCCCAGAAAGTGCGTAGTAATTGCTGCAAAGAAATCACATTAGTATCAAAGATTACACGTACCACTTCGGTATGACCGGTTTGGCCAGAGCAGACTTCTTCGTAGGTCGGGTTTACGGTAAAGCCTCCAGAATAGCCAACCGAAGTACTGACGACACCATCAAGTTGCCAAAACAGGCGTTCGGCACCCCAGAAGCAGCCCATACCCAAGAGTATTTGCTCGCAACCTTGAGCAGGTTCTGCGGTCAAACTGGATTGATTGACGAAATGAGTGTCATCAATGACAAGCGGAGTCTCGCGGCCAGGCAAAGCATCTTGGGCCGAAATCAGGGTTTGTTTGTTGAGCATCGTAGTTTCCTTGCTAAAGATAGAATTATATAGACCGCCTAATTGACTGTTTTCGTACAGACTTATATTTTTACTGGCGGTATTATTCCCTTACATGATGTATATAGATAATTAAGCATGATCAGAAAGTCTTTACCAGCGCTATTAACCCTTCTTGCAGCCACTCCACTAGCATGGGCTCAAGATGTCGATCTTTCGGTTGAGGGATTAGAGGGTGCGTTGCAAGATAACGTTGATGTGTATCTATCTTCTATTCCAGTTGAAGAGTATTCAACCAACTTACGTTTTCAAGCTCGAGTAGAACGCAACATTATCGAAGCATTGCTGGCATTGGGTTATTACCATCCCAAGTTCGACTTCTCAGTCGCTGAAGATGATAGTGAGCTAATTGTAAAAGTGACTCCGGGGCCGGTAGTCATCATTCAAGAAGTGGATGTGCAGATTACAGGAGAAGCGAAAAACGATCCTGACTTTGCAGCCTTGATTAACAAAAGTGGCCTTAAATCAGGTGATGCTCTCAATCATAGTGCTTATGACGCGCTGAAATCAGGTATTCGCAATCTCGCCTTACAAAAGGGCTACTTTGAAGGTGACTTTAAACTCAGTCGCCTTGAAGTCGCGCCAGATCTAAACCAAGCATTTATCCGCCTGCATTACGATAGTGGCATTCGTTACCATTTTGGTGACAGCACCATTACCGGTAGCCAAATCGACCAAGAGCGTGTCGAGTCACTGTCACCTTATAAAAGTGGCGACCCTTATTTAGTCTCCCAAGTTGGCGAATATAACCAGAATCTCTCTAATACCGATTGGTTCTCTTCGGTATTTGTTGAACCCGATCTATCTCAGTTAGGGGAAGGTCGAGAGCTACCGATGAAGGTATCGCTTTCTCCGCAGGCTCGTAATCAACTCGAAACGGGTATCGGTTACTCGACCGATGTCGGGGTTCGTGGCTCTTTGAAGTGGAAGAAACCGTGGGTAAATAGCCGCGGCCATAGCTTTGATAGTAGCTTTTCTCTGTCGGCACCAGAGCAGACCATTACTGCCGGTTACCGTATTCCTCTTGAAGATGTGCTTAATGAGTATTATCGAATTCAATATGGATTAAAGAACGTCGATAATCGCGATACGAAAAGTTTAGAGTCCAATTTATCACTTGAAAGGCACTGGCTACTTGATAATGGTTGGCACAGAACACTCTACGTACGCTACTTGCTTGAGAACTATGAGCAAGGCATACAGGATGATACTGCCCAGTTCCTCTTACCGGGTATTTCGTTTACTCGTAGCCGCATTCGCGGTGGTTCCATGCCGATGTGGGGTGATCGCCAAAGTTTAACCATCGAATATGGTGACCCGAGCGCGTTGTCGGAAACTAGAGTGACGCGATTGATTGGTGGTATGACGTGGATTCGTGGTGTCGGCCGTAATCATCGCGGTATTTTCCGTATTGATGGTGGCGCGAACTTCGCTGAAGATTTTTCTAAGCTGTCACCATCGCTGCGCTTTTTTGCTGGTGGTGATAATAACTTACGCGGTTATGGCTATGAGTCGATCTCTCCTACCGATGAAAGTGGTGCATTAACAGGTGCTAAATACATGGCGACCAGCTCACTTGAGTATCAATACCGAGTTTACGGAAACTGGTGGGGCGCGGTGTTTTACGATGTTGGTGATGCCTTCAATGATGAGATTGATCTAAAACGCGGCACTGGTGTTGGCGTACGTTGGGCGTCACCAGTTGGTCCAATTCGTCTTGATTTTGCTTGGGGCCTAGATGCAAACCCAGGCGATGAGTTTAAAATTCACTTTACCTTAGGACCTGAGCTATGACCCGAGTTGTAATTAAGTGGTCAAAGTGGCTGTCACTTTTCTTATTAGGTTTACTCGCGCTAATTGTCATTGCGTTAGGCACGTTATTGTTTACTAATAGCGGTTTAAACCTTGCTTTATGGGGAGCAGAGAAGTTTGTTCCTCAGCTTCAAGTCGAGTCGTCAAAAGGGGCGATCTTTCCTCGCTTCACCCTGAATAATGTCAAATTCAAAGATGAATCTTTAAATGTTGATACTGAACTCAAGTCGATTACCTTAGCTGTCAGGGCCAACTGTTTAACTGAACCTAGGGTATGTGTCGATGAGATTGCCATTGACGGCTTACGTTTTTCAATGCCAGAGCTGCCACCAAGCAGTGCGCCTGAGCAAGAAGAACCTGCGCCATCGACGAGCAAGATTACCTCACCGATTCCGATTGTGGTCAGCCGCATCGCATTAACGGATATTGAGTTAGATGTTTTACACAACCAAATCTCTTGGCAGTCGTTTACCTCTGGCGTTGCATTTCAGGGTAACCGCTTACGATTAAACAAGACTACGCTCACCTCTCCAACGGTTAAGTTAGCACCTACTGATGAGGCTGCTAAAGAGCAGCAAGCCCCTCAGCCTGCGAGCAAAGAGCCCACACCGATCGTCTTGCCTGATATCGAGTTACCGTTGCAGGTTGAAGTCGTGCGTATCGATATCCATGACTTTAAGTTGGATCAAGAGACACCCGTTGTGGTCAATCACCTTGGTTTAAGTGCGGATGCCAAAGGTTCGACTGTGAATGTGCATACACTTGAACTCGATATGCCGCAAGCACAAGCGGATCTCGTAACTAAGGTTGATCTGCAAGGTGATTACCCACTGACATTGAAGTTAGACGCGACGGTTAAAGATAAAGTCGCACCAGGTCAGACGTTAAAACTGAGTGCTGACGGTAGCGTGGCCAACTTGAGTTTAAATGCCACCTTAGGCGGCTTAGCCAAGGCAAAATTAGCCGCTAATATCGAGCCACTAAAACCTGAGTTACCTTTTGATATTTCCTTAAGTGACGGTGATGTTCAGTGGCCGCTAACTGGTAAGGGTGATTACTTTGTTGCTATTGATAAGATCAAGACTAAGGGCTCGCTAGATGGTTATCAGCTAGCTCTCGCAAGTGACATTAAAGGTAAGGATATCCCTGACCTTACGGTTTCATTGCAAGGTGACGGCGATCTGAACCAAGTGAAGCTGAAAAAAGTTGATTTAGCGACCTTAGGCGGCCATGTCTCTGGTGATGTAATGGCTAACTGGCAGGCGCCGATTAACTGGGCTGCTAATTTAAATCTTTCCCATATTCAGCCAGGTCTGCAATGGCCAGAGGCGGAAGGTGATATCAGCGGTAAGCTGGCGACAACAGGTAGCTTGACTGAACAAGGTGGCTGGCAGGTTGAATTGCCAACATTAGATATTGACGGGATCCTGAGAGAGTACCCACTCAATATTGAAGGCTCATTGTCGGCATCTGATAAAAGCGGTAAGGGCGATCTAAGTCTTAAAACGCCTCGACTGGTGCTCTCTCATGGGCCGAATAAGGTCGAAGCAAAGGGCCAACTTGATAAAGAGTGGCGCATGGACCTTGCCATCGACTTCCCAGAGTTGATTAAGACGGTACCGGATTTACGTGGTAAAGCGACCGGTGACATTTCACTGCGTGGTGCCTTGAAAGAGCCTCAAGTCGGCGTTGCACTAGATGTTCAAGGGATTGATTGGCAACAGCAAGCCAGTGTTGAACATATTGCTTTAAACGGCAACCTCACCCCGTTACCTGTACCTGCTGGCCGTCTTTCTCTGCAAGTTCAAAATGCGCAATACCAAGAGACCTTGGTGGATAGCGTTGCGATGGTGTTTAACGGCTCTCAGCAAGAGCATAACCTGAGCTTAGATGTGGCTTCGAATGTCGCATCGACCAGTTTGGCGCTAAGCGGCTCATTGACCGACAAGCCAGACCTGATTTGGCAGGGCGCGCTAGAAAGAATGACCTTGAGTTCACAGCAAGGTGAATGGCGACTTAATCAGGCGACCAAATTAGGCTTTGAAATGGCAACGCAACAGGTGTCCGTTGCGGCGCACTGTTGGTTGCAAGCCGATTCATCACTCTGCTTGGATAAAGATATTCAGGTAGGCCAAAGCGGCGAAGCGGCGCTAACCCTAAAGCAGTTCGACTTTGATCAGCTCAAAGCCTTTATGCCACAAGCGACAGAGCTAACCGGGCAAACCAACGCTAATGTGTGGGCTAAATGGGCGCCAGATACCGCCCCGCAAGTAAAAGCGTCGATTGAGCTGCCAAAAGGTCAGGTGGTGCAAAAGTTAGAGCAGCCTGTGACGGTAGGTTGGGACAAGGTACAGCTCAACGCCGAGATTGCCGATAACAAACTGCAAGCGGATTGGTTGCTGGATATTACGGACAATGGCGATGTCTCAGGTCAGGTTATGATCCCTGATGTGCTAACCGATGATAAACAGATCGAAGGTAAGCTAAAGCTAACGACATTTAACTTAGACTTCCTCGATCCTATCATTGGCGATTACAGTCAGTTGAAATCGAATATTTCGACCGATTTAGCCTTTAGTGGCCCAGTAATGCAGCCAAAAGTAAACGGTAAGTTCCTGGTCGATGACATCTCATTGAAAGGGGATATCTCACCGATAGAGGTGGACTCTGGTCGCTTGACCATCGACTTTACCGGCTATGAAGCGCTATTGGCTGCAGCAATCCATACCCCAGATGGAAAACTCGAAGTGGCGGGGGATGCGGATTGGCATGACCTTAAAGCGTGGAGCAGTAACGTACGTGTGTTTGCTGAAGAGCTGTATGTTGATGTGCCGCCGATGGTCAAAATGAAAGTGAAACCGGATATGACCATTTCAGCGTCGCCGAAACATGCTCGCATTGATGGTGATATTTCGTTGCCATGGGGAAGAATTGTTGTTGAAGAGCTACCACCAAGTGCGATTGGTGTGTCGAAGGATCAGGTACTGTTAAATGACCAGTTGGAACCGATCGACCAAGAGAGCAGTGTTCCATTCGTTCTTGAAACCAATATCAATATTAAGATTGGTGATGACTTTAAGCTGTCTGCCTTTGGACTTGAAGGTGGTTTAGTCGGTAACCTCAACGTTGCTCAGAAAGATAAAGGTCCGTTCATCACTGGTGAGATCAATATCGAAGATGGTTCGTACAGCTCTTTTGGTCAAGACTTGTTGATCCAAGAAGGTAAGATCTTGATGAATGGCCCAGCGGATCAGCCATACGTGCAAATCACAGCGATCCGTAATCCTGATAACACTCAAGATGACGTGACAGCTGGTGTGAAAGTGACAGGTCCAGCAAGTGAGCCGACGGTGACGATATTCTCGGATCCTGCGATGCCACAAGCGAACGCGCTTTCGTACCTGCTGCGTGGTCAAGACATCGATGGCGAAGCGGGTGGCAACTCAATGACTACCACCTTGATTGGTCTAAGCTTAGCCAAGAGCGGCCGAGTGGTCGGTGAAATTGGTGAAGCCTTTGGCGTACAGGACTTACAGCTTGATACCGCCGGTAGTGGCGACGACTCGCAAGTGACGGTGAGTGGCTATGTGTTACCTGGATTACAGGTGAAGTATGGGGTCGGTATCTTTGATTCCGTTGGCGAATTTACGGTGCGATATCGTTTAATGCAAGATCTCTATGTAGAAGCAATTACCGGTGTCGACAGTGCCGTGGATCTGCTGTATCAATTTGAGTTCAACTAAACAAAAGGAGTCGTGATGCAACATTTGGTTTTTGTCTATGGCTCGCTACGCCACGGAGAGTGCAATCATCATTTATTGTCTCAGGCGCAATGGCTGGGTAATCATACTACTTTGCCAATTTACTCACTTTATGATCTTGGGGCCTACCCAGCCGTAATAGAAGGGCATAGTGCCATCATTGGTGAAGTCTATCTTGTTGATGAAGAGGCATTAGCCCAGCTTGATTTGTTGGAAGATCACCCTGTGACTTACCGACGCGAGTTGATTGATACGCCTTTTGGTCAGGCTTGGATCTATATATATCAAGATATCAGCCAGCTGGATGTAATAATTTCCTCTGGAGACTGGTCTGTTAAGGTGTAGCTTGGGGCTTATATGCGGTCGGCACCGGGCATTCGATAAGGAGAAAGTTATGAAAACCCTATTTGTCGTTATTACTTTAATGTTAGCGGGTTGTTCGGTCGCACCAACGCCAATGACCAATGTTGAAAGTGATTGGGCTGATTATGGTCAGCAGCGGGCCGAGCAAGGCTTTATGAAACAATCCGAGAGCAAGCTGGCTAAGTTAGATTCCCAAGGCTACCTAAATTCAGAGCTTTATCTTGCTTATGACAATGGTTATGAGCAAGGCAGACAAACCTACTGTGCRCAAAGCGCTTATATGTTGGGTGTGATGGGTAAGCCTTACCGCGGTATTTGTGAAAGATTGGACCCATTCTTCTACCAAGATTATGTCTCCGGTAAGAACTCGACCGCTGGGTCACCGTTTTAGCGTTCGTTGCGAGTTTAATATTTGAAGCAATAAAAAAGAGTCGACCTTGGTCGACTCTTTTGTGTTCTAGCGATTAGGCTACTTTTCTTCGCGGTTCAGCTCTAAGAACTGTTCGACTTTTTTCACCATATTCTTCGAACCAACAAAGAATGGTACACGTTGGTGAAGCTCAGTTGGCTTGATATCCATAATGCGCTGTACGCCATCCGACGCAACACCGCCAGCTTGCTCAATGATGTACGCCATTGGGTTACATTCATAAAGCAGACGCAGTTTGCCATTTGGGTGACTCTGTGTGCTTGGATAAAGGTAGATACCACCTTTAAGCAAATTGCGGTGGAAGTCTGCCACTAATGAACCAATGTAGCGAGACGTATAAGGGCGGTTCTCGCTCGGCTCACTTTCCTGACAGTACTTGATGTACTTCTTCACACCCATAGGGAAGCGAATGTAGTTACCTTCGTTGATAGAGTAAATACTGCCATCTTGAGGGATCATCATGTTTTCATGAGACAGACAGAAGGTGCCAAGTGATGGATCGTAGGTGAAACCATTTACGCCATTACCTGTTGTGTAAACCAACATGGTTGAAGAGCCATAGATGACATAACCTGCCGCAACCTGTTTGTGGCCTGGCTGAAGGAAATCTTCTTCTGTTGGTGGTGTGCCGATGGGTGACACTCGACGGTAGATAGAGAAGATCGTCCCAACAGAAACGTTTACATCGATGTTTGATGAGCCATCAAGTGGGTCCATCAGAACAACGTATTTAGCATTTTTGTTGAGTTCTTTGTTAAACGCTACAGCCTCATCTTCTTCTTCACTGGCTACACCACACACTTGATCGCGTGCTTCTAGCGCAGCCTTAAACTTATCGTTGGCATACACATCCAACTTTTGTTGATCTTCGCCTTGGACATTTTCAGTGCCGACTGCACCAGTAATATCACCTAAACCTGCGGCATTGATTTCGCGGTTAACGATTTTAGCAGCAAGACGAATAGAAGAGAGTAGGGATGATAGATCACCGCTTGCGTGGGGGAAGTCCGCTTGTTTTTCAACAATGAACTCGCCAAGGGTGCGCATTCCAGACATGGTTTTTCCTTAAAAAGTCGCTCTTAATAATAGGGGGTGGGTAGTAGGGACCTCTGCGGATCTTTTAGGGTTACCCGTGGTTAAGTGTAAGAGTTAGATCTTTTTATTGGTAATGAACTAACTGCTTGAGATCTCAATTTATTTGTCGACTAATAGGTTTACTTACATTTATTCATCGAAGGGCCATGAGCTGGTGCAAGAGTGACCAACTAGATAGATAAAGCGGATTTTACCTACTCAAAGTGGTTCGCTTTTGGCGGCTTTATCGCCATAATGAAGAACTTATTTTTGCCTAGGACAAGGTCAGTATATGCATATTCATATCTTGGGGATTTGCGGCACATTTATGGGTGGCGCAGCGGTATTAGCTCGTCAGCTTGGACATAAAGTGACGGGGAGCGATGCCAACGTTTACCCGCCGATGAGTACCCTGTTAGAGTCTCAAGGTATTGAAATCATTGAAGGCTTTGACCCATCTCAGCTAGACCCTGCACCTGACCTTGTCGTGATTGGCAATGCGATGAGCCGTGGCAATCCATGTGTTGAACATGTCTTAAATAGTAACTTGCGCTATACATCAGGTCCTCAGTGGTTGCAGGAGTTTTTACTGCATGATCGCTGGGTACTGGCGGTATCAGGCACACATGGCAAAACCACCACCTCGAGTATGCTTGCTTGGATCCTTGAAGATTGCGGCTACCAGCCTGGTTTTCTTGTTGGCGGTGTACTGGGGAACTTCGGAGTTTCAGCTCGCCTTGGTGAAAGCATGTTTTTCGTTGTCGAAGCGGATGAATATGACAGTGCTTTTTTCGATAAGCGCTCGAAGTTCGTTCACTATCATCCAAGAACCTTAGTGATGAACAACTTAGAGTTCGATCATGCGGATATTTTCGATGATTTAGAGGCAATTAAGCGTCAATTTCATCACTTAGTGCGTACAGTCCCTAGCAATGGACGCATACTGGCACCAAAACAAGATATCGCTTTAGAGGATGTACTGCAGCGTGGTTGCTGGAGCGAAACTGAGTTTACTGGCCAACAAGCTAACTGGCGTGCAGAAAAACTGATCGCTGATGGCTCTGAATTTAAAGTTTTCTTCCAAGATGAAGAAGTTGGCATCGTCAAATGGGATCTTGTTGGTGACCATAACGTTGATAACGCTCTGATGGCGATTGGTGCCGCGCGTCATGTCGGGGTAACGCCAGACTTAGCCTGTGAATCACTGGCTAAATTTATCAACACTAAGCGTCGACTAGAATTAAAAGGACAGGTCAATGGTGTGACTGTCTACGACGATTTTGCGCATCACCCAACCGCGATTGAACTGACCCTTGGTGGTCTACGTAATAAGGTCGGCAGTGATAATATTATTGCTGTGTTAGAGCCGCGCAGCGCCACAATGAAGCGTGGTGTACATAAAGATGCGCTGGCAGCTTCACTGGCTAAGGCGGATCAAGTCTTCCTTTATCAACCTGACAGCATTGATTGGTCAGTCAAAGACATTGCTAGCCAATGTCATCAACCTGCTGACACTTCGGCCAATGTCGATGAACTGGTTGCGAAGATCGTTTCTCATGCTCAAGCGGGAAGCCATATCTTAGTGATGAGCAACGGTGGCTTTGAAGGTATTCACGGCAAGCTACTGGAAAAATTAGGCGAAGAATAGTTATAACCATGAGTAAACAACAAAAAGCGATCACATTAGCGTTTACAGGGGCATCTGGTGCGCCTTATGGACTGAGACTACTGGAGTGTTTATTAGCAGCAGACTATCAGGTCTATTTGCTGATCTCTTCGGCAGCGCGTGTCGTGCTAGCAACTGAGCATGGCTTAAAGTTGTCTGCCAACCCTGACACTGCTAAACAAAGCTTGGTTGAGCATCTCAACTGTGACCCAGATAAGTTGGTTGTTTGTGGCAAAGATGATTGGTTCTCTCCTGTGGCTTCAGGCTCAGCTGCGCCGAAACAGATGGTGGTTTGTCCATGCTCTGCGGGAAGCGTTGCCGCGATTGCCCACGGTATGTCTGACAATTTGATTGAGCGCGCCGCTGATGTGGTGATGAAAGAACGTGGTCAGTTATTGCTGGTGGTACGTGAAACGCCATTTTCTACCTTACATCTAGAGAACATGCACAAGCTTTCTCAGATGGGCGTGACGATTATGCCAGCCGCGCCGGGTTTCTATCATCAGCCTAAATCGATTGAGGATTTAGTCGACTTTATGGTCGCGCGTATTCTTGATCATTTAGGCGTAGAGCAGGGCCTTGTTCCACGTTGGGGCTACGATCCCCGTCATATTTGAAGTCGCAGCGTTGTTGACTGCTCAAATTCACCCAAATCAAATAGAGCACCTATGTTCATTGGGATGAATTTGCTTGTCGCCTAGCTGCAACTCCAACTATTTAGGGGATGGCTATTGAGTCTCATAACTATTACAATTTGTCCGTTACTCATCGGGGAGCTATTCATTGTTTCAATGAAGCTGAGATCAAGCGAGACTTGGGACCCGTGGACCTGAACCAGATAATGCTGGCGTAGGAATTGAGTTTGGATTTATCTCATACCGATGTATCCCTCAAACCTGTGCCGCTCATACAAGGAGAGAGCGAGCAGTGAAAAACACTCTAAATACCCTTTCAATCAGCACTCTAGCGGCTGTTACTCTAGCTTCATTTTCAGTAAGTGCAGCAGACAATATACTGACGGTTTATACCTACGATTCATTTGCAGCCGATTGGGGCCCAGGCCCAACCGTCGAAAAAGCATTTGAAGCAAAGTGTGGATGTGACGTCAACTTTGTTGCCTTAGATGATGGTGTTTCGATTCTAAATCGACTGCGCCTAGAGGGTGGCAATAGCAAAGCTGATATCGTACTTGGTCTAGACAATAATCTGATGGCGGAAGCTAAGGAAACAGGTTTATTGGCGCAGCACAATGTCGACACTGGTTCAGTGACACTGCCTAACGGTTGGAATGACAAGACTTTTGTACCGTATGACTTTGGCTATTTTGCCTTTGTTTACAACAAAGAGACGTTGGCCAATCCACCAAAGAGCTTAAAAGAGCTAGTAGAGTCACGTGATGATTTGAAAGTGATTTATCAAGACCCTCGTACTTCAACACCGGGCCAAGGCTTAATGCTGTGGATGAAGTCAGTTTACGGCGATGATGTAACAGAGGCATGGCAAAACCTGGCTAAAAAAACCGTCACGGTTACTAAAGGCTGGTCTGAAGCATACTCTATGTTCCTAGAAGGCGAGTCTGATCTGGTCCTTTCCTATACCACGTCGCCAGCTTATCACTTGATTGCTGAAAGTGATGAGAAGTATGCCGCGGCTGATTTTGCTGAAGGTCACTACACTCAAGTCGAAGTGGCAGCAAAGGTAAAAGGCTCTAAAAATGAAAAGCTTGCCGATGAATTCATGAGCTTTATCTTAAGTGATGAATTCCAGTCAGCAATGCCAACTGGAAACTGGATGTATCCAGTGACTAATGTTGAACTGCCTAAAGGTTTCGAAACTCTGACGGTACCTAGCCAAGCACTAAGCTTTAGCGCTGATGAGGTGGCTCAGAATCGTAAATCTTGGATTCGTGAATGGCAAAGTGCATTAACCTTCTAAGGCTTTCTTTTGCGTAAAACACCTCTTATTGGTCTATGGGTCGCGATCTTCATCGCGACCTTTGTTGTTTCAGCGCTGGCAGCATTGATGGTCAACGCGGATACCTTAAACATCAGCTTAGTTTGGAACGATCCTTACTATCGTCATGTGACTAAGTTTAGCTTCTACCAATCTTTTCTCTCGACACTACTGAGCGTCGGTTTTGCTCTACCTGTTGCCCATGCACTTTCACGCCGTCAGTTTGTCGGTAAGACGTTATTGCTTAAGCTGTTTGCCACCACCTTAGTGCTACCCGTCTTGGTCGGTGTGTTTGGCCTGTTAGCTATTTATGGTAACAGTGGCTTGCTCGCGACCTTGTTTAAGTCTCTAGACAGTAAGCTACCGTTCTCAATCTATGGTTTGAACGGTATCTTACTCGCACATGTGTTCTTTAATCTTCCTTATGCGACGCGATTGCTACTTCAAGCGTTGGAGTCGATTCCACAAGAGCAGCACAAGTTATGTGCACATCTTGGGATGGGGCATTGGGACAAATTTCGCTGGATTGAATGGCCTCGTTTACGTCAGCAGTTACCCCATGTGAGTGGTTTGGTGTTTATGCTGTGTTTTACCAGTTTTGCGACTGTGATGGCATTGGGCGGCGGGCCCAAGTCGACCACTATCGAGCTGGCAATCTACCAAGCGATTAAGTTTGATTTTGATTTACAAACAGGGGCATTGCTGGCCATTTGGCAGATGGCGCTATGTGGTGTGATGGCGTTGAGTATTCAAAGACTTGCGAAGCCAGTTTCGGTCACGAGCGGCAGTCAATCGCAAGATATCTTCTTGTCTAAAGATAGCTTGATGTCGAAGTGTTGGGACTGGATCTGGATTATCGGCGCAGTACTATTAGTCGTGCCGCCATTGCTAATGGTGGCGCTGAGTGGCATCAACAAAGAAGTGATTAATGTCTTAACCGATGCCCGCTTTTGGTCTGCGTTTTGGGCGTCAATTAAAGTCGCCACACTGGCGAGTATCATCGCGCTATCGGCTGGGGTGGCGATTTTAATCACCAGCCGCCGACTGCGTCTAAGTGACAGAACAAAACGTGCCGATCATATCGAATTAATTGGCACCATCATATTAGTTACTCCTGGGCTAGTGATTTCGACCGGACTGTTTTTGCTGCTGCGCTCGTTTACCGATGTGTTCAGTCTTGCATTCGTGGTAGTGGTGGCGGTCAATGCCCTGATGGGACTGCCTTATGTGATTAAAACCTTGTCTCAACCTATGTTGCATGTAGAACAGCAATACCAATATGTATGTGCGAGTTTAGGCATGAGAGGCTGGCAACGATTTAAAGTGGTGGAATGGAAGGCACTAAGAAAGCCGCTGGCTCATGCTTTTGCCATCAGCTTTATGTTTGCTATCGGTGATTTAAGTGCAGTGGCACTATTTGGTAGTCAGGAATTTCGTACCTTGCCCTTGTACCTTTTCCAACTGCTAGGCAGTTATCAGATGGAAGCGGCGGCAGTGGTATCAGTAACATTGTTACTATTAAGTGTTGGGTGTTTCACCTTGATTGAAACGCTATTCAAAGTAAATAAAAAGGTCAAACATGCTAACCCTGAGTAACGTCGATTATTATTATCACAATGAGCTGTTTCACTTTGATGTGGCGGTTGAACAGGGCTCGATTGTCGCCTTGATGGGGCCGAGTGGAGCGGGTAAGTCGACTTTGCTTGCCTTAGTCGCTGGATTTATTGAACCGGCGCAAGGTTCGATTCGTGTTGAGCACAAAGAAATTGTCGGGTTAGAGCCTCATCAACGGCCTTTTGCGATGCTGTTTCAAGAGCACAATCTGTTTGCCCATCTTACTGTGCGGCAGAATATTGGTTTGGGGCTGCACCCAGGCCTTAAGTTGACCAATGATCAACAGCAGCAAGTGGAACTGGCTGCGGCTCAAGTGGGTGTCGATGAGTACTTAGACCGATTACCTGAGCAGCTCTCTGGTGGTCAGCGTCAGCGAGTGGCATTGGCTCGTTGTTTTGTTCAGCCGCATGCGATTTGGCTTTTGGACGAACCTTTCTCAGCGCTGGATCCTATTTTACGTGAAGAGATGCTCTCCTTGGTGGCTAAGTTGGCCAAAGAAAGAAACATTACGGTACTGATGGTGACGCATCATATTAGTGATGCGAGGGCGATTGGCTCGGACTTTATTTTCGTTGCCAATGGTCGGGTTGAAGTAGCAGGCGAGATCGGCCAGCTATCATCTAGCCACTCTAATTCGATCTTGAGTGAATTTGTTAGAGCAGGCGAATGAACTAAGCAAAGGGTGATGCCCCAAGTCTAGTCATTCCCTAGACTGACGAAGGAAGGAGTAGGGAATCTCATAAAGCTATCGACTTGCTGGAAGAGATCCTCTACAAATTAATTGAACATAAAAAGGGTTGACGTTTTCACGGCAACCCTTAATTCTTCTAGCTTCTAGCTTCTAGCTTCTAGCTTCTAGCTTCTAGCTTCTAGCTTCTAGCTTCTAGCTTCTAGCTTCTAGCTTCTAGCTTCTAGCTTACATCTCTTCTTCGTTGAGTGCTTTTAGCACTTGGAAGATCTCGCGGAACGCTTTAGCTGGCTTGCCAGACGCCTTTTCTTTTGCCGCTTGACGTGCAAGTTGACGTAGACGTTGGCGGTCAGCGCTTGGGAATAGTTCTACCGCATCACCAATCGCACTATCACCTTCTTCTACGATACGATCACGAAGTTGCTCTAACTTGTGCAGTTCCGCAGTCGCTTGTGAGTGCTTATTACGTACTTTATCTAATGCCGCTTGTAGAGGCTCAGTCTCTTCAAAGCGCATCAGCTTACCAATGTACTGAAGCTGACGGCGACGCGCTTCGTTTTTAAAGCGTTGTGCGTCTTTGATTGCTTCTGCTAGGTCTTCGCTCAAAGGGAACTTTTCTAGTACAGACGGCTTCAGGCTTGCGAGTTCTTCACCAAGCTTTTGTAGCTCTTCCATGTCGCGTTTCAATTCGGTCTTACTGACCCAAATGATCTCTTCTTCCTCTTCCCATGGCGCTTTTTGATTCTTACGTGCCATCTTTCTGCCTTAATTTGAACATCTATTTCTCTATTTTAACAAGAATCGTGGGGAGAAAGCGAAATTCTTGTTATTCTAATGGCAATTGATCTTAAGAAATAAGCAAATATGGACGTAAGACAGCAAGTGGCTCAACAACGTGTTGAGTTAGAAAGCGCAGTAGCAAAAGCGTTAGAGATGGCCGCAGAGAAATCGGATGCGGCAGAAGTTGCCATCAGCAAGTCAACTGGCTTAAGCGTTTCAACCCATATGTGCGAGGTAGAAAACGTTGAGTTTAACAGTGATGGCGCACTGGGTATCACGGTATACCGCAATCAACGTAAAGGCAGCGCTTCAACATCAGACTTGAGTGAAAAAGCAATCCAACAAACGGTACTTGCTGCTCTCGATATTGCTCAGTATACCTCTGAAGATCCATACGCAGGTCCGGCTCCGAAAGAGTTAATGGTGCAAGAGATTCCTGATTTAGATTTATTCCACCCAGATACGCCAGACCCTGATTATGCTGCGCAAGTGGCGATTGCGGCTGAACAACAGGCCTTATCGTACAGCGACAAGATTAAGCAAAGTGACGGCGCCAGCTACGATAGCCACTATGGTCTAAAAGTATATGGTAACAGTCATGGTTTGCTGGCGAGTTATGCGTCAAGCCGTCATAGCACTAGCTGCTGTGTGATTGGCCAAGGCGCCAATGGCGAAATGGAGCGAGACTACAGCTATACGGTCGCTCGTCATAAAGATGACCTTTGGACTCCTGAATTAGTTGGCCAGAAAGCGGCTGAAAAGACTGTGAGTCGTTTGGATGCGCAGAAACTGAAAACGGGTAAATACCCAGTGATGTTTGCCGCTGACGTTGCGACAGGTCTGCTTGGTCATCTTGTGATGGCGATCAGTGGCGGTAACCTTTACCGTAAATCGTCATTCCTATTAGATCATCTTGGTCAGCAAGTGCTACCTGAGTGGTTCAACGTATCAGAGCGTCCACATGTGCTACGCGGTTTAGCATCAAGCCCATTTGATAGCGAAGGTGTGTTTACTCAAGACCGCGAAATCATTACCGATGGTGTTTTGGCGACCTATCTGCTGACAAGCTATGCGGCACGTAAGATGGACATGACGCCAACGGGCCATGCTGGTGGTATCCATAATTGGTTTGTTAAGTCGACTGGTCAGGACTTCGACCAGATGCTGAAAGAGCTAGGCACAGGCTTGCTGGTGACAGAAGTAATGGGCCAAGGGGTGAATATCGTTACTGGTGATTACTCTCGCGGCGCAGCAGGTTTCTGGGTTGAGAATGGTGAAATCCAATACCCTGTTTCTGAGATCACCATTGCTAGCAATCTAAAAGAGATGTTTAACCAGATTGTTGCAGTCGGTAATGATGTCGAGACGCGCTCTCAGATTCAAACTGGTTCGATTCTGCTTGAGTCGATGAAAGTGGCTGGTGAGTAAGGGATAAAACCTTCGCTTTCACGTACCATCTGTCATTCCATAGACTGACGAAGGAAGGAGTAGGGAATCTCTAAAGGTTTTCTACTCGCTTTAAAAGATTCCTAACTCGGTCGTCCCTTCCTCTCGGGAATGACAAAAAAGAAAAGGTTGATGCTCTTACATCAACCTTTTTGTTTTTTAGCCTTCAAACAACTCGGTATGTAGCTTCTGAATCGCTTGTTTAGAGACTGATTCATGGACTAAGAAACACAGGTTATGTGGGCTTGCACCGTAACAAATCATACGTAGGTTGAAGTCTTCTAAGGTGCCGAACACTTGCTTCGCATAGCCTTTGCTTTCGCTCATATTGTTACCAATGAGAGCAACTAGACATAGGTTGTGTTCAACTTCAACAGTACATAGCTCTTCAAGTTCTAGGCGCGCCGCTTCAGGAAGCTGTGGGGCGCCACCAGATGTGTCTGTTTGATCGAGTGTGAGTGAGACGCTGATTTCTGAAGTGGTAATCAAGTCTACCGAGACTTTATGCTTAGCTAAGATTTCAAATACTTTGGCTAAGAAGCCGTACGCATGGAACATTTGCGCGCTGCGTAGTGTCACCATAGTTTGGTTGCAACGTAGGGCTAGTGCGCGGAACAGCGGTGAGCTTTCAACTTGATGACGAATCCAAGTGCCACCTTTCTCTGGTTGCTTTGAAGAGCCAACAAAAACTGGGATATCATGGCGTAGTGCAGGTAGTAATGTCGATGGGTGAAGAATCTTAGCGCCAAAGTTAGCCATCTCTGATGCTTCGCTAAAGCTGATTTCTGGAATAGGCGAAGCTTTAGCGGCAATGCGAGGGTCAGTAGTATAGATACCCGGAACATCGGTCCAAATCTCTAAGCCAGATGCTTCCACTGCTTCGGCAATTAATGCTGCGCTGTAGTCGCTGCCACCACGACCTAGTGTTGTGGTGTTCCCTTGCTCATCTGAACCGATAAAGCCTTGGGTAATCACGACATGGTCTTGGCAGAGTGGAATTAAGTTTTGCTGCGCAAGTTTGCTGATATCGTCTAAAAGAGGCTCGGCTTTACCAAAGTTGCTATCTGTGCGCAGCACATCTCGGATATCGAATCTAACCGCTTGGATACCATGCTCGACCATCAGCTGTGTTAACAAGTGAGTCGACATAAGCTCACCACATGCAACAAGGTGATCGGTCAGTTTATGGCTCGATTGAATAGAAGCGGCTTCCGCAAGGCTTGCCACTGTATCGAGAATTGCTGACACTTCACTCGCTGCTTGGGCTGCTTGGGCTGCATTGTCTAGCTGATTCAAAACCGCTTGATGGATCTCAGCCAGTTTAGTTAACACTTCGCTACGACGAGTTTGATCTTGTACACCGTTAGCCAGTTCAACCAGTAAGTTGGTCACTCCAGAACAAGCACTACTGACAACGAGTTTGGTATTTGGGTTGCTTTCAATAATAGCGGCACAACGGCTCATTGCTTCAAAATTTGCAACACTTGTTCCACCAAATTTAGCTACATTAAAACTGCTCACAGCGTTTTCTCCCACGACTTCCTGAAAATATATAATTTGGTAGCTATACCAACATCCAATGTTTTACTTTGATGAAGAGAGTTGAGCGAAAGAGAGGTGTTTATTTGAATGGTATACCTCAGAAGCTCATCATCAGACGGGGCTGATGACAGTCGTAGGGATTCAACCCTAGCAACCGATAGACGTAAGCCACAACTTTTATCTACCTCGGCACTACTCCCCCTCAATATGCTGTAATGGATTTGCGGTTCCACAACATATCTACCTGGGCAGTGCTCCTCTTCTGCAAAATAATTTGCTATGTGGAATAAATATTCACCACATAGCCAGCATTGAACGTTTTTCTGTGACTTATGTCAACGAGAATTTGTAACTTTATCGCGTTTATAAATTAACAAACTTGTGACACTGGTTTGACCTCAAGACTTTGGGCTAATTGCTGGTGGGGGAAATATGCATTAATGTGGTTAAGCAAAATAAATAGAATGAAAAAATTATTCAAAAGGAGCTGCCAATGACGATTCAAAGTTTTATTCCCCCGCACCGAATTTTAATGGGTCCGGGGCCTTCCGATATCTCTCCTCAAGTGCTGCAAGCTTTGAGTCGTCCTACTGTCGGGCATTTGGACCCATTGTTTGTTGGCATGATGGACGAGCTTAAGTCGCTACTTAAATACGCCTTTCAAACCGAAAATGAATTTACTATTGCCGTATCAGCGCCGGGGAGCGCGGGTATGGAAACCTGTTTTGTTAACCTGATTGAACCGGGTGAAAAAGTTATTGTGTGTCGCAATGGCGTATTTGGCGAGCGAATGCGTGAAAATGTCGTCCGTGCTGGTGGTCTTGCTGAGGTCGTTGATGACGAATGGGGCGCCCCTGTATCGGTGGCCAAAGTTGAACAAGCACTGAAAGATAACCCTGATGCGAAAGTGTTGGCTTTCGTCCATGCTGAAACATCAACAGGCGCTTGCAGTGACGCCGAGGCACTTGGCAAATTGGCCAAGCAATATGGTGTGCTGACTATTGTCGATGCGGTAACATCATTAGGCGGCGTACCACTGAAAGTGGATGAGTGGCAACTCGACGCAGTTTACTCTGGCAGTCAGAAGTGTTTGTCGTGTGTGCCAGGTCTATCACCCGTGACGTTTTCCCCTGCCGCTATTGAGAAAATTCAGTCTCGTACCACACCAGTGCAGAGTTGGTTCCTCGACCAAAGTTTAGTTCTAGGTTATTGGAGCGGTGAAGGTAAGCGTAGCTATCACCATACTGCACCTGTGAATAGCCTGTATGCGCTGCATGAATCGCTATTGATTCTAAAAAATGAAGGGCTTGAGAATGCCTGGCAACGTCATCGTGATATGCACGACAAACTCAAACAAGGTTTGGAAAAGTTAGGCTTTGAGTTTGTGGTTGAAGAGAACTCGCGCTTACCGCAACTGAATGCGATTTACATTCCTCAAGGTGTTGATGATGCGAAAGTACGTAATCATCTGCTTAATACTTACAACCTTGAAATTGGTGCAGGGTTAGGCGCGCTGGCGGGTAAAGCTTGGCGCATTGGCTTAATGGGCTACGGTGCTCGCGCTGAAAACGTTGCGCTATGTTTACGCGCACTGGAAGAGTCTCTTGCTCAATAGCGTGTTGGAACTGAAGTAATAAAGGCGACCAATGGTCGCCTTTATTTATTGTTGCTCTTGCTCGTTTTGAGCCTTTAACACATCGATATTAGGTGGAATATAGGACACCTGTGAAAAGTCTCGTTCAGGGAAGAGAAATTGTGCTTCGCGTCGTATTTGCTCCGCTTTGACGGTTTCGCCCAGTCCCTGATAAGCCAAGATCAAATTGTTGTAAAAAGCCGGACGAGGTTTATCTTTGATGATTTCCAAAGACCAATCGATATAAGGTTGAATAAACTTGGCCTCTTGCTGGTGTAAGC
The DNA here is from genome assembly GCF_004551525.1 of Vibrio ouci. GTDB lineage: Bacteria > Pseudomonadota > Gammaproteobacteria > Enterobacterales > Vibrionaceae > Vibrio > Vibrio ouci. Next base: position 95,570 of record NZ_SATR01000009.1, on the reverse strand, counting down.
CAATATTGAGGTAAGTGCTGAAGATATCCCAATCAAATCTATCCTGCCAAACAATCGGGTTACTCACCTGTTCCAACAGTTCTGGGGTCTTCGGCTGTGAGCGTTCAAACTGAGTTAAGACGTAATTGGTGTGCAGCGTGGTGAGCATAAAGAAGCTCACGAGGATTGGAATCACTAAGCTGAATACGCGTAACAGTGTTTGCGAGACAAAACTTAATGATAGCTGTCGGTAAGAGGCGGCTCGTTGGTCGACCCAGTAAAGCAAGATAATAAAAGTAATCCAGTGGATAGCCGAGTGATAAAAAGGATATTCAAGTTGGCTATGTAATACGATCGGCACAAACAGAGCAAACAAAGCGAGACGCGTTCCTCGCGTGGTCTGCGCGATGCGGACTAACACCAGAATTGCTGCAAGGAAGATCGCAAGTAAGGGGATCAGGCCGCCTTCCACACCCCAATAGAGTAGCTCATTATGCGGGTGGTCCATCGCCGCAAGGCCTGGTTTATATGCTTCGTTGAGCTGATGTTGGCGCGCCGTGTAGACAATGTATTCCGGCTCGAAACGACCATAGCCATAACCAGTAAATGGCTTTTCTATCAGCATGTCGAGCGCTTGCGGGAAAGTGTATTGTCTTGGACTCTCCAAGTTTGCCCGTTGTGAGGCAAGTGAAGCGTCCGCAGAGATCATATTGGTACTTAAGCCAATAGTGACACCTGCAATCACGGCTAGTGACCAACCAAAGAAACGTTTTTTGGTTGCAAACCTGTAGATGTACGGCAGTAATAGTCCAACAGAGAGTACTCCAGCGAGCCATCCAGTGCGAGAGGCTAAAAATATTAACAGTGGAATGGTGGTCACTGGCATTAGATAAAGCAGAGCTACTTCACTCACTTTACGTTGATACTTTGTCGGCTGGCGGGTAAGTAGATAACCAGACAATGCTAGACCAGTCGCGAGAAAGCTTGCCATCACATTGGGTTGTTGGAAAATGCCATAAGGGCGATTGTTGACGGTATTGTAACCAAAGATATTGCCCGGTTCTAAAAGAAAGAATTGTGCCCAGCTGAATAGTGCTTCAATGAATACCGCGATAGTGATAAACCACAGCAAACGTTGCTTCTGTTTATTACTAAAACGAAATTGTTGTAGTACGACGAAGAGTAGGTATCCACTCCAAAGACCGATGAGCTTACCACTAGACAAAGAAGGGGCGGCATTGTGATAGAGAACAGGCAAAGTCAGCATCACACAACTGATAAACAAGCCGACGGTAAGTTTGTTATACCTTAATTTGCCCTGAGTACCGAACTGGTACAGACCGATGGCGATAGAGAAACTCAGTGCAAGCCAAGTGGTTGGGTTAAAAGCAAGAGCTAGACCGGAACCGCCTGGGTTAGGCATAAAAAAGTGCATTGCAAGTAAGTAAACAATGCCTATAGAAACTAAGAATGGTTTAATCAAAGGCGGCTTTGCTGCTTTGAATTCTAGTTCCGTTCCTGCTACATGAGTAGTCGCCATAAATTACAACACCTTAAAAAAACAGACCAGTGGATTGGCACTGGTCTGTTTATCTTACAATTATTTGCTATTTTAACATAGGATTGAGGAACCTAGCGGTATGCGAGCCTTTGACTTGAGCCACATCTTCTGGTGTGCCGGTTGCAATGATTTCCCCTCCACCTTGACCACCTTCAGGGCCTAGATCGACGATCCAATCGGCGGTTTTGATCACATCTAGGTTGTGTTCGATCACGACAACGGTATTGCCGTGGTCACGCAGGCGATGCAATACGGTCAGTAACTGTTGGATATCGTGGAAGTGTAGACCTGTAGTCGGCTCGTCGAGAATATATAAGGTTTTGCCAGTATCACGTTTAGACAATTCACGCGCCAGTTTTACACGCTGAGCTTCGCCACCAGATAAGGTGGTGGCCGCTTGGCCTAAGCGAATGTACGACAGGCCAACATCCATCAGAGTTTGCAGCTTACGCGCAATGACAGGTACGGGATCAAAGAACTCGCGAGCATCTTCAACAGTCATCTCTAACACTTCATCAATAGTTCTTCCCTTGTAACGCACCTCTAGTGTCTCGCGGTTGTAACGCTTGCCTTTACACACATCACAAGGGACGTAAACATCTGGCAGGAAGTGCATTTCAACTTTAATTACACCATCACCCTGACATGCTTCACAGCGGCCACCGCGCACGTTAAAGCTAAAGCGGCCCGGTTTATAGCCACGAGAACGTGACTCTTGAGTGCCGGCAAACAGCTCACGAATTGGCGTGAAAATACCAGTATACGTCGCTGGGTTAGAACGTGGTGTGCGACCAATTGGGCTTTGGTCGATATCGATGACTTTATCGAAATGCTCAAGGCCTTTGATCTTTTTGTACGGCGCTGGCGTCGCAGTGGTAGCCCCATTTAACTGGGTGTGAGCGATCTTAAAGAAAGTATCGTTAATCAGCGTCGACTTACCTGAACCTGAAACGCCAGTAATGCAGCTAAATAGGCCCACAGGGATCTCTAGTGTGACATCTTTTAAGTTATTGCCTGTTGCCCCGATAAGCTCGACAACCTTTTTCTTGTCTTTAGGTGTTCGGGTCTCTGGTATAGCAATCTCTTTTTTGCCGCTAAGGTACTGACCGGTTAGTGAGTTAGGGTTGGCAATAATTTCATCCATGGTCCCTTCTGCGACCACATTACCACCATGAACACCAGCACCCGGGCCGATATCAATCACATGGTCTGCAATACGGATGGCATCTTCATCGTGCTCAACCACAAGCACGGTGTTACCTAGGTCGCGCAAATGAGTCAGGGTTTTCAGTAAGCGCTCATTATCACGTTGATGTAGACCAATTGAAGGTTCATCAAGAACGTACATTACGCCGACCAGTCCGGCACCAATTTGGCTCGCCAGTCGAATGCGTTGCGCTTCACCACCAGAGAGAGTTTCTGCACTGCGGGATAAGTTGAGGTAGTTAAGGCCGACATTAACCAGAAATTGCAGTCGGTCATTGATCTCTTTCATCACTTTTTCAGCAATCTGAGCACGCTGACCTTCTAGTTTCAGTGTGGCAAAAAAGCCCAGAGCATCGGCAATGCTCAGCTCAACGATTTGCGGAAGAGTGGTATCGCCAATAAAGACGTTACGTGCCTCTAAACGTAGACGGCTACCGTCACAGCTTGAACAGGTCTTGGTTGAGATGTATTTAGCTAAATCTTCGCGAACAGCGTTAGACTCTGTATCGCGGTAGCGACGCTCTAGTGTATTGAGGATCCCTTCAAATGGGTGTCGCTTTACACGAATATCACCGCGGTCATTGATGTACTTAAACTCAACTTCTGTTCGACCTGAACCAGTAAGAATAATATCGCGAGTTTTTTTCGGCAGCGACTTAAAAGGAACCTTGAGGTCGAAGTCAAAGTGCTCTGCTAGTGAGGAGAGCATCTGGAAGTAGTAATAGTTCTTTTGATCCCATCCGCGAATTGCCCCGTCGGCCAAGCTTAGTGAATCGTCGACGATCACTCGCTCAGGATCAAAGTATTGTTGTACCCCTAAACCATCACAAGTACCGCAGGCTCCTGCTGGGTTATTGAATGAGAACAAACGTGGTTCTAACTCTTGCATGCTATAGCCACATAGTGGACAGGCAAAGTTGGCGGAGAATATGATTTCCTCACCTTCACCGTCCATTGGTGCGACTACTGCAATACCACCTGATAGCTCAAGTGTGGTTTCAAAAGATTCCGCTAAACGCTGCTGAAGATCGCCACGTACTTTGAAACGATCGACAACCACTTCAATGGTGTGCTTTTTATGCAGTTCTAGCGTTGGGGGATCAGAAAGGTCACAGGTTTCACCATCGATACGCGCGCGAATAAACCCCTGTGCTGCTAGGTTCTCGAGTGTTTTAACGTGCTCACCTTTACGCTCTTTGACGATTGGCGCAAGGAGCATCATCTTTGAGCCTTCTGGTAGCTCTAAAACCTTATCGACCATTTGAGAAATGGTCTGCGCGGCAAGTGGGGTGTGATGCTCAGGACAACGAGGTTCACCGACACGAGCGTATAGCAAACGTAGGTAGTCATAGACTTCGGTAATGGTACCGACGGTAGAACGAGGGTTATGCGATGTTGATTTTTGCTCAATAGAGATGGCAGGAGATAAGCCTTCAATATGGTCAACATCAGGCTTTTCCATTAGCGATAAAAACTGACGCGCGTAAGCAGAAAGCGATTCTACATAGCGGCGTTGGCCTTCTGCATAGAGAGTGTCGAAGGCTAGAGAAGATTTACCTGAACCAGACAAACCTGTAATAACGATAAGCTTATCGCGAGGGATAGTTAAATTGATATTCTTCAGGTTATGGGTGCGGGCACCGCGGACTTCTATCTGATCCATTCTCGTCACTCTATGAAAAATCAAGTGGGCTAAGTATTACATAGAGTGACAAATGTGCAAAGAAATACTGGATAAAAAAACAGTAAGGGCGACTGTGTTAGTCGCCCTTAGATAGTAACTTATTGATTAATTAAGCTTGTTCTTTAGTGGTTTGCTGCTTGTCTAGTTCAGACTTTTTGGTGTCTTTTAGGTATAGGTTTTCAAAGCAGTAATTCGTTGCTTCAATGTAGCCTTCTACGCTACCACAGTCGAAACGCTGACCTTTAAATTTGTATGCCAGAACGCAGCCTGCTTGAGCTTGTTTTAGTAGTGCATCAGTGATCTGGATTTCACCGCCTTTACCTGGTTCAGTATTTTCGATCAGCTCAAAAATATCTGGAGTAAGGATATAACGACCAATAATCGCTAAATTGCTTGGTGCAGTACCTGGCTCTGGTTTTTCCACCATATCATCAACGCGGTAGATATCGTCTTTGATCATTTCGCCCGAAATGACACCGTACTTATGCGTTTCGTCTGCTGGTACTTCCTGCACAGCAACAATAGAGCAACGGAACTGTTTAAACAGCGCGACCATTTGCGCCAATACGCCCTCTTGCTCATTGACACATAGGTCATCAGCAAGCACAACAGCAAATGGTTCATCACCGATCAACTCTTTACCGGTTAAGATTGCATGGCCTAAACCTTTCATTTCACGCTGACGAATATAAGTGAAGTTGGCAGTATCAATGATGTCACGGATATCAACTAACAGTTCTTCTTTATTGGTGCCGCTGATCTGATGCTCAAGCTCATAGTTTTTATCAAAGTGATCCATGATCGAATGTTTGCCACGGCCAGTAACAATACACATCCCATCCATACCAGCTTGAATTGCTTCTTCAACGCCGTACTCGATTAGCGGCTTGTTGACTACTGGCATCATCTCTTTTGGCATCGACTTTGTTGCAGGTAAGAAACGTGTGCCATAGCCAGCTGCAGGGAAAAGGCATTTTTTGATCATGATAAAACCTTAACTTTCTATTTATATTTGAACTGGCGCAACCATACCATGATTTGCATAAATAGATAATGAATACGCCAAGTTTGAAGTTAAAAATGTGTCATGTTAATCAGTTAAGGGCGCATATGCTGCTTTGCCCATGCTGCAGCTTGAACGCGATTCTTGACCGATAGCTTTTTAAATATCTTCTGCAGGTGAGACTTCACGGTGAATTCACTGATAAACATATCTTCGGCGATTTGGATATTCGAAGAGCCTGTCATTAGACAGCGCAGGATTTGAATTTCGCGAGTGGTGAGATCCACTGTCGCTGGGGAGGTATGCGTATCGACGACATTGCGATAATGAAACAGCAGTTGTGATGCTACCTTTCTTGGCAACCAGTTCTCACCATTAATGATCTCTTCACAACCTTTCGCAATCACCTCAATGTTATCTTTGTGATAGAACAGCCCCTTGAGATGGCCAAAAGAGAGCAGCTCATCGGTAGTTAAGCGATGGCTGACATTAAACACAATGGTTTCAAACGATTTATTAGCCAGCGGTAAGTCGCGCAATTGGCTTTTAATTTTTGCATAGTCGTAGTGGTCTATCATTAATATACGGTGTTTGTGCTGTTGCAGTGCCAACAATAAATCGTCGGCGACCATTCTTGGGATGGCGATACCAGTTTGTTGTTCAACCTGTTCGATAACCGGGTGAGCGGCGTTGGGGTCTTCGCACAAAAAGTAAATAGTTCTGCTGTAAATGTTCTTAGCCATAATTTCCTCGCATACTGACGTTTTATATTTTTTGATAGGGTGGAGCATGCGGCGCTAGAGTGCGAATTTAGGTGTGCTCTTTGCGTTTAGTTTCATAGTTGGAAGTAATTTATCGATTACTCAGGCTAGGTAAAATTTGAACACTCTCTAAAAATCAGCGCTGTATAATGTTGTTGTCGAAGGCAAATGGACATTGTTGGTAGGAAGATTTGTACCAAGCGGAAAGCGTGTTATCCTATTGCGCTATTTCTACATCAATACCTTTTTTGGACGGAGTGAAACATGGCTAGCCGTGGAGTTAACAAAGTTATATTAGTCGGAAATCTGGGTTCTGACCCAGAAATACGTTACATGCCGAGCGGCGGTGCTGTGGCAAACATCACTATCGCAACGTCTGAGTCATGGCGTGATAAAGCAACTGGCGAGCAGCGCGAAAAAACAGAATGGCACCGTGTGGCTCTGTTTGGCAAGTTAGCTGAAGTTGCAGGCGAGTACCTACGCAAAGGTTCGCAAGTATACGTTGAAGGTCAACTGCAAACTCGTAAATGGCAAGATCAAAGTGGTCAAGACCGTTATACGACAGAAGTTGTAGTACAAGGCTTTAACGGTGTAATGCAAATGCTAGGTGGCCGTGCTCAAGGTGGCGCTCCAGCACAAGGCATGGGTCAATCTCAGCCACAGCAAGGTGGTTGGGGACAACCTCAACAGCCAATGCAGCACCAACCGGCTCAACAGCAGCCACAATCTCAGCCAAAGCAAGCTCAGCCTCAGTATAACGAGCCGCCAATGGATTTTGATGACGACATCCCATTCTAAGTGTCTGTTATTGAAAAAAAGCCGCGCATGTCGCGGCTTTTTTATATATTAGGTAAGATAAACCTCAATAACTAAAACTCACTATAGGTTTTACTATTTAGGTAGTATATTTGTTCTATATGGGTTGCCATCCTGACAACAATCATCTGTGGTAGAAAAAGGATTTTTCATTAATGAGGTATACCCCTACCTTAAAGTTAAGTACGCGTTTGGTTGCGTTTGTAACGGTCATCGTTATCAGTGCCATGTTTATCCTATTCTTGGGAGGTACTTTATCCTTTAAACGTTTGGGGCAAGAGTATCTCGACCACTCTTTGCAAGGGATTGTCGAAGTCGTTGATAAAGAGATGGAAGACCCTGATGCCGCATACTCTTTGCAGCGCTGGATGCCCAAAATGCTCCAGGCCTCCAATATCGTCGAGATGGAACTGCTGTCGTCTTATGGCGTGATTTATCGCTTTAAAGATACCTCCTCCAAAATCGATGCCTCTCTGTTATACCAAGCCGAATACATACTTGAACGCAATGATGGTTACAGTATTCGCTTTAAAGCTGTTCCTCCCTACATCGGTTATGGATATTCGATGCAAGCTCTGTGGTCAATCACGCTTGCCGTCGCGTTAATTGTCTTTTGCTTAATGCGAGGTTTGAAGTGGCTGAAAGAGCAGCTAATTGGCTCCGAGCTTCTTGAAGAACGAGGACGAATGATATTGGCTGGTCGAGTCGAGGAATACGCTGAAGGAGATCTTAAAGAGTGGCCTTATACTGCAAGCGAAGCGCTCGATCGGTTAATTGAAGAGCTGCAAGACGCCCGCCAAGAACGCAGCCGATTTGATACCTTTATTCGCACCCAAACCTTCTTAGACCAACTGACAGGGACGGCTAATCGCATCCTGTTTGATAGTAAGTTGGAGTCAGCGCTTTCAGAACATGGTTCGCAAGGTGGTGTGCTGCTGCTGCGAATTAATGACTGGGAGGATGTTGAAGAAGAGCAAGGTAAGCAGGTTGCCAATGACTTCTTGGTCGAAGTTGGAGAAGGGCTTAATAACGTAATTCAGCGTTATCCAGATATCATTTTATCTCGTTATTTCAGCTCAGATTTTGCGATTTTTGCCCCGAACCTGTCGAGTAAAGAAGTCTCGAATATCGCGACTCAGTGTTTAAAGCAGTTAGCAAAAATTCAACCGCCTCAACCTTTAGCGCTTGATGACTGGGTGCATGTTGGTGTGAGTATGTATCATGAAGGCGAAAGTCCAACTAGAATTATTGATGAAGCTGAAACTGCGCTGAAAAGTGCCCAGTTACAGCGAAACAATACTTGGAGTCGATTTAAAAAACACACATCGCAGACCGAAGAGCGAGGCAGTGTTCGCTGGAGAACCCTATTTGATCAAGTGTTGAAACCGGATCAGCTTTATCTATTCTCTCAGTCTTGTTACATGCTCGATACGCAGAAAGAAAAGTCTGTGGATCACTTAGAGTTATTTGTGCGTTTAAACGATCCAGAAAATGGCGTGATAAAAGCGTCGCGATTTAATTCAGCAGTTGAATCGGTTGGTTATGAAGGGGTGCTTGATAAAGCGGTCATTGTAGCAATTACACAATATTTAAAAGATTCAAGGGATTCAAACCGTTACGCAATTAACCTGCATGTGGTACCTTTTGCGGATCGAAACTACTTTAAGTGGTTTAGGGATGAGCTACTGCAGATTTCGTCGGAACTGCGGGTAAGATTGATCTTTGAATTTGCTGAAGCAAAAGTCGTACAACACTTAGACTATATGCGCCCAGTGATAAAAATGATTGCCGGACTTGGCTGTCAGGTTGCCATTGGTCAAGCAGGGCGCTCGATTGTCAGTACGCACTATTTAAAAGAGCTTCCTGTGAGTCAGCTAAAGCTGCACAGAAGCTTAGTGAAGAAGATCGACCAGCGCCATGAAAACCAGCTTTTTGTTCGAAGCTTGTTAGGCGCGTGTGCCGGATTAAATACTCAAGTGATCGCTGTCGGAGTCGACAACAAACAAGAACATCAAAGTGTAGTTGAGTTAGGTGTACACGGAATACAAGGACGTTATTTAGAAGCAGAACAGCAGCTATTGCCAAAACAAACAGTGAAACAGAGTGTCGTCGCTACGCCGAATAAAGTTCAGATTGGCCGACGCAATCGTTGGCGGAAAACGTAAATAACCAAATGAATATTCAATCCCTGATCGGTAAATTTAAAAACAGTAAGCAAACTGCAGCTCGCATTGGGGTTGTGGTACAGCCGAGTGCACTCTTTTTTTCGTCGGAAGTCGGAAGCGACTTACCGCAGCAGGTTCCATTTGACAACATTCCTTGGCAAGAGGCGTTAGTTAAAGTCCTCCGCGACAAAAATATCTCTGATGTAACACTGGATGTCGTTCTTCACTCTAATTTGTATCAGACTTATCAAATTGAGAAACCGAACGTTCCTGATGAAGAAATCTCTAGTGCATTACCGTTTCTGCTCAAGGAGATTATTAGCGAGCGCATTACCGAGATTGTGGCTGATTCGGCTCCTTTACCATTAAGCACTAAGCGCCAAGTATATGTTGTTTCTCGCGCGCTCATTGTCGGTCTCTATGAATCGTTGATGAAGCTAGATATAGAGCTTCATCAAGTCTTAGTTGAAGATGAAATCTGGGGATATACGGCTAACGACAAATCTAATTTTTTACTGCTCCAACGCAGTAAAAAAGGCCAGTTTCGTGTCAGTGCGTTCGTTGAAAAACAGTGTGCATTCCAGCGTACTATTCGTGGCGTAACCCCGCCGTTAACTGGTGTTGCAAGCAGTGTTTTACAGCTTGATGGTATCGCGCTGGAATTGCAGCGCTCTATTGATTATCTCTCATCTCAATTGAGAGGAGCTTCGCTGCACCAGATGCAAGTTTGCTGTGATGAAGAAGAGCAGCAAGAGATTGTACTGGCGCTAAGCGATAGGCTGAATGTTAAAGTTGCTGCTTTGTCTGATTCTGAGCAAGAGTCTGGGCGTGTTTTAGCTGCTATGCTTAGTGATCTTCACCATAGCGAGGTGAATTTATTTCCCGCAGACCTCAAGCCGAAAAAAGATCACCTTACTCTGAAAAATGTTGCGACTGGATGGGGCGCTGTTGCAGCATTATTGTTGTTAAGTGCAAGCTACTTCCAGTTTCAAAAGAGCCAATTAGAGCAAGAGCTACAGCTATTTAGGGCTCAGGAGTCAGAGTTTAAACAGCAAGTAACAAGTCTGGCAGAGCGCTTAGATAAACATAAACCGACAGCGGCGAAAGTTGCTGCCGTAGCGCGACTAAAACTTGAAATTGAAGCAAAGCGTACTTCTTTAGATGCAGTCGGAGAGTTTGATGACTCTCAACAGCAGGGCTATTCCGGGGTGATGCGTTCCCTGTCTGAGCTTGGCCGTGATGATATCTCTTTAAGCTCGATATTTATTGATGCGACGACTCTTGACCTCAAGGGGTTAGCACGAGAAGCGAAATCGATTCCAAATTGGGTCAACCAATTTAAAAGTGAAATTAACCTGGTAGGGCGTAGCTTTGAGAAATTAAAGATAGGTCGAAATGAGCACGATATTATTACCTTCGAGCTTAAAACTAAGCAGGAGAAAAAGTGATGCAGCAGTACTGGCAGCAGTGGAGTGAAAAGTTTACTCAGATGAGTCTGCGCGAGAAATGGCTAGTAACGTTATGTGGCTTTGTCCTTATTACTCTATGTCTGTTCACTTTTGTCGTGGAGCCTGCGCTAAAAAGCACTCAGGCATTAAACAAGCAGATCTCGAATACCAAGCTAAGCACTCAGAGGCTGGAAGCAGACATTCTGGTGATGACAGCTAAACTAAAGAAAGATCCTGATCAAGAGCTGAACCTTGAGTACAAGCAACTGATGACGGAAAGTCAGTTACTCTCCCAGCAGCTCGCAGAAATTGTTGAAAGCTTAATAGCACCAAGTGAGATGGCTCAGCTATTAGAAGATGTGTTAGCGGGAACCAAAGGGTTACGCCTTGTCTCTTTAGAGTCGATGAATGCCGAGTCAATTGTTAGCGATAAAGAAAATAAGTCATTTTCTAGTTACTACTTACATCCAGTTAGGCTAGAGCTAACCGGGAGCTATTTTGCGATCGTTGAGTATTTAGAGACGTTGGAAAGTCTACCGGTAAAATACTATTGGCGAGCTTTTCAGTACTCTGTAGAAGAGTATCCTACTGCTCGATTAGTATTAGAAGTTTATACCCTAGGCACAAGGCAGGAGTTTATCGGTGGCTAAAACATGGCTATTTACTTTATTGGTTTTCACTTCGTTAAGCGCCTGGGCATCAAAGGATCCCACCGCGCCGTTGGGGTGGCAGCAACCCAACCAAGCAACAGCGATACCTAAAGTAGTAACAAAACCTTTGCCTCGTTTACAAAGCATTGTCTGTTCTGAAGTGGTTAAGTGCCGCGCGATCTTAAGTGGCAAAGTAGTATTAGCTGGCGAGAGCGTCAGTGGTTATCGAGTTAATCGGATTGAACCAGAAGTGGTCACCTTATCCCGTAGTGGTAAGCAGTGGAAGTTAGAATTGTTCACTCTGGACGTAAAACAGTAAGGTCAGTAGAAATATATGCGTAAACTCGCTATAGCAATAACCATTACATCACTATTAGCTGGTTGCTCAATGGGGCACAGAGACCCCGTTGAAGCGAAAAGTGCATTGAATCAAGCGATCAATGAAAATAATAGTCGTAGTCTTGAAACGCTGCCGCCTTCGGTAGAAGCTGACCTGATGCCAGAATTAAATGGTGATGAGCTAGGCACGACACAAACAATCAAGCGCTTCAGAATTAAGGCAAATCAAGTCGAAGCTAAGGCGTTTTTTGCCAGCTTAGTCAAAGGCACCCAGTTCAGCGCTGCGATCCACCCTCAAGTTAGTGGTGCGATTACCGTAAACCTAACGGATGTTTCACTCGATGAAGTGCTATCTGTGGTCCAAGATATGTATGGCTATGACATCGTCAAAACGGGCAATGTTATTCAAGTGTACCCTGCTGGCCTGCGTACAGTTACTATTCCTGTTGATTACCTCCAATTTAAGCGTGTCGGACGCTCTTTAACTTCTATCTCAACAGGTACGATTACCAATACAGATACTGGTTCATCGGATTCGTCTTCTTCGAACTCTTCGAGTTCATCGTCAAGCTCTTCCTCAAGCTCAACCAGCACAGCGAAGGGCGGTACTGAAATTGAAACCACTAATGAAAGTGACTTTTGGCCTCAGCTAGAAGTCGCAGTATCACAGCTTATCGGCTCTGGAAATGGGCAAAGCGTTGTCGTAACACCTCAAGCGAGCGTCATTACTGTTAGAGCATACCCTGATGAAATTCGAGAAGTACGTAGCTTCTTAGGTATTTCCCAGCAGCGCATGCATCGTCAAGTGATTCTTGAGGCAAAAATTCTAGAAGTCACGCTGAGTGATGGCTATCAGCAAGGTATTAACTGGTCGAAGGCCTTCAGTTCAAATGGTACCAACTACACTATCGGTCAGGGTTCGATCGTTAAAGATACTAATGGCAGTATTGTTCCACTTCCTTTACCTGGTTTAGATGCGATCGAAACTTTACTCGGTGGTCAGTCTAACCTAGTTATTTCAAGTGGTAGCTTTGAAGCGGTATTGAGCTTTATGGCTACACAAGGTGACTTGAACGTTCTGTCTAGCCCGCGAGTGACGGCATCGAATAACCAGAAAGCGGTGATTAAAGTGGGTACCGATGAGTACTACGTGACCGATCTTTCTAGTGTCGTTGGAAGTGGAGATAATTCAGAGCCTTCACCGGAAGTAGAACTGACGCCGTTCTTCTCAGGTATCTCTCTTGATGTGACACCACAGATCGATGACCAAGGGAATGTGCTATTACATGTTCACCCAGCCGTAATTGATGTTGATGAGCAAGTGAAAGAGATTGGCTACGGTAACACCAAGATTACCTTGCCATTAGCGCGTAGCTCGATTCGTGAATCAGACTCTGTGATTCGCGCGCAAGATGGCGATGTAGTAGTGATTGGTGGCTTGATGAAGTCTAATACCATTGACCAAGTTTCAAAGGTTCCTTTCTTAGGTGATATACCTGCTCTAGGCCATCTGTTCCGCAATACGACACAATTGACGCAGAAAACAGAGTTAGTGATCTTGCTTAAGCCTTCCGTTGTTGGTGTGAATACGTGGCAAAAAGAGTTAGAGCGTTCACGTGATTTGTTACAAGAGTGGTTTCCTGACGAGCAGTAATTGAAATGTACCTCGAACACTTTGGCTTTGAATCGCTGCCTTTCCACCTGACTCCAGATACGGATCTGTTTCTAGGATTGGCACCTCACTACGAAGCGATTCAGACCGTCAATGCCGCTCTTGAGATGGGTGAGGGTTTGATCAAAGTGACGGGAGAGGTCGGAACGGGTAAAACCATGGTTTGTCGTGTTATGGCTAAGTATTTTAAGCCTCACGTACAGTTGGTATTTTTACCCAACCCAGCTCTTGATGGCGATCGCCTTAGAGTGGCGGTAGCAAAAGAGCTCGGAATTGAGTCGATAGATGTAACATCGATTGTTGATGATATTCAACGACGGTTAATCGAGTTGGCACGAGATGGCTTGCAAGTGGTTGTGCTTGTTGATGAGGCTCAGGCGCTAAGTGACGACGCGTTAGAAGTGCTTAGGCTGTTTGGCAATTTAGAAACCGAGCAAGCCAAACTATTGCAAATCGTCTTATTTGGGCAACCTGAGCTTGATGAGCGTTTGTCACAGCACCACCTGCGACAGTTGCGTCAGAGAATTACTTTTAGTGCTCAGTTAAGAGGACTAACCTTGGATGAAGCGGTGGCTTATATCGACAACCGATTAGCTAAATCTGGTGGTGAGATGTCATTGTTGTCACTGAGCCAAAAGAAAGCGATATGGCGAGCGAGTAAGGGCTATCCGAGATTGATCAATCAAATTTGTCATAAAGCCCTAGTGTTAGCCTTTAGCAAAAAATCGAAAAGTGTCACCAATGCTTGCTTATTTGATGCTGTCCATGACACTTACGATAGTTGTAAACCTAAATTTAAAAGCCCGCGACTGTGGGGCTGGAGTTAAACCATGAGTGCGATGAATAATGCACTGTCAGAATTGGCCAACAAGAAATCTGCTTGCTCACAAGGCATAGTAAAGGCTGAAGTGAAGCCTGTTAAGCAGAGAGCGATTCTACCTTGGGTTGTAGGAAGCTTTGGTTTAAGTCTAGCTGTTGGAGGTTGGGCGGTTTCTCAGCAAGAGGTTGTTGTTGCCCACCCGCAAGCGCTTTCCATTCCTGAACCAGTATCAAGTCATAGTGCGATTGCCTCTCCGACTAGCAAAATAAATACTGAGCAACAGCCAATTTACCAGTCAACGCCAAGCGGTGAGGAGTTACCGAGCGCTACACCTAAGCCTGCTGCTCGAAAAGCTGAAATTGCCGCTGAATCTCCTCCATCCGTTGCTAAGCCTAAATTAGCGCCGATATTGGTTGCTCAAGTTAATAGTGCCGATAAAGCAAAACCAGCGCCATCAGCGAAGAGCGGTGAAGTGGTGATTGAGCAGGTTGAACTCACGCCACAGCAACTCTCTAAAAAGGCACAAGAGCGAGCTAAGAAAGCTTTAGACAGCAATAATTTGGCTGAGGCTTTAAAAAATTATCACGAAGCGCTTCGCTACACACCTAGCAATGATGAGGTGCGTAGACGTTTGTCTGCACTCTATTACGGTAAAGGCGAAGTGCGCAAAGCCGCTGAAATACTGCAAAAAGGCATTGCACTCGAACCGGATAATGGCCAACTGCGGCTCTCACTAGCCAAAATGCTGATGAAAGAGAAGCAGGGTGAAGCGGCATTGACGGTGTTAAGCACTTTGCCAAAATCTGCGTCGGTCGAGTACTTGTCGCTGCGCGCCGTATTGGCACAAAAAGCCAAGCAGGATGATTTAGCACTACAAAGTTATCAAAAGCTGGTCGAGAAAGAGCCTGAAAGCGGACGCTGGTGGTTAGGTTTAGGTATCCAACAAGAGCGCGCATTTGATCTGGATTCTGCCAAAACCTCTTATCAACAAGCGATAACCAAGCTTGGTTTATCGAGTCAAACTCAGCAATTTATTCGTGATCGATTAACCTTGATTAGCCGTTTAGAGGAACAACCGAGTGAAAATTAAACTAAGAAAGCGACTTGGTGACCTATTAGTCGAAGAAGGCATCATCACTGAGCACCAGGTTGAGCAAGCGCTAAATGCGCAGAAAACCACCGGACGAAAGCTTGGTGCAGCGCTGATTGAGTTAGGCTTTCTCTCTGAACATCAAATGCTGACGTTTTTGTCGCAGCAGCTAGATATTCCTCTGATTGATTTAAGCCGCGCTGATGTCGATGTCGAAGCGGTTCAGCTTCTACCTGAAGTACACGCACGTCGCTTACGCGCACTGGTGATTGGTCGCCAGATGGATACCTTACGTGTGGCGATGAGTGATCCTGCGGATCTCTTTGCTCAAGAAGCACTCTTGGGTCAGCTAGGTCAATATGGTATTGAGTTTGTTATTGCACCAGAGAAGCAACTGGTGGAAGGCTTCGATCGTTACTACCGACGTACCAAAGAAATCGCGTCGTTTGCGGAGCAGTTACAAGCAGAGCACCAAGTCACAGAAGCTTTCGATTTTAATATCGAAGGTGATGACAGTGAAGAAGTTACAGTTGTAAAACTGATTAACTCCTTGTTTGAAGATGCGATTCAAGTTGGCGCTTCAGATATTCATATTGAGCCAGATGCCAATGTTTTGCGCTTACGTCAACGTATTGATGGGGTGCTGCACGAAACCTTGCTTAATGAGGTGAACATCGCCTCGGCATTAGTGTTACGTCTCAAGTTAATGGCCAACCTAGATATTTCAGAGAAGCGCTTGCCGCAAGATGGCCGTTTCAACATCCGAGCTAAAGGGCAATCGGTCGATATTCGTATGTCGACGTTACCCGTACAGCATGGTGAGTCTGTGGTTATGCGCTTGCTCAATCAGTCTTCGGGTGTACGAAAACTGGAACAGTCAGGCATCCCTAGCCATCTACTTGAACGCTTACGTCTCCAGCTCCGCCGTCCTCATGGCATGATTCTGGTGACGGGCCCAACAGGCTCAGGTAAAACCACCACGCTATACGGAGCGCTAAGTGAGCTTAATCAGCCGGGGAAAAAAATCATTACCGCTGAGGACCCAGTGGAATATCGTTTACCTCGTGTCTGTCAGGTGCAAGTGAATCCAAAAATCGACCTTGATTTCTCAACAGTACTAAGAACTTTTCTTCGTCAGGATCCAGATATCATCTTAGTCGGGGAGATGCGTGATCAAGAAACGGTTGAAATCGGTTTGAGAGCCGCATTAACCGGTCACTTAGTGTTAAGTACTCTGCATACCAATGATGCGGTTGATAGTGCCCTGCGAATGATGGACATGGGGGCACCCGGTTATCTAGTTGCCAGTGCGGTACGAGCAGTTGTAGCACAGCGATTAGTGCGTAAAGTATGCCCTGATTGTAAGACCGAAGAAGAACTTGATGATGCTCGTAAGCAGTGGCTTGCCCAACGTTTCCCGAATCAAGTTGGCCGCCAATTTGTTAAAGGGCGAGGCTGTCAAAACTGTAACTTGACGGGTTATCGTGGACGAATTGGTGTGTTTGAGCTGCTAGAGCTAGAGCAAGATATGATGGACATGCTAAGAGCCAATGATGCGGTTGGATTTTCTCGCGTTGCCCGTCAGTCTGAAAACTACAAACCCCTGCTTGCTTCGGCAATGGAACTCGCTCTTGAAGGTGTTGTGAGTTTCAGCGAAGTGATGAGCTTAGGTGAGGGCGACTCATCTGGCTTTGAGCAAGCAATCTATATATAGGCCTAGGTTATGCCAAGTTTTCATTATCAAGGGCGAAACAGTGACGGTTCTTCCGTCTCGGGTCATATAGACGCGCCGACGCAAGACGCTGTCGTCGAGCAACTGATGAATAAAGGTATTATCCCTATCAGCATTAAAGCTGGTGGGGGAAAGAGTGCTCTTAATATAGATTTCAAAGCGCTACTGACGCCAGCAGTGCCTCTTGAAGTATTGGTGATCTTCTGTCGTCAGTTATACAGCTTAACCAAGGCTGGTGTGCCTTTACTGCGCTCAATGAAAGGGCTAAGCCAAAACAGCTCCAACAAGCAGTTACAAGATGCACTGGAAGATGTGACGCAAGAGCTGACTAACGGTAGAAGTCTATCAAGTTCAATGCAGATGTTTCCTAAAGTGTTTAGTCCGCTATTTGTGTCAATGATTCATGTCGGGGAAAACACGGGTCGACTTGATGAAGCGCTGCTGCAACTTGCCAACTACTATGAACAAGAGGTAGAGACTCGTAAGCGAATAAAGACCGCGATGCGTTATCCGACCTTTGTCATCAGCTTTATTACGGTGGCGATGTTTGTACTTAACGTAAAAGTTATTCCACAGTTTTCGAGCATGTTTGCGCGCTTTGGTGTGGATCTGCCACTACCGACTAGAATATTGATAGCGACCTCAGAATTTTTTGTAAATTATTGGATGATGATGCTGGTTGCTATGGTGGCAATGGGTTTTGCGTTTAAAGCTTGGCTCAATACCGCCAATGGACGTGAAAAGTGGGATAAGTTCCGTTTACGTATGCCGGTTGTTGGTGAGTTGATTAATCGTGCTCAATTGTCTCGTTTCTCGCGAACTTTCGCGTTGATGCTCAAGGCTGGCGTGCCATTGAACCAGTCGTTAGCTTTGTCAGCAGAGGCGCTGGGCAATAAGTTTTTGGAAAACAGATTGCTTGAAATGAAGTCCTCAATTGAGGCAGGTGGCACCATTTCATCAACCGCAATTAACAGTGGGGTTTTCACTCCTCTGGTTATTCAGATGATATCGGTGGGTGAAGAGACGGGCCGCATTGATGAGCTACTGTTAGAAGTCGCTGATTTTTATGACCGTGAAGTTGACTATGATCTAAAAACACTGACCGCGAGAATTGAGCCGATCTTATTGGTGATTGTTGCGGGCATGGTGTTGATTTTAGCACTGGGCATCTTCTTACCAATGTGGGGAATGCTCGATGCCATCAAAGGCTAGCTTGATCACCAACCTTGAGCGTTCGCGTTTGGTTATCTGGCTGCTAGTTATCATTATTTTGGTGATGAGTTTCTTACTCGTTTGGAAAGAGGTTGAGCGAGAGGCAAGTGACACCGCATTTTTAGTGGCGAGCAAACGAGTGATTGAGCAAGCAGGTTACTACAAGCAGCAGTGGTTGCTTGCTGGGCAAAAACAGACTCTAGAGTTGGATGGTAAATTGATTACTTATACAGATTCAGGTTGGGTTTTGCCGATGAATGTTCAGCAGCAAAAAGATTGTGCTTTTTTGCTGGATATTCTTTATCCGGAAAAAGAGGTGTTAGGCAGTTTTCCGGTCGCAATTGAAAGTGAGTTTATTGGCTCTTCTTATCGTTGTAATTACTTGTATAATCAAGAACAATTTATCTCTATTGGTTTGATTAATAATAAATTTTCCGCAAAGGTCGGATTTTTGGCGAATTGATTTTTTGACGTGTTGATTAGTAGCGCAAATGTATAAATTACGTATAATACGGTGTACTAAATAGTGAGTAGTGATTATTATGTTTAACAAACAATCTGGTTTTTCTTTAGTTGAGCTAGTGGTCGTTATTGTTGTCGTCGGCTTGTTAGCTGTAGCGGCATTGCCTCGCTTTTTAGATGTCACTGACGAGGCTAAAAAAGCCAGTGTTGAAGGTGTGGCTGGTGGCTATGCGACAGGTGTACTTTCTGCTCGCGCTCAATGGGAAGCAGAAGCAAGGCCATCGCTGACGATTAATACCGAAGTGCGTAATACAGTTAACTATGATGGTATTGATTTTTGGCTAACAAGCTCAGATCAAACTGGCGGTGATTTCCGTGATGGTTACCCGTACGGCCTGAATACAGACAACAGTAGTTTTCCAACTAGCCTTGATGATCAAGCTTGTATCGATTTAATGGAAAACTTACTCCAGAATCCACCTCGAGTTGGTACCGTGGCAGACGCCGCAACCGACTCGAATATTAAATACTCTGCGCAAGCTGATAACGGCGCCTCTACCTGTACTTATGTGCAGCAAGAAGGCAATAGCGACCATCAGTTTGTGTATGAAATTGAAACTGGTCGTGTGACCGTAACGTTGCAGTAGTGCTGCAAATATTATCCATAGAGAGAGTTAAACTATGAAAAGACAAGGCGGTTTCACCCTAATTGAACTAGTGGTGGTAATTGTTATTCTTGGTATTCTTGCAGTGACTGCAGCACCACGCTTTTTGAACTTGCAATCGGATGCGCGCCAAGCTTCACTGCAAGGCTTGAAGGGCGCTATTGATGGTGCAGCTGGTATCGTTTACGGTAAAGCTGCAATTGATGGCGTAGAAGCAAGTGATACAAACCCAACAGACGTAGATGGTATCGATACTGTTTTTGGTTATCCTACAGCGACAGCTACGGGTATCGGAGCTGCAGTAGTTGGTTTAGGAACTGATTGGGATGTTGTTGCTAGTACAGCGACAAGTATCACTTATAGCTTTGAAGGTACAACGGATGCAACTTGTGCCGTGCAATATACTCAGGCAACAGGAACGAATGTTGCTAGTGCTGCTGTGGCTGTTGTTGATACAGACGGCTGTAACTAGTAAATTCTTTTCTACAGGCCAGCATTCGCTGGCCTTTTCTTTGCCTGAATTAATTTCTTTTAATCCTTCTCAAATAACCGCAAAACATTCCCTTTAATTGCTGTTCTCTTTTATACTGTATAAGTAGAAAAAATAATCACTTAGGTGCCTCATGGAAGCAAAGCCTAACTCCTCATCTCAAGGTTTCACTCTTACAGAGTTAGTCGTTGTTATTCTGTTACTTGCTATCGTGTCAGTCGTCGCGGCAACGCGTTTTTCGGGACGTCAAGACTACGAGCTGTATGCGCTACAAGACCAAACCATTGCTTTGGTGCGCCAAATACAAGTTAATCGCATGCAATATAACGGGGTCAATACCAACCAAAACTTCATACTGGCCACAAGGGCGATTGGTACTACTTCAACCAACTGTTTAGGCTCTGTAGAAGGGTGCGACTTAACGCTTAACCGTGCTGAACAAAGAAGTGATGTTGTGCTGACTGACAATTACCAATTCGCCATCACTGCTAATGATAATCGAGTGAGTTTTGATTTACTTGGCAACCCGACCAGTGCGACGGTAGAAGGTGGGAATATTGATATTCGTATCTCTACACTAGATGGCTCGAACAGCTCTTGGGTCTGTATCAATAGTGAAGGCTTTGTTTTTCCGCAAAACTCGGGGTGCATATAATGAGAAAGTCAGCGTATGGGTTCACCTTATTTGAAGCTGTTATTGTGACGATTATTTTAGGTGTCGCTGTGGTTATCTTTTCTTCTTTTCTTGCACCTCAATTATCTCAATCTGGCGAGTACCATTACTTTTCCCGCAGTTCGGCTCTGGGGCAGAGTGTGATGACCGACATGCTCTCTGTTGATACCAGCGTAACCTCTCTTGCCAGTGCCGCAGAAAATATCATCGACAACCTAGACCCTAGCTATGCCAATTTTGTATTGGATATCGATATTGACCCAGTGAGTGGCGCGGCGAATTTACAGCAGATTTCTTTAACCATTACAGCAAGTAGCCAACCGCCGATTACTTTTACTGGCTTTAAGGGAGAGTACTGATGCGGAACCAAGGCTTTACCCTGATTGAAATGGTGTTGGCGCTGATTGTGTCGGCGATACTATTACTTGGGATCGCCAACTTTACTAATCTAGGTGTTACTGGCTATTTTGGCTCAGTCGAGCGTTACCGACTGCAGACGGAAGCCTCTTTTGTGCTAGAGAAGATGTCTCGTGAAGTTCGTCACGCCGTACCAAACATGTTTGAAGGCGATGGCAGTAATTGCGTGTCGTTTTATTCTATTGCGGACTCAGGCTTTTACGCAGTGTCTGGTGCAGATTTGAACTTCATCGTCAGTAATTCAGCATCGGTAAGTGGTGCCAGCGCAACGCAGCGTTTAATCATCAATCCAACCCGCTCAGCAGCGAACTTAAATGATCTCGACAATATCTATTCTGTCGAAAGTGCGGATCTGGTCGAAGACAATGTATTTAGCTTTGCCAGTGGAGCACAAGATTTGGTTGGTGGCTCAGTCAGTAATCGTCACTTTATCTTTGACGGTAATGAGCAGGTGACTTATTGCATCGCAGGAACCCGAATAACCCGTAATGGCATGACTGTTACCGACAAGTTAGCGGGAAACGGCAACCAACTCACTTATCAAGCTGCCGATGTTCAGCACAATGGAGTGGTGAATGTGACGCTTACTTTTGAGTTAAATGGCGAGTCCTCTACCTATAATCAAGATATACAGGTGATCAATGTCCCGTAAGTCAAAGCAAAGCGGCAGCATGCTGATCATTGTTATCTTCGTTATCTTGGTGATGGGCTATCTGGCGACCAGTTTGAATCTAACCAGTTGGTCAAGTCGAGACTCCACCACGCGTGGAGTTCTAGGCACACAAGCTTGGTTATTGAGTCATTCTGCTAACGAGTATGTACTGACTGAGATGTACCCAGATGAAAATACGGATAATGTTGGTTTAATTTGTACAGGCTCAAGGCTTGATGCTAGCGGTGATATTAGAGGTTTCATTGAGCAGACGTTGATTACGAGTGCGACAGCTTCGTGCGCGCTGCAAGAGCTAGAGTGTGAAGACAGAGGTGAGCTTGATGACCGAACATTTTATATTTTGCAATCAACAGTTAGTTGCGGAACAGGCATCCATGAAGTGCAACGTAGTCAGCAAGTGTGGCTGAGGGACTAAGAATGAAGTTAGTTCGTTTGTTTTCATTGCTGTTAGTATCACTACTGTTTTCATCTATGGCTGTAGCCGCTTGCCACTACAAAGGTAAGGATGACTTCACGGTTTCATTTACCGTTACTGCCACGGATGAGTATCAGTCTTTTTTTCTTCAGCAAGGTGGGCATGGATATACTCTGTGGAATACTAAAGTTAGGGCAGAGTCATCAGTGTTTACTGATGAGACTTTAGTTACAGGCGATACTTATCAAATTCGCATAGTTAGCGATTATCGTAAAACAAACAAATCAAGTCAGTTGAGCTATTACCGTGATTCAGGTAATGGTTGGACTCTTATTGAACAGAAAATTCAATCTCTTGAAAATGGAGAGCATAATCCAGATGTTTCGGGGGGAATTAATAACATTGAGTGTAGTGAGTCAGTTGACCCTCCACCTTTTGAAATTAATGTATGTGATTATGTACCTAATGGGCTTCAAACTAACGTATACACAACAACTCCAGCGCCTTTCGGGGCAATGCAAGTAGGAGGGGTTGATAATCGTATCTATCCAGTGAATAACGATCCTAAGTATTCGTTCCTCACTATAATTCAGCCTGCAAACTTATGTGAGTACCCGAACGGTTCTATCGGAGTATGTAGCTTTGATGCTAGCAAAGTCCATGGGTCGTTGCCTATGCCTAGTCCAGACTTTAACGGGGGATCTAGAGATTATAACTGTGCCGATGACCAAACTTGTCAGTTGAACAGTGGCTATTATGATGAGGTCACAATAGACCAGAATGCTAAGCTGCAATTAACAGGTGGGCATTATTGGATAGAAGAACTCGAGTTTGGTGAACAGAACGCACAACTGGAGGTGCTAGCTCCAAGTATTATTCATTATAAAGAGATTGAGTTTGACGCTAAGAACGTAAAGATAAATCAGCTAGGAAGTAGCCACGAGCTGTTATTTGTAGGTCATGGAAGTGATTCGGGAATTGTCATCCCGAGCTTTGATGGTGACGATGGAAACTATGTCATCAATGCATTTTTCTATATAGACCCAGGGGCTGATAACAACAGCAATGGGTTCATTATTAATGGTAGTAACAACCAAATTCGTGGTGGTATTACGGCCCACAGTATTGCTATTAGTGGTAGCAAAAATAAGATCTACCCTCTGAGTTGTGAGTCTCAACCGACACCGTCTCTCTCTTCTATAGAGATCAAACCATTCAACTACCACCTAACCTGTGAATCTGATCCTGAGAATATTGTTGAAGTACATATGTTTGACAGGGATGGTAACTTGGTTACTGGGTATCAGCCAACTCTAGTACAAGAAAATGGTTCTAACTTAACCATTAATTTTATTTCTGAAGCGAACGGTATTGCTAAATACAGAGTCGTTACCAATCCAACATCTTCGATTGGTAATTACGATCTTAAAGCGAGTCTCACCGCGAATGGGCAGAGTTTTGAAGATACCGAGCAGATCAAATATGTACCATACAAGTTTGAAGTGGATGACCAATACCTAATCGCGGGACAAAATAATCAAATTACGATTGGCGTAAAAGCTTGCAGTGATAATGGACAGCTAATTAACCTCGGTTACACGGGGAGCCCGACAGCAAGCTTTAATTATAACCGACCAAGTATTTCTCCTACAGCCGATGATTTAGAGTTTAGTGCTGTGCTGAATGATAATAATCGACAAGCCGATTTAACATTCAAAGAATCAGGTCATATAACGGTTCAGATTGAAGATTCAAATTTTGTCTGTGATGAGGAACGTTGTCCTTCAGAAGGCGGAAGCTTAAAAGGTGAATTTGACGTCTATTCAAGGCCTTGGAAAATCGCTATCTGTAATGTTAATGAGACGAGCAATAGCGCCAATGGGAACCCAGCTACAACGACAGGGACTCCTGGATTCATGGCTTCAGGTGATGAGTTTAGCGCGAGCTACATCCCTATCATACATCCTGATTCCAGAGGCAATATGAATGAAGAGTGTAGCTATCCTCAAACAGGTAACTATGGTCTAGACAATGGGCCTCTTGAATTAACATACAGCCTTGTTTATCCAACGAGCCCACCACAGCAAGGAGTAATAACACCTACATCTATTCCATCATTTGACAGTGGTAACCTCACACAAACGCTGTCACATACGTGGAATGAAGTAGGGACGATTCGATTCCAAACTGGTGCGACTTACTTAACGATGGAACTGGACTCTGACATCGAAGATATCGGTCGCTTTTATCCTAAATTCTTTAGAGTGATAAACACTCCAGTTTGGGACTATCCGAGTTCTCAATCATTTGCCTATATGAATCAACCCTTTGATGGGGTCTCATTTGATGTTGAAGCGTTAAATGCAAATGGGAGTACAGTACAAAATTATGCGAGTTTTGTGTCGTCCTTAACGGCAAGTTTTGCCCTTTTTGAGCCAGACTTTACTGAGCGGTTCAATTCCCCAGTGCCAAATAAACAGTGGAGCTTGTCATCTGGCCGCAGTATCGGCACCTTCGAAATTGCTGAATCTTCGCCAACGACCAATTGTGCTAGTGAGCTTTGTTGGGAGAAGGCTGCGACAGCTATTGGTTATGAAGACGGTCCATTTAATGGTATTGGAGATGGAGTAAGCAATATCTCGATCACTGATGAAGGGCTACCTAATGTGGACCCTGTGGCTTATCAGTCATCTGAAGAAAATGGAAGCGATCCTCGATTACTAACAACCCAACCCGACCTGCGCTTTGGCCGTGTTGCTCTTGATAGCTTGGGCAGCACCGTAAATACAACGCTTAACATCCCGCTTAGGGTTGAGTTCTGGAACGGTGGGCGCTTTGTAGTCAATAGTGATGACGATGCGGTGTCTACTATTCTTGGTGAAAGCACATCGACCAACAATAACAATATCTGGGTTGAAGAAGGTCAAACCGCGGAAACTTTGAGCTTCGCCAATGGTGGGCTAGTTAATGATGGTGAGTCCGATTCGATTACTGTGACTCATTCCTCTCAGGTTCGTCAGCAGACTCAGATATGGCTGGAGCTTGATAATACCGATAACGACATGCCATGGCTTCGTTACAATTGGGATGATGATCTAGCCAGTGATGATGCGAATGGTGAACAAGATCCATCCAGTGTTGTGACATTTGGTATATACCGAGGTAACGATCGAGTGATCTTCCGCGGTGAACCAGGCTTGATCGGCCAATAATAATTGTAAATTCTTTGGCTTAAGTAAGGAATCTGTTAGAAATTGCGGGTTTCAGCCCATGTTTACACTTCAATGCCTTGCTGTGACGGCAAGGCATTGGTACATTTAGTGCAATTTTCTATCTTCTAACTCTTTCAGGACGAGCGAAGAATATGTTCAAAAAACTTCGTGGCATATTTTCAAATGACCTATCTATCGATTTAGGTACTGCCAACACTCTTATTTACGTTAAAGGACAGGGTATCGTCCTAGACGAGCCTTCTGTAGTCGCTATTCGCCAAGACCGTAACCGTGCGGGCAAAAGCGTTGCAGCGGTTGGTCACGCAGCAAAACAAATGCTGGGTCGTACGCCAGGGAATATCTCGGCGATCCGTCCTATGAAAGATGGCGTTATTGCTGACTTTTACGTAACCGAAAAAATGCTACAGCACTTCATTAAGCAAGTGCATGACAACAGCGTATTAAAACCAAGCCCACGTGTTCTAGTTTGTGTACCTTGTGGTTCAACACAAGTAGAGCGTCGTGCAATCCGTGAATCAGCACTAGGTGCTGGCGCGCGTGAGGTTTACCTAATTGATGAACCAATGGCTGCAGCAATCGGTGCCGGCCTGCGTGTATCTGAACCAACAGGTTCAATGGTGGTCGATATCGGCGGCGGTACAACAGAAGTCGCGGTAATCTCACTTAACGGTGTGGTTTACTCTTCATCTGTACGTATTGGTGGTGACCGTTTCGATGAAGCGATCATCAACTATGTACGTCGTAACTACGGCAGCTTGATCGGTGAAGCAACGGCTGAAAAGATCAAACATGAGATTGGTTCTGCATATCCAGGTGATGATGTAGAAGAGATCGAAGTTCGCGGTCGTAACCTAGCTGAAGGTGTGCCTCGCAGCTTCTGCCTAAACTCAAATGAAATTCTTGAAGCGCTACAAGAACCGCTAACAGGTATTGTATCGGCTGTGATGGTTGCACTTGAGCAATGTCCACCAGAGCTAGCTTCAGACATCTCTGAAAACGGTATGGTTCTAACAGGTGGTGGTGCACTACTAAAAGACCTTGATCGCCTTCTAACTGAAGAAACAGGCATTCCAGTTGTTATCGCTGAAGATCCACTAACGTGTGTGGCTCGTGGTGGCGGTAAAGCTCTAGAAATGATCGATATGCACGGCGGCGATCTATTCAGCGAAGAATAATCGATGTGGCCTCAGTGTGATGCTGAGGCGGGCAAGATACAAGGATCTCACTATTCATGAAGCCTATTTTTGGCCAGGGACCTTCACTTCAGCTACGTCTGTTTTTTGCCGTCATTCTATCAGCCAGCCTTATGCTGGCTGATAGTCGTTTAGGCGCATTTACCCAAGTGCGTTATTTACTCAACAGCATGGTCGCTCCTATCCAATATTTAGCGGACGTGCCTCGAGTAATGTTTGATGGTGCTTATGAGCGCTTCAATATCCGTCGGGATTATATGGAAAGCACTCATAATCTGAAACGTGAAGTGCTGCGTCTCAAAAATGACCTATTACTCCTCGATCAATATCGAGAAGAAAATCAGCGCTTAAGAAAGTTACTTGGCTCATCGTTCATCCGTGATGAGCGTAAAGTCGTGACCGAAGTGATGGCGGTCGACACTTCTCCATATCGTCACCAAGTGGTGATTGATAAGGGACAAATCGATGGCGTCTATGTCGGGCAGCCGGTTGCCAACGAGAAAGGTATTGTTGGTCAAGTAACGTTTGTTTCTGCGCACAATAGTCGCGTTTTGCTGTTAACTGACAGCCTAAGCGCCATCCCAGTTCAAGTGATCCGTAACGATATTCGTATTATTGCTTCTGGCACAGATAAGTCTGATCGTATCAACCTTGACCATATTCCAATCAGTTTAGATATTGAGGAAGGGGACTTGCTGGTGACATCAGGTCTAGGTGGCGTTTACCCAGAAGGTTTCCCAGTGGCTCATGTGGCTGAAGTCGAACGTAATACAAGCCGCGAGTTTGCCTTAATTGAAGCAGAGCCTGTCGTCGACTTTGAGCGTCTACGTTACCTGCTACTAATTTGGCCGAACGACTCGCGTCAGGATAAGGTTCAACAGTCCTTATCTGGAACTCTTGAGGAATAAGCAAACATGGCGAATAGTGTACTAAAAGGCAAATTTGTCATTGCATGCTCGTTCTTGGTGGCGTTAACCCTACAGACGATCCCTTGGCCTGGTGTGCTCGACATGTTACGACCATCTTGGCTATTGCTGGTAACCTGTTACTGGGTACTGGCACTGCCTCATCGCGTGAATGTAGGTACCGCACTGATTGTTGGCCTGTTATGGGACTTACTATTAGGCTCAACCCTTGGTATCCGAGGGATGATGATGTCGATTGTGGTTTACCTTGTGGCGCTTAACTTTTTGGTTATTCGCAACATGGCACTGTGGCAACAGGCTATCCTAATAGGAATCATGTCGGTGGTTTTAGATGTGCTCATTTTCTGTGGTGAGTACCTGATTCAAGATGTGATGTTCAATCCTGTTACGATGTGGAGTGGATTGATCAACTGCATATTGTGGCCTTGGATGTTCTTATTAATGCGTCGAGTAAGACGCCATTGGCATGTACGATAAATAATGACTAAACCACTGATTTTGGCTTCAGGCTCGCCAAGAAGAAAAGAGCTACTTACTCAATTGGGCTTTCAATTTTCTGTTTTGAAGACGGATGTTGAAGAGAGCCAACAACAAGGCGAAACGCCATTTGAGTATGTGTCGCGCTTGTCGCTAGATAAAGCGATGGCCGCTGTTGAGCTACAACCAGAATCAGTGGTGTTAGGCTCCGATACGATTGTCGTATGCGACGATAAAGTATTAGAGAAACCTGACGACTTAGCGCATGCTAAACAAATGCTACTGATGCTTTCAGGCCGAGAGCATCAAGTGATGACCGCCGTAACGGTGGCAACTAACGAGATTCAAGAGACTGTCGTGGTATCGACAGACGTATGGTTTAAGACCCTGTCAGAGCAAGAAATAGAACGATATTGGCAAACGGGCGAACCATGCGATAAAGCTGGCAGTTATGGAATTCAGGGTATCGGTGGGCGTTTTGTCACCCGTATTGAAGGCAGCTACTACGCTGTCGTTGGCCTACCATTATTTGAAACTGACCAGCTCTTGCACAAATTTTTATAATTTTATTTTTGAGGTGCGCTCATGAGTGCAGAGTTGCTGATCAACGTGACCCCGAGTGAAACTCGTGTGGCCATGATTGAAGGGGGAACCCTACAAGAAATCCATGTCGAACGTGAAGCTAAACGCGGGATTGTTGGTAATATTTACAAAGGTAAAGTCAGTCGAGTACTGCCCGGCATGCAAGCTGCCTTTGTTGATATTGGTTTAGAAAAAGCCGCGTTCCTGCATGCGTCTGATATTGTCCCGCATACTGAATGTGTTGCTGACAATGAAAAGCAGCAGTTCCAAGTTCGTGATATCTCTGAGCTTGTTCGCCAAGGACAAGACATTGTTGTGCAGGTGGTGAAAGATCCACTAGGTACCAAAGGCGCACGTCTAACTACCGATATTACCCTTCCTTCTCGTTACTTAGTCTTTATGCCGGGAGCAAGCCACGTTGGCGTCTCTCAGCGTATCGAAAGTGAACAAGAGCGTAATCGCCTTAAGAAGGTAGTGGGTCATTACTGCGATGAAAATGGTGGCTTTATCATTCGTACTGCTGCTGAAGGTGCGGATGAGAAAGAGCTGTCGCAAGATGCCGCTTTCCTTAAGCGCCTTTGGTCTAAGGTTATTGAGCGCCGCAGTAAGTACAAAACTCGTGCTACCCTGTATGGTGAATTAGGCCTATCGCAGCGAATCTTACGTGATTTCGTCGGTACAGAGCTAAACAAAATTCTTGTCGACTCGCGTATCGAGTTTGAAAACCTCAAAGAGTTTACTTCTGAGTATGTCCCTGAACTGACAGAAAAGCTTGAGCTTTATGAAGGTGAAAAGCCTATCTTCGATATGTACGACACCGAGAATGAGATTCAACGTTCATTAGAGCGCAAAGTTGAGCTTAAATCGGGTGGCTACCTGATTATCGACCAAACAGAAGCGATGACGACCGTCGATATCAATACCGGTGCTTTCGTTGGGCGACGTAATCTTGAAGAGACGATTTTCAACACTAACATTGAAGCGACTCAGGCCATTGCGCGCCAACTACGTCTGCGCAATTTAGGTGGCATCATCATTATCGACTTTATTGATATGATCGCTGACGAGCATCGTAGCCGCGTGCTTACCTCACTGGAAAATGCATTAGACAAAGATCGCGTTAAAACCAATATCAATGGCTTCACTCAGCTTGGTTTGGTTGAGATGACCCGTAAGCGTACCCGTGAAAGTATCGAACACATCTTGTGTTCAACTTGTCCAACATGTGAAGGGCGTGGCAGCGTTAAGACCGTTGAGTCTGTGTGCTACGAAATCTTACGTGAAGTGACACGTGTCAATCGAGCTTATGATGCAGATAAATTTGTTGTTTACGCATCACCTGCGGTTGCCGATACCCTGCAAGGCGATGAGTCTCATGCACTTGCAGAGCTAGAGGTCTTTATTGGTAAGCAAGTGAAGATTCAAGCTGAACCTCTCTATATTCAAGAGCAGTTTGACGTTGTAATGATGTAAAGGCTGTATGTGACTACGACTGCAACTCGTCTGATGCGACTTTTTCTTTGGCTGACCGTTACTGTTTTGGTTGTTTTGGCAATCGCAGTAACGGCTCTGCGTATCGCACTACCTCAGCTCAACCATTTTAAACCTCAAATACAGACTTGGGTTAACCAAGGCTCAGGTTTGAATTTTGAGATTTCTGGTCTGCATGGTTTTTGGCGCAACACTCACCCATCCATTTCACTGCAAGGGGTTAAAGCACAAACGCCTGAGAGCAGTGGTATTCACTTTTCTGCTCAAACAGTTGAAGTTGAAATTGATCTGTTTCAAACGATCATGCAGCTTCAACCTGTCGTTGCGGATTTGAATATCTATCAGCTCAATTTAGATATCACTTCCGTGCACTGGGCAACGGATGATGAGAAATCAGAGTTAAAACCGCAAGGTGAGCAGAGGGGAGTGATACAGCAGTTAGACCAGTTGTTTCTTCGCCAGTTAGACAGTTTTACCTTAGCGAATTCGCAAATTCATTTCTTAGGCATTGATGGGACTGACCGTGAGCTGAACATTGCCAAACTGAGATGGCAAAATAATGGTCGTCATCACCTTACAGACGGTGAAATCAGCTTAGTTAATACTCAACTTAACTCAGCGCAGGTAAAAGCAAACTTTGTCGATTACGGTTCGTTAGCGGACGTGAGCGGTGAGTTTTATGTTTCTGCGCAAAATGTACTAGTGACCCCATGGTTGAGTAAATACCTCAAAACAGAAACAGGTATTGAGAAAGGGCAGATCAGCTTTAATAGTTGGCTAACGCTTGAAAACAGTCAGCCAGTAAGTGCTTACTTAGAGTTGGAGTCTTCTGAGCTGATTTGGCAAGAAGGTGGACGCCATGAACTGTCGATTGAGTCAGGTGTTCTAGAGCTTGAGCCGAAAGATAATGGTTGGCAAGTAAATGCTCACTCACTTGAATTGAGAACCGATGAGAAAGAGTGGCCTGAACTAGATATGGCCTTTGATTGGCAGCCTGAACAATGGCGCCTCAATGTGTCTCAACTCGACATTGCAACGATCACTCCCTTGGTCAAACTGGCACCAAATTCTCAAGCGACGTCAAAATTGATCGAGACATTTTCACTCGGTGGCCTCGTTGAAGATATTCGCGTTTCCATGAGCGATGGTCTTGATAGCTTGAAGTACTCGGCTGATCTCACTGGTGGTACCATGTCTCAGTGGGAGCTACTGCCAGGTGTGCATCATCTATCGGCTAAGGTTGCAGGTAACTTGCAGCAAGCTAAAGCCAGTGTTTCTCTGATTGATGACGTTCTTCCTTATGGTGAAGTGTTTCAAGCTCCGTTAAATATCAAACAAGGCCAGGTGGACATTGTTTGGCAAAATGGCGAGCAAGGCTGGAGCCTGTGGGCGGATAAAGTCACTGCCGCAACCCCTGATCTGCAAGTGCTTGGTGCCTTCCGTCTCGATTTTCCTAAACAGCGCAGCCCGTTCTTATCTTTTTATGCTGAAGCTGACCTCTATAACGCTGGTGAAACTTGGCGTTACTTGCCAACGCTAGCACTTGGTCGAGACCTAACGGACTATTTGAGTACCGCAATTCAAGGTGGACGAGTAAATACTGCTAAGTTGCTTTGGTATGGCGAGTTAGGTGATTTTCCTTATCAGAAACACAATGGCATGTTTCAGGCTTGGGTAGGTTTAAAGCAGGCTAAATTTAGTTTTGATACCGCTTGGCCAGCGATTACCGACTTACAACTGGACCTCTTGTTCCAAAATGATGCGATGTACCTTGATTCGCACAGCGCAACATTAATGGATGTGAAAGCTCAGCGTATTACTGGCCGTATCCCAGTACTTGGGCCTGATGGGCACATTGAGATTGAAGCGCAGGCCAGTGCGCAAGGCAATGCAGTTCGCGATTACATGACAGCCTCTCCGTTGGTGGACTCTGTTGGTGCCGCGCTAACGGCCGTGCAAGTTGATGGGCCAGTGAAATCGAAGTTCCAGCTTAATATCCCGTTTGATATGGATAAAGAAGCGCGCGCTTGGGGTTACGCTGACCTAAGTAAAAACCATGTAACGATAGATGCACCGCCGATGACACTCGAAACCGTGTCTGGTCGGGTAGAGTTTGATAACGATGTGGTCAGTGCTGCTGGATTATCGGCTGAGTTACTGACTCAGCCTGTCTCTATTGATTTTAGCGGTGAGAACATTGGTCAAGGCTACGGTGTGGCGATCAATGTGGTTGGGGATTGGGATGTTAAACCGCTGGCTCCTTATCTTGGCAATCAATGGGTAGCGCCTGTTGGCGGGCATGCACCTTGGCAGATGGATATTGACCTGCAACTGAATGACGTTGGCTTTACTTACCAAATTGATACTGTTGCTGACCTTAAGTTAGTAAGCAGTAACTATCCGGCGCCGTTAGGTAAAAAGAGCGGTGAAAAAGGCAAAGCCCGCCTGCAAGCTTCAGGCAACCAAGAGAGTATTACCGCAAGACTGCAACTGCCTGATGCTAAGTATCAAACCGAAATCGACATTCGTCCGGATGTGCCTGTGCTAAAAGCGACCAATTTAGTACTGGGTAAAGGCAGCTTTAAAATCAGTCCAATTACTGGCCATCAAGCTCAAGTTCGCACAGACAAATTCAACCTAGATGATTGGATTGAACTTGTTAGCCAAGAGCAACAAAGCTCATCCGCGGTATTAGCACAAATGAATACGCCACAGATACCGCTACCATCGAGAATTGATCTTGATGTAAAAGAGCTGACGCTGGCAAATATTGAATGGAATGATGTCGACTTCAGTGCCAAGCGTAAAGGTTTGGGCTGGTATATGAACCTTGATAGCCAAGAAGCGAAAGGGGAAGCGAGTTACATTGAACCGTATGATTTATCGGTTTCTCTCGAACGCCTCCATATCTATGTCCCAGTGTTGGACGAAGAGCTAAAAGATAAAACCATGTTCGATGTGACCAATGATGAACAACCACTGGTGAGCGCATTTGATCGAACTTTCCATCAGCAGATCCCGAATATCACGCTAAATATTGATGATTTCTGGCTACAGGGATATAAGGTCGGCAAAACGCACCTAGACCTTCAGCGCCAAGGTGAAAAAATTGAGTGGAAGAAGCTCTCGTTTGAAAGCGGTAGTAATAAGGTCAATATGGATGGCTGGTGGCAACTGAACGATAAGCAAAGCCACACGAAGTTCAATATTGCTATGTCGGGCGAGAACAACAGTGATGTGATGGAACGCTTTGGTATCTCTTCAGGTATCCAGCGTGCGCCTTTTGACATCAGTGCCAATATTGAGTGGGATGGTTCGCCATGGTCAGGCCGTGTGTCGAGCTTGCAAGGTGATGTTAAGACCAAGCTAGGCAAAGGTGTTATTTCTGATGTTAGCGGCGCGGCGAGATTACTCGGTATTTTCAGTCTCGACTCGATTATTCGTAAAATGCAGCTCGATTTTACTGATGTGTTTGATAAAGGTATGGCGTTTAACTCCATTACCGGCAGTGGTTCAATCCGCAATGGTATTTTCCTCACCAATGACATCAAAATGGATGCGGTTGCCGGTGAGATGAACATTAAAGGGTTAGCTAACCTGAACACCCGAACCGTAGATGCAGAGGTGAACTTTACCCCTGATATAACTTCAGGGATACCAGTGTTGACTGCGTTTGCCGTGACGCCACAAACCGCGTTATACGTACTGGCTATTACGACGGTGATTTCACCTGTGGTGGAAGTCTTTACTCAAGTTAACTATGAAGTGAAGGGCCCATTGGATGCGCCTATAGTTAAAGAGTTATCCCGTAGCCAAGGTGAATTTAAGTTGCCACAAAAACTGCGAGAAGCGGTGAAATAAGGAGATTTGCTCATGGAACGAGTAGGGTTAATTCAGATGACGTCTGGGCCAAATCCGCAGCACAACTTGGCGTATATCCGTGAACAGGTGATTGCCTTAGCAAAAGAGGGCGCGACCTTTATAGTCACCCCGGAAAACAGCCTTGTTTTCGGTAGTCGTAAAGACTATCACCAACATGCAGAGCCTTTGGTAAATAGCCCATTACAGAACGAGTTAGCCGATCTTGCTCGCGATAATTCTGTGTGGCTACTGATTGGTAGTATGCCCATCCAGCAGCAAAAGGGTGTTACCACCACGTCACTGCTTTTTTCTCCGCAAGGAGAGTTAGTCGCGCATTATGACAAATTGCATATGTTTGACGTCGATGTGGCCGATGGACATAAACGCTACCGAGAGTCTGAAACTTTTACTCCGGGCTCTCAAATTGTTACTTATCCAGCTCCATTCGCGCATCTTGGCTTGAGTATCTGCTATGATATCCGCTTTCCTGCACTTTATAGTGAACTCACCCGGTTAGGTGCGAACTTGATTCTTGTCCCAGCTGCTTTTACAGCGGTGACAGGGCAAGCACACTGGGAGCCGTTACTGCGCGCGCGTGCGATTGAAACACAGTCATGGCTTATCGCGGTGAATCAAGCAGGAGTCCATCCGTGTGGACGAGAAACTTGGGGACACTCAATGGTGATTTCTCCATGGGGAGAGATTATCGGAGCATTATCTGATCAGCCAAGTAATTTATTAGTCGAAATTGACCTAACCCAAGTCGATGAGTTGAGAGCCGCGATGCCAGTAGGGCAGCACACTCGATTCAGCAATCAGTTACAAAATTAAGAGCAAAGTATGACCATAAATCACGTAGAAGACGCGTTGCTTAAACCAGCCGGACTTAGTGAACAAGACATTGCAGATACCTTGGCAAGTATTGCCACTCGCCAGATCGACTATGCCGATATCTATTTCCAGTCAAGCTGGCATGAGTCTTTGGTATTGGAAGACAGCATCATTAAAGATGGCTCTTTTAATATTGACTGTGGCGTAGGCGTGCGAGCGGTAACCGGTGAGAAAACGGGTTTTGCATATTCAGACCAGATTCAATTAGAAGGTCTGAAGCAAAGTGCAATCGCGGCGCGTGGTATTGCTCAGCAAGGTCAAAATGGTCAAGTTCAGGCATTTAAACGTAGCGATAACCAGAGTTATTACACCGCTGCTAACCCACTAGAGTGTTGGGCTAAAGAGCAAAAAACTCAGCTGCTTAAAGAGCTAGATGCCTACATCCGCACTAAAGAGCCGTTAATTAAAGAAGTTTCGGTTAGCTTAAGCGGTGTCCATGAACAAATGCTGGTTGCAGCAACCGATGGTACCTATGCTGGCGATACTCGTCCTTTGGTTCGTCTATCAATCAGCGTGCTTGCTCAGAAAGGCGATCGCCGTGAGCGCGGCAGCTCAGGTGGCGGTGGTCGATTTGGCTATGACTTCTTCTTATCTGATAGCGATGGCGCCAAGGTTGCCTACCACTATGCAGATGAAGCGATTCGTATGGCTTTAGTTAATCTTGAAGCCGATGCAGCACCCGCAGGTATGATGCCAGTCGTACTTGGCTCTGGTTGGCCAGGAGTGCTATTGCACGAAGCGGTTGGTCATGGCTTAGAGGGTGACTTTAACCGTAAAGAGTCTTCAGTCTTTAGCGGTAAAGTGGGCCAAAAAGTCACTTCAGATCTATGTACTATTGTTGACGATGGCACTTTAAAAGACCTACGTGGCTCTTTAAACGTTGATGATGAAGGTGTAAATGGCCAGTACAACACATTGATTGAGAACGGTGTGTTAAAAGGCTATATGCAAGATAAGCTCAATGCGCGCCTTATGGGGGTAAACCCAACCGGTAATGGCCGTCGTGAATCCTACGCTCACCTGCCAATGCCACGTATGACCAATACTTACATGCTACCGGGTCAGCACACACCAGAAGAGATTATTTCCACGGTTGAGAAAGGCTTATATGCGCCAAACTTTGGTGGCGGTCAGGTTGATATCACCTCTGGTAAGTTTGTGTTCTCTGCGTCTGAAGCTTACTTGATTGAAAACGGTAAGATTACTCGTCCTGTTAAAGGGGCAACTTTGATCGGCTCTGGTATTGAAGCCATGCAGCAGGTCTCTATGGTAGGTAACGATCTTAGCCTCGACCGCGGTGTGGGCGTGTGTGGTAAAGCTGGCCAAAGCGTACCGGTTGGTGTTGGTCAGCCAACATTGAAGCTCGACTCAATCACGGTCGGTGGTACCGAATAAAAACGACTTGCCGTCTATGTCATTCCATAGAACGACGAAGGAGTGAGTAGGGAATTTCTTGAGGCTTTCTACGCGCTTGAAGAGATCCCCAACTCGCTCGTCCCTCACTCTCGGGGATGACGGCCTAATTCATTAAAAAAACAAAAAGGGTTGATGTTTACACATCAACCCCTTTTTAATTCCCGTTAAGCGTGGTGTTAAATACCGTCACGCTCTATAGGACAGCTCATACAGCGCGCACCACCACGGCCACGACCGAGTTCATTGCCTGGGATAGTCAGAACCTCGATACCTGCTTTATCGTATTTCTCATTGGTGTAGACGTTACGTTCATAGCCGATAACCACACCCGGTTTGACTGTTAATACATTATTGGCATCATTCCACTGTTCACGCTCTGCTTCGTAGCTGTCACCGCCAGTGGTAATGATCTTCAAGTAATCTAAGCCGAGTGCTTCTTCAATGGCATGAATAAAGCTCGGTACTTTTTCTACTTTCATATCGCCATCGTCTTTTGGTGATAAACGCCATGTGTTGAGATCTTTACGCATGATCTCTGGGTAGACTGAGAAAGTATCAATATCCATGTGGGTCATAACGGTATCTAAGTGCATGCATGAGCGGTGTTTTGGTAGCTCAATCGCAATCACTTCCTTGGCTTGACCATGCTTAAATAGACTTGCCGCAAGGTTTTCAACACCCTGAGCGGTTGTTCTTTCAGACATACCAACAAGCACAGCACCTTTACCAATAACCAGTACATCGCCGCCTTCAATGTTGGCGTTATCGTAATGAAGATCTTCATCACCGAAGTACTTGATAAAGTCTTGGCCAGCAAAGACAGGGTGCCAGCGGTAAATCGCGCGTAGATGATTGGTTTCGCGTTGACGAGCAGGCTTCATCATTGGGTTAAGCGATACACCAC
Source organism: Vibrio ouci (assembly GCF_004551525.1). Classification (GTDB taxonomy): domain Bacteria; phylum Pseudomonadota; class Gammaproteobacteria; order Enterobacterales; family Vibrionaceae; genus Vibrio; species Vibrio ouci. The sequence goes on along the minus strand of NZ_SATR01000009.1, from coordinate 58,663 downwards.
CGTATACCCAACATGACGTATCACGGGTGAATAGATGGTTTGGTAGCGGCTCAATGACAAAGTCGAGGGGCTGATGCATACGCGGTAGCATTGATGAAGACTTGATTGGTAGTTCTGAATAAGCAAGACCGCCAAGAAGAACTGTCGCTAGGTGTTCGTTATCCATATCTGATAGATAGTTGCGTAGGTCCTTGGCAAAAGTAGGGCCATAGCGGAAATCAGAAATCTGGGTATTAAGCAGCCAAGCTCGCGCCTCAGCAACTTCTAATGTTTCAACCAGTAAGTCGTGCAGTAGTAGTACTTCAACCCCTTGGCTGGTCAGTGTCTGGGCAAACTTGTCATGCTCTTCACCGGCTGCTTCGACAGCCAGTACATCATCAAATAGCAGTTCATGACAGTTTGAAGGGGTTAAGTGGGTGAGTGCTCGCTCAGGACGGTTTAATAATACTCGTCTTAATTGACCAACTTCTGAGCCTACGTACAACTTACTCATTTTGTATCCTTACAATTAATTCCAGAGCGTATTTATGACAAGTTTGTTATAAAGATGCAAGCTTGTCTGGTGGCAAAAATAACTGCCTTTTGTTTTTATTCTGGTATTTTATACTGATAATTGGCGGTAATTTATAGAATCACCAAATATGTTGTTTGGGTGTTGTATTCTCAAAGTTGCGTCTCTATGCGTTAGCTTCACGCTTTAGAAGTGCGAAGTTCTAGCAAGTTATAGCATAGCTATTCACTAATTTGCGCTTTGCTTTCGGTGGCGCATATTTTTATGCAATTACAGTCGCGTACTTGATATGCAAAGAATAGTGATAAAAACGCATAATCTTGGCTTATAGGTGCCGAAGGGTTTAAAAGAGATAATTCTGAATCGGGCACTTGATAACAAAATGTTAAATTTACCATCTTGTGAGCTTGATCAGGTTTGATCTAGCCTGCGAGGACGGATAAAGATCGCGATCAAGCCATATTCTGGGTAGTAATTTAGCTGGATCCATGCGATATTTCGTCGCTGTAAATTACGATCTATTTTGTCACTATCTGGAGCACGACTTATGTCTCACGAAGATGAATATCTATCTGTTGAAGAATTAATTGAGATTCAAAAGGAAGAGACTCGCGATATTATCCAAGCTTTGTTAGAAGATGGCAGTGAGCCAGATGCTTTATATGAGATCGAACACCACCTTTTCGCTGAAGATTTCAATACCCTAGAAAAAGCGGTAGTTGAAGCATTTAAGATGGGTTTTGAAGTTCTTGAAGCTGAAGAAACGGAAGACGAAGACGGCAAAAAACTGCTTTGTTGTGATGCGACAATGGAATCTGCGTTAAATGCAGATTCCATTGATGCACAGGTTGAAAAGCTTATCCATCTAGCAGAGAAATACGACATCATCTACGATGGTTGGGGTACTTACTACGAAGGCGAAGATGCGCTTTACCCTGAAGAAGAAGATGACGAAGAGTAATTAACAGCTTTTTGCTCGTTAAATTAGAATTGAGAATGCCAGTCCCAGTGACTGGCATTTTTGTATCTTTATCACATGGGCTGCTTTATAATCTCACAAACTTGATCTAGCTCAATTAATAAAAGGGTTTATGCAGCTTTCACTTGCTGGTCTTTGGCAGATTTCACCGCTTACGGACCTATCTATTCCACAAAATGACATCACTTTTCCTGCTCCTTTAAGCGCTAAGCTTCCTGACTCATTATCTGAGGCAGAGATTGCTGCGCAAGAGTGGCACTTGATGCATGATATTGAAGTGGACGAAGCGATGATGGCGTTTCCTGCGATCGATCTTGTGATCGGTGGGGTCGACTATCATGCTGAAGTGCGTTTGAACGGTGTCGCTGTATTTGATTGCGATGGCAGCCAAGCTGAATATAAGAAAGATATTCGCCCTTATATGCAGTTAGGTCGAAACCGCTTTGAGGTTCTGTTTCTTGAAGAAGAAGAGGAACTGTTGTTTGAAGAAGATCAGCCAGAAGTGTGCCCACTCGGCGAGCAGCAATACCAAAAGCTTGATAGCCGAATTGGGATTTGGAAAGAGCCTTACCTGCAATTTATCCGCAACATACGTTTAGAGCACATCACTACGGAGCAAATTTGGCACCACGGTGGTGGCTGTGAGTTTCTGGTCGATTTGCACTATCAGACCTATTCTCCAGGGCTTGTGTCGGCGGCCGTCAAGTTCAATGGTATGACTTACCACCTGCCAATTGATGTGCGTGATAATCACACCAGCGCACTTTTCCAAATTGAAGCGCCAATTTATGCCGATGCTGAAAAGCCGAACCTTGATGATTTATATCTGTTGGAAGTGACTTTAGATGGGCAAACCCGACGTTTACACATCGGGTTAAGTAAAGATATGTGTGTATCCCACTACCCACTTTAAGCGTGAGCACATCCCCAGTGTAGTGTGGCTTCTTGCTTACGTAGCCACACCTTTTCATGAAAGTAGTATGCAAAGGTATTGATGGTTGGCTCAATTGCCGCCATGATACCGCCAACAAATGCATCACCCGTCAATAGATACACCACACCAAAAGCAACACTAAAGTGTACAACGGCAAAGCTAGCGGTTTTCACCTTGGCAGAACGAGCCAATTTCTGAAGTGCTGTGCTTTGTTGCCAAATGCGCTCATGGAAGTAGAAAGCCACTGAGTTTACGGTCGGCTCGATCATTGCAATCAGACTACCAATCAGAATATCACCTGTTAATACATACGCGACTGTGAACGCGATAGTGAAGTGAATAGCAGCGAATGTGAGTGTCTTTTTCATAACAATAACCTAGTCGAGTAAACTTGATGTTGCTATTATTGATAATTATTCGCATTAATTGAATTGGGTTGTAGCAATAGTTTTAATAGGTGATACCTATTGATTTTCTAACTGACGAAAAAAAGGCGCATTACGCGCCTTTATTATTTGGAGTTGGTAGTCGTCAATTAGCCTTGAGGCTTAACCACCAGCACATTGATAGGGGAGTTCTGAACCACTTTGCTTGCAACCGAGCCAAGTACAACTTTATCAATTTTAGAGCGTTTGTGGCTTGGCATAACAATCAGATCCGCACCTAACTTTTCGGCAAACTCTAAGATGGTTGAGTAAGGTTTGCCTTCAGTCACATGTACCTTGTACACCACGTCATCAGCAATATGGTTTGCCGCAAACTCTTTAAGCTGCTTTTCCACATCCGCTTTCATTTTTAGCGCCGCATCTTTCGGGAAGTAAGTTGCGACCATTGACATGTGGATGCCAGGTAACACATTGAGAATGTGCACTTCAGCGTTAGAGTGTTTCGCGTGCCAAACGGCTAACTCGACCGCTTTATCTGAAAAGCCTTTGTCGTTTAAATCAACAGGAACAAGAATCTGCTTATACATCATTATTTCTCTTATTGTGCACCTTAAAGAACTCTTTAAGGGGGAGTTAATGCATCCTTAGCTTAATTGTAGCCCCACTCATCGAGTAGGGCTGATTAAGTTACGCGCTCAGCTGTTCCTTTCGAGCTCGTCTTCTCTGGTTCATTGCCAGACCAATTAGAAGAAGTAACGCTGGGACAAATACCCACTCCTTCATTGGACGGTCTGCATCGACAACCACAGAACGAATTTCCCAGTCAAAATCGACGCCTGCTGCTTCCGCAGGACTACCGAACTCGACCATATCAACCAACATACGACCATTGGCATCATTTAGCATTAGACCCATTGAGGCAATGCGTTCTTCGGCTGTTGTCGCACGGTCTTCAAAAGGCAAACGTACCGTTTTAGAAATGTAGTCGCCTTCTAGGTTTTCACCTGCTACCAATAGCTCGATCTCTTCACCGACTTTCATCTTTTCAGTAATCTGCGCGATCTCAGTACCTGGGTGCATGATCTTCGCTGGGTAGATCTCATCCCACCAGAAACCTGGGCGGAAGAAGGTAAAGGTCAACACAAGCAGTAGGACAGTTTCCCACCATTTGTTCTTAGTAAACCACCAGCCCTGCGTTGCAGCAGAGAAGATCAGCATCGCCACAATCGAAGAGAAGATCGTCAGCAACAAGTGCCAAATACTATCAATACCCATCAGCAGTAGCTGGGTGTTGAAGATAAACATAAATGGCAAGATTGCCGTTCGGATATCGTAAGTAAAACCTTGAATACCGGTTCTGATCGGATCCGATTTGGCAATCGCTGCGGCCGCAAAAGCAGCCAGGCCAACAGGCGGAGTATCATCAGCCAAAATACCGAAGTAGAACACAAATAGGTGGACTGCGATCAATGGAATGATCAAGCCACTTTGCGCACCAAGAGTCACAATTACCGGTGCCATCAGTGTTGATACAACGATGTAGTTAGCGGTTGTTGGTAGACCCATACCTAAGATCAAGCTGATCACAGCGGTAAATAGCAACATCAAGATGATGTTACCGCCAGAGATAAACTCAACAAAGTCCGTCATAACCAGACCGATACCCGTAAGCGTTACCACACCAACAACGGTACCCGCTGCTGCTGTCGCAACACCGATACCAATCATATTACGAGCACCTGAAACTAAACTTTCAGCGAGATCAACAAAACCTGCTTTAGTTTGCTCAGCAAGACTGCCTTCCTTAGAAAGAATCGCAATCAATGGACGCTGCGTGATCAAGATAAAGATCATGAACACGGTTGCCCAGAATGCGGATAGACCCGGCGAGAAACGTTCAACCGTCAAACACCAAACCAAAACAACGATTGGTAGCAAGAAGTGCAGACCCGATTTAATCGTCGGACCTGGATCAGGTACTTCAGTGAGCTCAGCATCAATCTCAATCGCGCCTTCTTTAGCGTACTTGGCTGAGATGTTTACCAGTGCGACATAAGCAACCAGTAAAGCAACAGTAACGATAGGTGTTGCTGCTTCACCAAAGACATCTTTCGTCCAGCCAACACCGTAGTAGACCGCACCGCTTAGAATACATAGGCCTAGGATAGTGCCAGTAAACGACAGTAGGCTATGAATGAACTTCGGTGTGTGACGACGAGGTAAACCAGTCATGCCGGCTTTACAGGCTTCAAGGTGAACAATGTAGATAAGTGCGATGTAAGAAATCAGAGCAGGCAGGATCGCCGCTTTGATGACTTCAACGTAAGAGATACCCACGTACTCAACCATCAAGAATGCTGCAGCACCCATGATTGGTGGAGTTAGCTGACCGTTCGTTGAAGCCGCGACTTCTACCGCACCCGCTTTAGTCCCTGGGAAGCCAACACGCTTCATCAGTGGAATGGTGAAAGTACCTGTGGTTACTACGTTAGCAATCGATGAGCCTGACACTAGGCCTGACAAGCCAGAAGCAACAACTGCTGCTTTCGCTGGACCGCCTTTCATATGGCCTAATAGCGAGAATGCCACCTTGATGAAGTAAGCACCTGCACCCGCACGTTCAAGCATGGCGCCAAACAGTACAAACAAGAATACAAATGACGTTGATACGCCTAGTGCGACACCAAATACACCTTCAGTAGTTAGCCACAGGTGAGACATCGCCTTGTTTAAGCTTGCACCTTTGTGTGCAATCACATCTGGCATATGAGGGCCGCCAAATGTGTAGAGCAAGAATACTGCCGCAACCACCATCAGTGGTGGACCTAAAGCGCGGCGTGTTGCCTCAAGTAATAGCACCATGCCTGTTACAGCAATGACAATATCAAATGAGGTTGGTGCTCCAGAGCGCCCCGCGAGTTCAGTGTAAAAAATATAAATATATGCGGCAGAGAAGGCACCAGCTAATGCCAGCAACCAGTCGATAACAGGAATGCTATCCCTTGGCGAGCTCTTCATTGCTGGGTAAGCCGTAAAGGCAAGGAATACAGCAAACATTAAATGTATAGAACGCGCTTCAGTATCGTTGAGTACGCCAAAATTAAAAATAAATGGAAGAGGGGAAGCGTACCAAAGTTGGAACAGTGACCAACATAGCGGCACAAACCATAAGATGCGACCAGACAGCCCAGAAGGAGCGCGTGCACCAGTATCGGATTGAGCCACCATTTCTTGCACATCTTGAGACGGAGTGTTTGTCTTCGACATGTACTTAATCCTTATTATAAATGGTCCGTATAATTATGGTTATGAGAACCTTTATTTAGCATCTTTTAGTGTAGTGAAAAGATGAAATATTGCTCAGTTGTGTGTTTTTCTTAGGTATAAAACGAGAAAGAGTTTCAAGAATGTGAAACCCAAAATAGAGTGTAGTGCTTTGACTACAGTGATATTAACTAAGGAGGCGCTATGCCTCCTTAGTCATCAAAGAGTGCTTACTTAAGTAGGCCGATCTCTTTGTAGTATTTCTCTGCACCTGGGTGTAGAGGGATAGAAAGACCAGCTTGAACCATGTCTTCTTTCTTCAGGTTAGCGAACGCTGGGTGTAGACGCTTAAATGTATCGAAGTTTTCGAATACAGCTTTTGCTACGTTGTACGCTACATCATCAGAAACATTCGTTGTTGTTACCATAGTTGCGGCAACACCGAAGCTGTTTACGTCTTTATCAGTACCACGGTACATGCCCGCAGGAACTGTGCTGAATGCGTAGTAAGGGTTGTTTGCAACGATTTCATCGATTTTCGCACCAGTTGCAGAAACTAGTTTCGCATCACATGAAGTTGTTGCTTCTTTGATAGAACCATTCGGGTGACCAACAACGTAAACAAATGCGTCAATCTTGTTATCACAAAGTGCTTGTGAACGCTCAGAACCTTTTAGCTCAGAAGCCAGTTTGAAGTCATCGTTAGTCCAGCCCATAGCTTCCATTACAACACCCATTGTTGCACGGTCACCAGAACCAGGGTTACCAATGTTTACACGTTTACCCTTTAGGTCAGAAACGTTTTCGATACCAGCATCGCTACGAGCGATGATGTTGAACGGTTCTGTGTGTAGAGAGAACACTGCGCGTAGCTCTTTGTATGGGCCTTGCTCAGCAAACTTACTTGTACCGTTGTAACCGTGGTACTGCCAGTCAGACTGAACGATACCGAAGTCTAGTTCGCCTGCACGGATAGTATTCACGTTGTAAATTGAACCACCAGTTGATTCTACAGAACAACGAATGTTGTGGTCTTTACGGCCTTTGTTAACTAGCTTACAAATTGCACCACCAGTTGGGTAGTAAACACCTGTTACTGAACCTGTACCGATTGTGATGAACTCTTGAGCGTTAACTGCGCCTGCGCCCATTACTGCTGCAGCAATAGCGCCAACTTTAATAAGTTTGTTCAATGCCATGAATTTCCCTTCCTTTATTCATTATTAACCCTTAGCAAGTGTAGTTGCTTTGGGCGTTTCCTCTTGCTGGAAACGGCATCTTTTTCAATCCGTATGTTGAAAAAGTGGCTGAATAATAGCAAAAAATTGGCACATAATTACACGGATGTTAAAGAATATAGGCAAAAAGCCTGAATATTAACCTAATGTATTAGGATTATTTCAAGGTTAAAGTTCTTTAAAATCATCGTGTTACGTGATGGGGTTAACTAAGGTATGATTTTTTTAAGATGTGATCTCAATCACGCCGCAAATTTGGCGGCGCAATTTGTATTTGGTTGTTTTATATGAAACTAGCCTGTGTACTCAAACAAGTCACACACCGAGTTAAACAGCTGCTCTGTGGTAATTGATAGTGTTGGAGTAATAAAGATAGTGTCATCACCGGCAACGACGCCTAAGATGCCTTCCGCTTTACCTAGTGAATCAAGTAGGCGAGCGATAAGTTGGGCAGCACCTGGTCCGGTGTGAATCACAACAAGCGCGTTGTTATGATCGATATCGAGCACTAACTCACGCAGTGAACTTGATACCGTTGGTACCCCCAGTTCAGCAGGAAGACAGTAAACCATCTCCATTTTGGCATTACGTGTACGTACCGCACCAAACTTGGTCAGCATACGAGACACTTTTGACTGGTTGATATTATCGAACCCTTCGTTTTTAAGAGCTTCCACAATATCGCCTTGGGAGCCGAAACGTTCTTCTTTAAGTAGGGCTTTAAAAGCGCGAACGAGGTTATCTTGTTTTTCTGAATGGCGCATGGTTCTCTTTCTATGTTTGTTTTATAAAAAGCAAGTGAATATTCTCGCATAGGTATGCAATATGTGCCAATGCTAAACCTAAATTCTGTCTAGCAAATCACTGTAAAACTGGCAGGATTTATTGACAGAAAACCGTTTAATTCTTTGTTATCCAAAAGGATTAAGAACATAATGGCGTAAAGGTGTGAAGCCTGATTTTGATGGCTTGCGCAAGGTCGCAAAGCTGACGTTAATCATTTGTAATCATCTTGTGATTACTATAGGTTGAACACACCGATTTCAAATCGACTTACAAAACATATATAAGAGAGTCATCTCAAGGAGAACTACGATGAAAGTAGCCGTTATTGGTGCCGCTGGTGGCATCGGTCAAGCCCTAGCCCTACTACTGAAAAACCGCCTTCCTGCAGGTTCAGATCTAGCCCTTTATGATATCGCTCCGGTTACTCCGGGTGTTGCGGCAGATCTAAGCCACATCCCAACGCCAGTATCGATCAAAGGTTACGCTGGTGAAGATCCATCTCCTGCACTAGAAGGTGCGGACGTGGTTCTAATTTCTGCAGGTGTAGCTCGTAAGCCAGGTATGGACCGCGCTGACCTATTCAACGTTAACGCAGGTATTGTGAAGTCTCTTGCTCAGAAAATCGCTGATGTTTGTCCAAAAGCACTAGTGGGTATCATCACAAACCCAGTTAACACGACTGTGCCAATTGCAGCTGAAGTTCTTAAGAAAGCAGGTGTTTATGATAAGCGTCGTCTATTTGGTGTAACGACACTAGACGTTATCCGCTCTGAAACATTTGTTGCGGATCTAAAAGACAAAGATCCAGGTGATGTTCGTGTACCAGTTATCGGTGGTCACTCAGGCGTAACTATTCTTCCGCTACTTTCTCAAGTTGAAGGTGTTGAGTTTACGGCTGAAGAAGTAGAAGCGCTAACTAAGCGTATCCAAAACGCAGGTACTGAAGTTGTTGAAGCGAAAGCGGGCGGCGGCTCTGCAACTCTATCTATGGGTCAAGCGGCATGTCGCTTTGGTCTAGCGCTAGTGAAAGCAGCACAAGGTGAAGAAGTGGTTGAGTACGCTTACGTTGAAGGCGATGGCGAGCACGCACCATTCTTTGCACAACCTGTGAAATTGGGTAAAGATGGCGTGGAAGAAGTACTAAGCTACGGTAAGCTAAGTGACTTCGAGAAGTCTGCACTAGACGGCATGCTAGAAACACTGAATGGTGATATCCAAACAGGTGTTGATTTCGTAAACAACTAATACGAAGCAGAATTGTAAAAGCCGACTTTCGAGTCGGCTTTTTTGATCCTTTTTCTTTTTCGGCTGTACACTTATTAAGTAACAGAGGAGAGGGAAGATGGATATCAGTGAACTTGAAAAAGGGATGTTGGTTGAATGTCGCCAAGGGATTGGAACCGTACTTGAAGTGGATGAGAGTGCACATGCCGTGGTGATAGAAGAGCGTATCTCGCATCAAAAGTTTGAGGTCGACGTTGAGGATTTAATGGATGATCCACAACTGCATCTTGGCTGCGATCGTTACTATTAGTAGTTGCAGTAAAAAAGTCGCGGCAATAAAAAAGCGAGCCCAAATAGCTCGCTTTTTTAATCTCAATCGCGTCGATTATTTACGAACTGCGATTGCTTCAATCTCGATACCCACATCTTTAGGTAGACGAGCAACTTCTACACATGAACGTGCAGGGTAGTTTGCTACATCGTGCTCATCAAAGAACTTACCGTAAACCTCGTTAACAGTACCGAAGTCGTTTAGGTCTTTAACGAATACTGTCATTTTTACGATATCTGTAACGGTTAGGCCAGATGCTTCAACCACAGCTTTAACGTTGTCTAGTGACTGACGTGCTTGCTCTGCGATATCTGCTGATACTTCACCAGTTGCTGGGTTTACTGGGATTTGGCCAGAAGTCAGAACCATGTTGCCTAGATCAACGCCTTGTACGTATGGGCCGATTGCTGCTGGAGCTGATTCTGTGTGAAGTACTTTAGTCATTATTATGTTCCATCTGTTTAAGGGGGAAGTATGAAAACTCAGTGTGCCGCGAATCGCGTGCTGCGTAAAGAAAAAATCCCCGCTAAACGTGCAGTGGGGATAGATTGAAATATCAGCTATAACGGCAACTTATGAACTAGCGCTCAGTAACGATTTCGCGTGAGAACACTTTTTCGCAGTATTTACATTTCAAGCGAATGTCTTCTTTCTTTTCAAACACTGTAAAGCTGCTTTCTACTGGCTCATCGTGAGTAATACAGTTGGTATTTGGGCACTCAAACACGTTATTGACTTGCTCAGGTAGTTCTAGTGGTAGCTTCTTCACTACTTCATAGTTTTCAATCTGGTTTACCGTTGCATGCGGTGCGTAGAGCGCCAGTTTGCTCGCTTGCTCTTCACTGATGAAGACGTTTTCAATCTTAAGCAGATCTTTATGGCCTAGAGCTGAAGAAGGTAAGTTAAGACCTACAGTGACGCGTTGCTCTGATTTGTGCATTGAGAACAGCTTTAGCACCTTAATACCAATTTGAGCTGGGATATGGTCGATAACGGTACCGTTTTTAATTGCTTCAACCTGCAATTGAGTTTCTTTAGACATAGTATTTCTCCTCTCGATTACAGGGTATCGTTTAGAACGAGTGCCAGCAGAGCTTCACGGGCGTATACGCCATTTTCAGCTTGTTGGAAGTAGTACGCATGTGGCGTTTTATCGACATCGACAGTGATTTCATCAACGCGTGGTAGTGGGTGCAGCACTTTCAAGTTTTCGCGTGCACCTTCAAGCAAGGCAGCGGTTAAGATGTAAGCCGATTTGATGTGGGCGTACTCTGATTCGTCGAAACGCTCTTTCTGTACGCGAGTCATGTACAGCACATCCAATTCAGGTACGACGCTTTCCATATCTGTATGTAGGCTGTACTCGATTTCCGCTTCATCTAACTCTTCGCAGATGTAATCTGGCATTGCTAGCGCTTCAGGCGCGATAAAGAAGAAACGTACGTTAGTGAACTTCGCCAGAGCTTGAGTCAGTGAATGGACCGTGCGACCGTATTTAAGGTCACCAACAAAGGCAACATTAAGGTTGTCTAGGCGGCCTTGCGTTTCCGCAATAGAGAATAGGTCGAGAAGTGTTTGGGTCGGGTGCTGGTTAGCGCCGTCACCTGCGTTAATCACAGGTACCCCGTTAGAGAACTCAGAAGCAAGACGTGCGGCGCCTTCTTGTGGGTGGCGCATAACAAAAGCATCAACGTAAGAAGAGATAACTTGAACTGAGTCAGCCAGTGTTTCACCTTTTTTCGCCAGTGAAGTGTTACCACCATTATCAAACCCAATCACGCTGCCGCCAATGCGCTGGATTGCCGTTTCAAAAGAAAGGCGAGTACGAGTCGAAGGTTCAAAGAAACAGCTCGCAATCACTTTGTTTTTGATCAACTCAGGTTTTTGATCGGCCTTAAGCTCACCCGCTGTTTTGACAATCAATTCAAGCTCTTCACGTGAAAGCTCAGGAATTGAGATAATGTGCTTGTTATAAAGCGTGTTGGTCATAATCATCTTCCCATCTGAGTACTAAATTTAGGCAATAAAAAAGCCCCCCATTATGGGAGGCTTTAAAAATCGGCGGAAATAGAAAAACCTAACGCCGGTAAGCATGTTAGCTTACCCAGTGTAATACGCTTTTTAGAGCACGAATTACGTGGCATTGTTTTACTACCTCCAGACAAATTGCCGAGCATTATACGCTGAAGATTGGTGAACGCAAGCGATTACATCGAGGCTTTTTGTGTCGACTTTCGCTGGTTGTTACTGTCCGAGTGTGGCCACCATCACGGCTTTAATGGTGTGCATGCGGTTCTCTGCTTCGTCAAACACAATCGAATATTCAGACTCAAACACTTCATCGGTGACTTCCAGTCCGTTCATGCCATACTTTTCGGCGACCTGTTTACCAATGGTGGTTTCATCATTGTGGAAAGCGGGTAGGCAGTGCATGAATTTCACTTGTGGATTACCTGTTTTTTCAATCACATCCATATTGACTTGATATGGGGTCATTATAGCGACACGTTCATCCCAAGCTTCAGATGCTTCACCCATTGACACCCAAACGTCGGTATAGAGGTAATCACAGCCTTTGACGCCTTCTTCAACATTTTCTGTCAGGGTGATTTTCGCCCCAGTGTGTTGTGCGATTGCCTGGCACTCTTCAACGAGCTCGGCCTCTGGCCAGTAGGCTTTTGGCGCAACTAGGCGGATATCCATGCCCATTTTTGCCGCGCCAACCATGAGTGAATTGCCCATGTTATTACGCGCATCACCGAGGTAAGCGAACTTAATTTGGTGTAGCTGTTTACCACGACCATGCTCCAGCATAGTGAGGAAGTCTGCCAAAATTTGCGTTGGGTGGAATTCGTCGGTCAGACCGTTCCAAACTGGTACGCCAGCATGCGCGCCAAGTTCTTCGACAATCTCTTGACCAAAACCACGGTACTCAATGCCATCGTACATTCTGCCGAGTACGCGAGCGGTATCTTTCATCGATTCTTTTTGGCCGATCTGCGAGCCAGAAGGGCCGATGTAAGAGACTTGCGCACCTTGATCAAAGGCTGCGACTTCAAATGCGCAGCGAGTACGAGTTGAGGCTTTTTCAAAGATCAGAGCAATGTTCTTACCAACCAGCTTTTTCTGCTCCGTACCAGCGTACTTAGCTTTTTTCAGGTCAGCAGAAAGATCCAATAAAAACTGAATTTCTTTCGGGGTGAAATCGAGTAGCTTAACAAAGTTTCTATTACGTAGATTAAAGGCCATGCTCCAGTCCTTGAATGTTTATTCGTTTAATGGAGTTAGTTAAACATACCTAGCCAATGTTTGTGAATAATTATTTTAAATAAATGCCGAGATATGAATTATATCTCGGCAGAAGTGACTATAAATTCTCTTCGGCATATTCCGCAAGGCGGCTGCGAACCACACCGTTGAGGTGGATATTGGCGCTGCCTTCGAAGTTTTTGAATCGTTCAACCATATAGGTTAAACCAGACGTCACAGGGGTAAGGTAGTGCGAATCTATCTGCGCTAAGTTACCAGAGCAGACGATCTTGGTGCCTTCACCACAGCGGGTGATAATGGTCTTAATCTGCGAAGCGGTGAGGTTTTGACACTCATCGAGCAGGACAAAGGCATTTTGGATCGAGCGGCCACGCATAAAGTTGATCGACTTGAACTGAATATTGGCTTTATCACAGATGTACTTGAGTGATCCTTCAGTGCAGTGATCATTTTTATGTAATGCCTCCAAGGTGTCCGTTACCGCGGCAAGCCAAGGCAACATCTTCTCCTCTTCACTTCCCGGTAAGAAACCGATCGCTTCACCGATATCTGGTGTATTACGAGTGACGATGATCTTATCAAATACGCCTCTTTCTATGGTTTGTTCAAGTGCCGAGGCTAAAGCAAGCAGAGTCTTACCACTACCAGCGGCCCCGGTTAAGATTACTAGATCGATGTCAGGGTCGAGTAGGGCATCGAGCGCCATACCTTGGTAGATGTTTTTCGGCGTAATGTCCCACGCGCGGCGATGCATCATGCGCTCACGACTGAGGTCTTTTATCGTTACTGTGTCTTGCTCAATATCTTCAACTCGCCCTGCGAAGTCACTCTCTTCATCAATCACATATTGATTGATGTAGGTTGGCTCGAAAGGTGCTCGGTCTAAGGTGTGGTAAGTTCTGCCTGCGTAATTCTTACTTTCCACTTGGCTGACACCGCTCCAGAAATCCCCTTCGATTTGTTGGAAACCTTTAGTCAGGTATTGAACGTCATCGATTAATTGGTCGGTGCGGTAATCTTCAACAAAGCGCACCCCAGCACCTTTGGCGCGTAATCGCATGTTGATATCTTTGGTGACGAGGATGACTTCACGAGGAGCGCGCTTGTTTTGTAGGTAAAGCACACCGTTGAGTATACGGTTGTCGCCGGCTTTGTCTGCAAAGGCTTTGACGGTTTCTTGCAATTCGAAATCTGCCAATATCGAAATATGGCCGGTGGATTCTTGCTCTTTGTTGATCGGAATCCCTTCTGAAATTTCGTCAGGGGTGGCGTCTTTAAACATCGCTTCAAGTGCTCGAATAGAAACGCGAGCATCTCTGGCAACGTCCCGCTTGCTGTCTTTGATGCGGTCGAGCTCTTCAAGGACTGTCATCGGTACGACGACATCGTGTTCTTTAAATGAGTAGATGGCTAGTGGTTCATGAAGAAGAATATTGGTATCGAGGACAAATAGCTTCCGGTCTGTATCGCCCATAAGCGTCTCCTTGCCGACTTGCGGCTTGCTTACCCCTCATACTTTTGCATGAAGTGGTCTACCTGCATTGCTTGCAGAGATGTAGCCCGGTAATCAGAGATCGCTGATGGTTTGACTACAAATACTGCAAACCCGTGTTGATCGTCATCTTATCAATGCATCTTTCGTACCTACGTTTTTCTGACACTAAAGATGCACACTCATTAATAAGTATAATCGTCTTTCTCAACACTCTTAGTTAGAAGTGCCACTGATTTCTTACACTTTGATGTCAAGCTCAGCTTGAGGAAAAAATTGTTGGTTTTTGAGGCCTTTGTACGTGACCAATGTCACAGCTTCGAGTAAGATTAGCGACCTTTTTCTGCGCAGCGGCTGACACACTTTTTTCCTCGTCAGTTGCCTTTCAAGTTGCGTAAGAACAACTAATATTTATAGACCCATTTTCGAATTAAATAGATGAGGTAGTCGATTCATGACATTTGCTTTGGGCCAGCGCTGGATCAGCGATACGGAAAGCGATTTAGGTTTAGGAACCGTTGTAGCATTGGATGCTCGTACTGTGACACTAATGTTTGCAGCTTCTGAAGAAAACCGAGTTTACGCTCGAAATGATGCGCCTGTAACCCGAGTAACCTTTAACGCTGGCGATGTGATCGAAAGCCAAGAAGGGTGGTCTCTAAAAGTTGAGCAAGTGGTCGAAGACCAAGGCCTATTTAGCTATGTGGGTCAACGTGAAGACAGTGGTGAAGAAGGTGTGGTTTTACGTGAAATCATGCTCAGTAACCAAATCCGCTTTAACAAGCCGCAAGATAAGTTATACGCCGGTCAAATCGATCGTATGGATAACTTTGTACTGCGTTACCGCGCTCTGATGAATCAGTATGAGCAGCATAAGAGCCCAATGCGTGGCCTATGTGGTATGCGTGCCGGTCTGATCCCACATCAGCTTTATATTGCTCATGAAGTGGGTCGCCGTCATGCGCCTCGCGTTCTACTAGCCGATGAAGTAGGTCTAGGTAAAACCATCGAAGCGGGTATGATCATTCACCAACAAGTGTTGGCGGGTCGTGCTGAGCGTATCCTAATCGTGGTACCAGAAACACTGCAACACCAGTGGTTGGTGGAGATGATGCGTCGTTTCAACCTGCACTTCTCTATCTTTGACGAAGAGCGCTGCATCGAAGCGTTTGCTGACTCAGACAACCCATTTGATACACAGCAATATGTACTGTGTTCGCTCGATTTCTTACGTAAGAGCCGTAAACGCTTTGAACAAGCTTTAGAAGGTGAGTGGGATCTACTGGTTGTCGATGAAGCGCACCATCTTGAGTGGAGCCCTGAGAAGCCAAGCCGTGAATACCAAGTGATTGAAGGTTTAGCTGAGCGTACACTTGGCGTATTACTGCTAACGGCAACGCCAGAACAGCTTGGTCGCGAAAGTCACTTTGCGCGTCTACGTCTGCTCGATTCAGACCGCTTCTTTGATTACGAAGAGTTCGTCAAAGAAGAAGAGCAATATGCGCCAGTTGCTGACTCAGTCAGTGCCTTGTTCTCAGGCCAAAAGCTAGAAAACGAAGCCAAGAACCAAATTACTGAGCTACTTTCAGAGCAAGATGTCGAGCCACTGTTCCGCATCATTGAAAGCGACAGTGATGAAGAAGCCAAAGCGGCAGCGCGCCAAGAGCTGATTGATAACCTAATGGACCGTCACGGTACTGGGCGAGTGTTGTTCCGTAACACTCGTGCAGCAATCAAAGGCTTCCCAGTTCGTAACGTTAATTTGCTACCAATGGCGATTCCTCAGCAGTACACTACTTCAATGCGTGTATCAGGCATGATTGGCGGTAAGATCTCACCAGAAGCTCGTGCCGTGAAAAACCTGTACCCGGAAGAGATCTTCCAAGAGTTTGAAGGTGAAGATTCAAGCTGGTGGCAATTTGATAGCCGTGTGAACTGGTTGCTTGAAAAGATTACCGATAAGCGCAGCGAAAAGATTTTAGTTATTGCTTCTCGTGCAAGTACTGCGCTACAGCTAGAGCAAGCACTGCGTGAACGTGAAGGTATTCGTGCGACGGTATTCCACGAAGGCATGTCGATTCTTGAGCGTGATAAAGCAGCAGCTTACTTTGCTCAAGAAGAGGGCGGCGCACAGGTTCTGATCTGTAGTGAGATTGGCTCGGAAGGTCGTAACTTCCAGTTTGCTAACCAGCTAGTGATGTTCGACTTGCCGTTCAACCCAGACCTGCTTGAGCAGCGTATTGGTCGTTTGGACCGCATCGGTCAAAATCGCGATATCGATATTCATGTGCCGTACCTTGAAGGTACTTCGCAGGCGATTCTTGCGCGTTGGTTCGATGAAGGTCTTAATGCCTTTGCTGAAACGTGTCCAACGGGCCGCACTGTGTATGACCAATACTCAGATCGCCTTATCGAGATGCTTGCGTCTGGTGACACCAGTGATTTGGATGAAGTGATTGCTGAATCTGCAGCAATGAACAAAGAGCTTAAAGCGCAGCTAGAGCAAGGTCGTGACCGACTGCTAGAGATGCACTCAAACGGCGGCGATAAAGCGCAAGCGATCGTTGAGAAAATTTCTGCAACCGATGGTGATACAAACCTAGTCACTTTTGCGCTAAGCCTGTTTGATACCATTGGCCTCGATCAAGATGACAAAGGCGAAAATGCCCTAGTTGTAACGCCATCTGAGCACATGTTAGTACCAAGCTACCCAGGCCTACCGTACGAAGGTGCGACCATTACCTTTGATCGCGAAACAGCGCTGTCACGTGAAGATATGAACTTTATCAGTTGGGAACACCCGATGATTCAAGGTGGTATCGACTTGCTGATGAGCGAAGGAGTGGGTGCTACTGCGGTATCACTGCTGAAGAACAAGGCGCTACCTGTTGGCACCATACTACTTGAGCTGGTGTACAAGGTAGATGCGCAAGCGCCGAAGCGCAGTGGTATTAGCCGCTTCCTACCGACTACACCTATTCGTATGATGTTGGACGGTAAAGGCAATGACCTTTCTGCTCAAGTCGAGTTTGAGAGCTTTAACCGTCAGCTGAGCCCTGTTGGTCGTCATATTGCGACTAAGCTCGTGGCGTCAGTTCAAGCGCAAGTGCATCAACTGATTGAAGCGGGCGAGAAGCTGATTGTCGAGAAAGTTGAGGCAATTCGTAATCAAGCTCAACAAGAGATGCAAGCAAGTTTGAACTCTGAGCTAGAACGTCTGCAAGCGTTGAAAGCGGTTAACCCGAACATTCGTGATGAAGAGATTGAAGCGATTGATGCGCAAATCAAAGAGCTAACGGGCTACATCAGCCAAGCTCAGTATCAATTGGATTCTCTACGTATGATTGTTGTATCGCATAACTAATTTTCGCTTCACACGTCATTCCTGAATCGAGGTACGAGATGTCAGGAATCTCTCAATAGGTTAGAGATTCCCGACTACACTCCTTCGTCGTTATCGGGAATGACCAAAATGCGTCATTCCTGAATTGAGGAACGAAATGTCAGGAATCTCTTAAATGGTTAGAGATTCCCAACTACGCTCCTTCGTCACTATCGAAGTGGCGTTTTTGTTTTTATCGGATAGAGATTCTTTCATGGCAATGACCGAATACAACCCGCCGCGTGAACCTTGGGTTGATATCGTATTTGAAGATCAGCACATCTTAGTGGCGAACAAGCCTTCTGGACTACTTTCTGTTCCAGGTCGTTTGGCGGAGCACTATGACAGTATTTGGTCACGTTTGGTCGAAACCTATCCAGACATTCAAGTGGTACATCGACTGGATATGGATACCTCGGGCTTGATGCTATTTGCCAAGCATAAAGAGGCAGAGCGTTCGCTTAAAAAGCAGTTTCAATATCGTCTCACCCACAAAGTCTACTATGCGCGAGTATGGGGACACCCTGAGCAGCAAAGTGGACAAGTTGATTTACCTTTGATTGGTGATTGGCCAAATCGCCCGAAACAGAAAGTGTGCTATCAAGATGGCAAGCCATCGCAGACTTTGTATCAGGTGGTTAAGCAGGAAGAGAAAACTGCGATTGTGCGTCTATTGCCGATTACTGGGCGCTCTCATCAATTAAGAGTTCATATGCAAGCACTAGGTCACCCTATCGTTGGCGATGAGTTCTACTCTGAAGGGGAAGCGTTTGAGTTTTCTGAGCGACTTGAGCTACATGCTGCCGAATTGAGCTTTTACCACCCTGATAGTGAACTACTGCAAACTATCTTCGTCCCATGTGACTTTTATCTTGAAGCAGACAGCGTAATCTTTAACTATTTCAATCCAGTAAAAGAATTACCTGACTATAAAAAGCTGCCTCGCCCATAACAGATACGGATAACTGCTGGCAGCACAAGGAGAAGCTATGTCGCTGCCAAAGGTTGTTTTTCTCGATCGAGCCACGATCCCTCTACAGATCGAATTACCTCAATTGCCATTTGATCATCAATGGCTCGAATACGATCTGACATCTTCCGATCAAATTGTTGAACGCTTGCAAGACGCGCAGATCGTCATCACCAATAAAGTGGTTTTGGATCGCGATGTCTTAAGTCAGTTACCTAAGCTAAAAATGATCGCCATTGCTGCAACGGGGTTTAATAACGTCGATGTTCAATGCTGTAAGGATCTGGGCATTGCTGTTGCGAACGTTCAAGGTTACGCCACTCAGTCGGTACCTGAGCATGTGATTGCGATGATGTTTGCGCTCAAACGCAACTTAAAAGGCTATCACAATGATATTGCTGCCGGAGAATGGCAGCGCAACAAGCAGTTTTGTTTCTTTACTCACCCGATCAGCGATACCGCGGGTTCAACACTGGGTGTGATTGGTAGTGGCGCACTCGGCCAAGCAACCGCGGCTTTAGCAAAAGCATTGGGCATGCAGGTAGTGTTTGCTGAGCGCAAAGGGGCAGAGCAGTGCCGAGAGGGCTATGTGCCATTTGAGCAAGTTCTGGCTTCTAGTGATGTGGTGACATTACACTGTCCTCTTAACGAACAAACTCGTCACTTGATTGGACGCCAAGAGCTTTGTTCGATGAAACCAAGCAGTATCATTATCAATACAGGCCGTGGTGGTTTAGTTGATGAAGAAGCTTTGATTGACGCTCTAAAAGACGGAGTTATTCGAGGCGCAGGATTTGATGTCTTCACTGATGAGCCAGCCGATGAAAGTAACTCTCTCATTGCCAACATGCATCTACCCAATTTGTTACTTACCCCTCATATTGCTTGGGGAAGTGATTCGTCGATTCAGAATCTGGCGAATATCCTCATCGATAATATTGTTGCGTTTGTTGAAGGTCGCGAACAAAATCGTGTGGCGTAGAACTGAGCAACTAATTGAAATATGGAAATAAAAAAAGCTGGTCGAGTGACCAGCTTTTTTGTTTTTACTACTTGAAGCGAAGATTACAGCGCAGCAATTGTTGCTTTCTGTTCTTCAAGCTTCGCTAGTGTCTCTTGGTAGCCAACTAGCTTCTCACGCTCTTTCGCGATAACCGCTTCTGGTGCTTTAGCAACGAAACCTTCGTTACCTAGCTTGCCTTCGATACGCTTGATTTCGCCGTGCGTTTTTTGCACTTCTTTATCAAGACGAGCAAGTTCAGCGTCTTTATCGATCAGACCTGCCATTGGGATCATCAGCTCAGATTGACCCACTAGCTTAGTCGCACATGCTGGAGTCTCAGCGTCGCCTGCAAGAACAGTTAGGCTATCTAGTTTCGCAAGAGAGTTCAGAACCACCTTGCTCGCTTCGATACGCGCCGCGTCTTTCTCGTTAGCAACCTTGATCATTACTTCTAGACCTTTGCTAGGTGCAATGTCGTACTCTGCACGTAGGTTACGGATAGCAGTAATGAAAGTCTTAACCCATTCGATGTCTTCTACGATCTCAGCGTTGAAGTTCTCTTCGTTAAACTGAGGAAGCGCTTGAGTCATGATAGTGTCGCCTTCAACACCATCTACTAGCGGCTTAACGCTCTGCCAGATAGATTCAGTGATGTAAGGAAGCACTGGGTGAGCAAGGCGAAGGGTCTTCTCTAGAACTGTGATCAGCATGTAGCGAGTTGCTTGTTGCTGAGCTTCTGTACCTTTCCATAGAACCGGTTTAGTTAGCTCTAGGTACCAGTCACAGAATTGGTTCCAGATGAATTCGTAAAGCGTGTTTGCTGCCATGTCTAGACGGTAGTTGTCTAGGTGAGCGTTAAACTCTTTCGCTGCTAGTTCAAACTGAGATTCAATCCACTTATCTGCTAGAGAGAATTCCATGCTTGCACGGTCTTCTGCAGATAGTGACATGCCACAATCGTGCTCTTCTGTGTTCATCAGTACGTAACGGCTTGCGTTCCATAGCTTGTTACAGAAGTTACGGTAACCTTCAAGACGCTTCATGTCCCAGTTGATGTCACGGCCAGTTGAAGCCATAGCAGCAAGGGT
This sequence comes from Vibrio ouci, assembly GCF_004551525.1. Classification (GTDB taxonomy): domain Bacteria; phylum Pseudomonadota; class Gammaproteobacteria; order Enterobacterales; family Vibrionaceae; genus Vibrio; species Vibrio ouci. The sequence continues at coordinate 37,805 of NZ_SATR01000009.1, read as the reverse complement.
GAAACGCAGTGCGTCAGTACCGTATGGTTCGATACCGTTTTCGAAAGTCTTACGTGTGTTCTTCTCGATCTTCTTCGCTAGCTGAGGCTGCATCATGTTGCCACAGCGCTTCTCTACTAGAGACTCAAGGTCGATACCATCGATCATGTCGATAGGGTCAAGTACGTTACCTTTAGACTTAGACATTTTGTCGCCGTTTTCGTCACGGATTAGACCCGTTACGTAAACTGTCTTAAATGGTACTTGCGCTTTACCATTTTCATCTTTGTTGAAGTGCATGGTCATCATGATCATACGTGCAACCCAGAAGAAGATGATGTCGAAACCGGTTACTAGCACGTCTGAAGGGTGGAATGTCTTCAGGTCTTCAGTTTGCTCAGGCCAGCCTTGAGTACCGAACGTCCATAACGCAGAAGAGAACCATGTATCGAGTACATCGTCGTCTTGGCGAAGAACAACGACAGGTGCAAGGTTGTTGTTGGCACGTACTTCTTCTTCAGTACGACCTACATATACGTTGCCGTCGTTGTCGTACCATGCTGGGATACGGTGACCCCACCAAAGCTGACGAGAGATACACCAGTCTTGAATGTCACGCATCCAAGAGAAGTACATGTTTTCGTATTGCTTAGGTACGAACTGGATGTCGCCATCTTCAACTGCTTTAACTGCTGGTTCTGCAAGAGGTGCAGCGCGTACGTACCATTGGTCTGTTAGCATTGGTTCGATAACCACGCCACCACGGTCACCGTAAGGTACCGTTAGGTCGTGATCTTTGATCTCATCAAGAAGACCAAGCTCTTCGAATTCAGCAACGATAGCTTTACGAGCAGCGAAACGCTCCATACCGTGGTATTTAGCTGGTAGCTCAGTAGAGTAAACATCGCTTGCTTCACCGTTAGTGGTGAATACTTCAGCCGCATCACGGATATCAGCGTTGAAGGTTAGGATGTTGATCATTGGCAGTTGGTGACGCTTACCAACTTCGTAGTCATTGAAATCGTGCGCAGGCGTGATCTTCACACAGCCCGTGCCTTTTTCCATATCTGCATGCTCATCGCCTACGATAGGGATCAGACGGTTAACGATAGGAAGTAGGATTTCTTTACCGATAAGATCTTTGTAACGTGGATCTTCTGGGTTCACAGCAACGCCAGTATCACCAAGCATTGTTTCAGGACGAGTGGTCGCAACAACAATGTAGTCTTTACCTTCAGCTGTTTTCACGCCGTTTGCTAGCGGGTAGCGGAAGTGCCACATGTGGCCTTTTTTGTCTTTGTTTTCAACTTCAAGATCAGAAATTGCAGTGTGCAGTTTAGGATCCCAGTTTACTAGACGCTTACCACGGTAGATTAGGTCATCTTCGTATAGGCGAACAAATACTTCTTGAACAGCGTTAGACAGGCCGTCATCCATTGTGAAGCGCTCACGATCCCAGTCAACAGATGCGCCAAGGCGACGAAGCTGTTTAGTGATAGTGCCACCAGACTCGTTCTTCCATTCCCAGATTTTGTCGATGAAAGCATCACGACCGTAATCGTGTTTAGTTTTGCCTTCTTCTGCAGCGATCTTACGCTCAACAACCATCTGAGTTGCGATACCAGCGTGGTCAGTACCTACTTGCCAAAGAGTGTTTTTACCCTTCATACGTTCAGCACGGATTAGAGTATCCATGATCGTATCTTGGAACGCGTGGCCCATGTGCAAGCTACCAGTGACGTTCGGTGGCGGGATCATGATGCTGTAAGCTTCTTTAGTCGTGTCACCGTGTGGCTTGAAGTAGCCTTTCTCTTCCCAAGCTTGGTATAAAGCTTGTTCGATTGAAGTTGGGTTATATGTCTTTTCCATAGTCGCCTTTTTTCTCGTCATATTTGGGCTGATAGCGGCGTTAACAGCATTCACAAACCCTAATCAAATACTCAAGGTATATTCATAGGGATTTGCTCATTTGTTGCCTTGCTCTAAGCCCAACTATTTAGAGAAAATCTTATCTGGTTGATGGTAAATCTGAGTCAATCATTATAAGTGAACTCTCTAAGTGGAGAGCTTAACTATAAAGATTGACCGGTTGCATATTTTGTTGCTGCTAGCTGTGCGCGATCTCGATCGTTTGTAGCTGATAGCCCGCTTGGCGGTAGATTTTATATCTTTCTCGCGCCAGTTGCTTGGCTTTTTCTTCGCAAGGGACGAAGTCTACCACCTCAGCAAACTTGTTCGCAAAGGTTGTATCATTTTCCGCCAAATTTATTACTAATTGTCTATTCCAAGAAGGTCTCACTCCTTGGTAGCCGATTTCAATGTTGGTGGCATATTTCGGCCCTTCGCCAACGAGATTATGGGCGATAAACTCTTTGGCATCGACTTGCCAGAACAATTCAGCAATCTGTTCGGCATGAGCTTTGTCATGGCAGTTGAGATAAACCTTAGCGTTTTGTTTGGCAAAATGCTTAGCAAGAAACAGTACATACTCACCAAACCCTTTAGCTTTCGCTTGAGGAGAGTCGGGAGTGATGATGTAAAACGTCGCGTTTGCCATGCTTGTCTCAGTCTACTTAATCGAGAGATACAAAAAAGGGCCTTGCGGCCCTTTTAAACAATGTGAGGATTATTCCTCTGCGTCTTGGCCACTGCGGTTAAGCAAGAATTGGACAAGCATTGAGACTGGACGGCCCGTTGAGCCTTTCGCAGCACCAGACTTCCACGCAGTACCTGCGATGTCGATGTGCGCCCAGTGGTATTTCTTCGCGAACTTAGATAGGAAACAACCCGCAGTAATAGTACCGCCAGGGCGGCCGCCGATGTTTGCCATATCCGCAAATGGGCTCTTCAGCTGCTCGTGGTACTCGTCTGCCATTGGTAGACGCCATGCACGGTCGCTTGCTTGCTCAGAAGCGTTAACCAGTTCGTGAGATAGAGGGTTATGGTTTGAGATAACGCCGCTGATGTGGTGGCCTAGTGCGATAACACATGCACCCGTTAGCGTTGCTACATCAACCACACACTCAGGTTCAAAGCGCTCAACGTAAGTCAGCGCATCACACAGTACTAGACGGCCTTCAGCATCAGTGTTTAGCACTTCAACTGTTTGACCTGACATAGTTGTTAGGATGTCACCTGGACGGTAAGCGTTGCTGCCTGGCATGTTTTCACAGCCTGCTAGAACACCAATAACATTGATTGGTAGGTTCAGCTTAGCTAGCGCTTTCATGGTACCGAATACCGATGCTGCACCACACATGTCGTACTTCATCTCATCCATGCCTTCGCCTGGCTTAAGTGAAATACCGCCTGAATCGAAGGTTAGACCTTTACCAACAAGAACGATTGGTTTCGCATCTGAATCTGGGTTGCCCTTGTACTCCATGATAGACATCATAGATTCGTTTTTAGAACCGCGACCTACTGCTAGGTATGAAGTCATACCCAGTTTTTCCATCTCTTGCTCACCAATGATCTTAGTTGTCACTGTCTCGTAGTCATCCGCTAGGCGACGTGCTTGAGAAGCTAGGTAAGCAGGGTTAGCGATGTTTGGCGGCATGTTGCCAAGGTCTTTCGATGCTTTCACACCAGAAGAGATTGCTAGACCGTGTGCGATCGCTTTCTCGCCAAGGTTTAGCTCACGACGTGTTGGTACGTTGAATACTAGCTTACGTAGTGGGCGACGCGTTTCTGGCTTTTGGCTCTTGAATTGATCAAAAGTGTAAAGACCGTCTTTAGTTGCTTCAACTGCCTGACGTACTTTCCAGTAGGTGTCACGGCCTTTAACGTGCAGTTCAGTTAGGAAACATACTGCTTCCATCGAACCTGTTTCGTTAAGTGTGTTGATGGTCTTTTGAATAATTTCTTTGTACTGGCGCTCGCCTAGCTCACGTTCTTTGCCGCAACCGACGAGTAGAACGCGCTCAGATAGCACTCCTGGTACTTGATGAAGCAGGAGCATTTGCCCCGGTTTACCTTCCAGGTCACCGCGGCGAAGCAATGAGCTGATATAGCCGTCACTGATTTTATCTAGCTGCTCAGCAACTGGAGAAAGGCGACGTGGCTCGAACACGCCTACAACGATACACGCGCTGCGCTGTTTCTCTGGACTGCCACTTTTTACACTGAACTCCATGCGTACTCCTACATCCTGAAGACAAATAGAACTAAATGTTAGATAATGCCATCTTACTTGTTGATTCCTTACTCGGAACTATCTTTAAATAAGCGTATTAACAGTTAGCCAAAAAATTTAAAAATAAAAGGTTCAACGGGAAATTATAGTGATTCAATTAAAAAAACAAGTTTTGTATAGGTAATTTCAGCGTGATTATTGTTAGATATTTGATCCGCGAGACACTGAAGAGTCAATTAGCGATATTTTTTATCCTGTTTTTAGTGTTCCTCAGCCAAAAATTGATCAAAGTACTGGCTGATGCCTCAGATGGTGATATCCCGGCAAGTTTGGTCATGCACTATGTCGCATTGAGCATGCCATCAATGGGATTATTGATGCTGCCGCTGAGTTTATTCTTAGGTATTTTGCTGACATTTGGTCGCCTGTATGCGGAAAGTGAAATTACTGTGATGAACGCGACAGGGATTGGTAACAAATTCCTGATCCGTGCTGCGCTATACCTAGCGGTGATTACTGGCCTAATTGCTGGCTTCAACTCGTTCTACTTTGCGCCGTATAGCCAAGATAAGCTAGTACAGCTTCAGGAAGAAGTGGAAGCTGAAAATAGTGTTGATTTACTGAAGAAGGGCCAATTCCAAGGTACCCCGGATGGTTCCTCGGTAGTGTTTATTGATGATATCGACGGCAAGCAACTTAAACATGTGTTCGTTGCTCAGATGCGACCACGCGATTCAATTTTACCGAGTGTTTCTTTTTCACAGTCAGGTGAAGTGAAAGAGCTCAGTGACGGTCGCCAAGTTATTCGTATGTACGACGGTACTCGCTATGAGGGTGTCCCCACTCGTGTTGACTACATGGTGACAGAGTTTGACCAGTATGAAGGTCTTATCGGCCAACGAGATGTGAAACGTAAAGGTCGAGACTGGGAAGCGCTGCCGACTCTGGAGCTGATGAAAAATCCTGATCCACGCGCTCAAGCTGAGCTGCAGTGGCGAATCTCTCTGGTGGTTTGTATCCCACTACTAACGATGTTGGTGGTGCCATTATCTGCAGTTAACCCTCGTCAGGGACGTTTTGCCAAGATGGGGCCAGCGATTTTGATTTACTTAGCGTATTTCTTATCGATCAGTGCGACTAAGTCAGCGTTGGAAGATGGCTCAATCCCTACCATGGTGGGTATGTGGCCAATTAACGCAGCACTGCTGTTGACCGCAATCGGTATTAACTCGATGGACAGTATTCCTGTTCGCCGCTTTAAAGATAAACTAAGACAAAGAAAGAATAAGGCAGCGTAAGTCGTGTTTAAAATTCTCGATCTGTATATCGGCAAGACCATCATTGCCACTACTTCTTTAGTTCTGGCGACCTTTGTTGGCCTGTCTGCGATTATCAAATACGTTGAGCAGCTACGTAAAGTGGGCCAAGGCACTTATGATTTGCTGCAAGCGCTGCTTTACGTGCTACTGAGTATTCCGCGTGATATCGAAATGTTCTTCCCAATGGCGGCTCTGTTAGGCGCTTTGATTGGTTTAGGCATGTTGGCATCAAGCTCTGAGCTTGTGGTTATGCAGGCGGCAGGTTTCTCTAAGCTAGATATCGGCCTTTCGGTATTGAAAACCGCAGTCCCGCTAATGATCATGGTGACGTTACTGGGTCAGTGGGGTGCGCCGCAAGCACAGAAAGCCGCCCGCGATCTACGTGCAATGTCTACCTCAGGTGGCGCGCTGTTATCAGTGAGAACCGGGGTATGGGCGCGCGACGCCAACGACTTTATCTTTATCGGTAAAGTGGAAGATGACACCATCTATGGTATGAACATGTGGCGCTTTGATGAGAACAAGCATCTAGAGAGCGTGGTGCATGCTAAGCGAGTCGATTATGTCTCTGACAACACTTGGATGATGAAAGATGTTCAGTTGACGGAAATGGTCGATGAAATTGAGATTTCCAAGCATACCCTTCCTGAGTATAGCTGGACGACCTCGCTGGCACCGGACAAGCTTGCGGTTGTGACGGTGAAACCAGAAGAGCTTTCATTAGGTGGCTTATACGATTACGTCAGTTACCTAAAAGCGTCAGAGCAAGATCCTTCTCGTTATGAATTGGCGTTTTGGCGTAAAGTGACTCAGCCATTCTCTATCGCGGTAATGATGCTGATGGCGCTGTCGTTTATCTTTGGCCCACTACGTAGCGTAACCATGGGCGCGCGTATTCTTTCTGGTGTGATAGCAGGCTTTACCTTCTATATCTCCAGTGAGTTCTTCGGCCCGCTCAGCTTGGTATATAACATTCCACCTGTGTTTGGTGCGGTGATGCCAAGTATTGTGTTCTTAACCATTGCCTTAATGTTGTTGAGACGAAAACTGTAGCAACAGACCCAATAAAAAACGGCAGCCTAACTAGGCTGCCGTTTTTGTTTGGTTTCTTGCGTCTGGGCGCTTAAAGCAGTTTCTTCAAACGATACAATTCTTCCAGCGCTTGACGTGGAGTCAAATCATCTGGGTCGATATTGGCCAGTGCTTCTTCTACTTCACTTGGCTCTGGAATCAGACTTAATTGGTTAGCAATATCTACTGCGCTGCTTAGTGCAGACGACGCTTCGTTTTGACCTAGTTGTTCAAGCTGAGTCAACTTAGCTCGTGCATTCTTAATCACGCTCTTTGGTACGCCAGCTAAACCAGCTACCGCAAGACCGTAAGATTTGCTCGCTGCACCTTCTTGGACCGCATGCATAAAGGCAATGCTATCACCGTGTTCAACCGCATCTAAGTGAACATTAGCTAAGTGTGGGATCTGATTTGGCAGCTCAGTTAGCTCAAAGTAGTGAGTGGCAAATAAGGTCATTGAACCTAACTCTTTAGCGAGCCACTCGGCACTTGCCCAAGCCAGCGACAGACCATCATAAGTACTGGTACCACGGCCGATCTCATCCATTAGCACTAAGCTGTTGGCGGTTGCGTTGTGCAGAATGTTAGCCGTTTCTGTCATCTCGACCATAAAGGTTGAACGACCTGAAGCTAAGTCATCTGATGCGCCAATTCGAGTGAAGATACGATCTACAGAGCCAATCTGAGCCGACTCAGCTGGCACGTATGAACCAATATGAGCCATCAGTGCGATCAGTGCTGTTTGACGCATATAGGTCGACTTACCACCCATGTTTGGACCGGTAATAATCAACATCTTACGTTGTGGGTTTAAGTCAATTGGGTTAGCAATAAATGGTTCATTCATTACTTGTTCAACCACAGGGTGGCGACCCGCTTGAATATGAATGCCAGGCTCTTTAGTCAAGTTAGGGCGACAGTAATCAAGGCTGTCTGCGCGTTCGGCTAGGTTCTGAAGAACATCAATTTGCGAAACCGCAGAGGCTAAGTTTTGCAACTGCTCAAGATGCGGTAGAAGCAAGTCAAACAGCTCTTCCCACAGCTGTTTTTCTAGCGCCAGTGCTTTTGACTTAGAATTAAGTACTTTATCTTCGTGCTCTTTGAGCTCAGGGATGATGTAACGCTCAGCATTCTTTAGCGTCTGACGACGTACATAGTGTGGTGGCACTAAATGGCTTTGACCGCGGCTTACCTGAATAAAGAAACCATGGACATTGTTGTAGCCAACCTTGAGCGAATCGATGCCGTGGCGTTCACGTTCATCTTGCTCCATCTGCTCTAAGTATTCAGTAGCGCCATCAGCCAGTTTACGCCACTCGTCCAACTCTGCATTGTAGCCTTCAGCAATGACGCCACCATCACGAATAACGACTGGTGGGTTTTCTTTGATTGCGCGTTCTAACAGCTCACAAACTTCGTCCATTGGTGCGGCATATTGCGCTAACTTGATTAAGTAAGAGTGGTTGAGCGAGCGCATCAGTTCAGACAGTTCTGGTAACTGCTGCATCGCAAAGCGTAGGCGAGCCATATCGCGTGGGCGAGCACTACGCAGCGCCAAACGTGCCAGAATACGTTCAATATCACCAATCTGCTTAAGTACTGGGTGTAAGTCGCCAAACAGTGCTTCATCTTTCAGCTCTGAAATGGCGTCAAGGCGGTGATTAAGCGTATCGATGTCGCGCATCGGCTGATGTAGCCAACGCTTTAGCATTCGGCTGCCCATAGCGGTTGCGGTATGATCGAGCACTTCCGCTAAGGTGTTATCAGTGCCACCGGCTAGATTTTGAGTCAGTTCAAGGTTGCGGCGAGTTGCAGCATCAAGAATCACCGAATGATCTTGGCGATCAAATGTTAACGAACGAATATGAGGCAGGGCAGTACGTTGAGTATCTTTAACGTACTGGATCAAACAGCCAGCGGCACATAAACCCAGTTTGGCATTTTCAACGCCGAAACCAACCAGGTCACGAGTACCAAACTGTTGGTTGAGCTGCTGCTTAGCAGTATCGAGTTCAAACTCCCACACAGGGCGACGACGATTACCGTTGCGCGCAGACATCAGGTGCACTGGTTCAAAGTCTTCTGGGAACAGCAGTTCGCGTGGAGAGGTGCGTTGTAGCTCTGCCGCCATCGCCTCCTCTGTTTCTGGCTCCATAAGTTGGAAGCGACCAGAAGTGACATCAAGTGTTGCGTAGCCAAATTTACCGTTATGGTAATAAATCGCCGCGATCAGGTTATCTAAACGCTCAGACAGTAATGCTTCATCGGTTACGGTACCTGGCGTAACGATCCTTACCACAGCGCGCTCAACTGGCCCTTTGCTAGTTGCTGGGTCGCCAATTTGTTCACAGATCGCTACTGACTCACCAAGCTGAACTAGCTTTGCTAAATAGCCTTCCACAGCGTGGAAAGGTACACCAGCCATCGGGATCGGCTCACCCGCAGAAGCGCCGCGCTTGGTCAGTGAAATATCGAGTAGTTGAGAGGCGCGTTTGGCATCATCATAGAAAAGCTCGTAGAAATCGCCCATGCGATAGAACAACATGATGTCGGGGTTCTCAGCTTTTAGCTTGAGGTACTGCTGCATCATGGGAGTATGTTTTTGCTTTTCTTTCTCAGGTAACGCTTTCACAGGCAAAATCTTTCGTTTATTTCTATTGCGGCTTAGGATACGTGAATAGCCAGTGAGCGAAAAGATGCAAAAGGGGATTTGGACATGGAATCACAGCAAAATCAGGCAAAGCAACTCGGAAACTTACTAGAGCAACACCAATTGGTGATGACGACGGCTGAGTCTTGCACTGGTGGAGGTGTTGCCGCGGCGATTACAGACATCGCTGGCAGCTCCGCTTGGTTTGACCGTGCGTTTATTACTTACAGCAATGAAGCCAAGATGGAGATGCTTGGTGTTGGGGAAAATACCCTTGAACAGCATGGAGCCGTGAGTGAAGCCACTGTGGTTGAAATGGTGCAAGGCGCTTTGAAGCATTCGCATGCCAATATTGGTGTTTCCATTAGTGGTATTGCCGGGCCTGGAGGTGGAACCGAAGCCAAGCCTGTAGGTACAGTTTGCTTTGCTTGGGCAGATAAACAAGGCTGGCAGAAAGTAGCAACGCATTGTTTTTCGGGCGATAGGGCAGAGGTACGAAGCAAGGCAGTAGAGTGCGCACTGACAGTACTGTATGAAGAACTGATTAGCCGAGGCTAAATACTGATTGGTGAATTTTAAGTTATTAAAAATCAGTTAGATATCACTAAAAAACAAAAAAAATCCATACAGCTATAGACACTGTATGAATCAACAGTATAATGACTTTCATTGATTGTTCAGAGTATACGACTGAACGGAAGAATTTAGATCGATAATCATCAGTACAAGATGAATCATTTGGAGAAAGTGATGGACGAGAACAAACAGAAAGCGCTCGCCGCTGCGCTAGGTCAGATTGAAAAGCAATTCGGTAAAGGTTCAATCATGCGCCTTGGTGACAACCGCGCAATGGACGTAGAAACAATCTCTACAGGTTCACTTTCTCTTGATATCGCCCTAGGTGCTGGTGGCCTTCCGATGGGTCGTATCGTAGAAATCTACGGTCCTGAATCATCGGGTAAAACGACGCTAACTCTTGAGTGTATCGCTGCGGCGCAAAAACAAGGTAAAACTTGTGCGTTTATCGATGCTGAGCACGCACTTGATCCTGTTTACGCGAAGAAGCTTGGTGTTGATATTGATGCACTTCTTGTTTCTCAGCCAGACACTGGTGAGCAAGCACTGGAAATCTGTGACGCGCTAGCTCGTTCAGGTGCTATCGACGTAATGGTTGTTGACTCGGTTGCAGCTCTAACGCCTAAAGCGGAAATCGAAGGCGAAATGGGCGACAGCCACATGGGTCTTCAAGCGCGTATGCTTTCTCAAGCTATGCGTAAGCTAACAGGTAACCTGAAGCAGTCTAACTGTATGTGTATCTTCATCAACCAAATCCGCATGAAGATTGGTGTGATGTTTGGTAACCCAGAAACAACAACGGGTGGTAACGCACTTAAGTTCTACGCATCGGTTCGTCTTGATATTCGCCGTACTGGTTCAATCAAAGAAGGTGATGAAGTTGTCGGTAACGAAACTCGCATCAAGGTTGTGAAGAACAAGATCGCTGCACCATTTAAGCAAGCAGAAACCCAAATTCTATATGGCCAAGGCTTCAACCGTGAAGGTGAGCTAATTGACCTAGGTGTTAAGCACAAGCTAATTGAAAAAGCGGGTGCATGGTACAGCTACAATGGCGATAAGATCGGTCAAGGTAAAGCGAACGCAGGTAAGTTCCTACGTGAGAATACTGAAGCGGCTAAGACTATCGATTCTAAACTGCGTGAAATGCTGCTGTCACCAGCAGAAGTTCAGCCAGATGACGCTGAACTAGGCCAAATGCCTGAGCAAGAAGAGCTATAACTCAGCCCTATCAATTTAAAGCCCTGCTTATGCGGGGCTTTGTCGTATTTAGAATATGAGAATTTAATCCGACATGTTCCAAAGAAAACCACCAACACTGTCGAGTAAAGAAGCCGCAATTCAACTGCTTAGCCGCCGCGATCATGGTGAGTATGAGATGTATCAGAAACTTAGTTTGAAAGGTTACGAAGATGATGCGATTCAAGAAGCGATTAATTTTTGCTTAGATCATAATTACTTAGATGATCTTCGCTACGCTAAGAGCCAGGTGAGACAGCATGTCTATAAAGGGCATGGTGAGCGCCGCATTCGCCAAGAGCTAAATCAAAAGCGTGTTTCTGAATCAGTGATAGAAAAAGCGATGGAAGAAGAACCGCAGGATTGGTTTGAACTGGCCAAAAGTGCTGCAGAGAAGAAATTTAAAGGAATTAAGGCAAAAGACCAAAAAGAGTACGCAAAACAGGTGCGTTTTCTCCAATATCGCGGTTATAGCTTTGAGCAAATCAGCTATGCACTCAGTTCAGAAAGCGAGGATTGAGAGTAAAAATTCCCTTCAATTTGACTATTTAGTTTCAAATCCCCCAGCAAAAAGCTCTTTTATGCAAGAAAACTAGTCGTAGCGTTAACCATGATCTACAATAGCGCAAAATTCTAACTCGACTATTTTCAGGAAGAGCTGCATGTACATGAGCACTGATGAGGTTCGTAACGCGTTCCTTAAGTTCTTTGAAAGCAAAGGACACCAAATCGTAGACAGTTCATCGTTGGTTCCACATAACGATCCAACCCTGCTATTCACAAACGCAGGTATGAACCAATTTAAAGATTGCTTCTTAGGCGCCGAAAAGCGTGCCTACACAAGAGCAACTACGGCTCAGCGTTGTGTACGTGCGGGTGGTAAACATAACGACCTTGAGAACGTTGGTTTTACAGCTCGTCACCATACTTTCTTCGAAATGCTAGGTAACTTCAGCTTTGGTGATTACTTCAAAGAAGATGCGATTGCTTTTGCTTGGGAATTCCTAACTGAAACGCTACAACTGCCAAAAGATCGTCTATTGGTAACGGTATACGAGACAGATGACGAAGCATTCGATATCTGGAACAAAAAAGTAGGTGTTCCTGCTGATCGTATCGTTCGTATCGGTGACAAAGAAGGCGGTAAGCAGTTCGAATCAGATAACTTCTGGACAATGGGTGACACAGGTCCTTGTGGTCCATGTACTGAAATCTTCTACGATCACGGTGAACACATCTGGGGTGGTCGTCCAGGCACGCCTGAAGAAGACGGTGACCGTTTCATCGAGATCTGGAACAACGTATTCATGCAGTTCAACCGTCATGCTGATGGCACGATGGAACCATTACCTAAGCCTGCAGTTGATACAGGCATGGGTATTGAGCGTATTTCTGCAATCATGCAGGGCGTTCACTCAAACTACGAAATCGATGTATTCCAAAAGCTAATCAAAGCGACTGCAGAAATTGTTGGTCATGAAGATCTATCGAACCAATCACTTCGCGTTATTGCTGACCATATCCGCTCTTGTTCATTCCTAATCGCTGATGGCGTGATGCCTTCAAACGAAGGTCGCGGTTACGTTCTACGTCGTATCATTCGTCGTGCAGTTCGTCACGGTAACAAGCTAGGGGCACAAGGCGTATTCTTCCACAAACTTGTGGGCGTATTGGCTGAAGTGATGGGCAGCGCTGCTGACGAGCTTAAAAAGCAACAAGTCGTTGTGGAAAAAGTACTTCGCATTGAAGAAGAGAACTTTGGTCGCACACTAGAGCGCGGCATGGTTATCCTTAATGAAGCACTGGATGCACTTGAAGGCAAAGAGCTTGACGGTGAAACAGTATTCAAGCTTTACGACACTTACGGTTTCCCTGCTGATTTAACTAACGACGTTGCTCGTGAGCGTGACTTCACTATCGACGAAGCGGGTTTTGAGAAAGCGATGGAAGAGCAGCGTCAACGCGCTCGTGAAGCAGGCCAATTTGGTACTGATTACAACGCAACGATCAAAACTGAAGCTGAAACTGAATTCTGTGGTTACACAGGCACTCAAGGTAACAGCAACGTAGCTGAAATCTTCGTTGAAGGTGAAGCGGCTGAATCTCTATCGGCAGGCGACAAAGCGATCATCATCCTTAGTGAAACACCATTCTACGCAGAATCAGGCGGTCAGTGTGGTGATGCTGGTGTTCTTAAAACTGAGTCAGGTCTATTCAAGGTAGAAGACACTCAGAAATTAGGTAATGCAATTGCGCACCACGGCGTCCTAGCGGAAGGTGTACTCGCGAAAGGTGATGAAGTTGAAGCGGTTGTAGATGCAGAGCGTCGCGCTGCTATCTCTCTAAACCACTCAGCAACACACTTACTTCACGCAGCTCTACGCCAAGTACTTGGTGAGCACGTTGCGCAGAAAGGTTCGCTTGTTAAACCTGAAAACCTACGTTTCGACTTCTCGAACCTAGAAGCAGTAACGCCAGCGGAACTGAAAGAAGTTGAGCGTCTTGTGAATGCTCAAGTTCGTCGCAACCACGTGATTGAAACTAACATCATGGACATCGAATCGGCTAAGCAGAAAGGTGCAATGGCCCTGTTCGGTGAGAAGTACGATGACGAAGTTCGCGTACTGTCTATGGGCGAGTTCTCAACGGAGCTTTGTGGTGGTATCCACGCTTCTAACACGGGCGATATTGGTCTGTTTAAGATTACCTCTGAAGGTGGTATCGCAGCAGGTATCCGTCGTATCGAAGCGGTGACTGGCGAAGCAGCACTAGATGCGATCGAAGAACAACAAGCTAAATACGAAGAGAAGCTTGTTGAGTCGGCGCAAAAGGCGAAATCTCTAGAGAAAGAGATCCAGAAGCTTAAAGACAAGATGGCTGCTGCGGAAAGCGCAAACATCATGGGTAAAGTTCAGGATATCAACGGTACTAAAGTGTTAGTTGCTGCTCTAGAAGGTGCGGATAACAAGAACCTACGTACTATGGTTGATGACATCAAAAACCAAGTAGGTAGTGGTGTGATTCTACTGGCTAACATCAACGACGATAAGATTGGCCTAATTGCTGGCGTAACTAAAGATCTTATTGGCAAAGTGAAAGCGGGCGACCTAGTTAAGATGGTTGCTGAGCAAGTTGGCGGTAAAGGTGGTGGTCGTCCAGACATGGCTCAAGCAGGTGGTACTGATGTTGCTGCACTGCCTGATGCTATTCAGTCTGTGCAACCATGGCTAGAAGAACGCCTATAAATCAAACTTTATAAATATTTGCGCTCAATCACTTGTTTGATTGAGCGTAATTTTTTTGTCCTAACCAAGTGGTTTAATTGGCTCATATACCAAGTGCTGATTAAATAACTTGGTTTTTGTTATTACTACTACAGGCAATATTCAACATATTGAATGTGGTTCGAATGAGACTTTGCTCTCGGGAAGGTGAAGACTGGTGAACAAGCCCCTTATCGTGCAAAAGTTTGGCGGAACATCGGTGGGTTCTATTGAAAGGATCCATACGGTTGCTAAACACATCATTAAGGCGAAAGATGATGGTAATCAAGTTGTCGTAGTTGTATCTGCAATGTCTGGTGAAACCAACAGATTGATGGATTTAGCTAAACAGGTAGATAGTGTTCCTACCGCACGTGAACTTGATGTTTTGCTCTCTGCTGGTGAGCAAGTGTCTATGGCATTGTTAGCAATGGCACTGAATAAAATGGGCTATTCAGCTCGCTCACTTACCGGAGCTCAAGCAAGCATTGTGACGGATAACAATCACAATGATGCGACGATTAAACACATTGATACTACCGTGATAAACCAGCTATTAGCGCAAGACCAAATTGTTATTGTGGCTGGCTTTCAAGGTATCAATGAAAATGGGGATATCACTACGTTAGGCAGAGGTGGTTCTGATACCAGTGCTGTCACACTTGCTGGCGCGCTCAACGCGGCAGAGTGTCAAATCTTTACCGATGTCGATGGTATCTATACCTGTGACCCACGTGTTGTTCCTAATGCTCAGAAGCTCGACGTGATTGACTTCCCGTCGATGGAAGAGATGGCACGTAAAGGTGCCAAAGTTTTGCACCTGCCATCGGTTCAGTACGCATGGCAGCATAATGTCCCTCTGCGTGTTCTTTCCACCTTTGATACTGATGGCGGTAGCTTGGTGAAAGGGCAGGAGTGTTTAGCCTCAGTGTGCGGTGTCGCGATTCAGCGTGATATGTGCTTGATTCAAATCGAGCCAGACATGCTATGTGGATTGAAAAAGCAGTGTCAGATGTTGGGTGTGACTATCTGGAATGTGATCGAGCATCCAGAATGGATAGGTGTTGTTGTAAAAGGTGATGCTTATTCAAAACTGGAACTGGTTTTCAAAGACAAAATCCGTAATAGTGAGACGGTAAGTTTGCTGACCGCTGTGGGCCTAAAAGTCGAAGGACTGGTTGAAAGGTCGTTTGCTCTGCTCACTGAGCAAGGTATTCACGTCAAACATTATGCGGTGAGTAGTCAGTCACTTATGTTGATCCTGTTACCAGAATGTGTCGACAAAGCGGCTAACATACTGCATGATGCTTACATAACTTCTGCAGAGGCAGTCGATTGCCTGCAAAAACATGCCTTTTTAGGCTAGATTCGAGCCACAATTGAGTTTACGAAAATATAACTTTTGTTGGATAATAGCCTCGTAGCAAGATAAATCAGAGATTACTCAAGGAGCACAGAATGCTAATTTTAACTCGCCGCGTTGGCGAAACTCTAATGATCGGTGATGAAGTAACAGTAACTGTACTAGGTGTTAAAGGTAACCAAGTACGTATCGGTGTAAATGCACCGAAAGAAGTGTCTGTTCACCGTGAAGAAATTTACATGCGCATTCAGGCAGAAAAAGGTAATGGTAACGTTGCATCTGGCAACTACTAATTACAAAGAGAGGCTGACAGTTTGTCAGCCTTTTTTGTATGTGAACGGCATCTATTTATAGGAAAAAGAGCGAATTAGCACCGCTTTGATTAAATAGCCAACGGTTGAAAGACTTTTTGCTATTTTTGCCAAGAAAATGTTTGACATATTTTTGGTAAATCGTAATATGTGCCTCCGCAAGACGGTGAGGTGGCCGAGAGGCTGAAGGCGCTCCCCTGCTAAGGGAGTATACGGCTTGATACCGTATCGAGGGTTCGAATCCCTCCTTCACCGCCATTCTTGCACTTCTTCTTTTGAAGAGCTTTAAAACAACTTTCTTTAGCAAGAAAGCATAGCGCGTCCTTAGCTCAGCTGGATAGAGTACCTGGCTACGAACCAGGCGGTCGGAGGTTCGAATCCTCCAGGACGCGCCATAATTTCCTTACCAGGGAATAAAACGGTGAGGTGGCCGAGAGGCTGAAGGCGCTCCCCTGCTAAGGGAGTATACGGCTTGATACCGTATCGAGGGTTCGAATCCCTCCCTCACCGCCATTAATTGGCCAATGGTCAATTTTTTTGTTTTTAAGGCTATTTAATTTTAAGAAGAATAAAAAGTGTGATATGCTTCGCACTTCTCGTTTTCGAGAACATTGCGCGTCCTTAGCTCAGCTGGATAGAGTACCTGGCTACGAACCAGGCGGTCGGAGGTTCGAATCCTCCAGGACGCGCCACTCTTTAGGTTTTCTTTGTATAAATTGAAATCCTGATATTGATGAACTTCGATATCAAAAYCTGCGCGTCCTTAGCTCAGCTGGATAGAGTACCTGGCTACGAACCAGGCGGTCGGAGGTTCGAATCCTCCAGGACGCGCCACTCTTTAGGGTTTCATTTACATAAATGGCAATCCTGATATTGGCCTAAGTCGATATCGAAAACTGCGCGTCCTTAGCTCAGCTGGATAGAGTACCTGGCTACGAACCAGGCGGTCGGAGGTTCGAATCCTCCAGGACGCGCCACTCTTTAGGGTTTCATTTACATAAATGGCAATCCTGGTATTGACTCAAGTTGATATCGAAAACCGTGCGTCCTTAGCTCAGCTGGATAGAGTACCTGGCTACGAACCAGGCGGTCGGAGGTTCGAATCCTCCAGGACGCGCCACTTATTAAAAAGCCCTGCCAGAAATAGCAGGGCTTTTTACATTCTAGTAACATAATTTAAACATCTTGATTTCAAGTTACTGTTTACTAAAGTAATTTCACTTATCATTCCCCCTTCCTGCACTTAGCACCTATAGACCGTAGTAATGCATTAAAACTCGCAGTTATTTATGCTTGATAGATCAAATATTGCAGATTTATGTGATTTCCGTGTCGAATAATTCCCTAGATTTGTGCTTTATCCTCAATAGCCCCTTAAACAAAATTGACAAAGTTTAACCAATCGAGATAATCCTAAGCCTATTGTCAGGATTATATTGAATGTTCTGGCAACAAAAATGCCCACTGCTTGTGGGTAACGTTAGTGCTTTGCCTTGATAAAACATGAAGTTTTTAGCAAAACACCTAATGTCGTTGTCAGGATGACAAAGAAAGGATGCAAAAATGGATAATATTGGAAGCCTGCTAGTAGACGCTGCAACCCTGATGCTAACAGGGATGGTTGTAGTGTTTATATTCCTCACTATTCTTGTCTATCTCGTTCGGCTCATGTCAAAACTGGTACCTGAAGAAGTACCTGCGCCGATCGCTACACCAAATCAAAATAATAAAGTTCAATCACCTTCATCTGCTGTTAGCCCAAACGTCGTGGCGGCAATCACTGCCGCGGTACATCAGTACCGTACCTCGACAGCTAAGTAGTACTTGTAAGGATTAAAAGGAGTTAATGAGCATGTCTAAACCACTAGCTTTAACGGACGTGGTCCTTCGTGACGCCCATCAATCGCTATTTGCGACTCGTATGCGTCTTGAGGATATGTTACCTATCGCAGAGGAACTGGATAAGGTCGGTTACTGGTCTCTAGAAACATGGGGCGGAGCAACATTTGATGCGTGTATTCGATTCTTGGGTGAGGACCCATGGGAACGTCTACGTGCATTAAAGAAAGCAATGCCAAACACACCAATGCAAATGCTACTTCGTGGCCAGAACCTATTAGGTTACCGCCACTATGCAGATGATGTGGTTGAAAAGTTCGTTGAGCGTGCTCACGCCAACGGTATGGATGTTTTCCGTATTTTTGATGCGATGAACGATGTACGTAACTTTGAGAAAGCGGTTAAAGCGACGGTTGATGTCGGTGCGCATGCTCAAGGTACGTTGTCTTACACAACTAGTCCGGTACATAACACTGATACATGGGTTGATTTAGCGAAGCGTCTTGAAGACTTAGGCTGTCACTCATTGTGTATTAAAGATATGTCAGGTTTGCTCAAGCCTTATGAAGCGGAAGATCTTATCTCGCGCATCAAAGCGTCGTGTGATGTTCCACTTGCGCTGCACTGCCACGCAACAACAGGCCTTTCTACGGCTACCGCAGTAAAAGCGGTTGAAGCGGGTGTCGATATTCTTGATACCGCTATCTCATCAATGAGTTGTACTTACGGTCACACGCCAACGGAAACGGTTGTCGCTATGCTGCAAGGGACTGAGCGTGATACCAAGCTTAAACTTGATCAAATTGAGCCTATTGCCGCTTACTTCCGTGAAGTACGTAAGAAGTACGCTAAGTTTGAAGGTCAATTAAAAGGTGTCGATTCACGTATCTTAATCGCTCAAGTTCCAGGCGGAATGCTAACCAATATGGAAGGTCAGCTTAAAGAGCAAGGCGCAGCGGATCGAATTGACGAAGTACTCGAAGAGATCCCTCGCGTACGTGAAGATCTAGGCTTCATTCCTCTCGTGACTCCAACGTCACAGATTGTCGGTACTCAAGCGGTTATCAACGTGCTAACGGGTGAGCGTTATAAGAGCATCACTAAAGAAACTGCTGGTGTTCTTAAAGGCGAGTATGGCGCAGCACCTGCACAAGTGAACGAAGCACTGCAAGCGAAAGTACTCGATGGCGCAGAGGCGATCACTTGTCGCCCAGCCGATCTATTGGAATCTGAGCTTGATTCGTTGACTGATGATTTACTAGCAAAAGCCAAAGAACAAGGTATCTCTTTGGCAGAAGATACAGTTGATGATGTTCTGACCTACGCTTTATTCCCACAAGTTGGTCTTAAATTCCTTAAGAATCGTCATAACCCTGATGCCTTTGAGCCTGCTCCGGGCAAAGAGGAAGTGGCACCAGCTGCACCTCAAGCTCAGCAAGCGCAAGGTGGAATTGAGACATACAGCGTCAAAGTCGATGGTCAGGTTTACGACGTCGAAGTGGGCCCTCAAGGTCAACTAACCTCGGTAGCCCCGTCAACTGCTGCGCCTCAACAAGCGGCTGCTCCAGTTGCACCTGCAGGTAATTCAGAGACGGTTCCGGCACCTTTAGCTGGCAACATATTCAAAGTGAATGTGCAAAGTGGCGCTGAAGTCGCGGAAGGGGATGTCCTGCTTATCCTTGAAGCGATGAAGATGGAAACCGAAGTACGAGCAGCCCGAGGTGGTATTGTTCAAGATCTTCACGTCAAAGAAGGTGATTCTGTGACGGTTGGTGCTCCACTGCTTAGCTTGGCGTAAGGGGCAATCATGGAAGGATTAATGACCTTATGGTCAGAAACAGGGATCGCTAACTTCGAGTTTGGCCAGATCTGCATGATCTTAGTTGGTTGTACCTTGCTATTTTTGGCGATCAGAAAGGGTTTTGAGCCGTTACTGTTATTGCCGATTGGTTTTGGCGCGATTTTAGCGAACATACCTAATGCAGGCTTCACTGATGAGGGTGGTTTACTCTACTACGTATACTACATAGGAATTGAGTCTGGGATTTTCCCACTGCTGATCTTCTTAGGTGTCGGGGCGATGACTGACTTCGGTGCTCTGATCGCTAACCCGAAAACCTTATGGCTAGGAGCGGCGGCTCAGTTTGGTATTTTCGCCACACTGTTTGGTGCAATCTTACTTAACTATGTGCCGGGTATGGAATTTAGCATGCCGGACGCAGCATCGATTGCGATTATCGGGGGGGCTGATGGGCCAACGGCTATCTTCTTAGCAAGTCAGTTATCACCGGATCTTCTTGGTGCGATTGCGGTTGCGGCATACAGCTACATGGCGTTAGTGCCGATCATTCAGCCACCGATCATGAACGCACTGACAACACCGGAAGAGCGTAAGATCAAAATGGCTCAGCTACGTCATGTTGGTAAAGGTGAAAAGATCCTCTTCCCACTAGCAGTATTGCTGATGACGATCTTATTCCTACCATCAGCAACGCCACTCGTCGGTATGTTCTGTTTGGGTAACCTGATGCGTGAAGCTGGCGTCGTGGATCGCTTGTCGAAAACGGCACAAAATGAGTTGATCAACATTGTGACCATTTTCCTCGGTCTTGGTGTTGGCTCTAAGCTACAAGCGGAAGAGTTCTTAAACGTAGAAACACTTGGTATTTTGGCCTTAGGTGCGGTTGCCTTCAGTATCGGTACTGCCGGTGGTGTATTAATGGCTAAGGTGCTTAATAAGTTTTCGAAAGAAGACATTAACCCACTTATTGGTGCGGCAGGGGTTTCTGCAGTACCGATGGCGGCGCGTGTGGTAAACAAGGTTGGTCTTGATGCTAACCCGCAAAACTTCCTGCTTATGCACGCAATGGGCCCTAACGTAGCGGGTGTACTTGGGTCTGCGGTAGCCGCGGGTATTTTGTTAGCACTTGTAGGTTAATGAAAGTTGGCGTTAATTAATGGTCAAATTGAGAGCAAGTGGTTAACTTGCCATCAATAAATGGTATATATTCAAAGGGATGCTTTCGCATCCCTTTTTTGTATCGGTAGGGAATAAAAGAAATGGAAAACAAACAAATCGCTATCTCTAAGTTCGGAGACCCAGAAGTTCTCGTTGTTCAAACTTCTTCAATGCCAGAGCCTAAAGCAGGGGAAGTCTTAGTCAAAGTCCACTTTGCTGGTGTGAACCCTATCGATGTCAAAACGCGGGCTGGTCTTGGCTGGGCTGCTTCGGAAAACAAAGACAACCTCCCTTGGGTGCCAGGGTATGACATTTCAGGCGAGGTCATAACTCTTGGCCAAGGCGCTGAACGATTCGGTATAGGTGATAACGTCGCAGGCTTTATCGGTTTCCCATTAGCTGGCGGTGGCTATAGTCAGTACATATCGGTACCAGAAAGCGCACTCAGCTTGGTACCTAGCTCGATTACTCTTGAAGCAGCCGCTGCTCTCCCTCTTGCCGGGCAGACGGCACTGCAAGCGTTAGACAAAGCGGGCGTTAATGAAGGGGACCGCGTGCTTATCTTGGCAGGTGCTGGCGGCGTAGGTCATATCGCAATTCAAGTTGCTGTGACTGCTAAAGCGGAAGTCTTCACTACATGCAGTGAAGCGAACCTAGATTATATGGCGACGTTAGGTGCTCATGCCGTGAACTACCAATTTGCGCCAGTTTCAGAACGAGTTGAAGAAGCCGATGTACTTATTGATTTAGTCGGCGGTGATGCTGCACTTGATGCACTCAAGTGCTTGAAAGATGGTGGTAAAGTTGTCACAGTACCGACCTTAAGTGCTGAGCTAATTTGTGAAAAGGCAAAAATGCTTGGCTTTGAAGCTTCGGGAATGTTGGTTGATCCGAACCCAGAACAGCTGGATGCGCTGCTGTACATGGTCAGTGTTGGATTAGTGAAAACTGAAATCCAACAGGTATTTGCCATGAGTGAGGTGGGCGAAGCTCATCGACAAATTGAAACGGGACATACGAGAGGCAAGATCTTGCTTGATATGCAATGCTAGAAGCGTTTAACAGCGCATTTGAATCCTTCGCTTTATGGTTTTCTGATTCTGCACTTTGGGTACTGTTTTTTAGCGGTTTCCTGAGTGCCACCTTGTTGCCCGGTGGTTCCGAGGCCAGTTTAATCGCGACTCTCAGCTTAAACCAATACTCCACTTTTATGATCATTTTAGTCGCCACCTTAGGTAATACCTTAGGTGGCTTGACCAACTATTGGCTTGGCTTGTGGTTACCAAACCGAACTCAAAATGAAAAACATGGTCATAAAGCTCTACAGTGGCTGAATAAATACGGCTATTGGTCTTTAATTTTTAGTTGGTTGCCCGTGATTGGTGACCCATTATGTTTAGCCGCAGGTTGGCTACGTATGCGCTTTTGGCCATGTTTTTGGTTGATCTTAATTGGTAAAGCGCTGCGTTATACCGCGTTAGCAGCAATTTTTTACGGATTCTTTTAAGGGGATGTCATGAGAAAGATTTGGCTTGGTGCATTTTCTCTTGTCGCACTTTATGGTTGTGCTTCGAATAACCTACCTTCAGTTCCATTTTTTTCCTCTCTACCGGACGGCGTGACACTTGTTGAAGAAGTGGATGCCCAGCCGGGTAAGGCAATGATTCCATACTCTAAGTATGAGTTAGACAATGGCCTAACCGTTATCTTATCTCCCGATCACTCTGATCCTTTGGTTCATGTGGATGTGACTTATCACGTCGGTTCTGCTCGTGAGCAAGTCGGTAAATCAGGTTTTGCTCACTTCTTCGAGCATATGATGTTTCAAGGCAGTGAAAATGTCGGTGATCAGCAACACTTCAAGATTATTACTGAGGCGGGCGGTACGTTAAATGGCACCACGAATCGTGACCGTACCAATTACTTCGAAACTGTACCGTCGAACCAACTAGAGAAAATGTTGTGGCTAGAGTCGGATCGTATGGGCTTTTTACTCGATGCGGTTTCACAGCGTAAGTTTGAGATTCAGCGCGATACGGTCAAAAACGAACGTGCTCAGAACTACGACAATCGCCCTTACGGTTTGATGTGGGAGAAAATGGGTGAAGCGATGTACCTAGAAGGTCATCCTTACTCGTGGCAGACGATTGGTTACGTCGAGGATCTTGATCGTGTTGATGTGAACGATCTTAAAGCCTTCTTCTTACGTTGGTACGGACCAAATAATGCGGTCTTGACCATTGGTGGTGATATCGACACCAAACAAACTTTGGAATGGGTGAACAAGTACTTTGGTTCTATTCCAGCGGGGCCTGAGGTTGAGCAAGCGCCAAAACAACCAGCGAGTTTATCCGAAGATCGCTACGTAACACTTGAAGACCGTATTCAACAGCCAATGTTGATGATTGGCTGGCCAACGAAATATAACGGTGCAGAAGAGCAAGCGTCACTAAATGCTTTAGCCAATGTATTAGGCAGTGGTGCCAACAGCTTGCTCTATCAAAAACTAGTTAAGACTCAGAAAGCAGTCGATGCGGGCGCATTCCAAGATTGTGCTGAGCTGTCATGTACCTTCTACGTTTACGCTATGGCGCCGTCTGGCGAAAAAGGCGCATTAAAGCCACTTTATCAAGAGTTGATGCAGACCTTAGCTGAATTTGAAGCGAAAGGTGTCGATGATAAGCGTCTTGAGCAGATCACAGGTATGGCGGAAGCCAATGCGGTTTTCGCCTTGCAAAGTGTGCGCGGTAAAGTGTCTCAGTTGGCGTCTAATGAAACCTTCTTTAATACGCCAGATCGAATTCAATCTCAGCTAGAGCAGATTCGCTCAGTTACCCCTGAATCTGTCATGGATGCCTATAAGACTTACGTCAATGGCCATCATAAGGTTGCGCTAAGTGTGGTTCCTCGAGGCAAAACTGATCTAGCCGCTGCGCCAGCCAATTTTGTTACGCCACCAAGAACGCTGCCGGAATACCAAAAAATTACCGATGATCAATTGGCCTATCGTAAAGCAGACGATGATTTTGACCGCTCAGTGATGCCGGAAGTAGCGGAAGGGGTGAAAGCGCAGATGCCAGACCTCTATCGCTTATATTTCGATAATGGTGCAGAACTACTTGGAACCGTCAGTTCAGAAACACCAACCGTACAGTTAGAGATCAGTTTCCCTGCGGGTGAGCGTTACGTACAGCGTGGCAAAGAAGGTTTAGCGAATCTGACTGCGGCGATGATGCAAGAGGCGACGCTGGACTCATCGCTAGAAGAACTTGAAGCTAAGTTAAATAAACTTGGTAGCAGTATTTCGATCAATGCAGGTAACTACACCACCAGTATTTCAGTATCAAGCTTAGAGAAAAATCTTACCGAGACTCTAACGCTGGTGGAAGAAATACTCTTCAAGCCAGCCTTCCGCGAACAAGATTTTGAGCGAATCCAAAAGCAGATGCTGGAAGGCTTGGTCTATCAGCATCAAAAGCCTAGTTGGTTGGCCTCTCAAGCGACGCGCCAAGTCCTATTCTCAGGCTCTGTTTATCAGCGTCCAACGGATGGTACTGAAGCCTCAGTTGCTAAGCTGACGCTTGATGATGTTAAAGCTTTCTACAAACAGCATTACACACCACAAGGCGCACAAATTGTTGTCGTCGGTGACATATCTAAACGTCAAGTTAAGCAAGAGCTGGCTTTTATCGATAGTTGGCAAGGTGAAGTTGCGCCGCTACTAAGACCACAATTAGTCAAACCACTTGCTCAGCAGAAGGTTTTCTTAGTTGATAAACCGGGAGCACCGCAGAGCGTTGTGCGTATGGTTCGTCAAGGTCTGCCGTTTGATGCCACTGGTGAAGTTTACCTAACTCAGTTAGCTAACTTTAATCTTGCGGGTAACTTCAATAGCCGTATCAACCAAAACCTCAGAGAGGACAAAGGCTACACTTATGGTGCGAGTGGTTACTTAGCGTCAAATAGAGAAGTGGGAGCGATTGTTTACTCAGCTCAAGTACGCGCAGACTCAACGATTCCATCAATTTTGGAGATGAAAAAAGAGCTAGCTCAATACAGTGAACAAGGCATGACTGACGATGAAATGAAATTTTTACGCTTAGCAGTCGGTCAACAAGATGCACTAAAATATGAAACGCCTTCACAGAAAGCTGGCCTACTTAATAGTATTTTAGCTTATAGCTTGGATGAAGATTACTTGAAGCAACGTAATGAGATCGTTGAATCAGTCAAAAAGCAGACTCTTGATGAGTTAGCAAACAAGTGGTTTAACCCTGACGAGTACCAAATTATCGTAGTAGGGGATAAGAAAACGCTGAAACCACAACTAGAAAGTTTGCATATTCCGATAGAAGAGCTTGAAATCATCCGTTAGAGTACACATAACATAGTGCATGCGAAAGGGTGACAACGCTCACCCTTTATAAAATTTTGTATAGCCAGTTTGGTATCACTACCAAACCATTGATATAAGCGAACCTCATTTTGACTGAATTTGCTGCGCGACTTGAGCGAGTTGCACAAAACCCAGAAGTATTTAAGAGTTTTGGACGTGGTGTCGAGCGCGAGACGCTACGCTACCAACAAGATGGTCACCTCGCTACAACCCCTCATCCAAGTGAGCTGGGTTCAGCTTATGCCAATAACTGGATAACGACAGACTTCTCTGAATCACTATTGGAGTTCATCACGCCAGTTTCGACGGACATCTCGACGCTTACAGCGCAGCTAGAAGATATTCATCACTTCACTCAGACTAAGTTAGGTGAAGAGAAAATGTGGCCGCTTTCGATGCCGTGTTTTGTTGGTGATGAAGATGACATCAACTTAGCGCAATATGGCTCGTCAAATTCAGGCAAGATGAAAACCCTATACCGCGAAGGTCTAAAAAGACGTTACGGTAGTTTGATGCAGATTATTTCTGGCGTTCATTTTAATTTCTCATTCCCAGAAACGTTTTGGGACCAATTGTTTGGTGAGCAATCAGAACAACAGCGTCAGGACAGTAAGTCAGAAGCTTACTTTGGCTTGATCCGAAACTATTACCGTTTTGGCTGGTTAATCCCGTACTTCTTTGGTGCATCACCTGCGCTGTGTTCGTCGTTCATTCAAGGGCGAGAGACAACGCTACCGTTTGAAAAAATTGGTGGGACTCTATTCTTACCAAATGCGACCTCATTACGTATGAGTGATTTAGGCTATACCAACAGCGCACAAAGCTCATTGAAGATTGGTTTCAATAGTTTAGATGAGTATCTAGATGGCCTAAACACAGCTATCCGTACGCCATCTGAAGAATTTGCCGAGATCGGCGTAAAAGTTGATGGTGAGTATCGTCAGCTAAACAGCAATGTACTGCAGATTGAAAATGAATTGTACGCGCCTATTCGCCCTAAACGTGTGGCTAAATCAGGTGAAAAACCATCAGAAGCGTTAGCACGCGGTGGTGTGGAGTACATCGAAGTTCGCTCACTTGACGTCAACCCATACAGCTCGGTTGGTATTGATGAAGACCAAGTACGTTTCTTAGACCTATTTTTAGCTTGGGCTGCACTGACTGATTCAGAACCTATGGATTATTGTGAACAGGCATGTTGGCGTGAGAACTGGAATAAAGTCATTGCAGAAGGCCGCAAGCCTGGTTTAGAGCTACAAATTGGCTGCCGCGGTGAAGTGCTATCACTACAAGACTGGGCTAAGCGTGTCTTCGTCGAACTGGTGCAGATTGCAGAGCTAATGGATGCGGCAAATGGCAGTGATGAATACCAAGCAGTATGTTTTAAATTGCTGTCGTGGATTGATAATCCAGAGCTGACTATTTCAGGCCAGCTATTGGCAGATACCAAACAGCATGGTGGTCTAGGTAAAGTGGGTTGCGTATTTGGTAAGCAGTATCGCAACCAGCATTTAGACCATCAGTATCGAGTCTACAGTGAGCAAGAAATGGAACAGGAAGTAGAACGTTCTCGTATTGCTCAACAGCAGGTGGAAGATGCTGACCAGTTAAACTTTGATGAGTTTCTTACTGACTACTTTGCATATTTGAAAGCGTAGGTTTAGCGTGAAAAAGCTTTTGCTCCCTATCGTTGGTGCTATCGTTTTGAGTGGCTGTGCGACAGCTCCACCGAAAAATCAGTCCAACCTATGTGAAATCTTTCGTGAGAAACCGGGGTGGTACGACGATGCGCTTGATATGCAAGAGGAGTGGGGCACGCCCGTTCAAGTCGCGATGGCTTTTGTCAAACAGGAAAGTAGCTATCGCCACGATGCCAGGCCGCCCAAGGATTACCTATTAGGCTTTATTCCTTGGGGGCGTGTCAGCAGCGCTTATGGATATGCGCAAGCGCAAGACCCGGCATGGGATGACTTTCAGGATGCGACAGGACATGGCGGCTCACGAACTGATTTCGCCGATGCCTTAATGTTTATTGGTTGGTATACCCATGAGACGCAAAGGCAACTCGGTGTTTCCAAGTGGGATTCTTACAATCAATATTTGGCTTACCACGAAGGACGTGGTGGTTTTAAAAGAAAAAGTTACCAAGCTAAACCGTCGTTGATTAAAGTCGCACGTCGCGTTGAACAGCAAGCAAAAGATTATGGTTGGCAACTTAAGCAGTGCCGACAAGAATTAGAAGACAATCGAAGCTGGTTCTTTTAAGAGCAGTTAACATGGAGAAGGACAATGCCGTTATTAGATAGTTTTACCGTAGATCACACACGTATGAATGCACCTGCTGTACGTGTAGCGAAAACAATGACCACCCCGAAAGGCGATACGATTACGGTATTTGACCTGCGTTTTACTGCACCAAATAAAGACATTCTGTCTGAGAAAGGCATCCATACGCTAGAGCACCTATACGCTGGCTTTATGCGTAACCACCTAAATGGTGAGAGTGTTGAGATCATCGATATCTCGCCAATGGGCTGTCGTACTGGTTTCTACATGAGCCTGATTGGTACCCCACAAGAACAGCAAGTAGCCGATGCTTGGTTAGCAGCAATGCAAGACGTATTGAAAGTTGAAAGCCAAAACAAGATCCCTGAGCTGAATGAGTACCAATGTGGTACAGCGGCAATGCACTCTCTTGATGAGGCGAAGCAAATTGCTAAAGCGATTCTTGATTCTGGTATTTCGGTTAATAAAAACGATGATCTAGCCCTACCTGAATCAATGCTAAAAGAGCTTAAAGTCGACTAATTGAACATTAGCTTGATAGAAATAAAAAAAGGAAGGCACTGGCCTTCCTTTTTTGTATCACTTTAGAACGTATCTAGTTTGCTTTAGGTAATACCACTACTTGAGTCTTAGCCCAAATATCGTGGAAGCCACGCTTGTGAGGATCAAGCGGTACAGTAAAGTTTGCTAAACCAAAGCCTGAAGTGCCGATACGAATCAGTGCTTGAGTAACAGAAACCGCCGTTCCATCATTGCTGCGTAGGTGCAGTTTCCAAGCACGCATACCGAGTGTTTGCCCCGCACGAGTCCAGAAGAACACAAAGAAGTAGATCCAGACAAACGCTAAGTAAGCCGTGTATACCGGGCTCCAAATTGGGTGGTTAGTTAGAAAGTCGCTGACATCAGCGTAGCTGCCAACATCAAAAATTCCCATTGCCATTAATGCATGCAGAATAGCAATAATGATACCTGCCGCCATCATCTCGACTGCGATGATAATTAGCCCATCATAAAAGAGTGCTCCCAGACGGCGAAATAGCCCTGCTGGTGGCAAAGTGTCAGTTGTTGACATAAAACCCACTTACCAAAATAAAATAAGGCGAAAGAATAAAGCTTCAGTTTAGATCTGAAAAGAGAGCTTGCGCACAGCTTATCAATTTATGGCGATTTTATCGGCAAACGGCAAGCAATTCAGTCTTTTGCACTTGCACGAATCATCGGCATACGTATAATGCCAAACATCGACAGGCTAATGCCTCAAGATAATGCCGGTATGGTGAAATTGGTATACACGACGGATTCAAAATCCGTTGCCTTCGGGCGTGGCGGTTCAAGTCCGCCTACCGGTACCATATTTAAAGACAGAGCCTCAACGAATGTTGGGGCTTTGTTGTATCTGGGGGGTAGGCAGCGTTGCCTTCGCGGTGACGGCAGGAATGCCTGTCCAATCAGCCCGCCTACCGGTACCATATTTAAACGATAAAGCCTCGACGAAAGTCGGGGCTTTGTTGTATCTGAGGTATGGGCTTTGTAGTTTCTGGGGGATAGGCAGTTTTGCCTTATCGCTACCGCATATAGAAAGGTCGCTATTTTTAGCGGCCTTTCGTCGTTTTAGGGGTTGTGAAAATGAGTGATTTAAGCGCAGAGCAACAAAGCTGTGTCACATAAGTTTACAGTGCGTGAAACCGTAGGGCTTTACATCTGAGGCTGAGCAAGGAACAATCTCTCCGAGTATAATTAATAGATACGCTTTCAACTGAGAAATTATGAGTAATATGGCCAACAAAAAGTCGAACCCCTTGTTCGAGATCCTCTTCAACGTATTTCTACCGTCTTTCATTTTGATGAAGTTCAGTGGCGAAGAGCACTTAGGTACCGCATTAGCTCTTATCGTTGCTTTAGCCTTCCCTGTGGCTTACGGCGGTATGGAGCTTATTCGCAACAAGAGATTCAACTTCATTGCCGCGCTGGGTTTTGTCAGCGTGTTATTAACGGGTGGTATTGGCTTACTTGAGTTAGACACTCAGTGGTTAGCCGTTAAAGAGGCGCTCATCCCTGGTTTGATTGGCTTAGCGGTTTTAGGATCTACGTTTACTCGTTACCCATTTATGCAGAAGGTGATCTTCACGCCAACACTGCTCAATATGTCATTGATCGAAGAACGATTGGAGCAATCAGGTAACCCTGCGGCGTTTGAGCGCTGCTTAATGAAGTCGAATTACTTGTTCGCATGTACGTTTGCTTTCTCTTCGGCGATGAACTACTTCCTTGCAACATGGATTGTGACTAGCCCAGCCGGTACCGCTGCATTTAATGAAGAGCTAGGTAAGCTGACACTTTATAGTTACCCAGCGATTGCGATTCCAAGCATGTTGATGATGATGGGGATCTTCTACTACGTATGGCGTCAGGTTCGCACTATGACTTCACTTGAAACAGAGCAGATATTCAATATCAAATAACCCCAAGTGAAGTCTCATTTCCAAAGCCCAGCGATTTTGCGCTGGGCTTTGTCTTTTTTTGCTGAGTTCTCAGCACTCTTCTCCCTTATAAGTATTTATTAGAATTATCAACAAATGAAATGTAGTTAGTTTTCTTTATAAAATGAGATTTTGTTCACGCACAACGCAACCGGTTGCGCTTTTTTGTGTTGGTTAATTTTGATACAGTTTTTGTAGGTTGAAATTTGAACACATGGAGCAAGGTTATGAAGAAAATACTTTTGTGTTGTAGTGCAGGGATGTCTACCAGCATGTTAGTGAAGAAGATGGAGCAAGCCGCTGAGCAACAAGGGCTCGAATGTAAAATCGATGCAATGTCGGTAAATGCGTTTGATGAAGCGATTAAAGAGTACGACGTTTGTTTGCTTGGCCCTCAAGTGCGTTTTCAATTGGAAGAGTTACAAAAGACAGCCAGTGAGCATGGTAAGAATATCGCGGCGATTTCTCCGCAAGCCTACGGAATGATGAAAGGTGAAGAAGTGCTTCAACAAGCGCTCGAATTAATCTAACTCACTAAACAATTCAATTTTAAATAAAAGAGTATGCATCCAAGAAATTGGGTGTAGGGGCTCCTTTGTCTAAAAAATAAGGATGGAATCTATGAAGCTTTATGATGCGATTATAGGAATCGTCGAAAAGCATATCGCACCACTTGCAGCAAAAGTGGGTAATCAACCTCATGTAAGAGCAATGAGAGACGGCTTTATTGTTGCAA
This sequence comes from Vibrio ouci, assembly GCF_004551525.1. Classification (GTDB taxonomy): domain Bacteria; phylum Pseudomonadota; class Gammaproteobacteria; order Enterobacterales; family Vibrionaceae; genus Vibrio; species Vibrio ouci. Next base: position 7,203 of record NZ_SATR01000009.1, on the reverse strand, counting down.
TGCCGTTTATCATTGTTGGTAGTTTTATTTTGATCTTTGCTTTCCCTCCATTTGCAGAAGAGACAACGAACGTATTTGGTCGAGCATGGTTGGATTTTGCAACCGCCAACTTCGATACCATTATGATGCCTTTCAATATGTCGATGGGCATCATGACGATTTTTGTCTCGCTCGGCGTTGCTTACAGTTTAGCGAAAGCGTACAAAATGGATGGCATCACTAGTGCGGTATTGTCATTGATGAGCTTTTTGCTGGTGGCATCTCCGGCAAAAGAGGGGGCTCTCTCGATGGCTCATATGGGAGGAACAGGGATCTTTACCGCGGTCATGTGCGCATTCTTCTCTGTTGAGCTGTATCGTTTTATGAAAAAGCACAACATCACTATTCGTATGCCTGAGCAAGTGCCACCTGCGATCGCGCGATCGTTTGAAGTGCTACTGCCTGTTTTGGCCATTTTCGTAACGCTTTATCCGCTTAGCTTATTTGTCCAAACCCAATATGACATGCTCATCCCTGATGCGGTAATGGCGATGTTCAAACCGTTGATCAGTGCTTCCAACACATTGCCAGCTATCATCGGTGCACTACTGGTTTGTCAGTTACTTTGGTTTGCTGGTATTCATGGTGCGGCGATTGTCGTAGGCCTGCTCTCGCCAATTTTCCTAACCAACATTGGCGCAAATATCGATGCCTTTGTGGCTGGGCAGCCAATTCCGAATGTTTTCACGCAACCGTTCTGGGATTTCTACATCTTTATTGGTGGCTCAGGCGCAACGCTAGCATTGGTTATGCTGATGTCATTTAGCCGCTCAGCCCACTTGAAGAGTATTGGCCGAATGAGTGCTGTGCCTGGCTTCTTCCAAATTAATGAACCTGTCATTTTTGGCAGCCCAATTGTGATGAATCCTATCTTGTTCATTCCGTTTGTCTTTGCGCCTATCTTGAACGCGACGATTGCGTATTTTGCCGTTCATCTAGGTTTCGTTGGAATGGGCGTTGCGACAACGCCTTGGACTACGCCTGCGATTATCGGTGCTTCATGGGGTAGCGGTTGGACACTCTCTCCGGTGCTATTGGTTATCGCACTACTCATTCTTGACCTGTTTATCTACCTGCCATTCTTCAAGATGTTTGAAAAGCAGGTGATGGAACAAGAGCAACCAACTGAGAAAGCGAATGAAAAAGCTCAACCAGTGTCAGGTGAAGGCGTAGCAGCATAAATAGCAGTAACGGGCTGTGTTGCTACAGCCCGAACTAGAGGATACGGAAATGGACCAAGAACTAGTAGTAATGGAAATTATCTGCAATGCAGGTGAAGCGCGCAGTCTAAGTTACGAAGCACTGCGACTTTCCAGAGAAAAGAACTTTAAGGCCGCAGAAGAGCGATTGTCACAAGCGAAGGAGTGCCTCAATAAAGCGCACCTGATCCAGACACAGTTAATTGAACAAGATCAGGGTGAAGGCAAAGTAGCGATGACGCTAGTAATGGTGCATGCCCAAGATCATCTGATGACTACCATTCTTGCGCAAGAAATGGCAACAGAGATGGTTTTGTTACATAAACAACTTTCAGGGCAGGGATAATTATGGCAAGGGATGCAATTAAACTCGCCATTATTGGTGGTGGTAGCAGTTATACTCCAGAACTGGTCGAAGGGGTCTTGAACAGGTTAGATGTATTACCTGTTAAACAGATTCACTTTGTTGATATAGAGGCTGGTTTTGACAAGTTGGAGATCATTGCTGCTCTTGCAAAAAGAATGATTAACAAGGCTGAGGCGGATATTGAAGTCATCGCTGATTTTGATCGACGTGCGGCAATCGAAGGTGCCGATTTTGTTATGACTCAGTTTCGAGTCGGGGGATTAGCCGCGAGGGCCAGTGATGAAAAAATTCCGCTGAAATACGATGTGATTGGTCAAGAGACCACTGGGCCAGGTGGTTTTGCGAAAGCGTTGAGGACTATTCCGGTAATTTTGGATATTTGTAGGGATATTGAAGAGCTCTCACCGGATGCTTGGATGCTTAACTTCACCAACCCAGCAGGTTTGGTCACTGAGGCTGTCAATAAATACACCAAGGTTAAGAGCATCGGCTTATGTAATGTTCCAGTCTCAATGCAAATGATGATTGCTGAGATGATGGAGTGCCAACCGAAAGAGTTGCAACTTGAATTTGCAGGTTTAAATCATTTAGTTTGGGTTCATAGAGCTTGGCTAAAGGGGCAAGATATTACACAGCAAGTACTGACTAAAGTTGGTGATGGAGCTAACTTCAGCATGAAAAATATCTGGGAGGAACCGTGGGACCCTACGTTCCTCAATGCACTGGGCGCGATTCCTTGTCCATACCACCGCTACTTTTACCAAACCGATGCAATGCTAGCGGAAGAAAAGCAGAGTGCAGAGCAACAAGGCACTCGTGCTGAACAAGTGATGCAAACGGAAGCGGAACTGTTCAAGCTTTATCAACAGCCGCAGTTAGATCATAAACCTCAACAGCTGGAAGAGCGAGGGGGAGCTTATTACTCTGATGCTTCATTAAATTTAGTCGATGCGATTTATAATAATCGCAACTCACTGCATGTGGTGAATGTAACAAACAACGGCGCCATTCATCATTTAGCAGACGATGCCGTGATTGAATGTACCGCTGTCATTGGAAGTTGGGGGGCTAAACCTTTAGCGGTTGGTCGCTTGTCGTCTAAAATCTCGGGTTTGCTGCAGCAAGTGAAAGCGTATGAACAATTGGCGATTGAAGCAGCGGTTCATGGCAGTTATGACGATGCGCTAATGGCGCTATCGAATAACCCTTTGGTTCCAGATATTGGCCGCGCTAAATCGATATTGGACGAAATACTGGAGCACAACGCTCCGTATTTACCTCAGTTTAAACTGGATTTGTCATAAGGAACGGCTAGAGCGATGAAAGTAATTTTTAATGCTGATGACTTTGGTCTAACTCCGGGAGTCAACCAAGGTATTGTGCAATCCCATCTTAACGGGGTAGTGAAGTCGACCACGATGCTGGTGGGTATGGCCGCAGAAAAGGATGCCATCGCTCTAGCTAAAGAAGTACCGTCTTTGAAAGTCGGTCTGCATTTAAGGTTTACGTTAGGCCGTCCCATCACAGGCCACTCATCATTTTGTAATCAACAAGGTGAGTTTTTTAGTTATGAGCAGTTTTGGAAGCAAACATCTTATTCTGAGCAAGCCATCTATGAAGAGTGTATTGCTCAAGTTGAAGCGTTTCTTAAGTCGGGGCTTAGCCTCAGTCATTTAGATAGCCACCATCATGTTCACACCCATCCGAGCTTTTTACCTGTCGTCACCGAAGTGGCTGCAAAATACCAGATACCTTTGAGAGGGCAAGTCCAGCAAGGGCTAAGGTATAAGTTTAGTGACGAGTTTTATGATCAAGGGGTGAAGCTAGATAAGTTAGTTGACCATTTAGCTGAACTAAAATCTGAGTACGATGTGGTGGAAGTGATGTGTCACCCCGCAATTGTGGATTCTGCTTTGATGAACGGAAGTGGTTACGCGAAGCAAAGAGAACGAGAACTCGACATACTGACTGATGACAAACTAGCGGTATTACTAGCGAGACATTCAATCAAAGTCACGGATTACTCTGCTCTGACTATTAGCTCTGATTAGCCGAGTGTATGATGTTTTACGACTGCCAGAATACCCCCTTAGTCATATCCTTATATTCTGGCAGTCTCTTTATTACGTCACTAAGTACAGGATGTTATGGCAAGAATAAAAGATGTCGCTGAACTTGCGGGAGTTAACCGCTCTACTGTCTCACGTATCATTAACGGAGAAGGCAAGTTCAAAGAAGAAACGCGCCTTAAAGTTGAAGAAGCGATGAAAGCACTGGACTATCGGCCGAGTGCCATTGCTCGCTCTTTGGCAACATCATCGACTAATATGGTTGGTCTACTTGTGACTTACTACACTGGTGGTTTCTTTGGCGCTATGATGGACCAAGTTCAAAGCGAGTTAGATCAACATAAAAAGTTTTTGATCACAGCGCAAGGCCATCACTCAGCGGATGGAGAAAAAGAAGCGATACAGCGTTTTAATGATTTATGTTGTGATGGTTATGTACTTCATAGTCGTTATCTTTCTGATCAAGAGCTAATGACTTTATCTCAAGCACCGACCCCCTTTGTATTACTTGATAGATATGTCCCAGGCCTCGAATCAAGAAGCATAACTTATGATCACACGAAAGCAGCCCGCCTTGCGGTTAAACACCTATTAGAAAACGGGCATAACAAGATCGCTTGTATTTCAGGCCCCTCTCATCGTGAGAATAGTTTACGGCGTAAGCAAGGCTATCTTGATGAGATGCATAACGCTGACATTGTAGTTAAAGAGGCTTGGTGCGCAGAAGGAGATTACGGGCGACAGAGTGGCTATATCGCGGCGCAACGCATCTTAGAAGCCGCCCCTGAGGTTACTGCTATTTTTTCTTGTAGTGAGGAAATGACGGTAGGGGCGCTACAATACCTTCATGAAGCGGGTGTTGAAGTGCCTAACCAAATCTCAATCGTCAGTTTCGACAGTATTGACCGTTGTGCTGATCTTTATCCGACGGTAACCTCGGTCCATTTTCCAATTAGCGATATGGCGCGTACTGCTGCTTTGAAGCTGAGTCATTTGATTGCAAAATCTGACATTGAGATAAATGCGCAATTTGAACCACAGCTCAAAATTCGCCAATCTCTCAAAGTTATTAGATAAATTTTCCTGTTTTCTCTCGCCTTTTCAAAAAGTTGTCTATCTTCTTATATAGAGCAAGGAGATAAATAATGTATAAATTAACCCCATACCTATTTTTTGCTGGTCGATGTGAAGAGGCGCTAGAGTTCTACCATAAGTGCTTTGGTGGCGTTGTGGTGACTAAGCAATACTTTAAAGATGCACCGCAAGTGATCGAAGGTGCTGACCCTCAATGGATTATGCATGCGGAGTTTGAAGCGTTTGGAATGAAGCTGATGTTGTCCGATGGTATGGTCGCGAAAGAATTGACGGGTAATAACGTAGCGCTATCCATTGTATTGGACGATCTCGATGAGCAAGCTAGGTTATATGACAAACTCCTTGAAGGAGGTCATATCATGATGCCTCTTGAAGATACATTTTGGGGAGCGCGCTTTGGTAAGGTAGAGGATCAGTTTGGTATTCGTTGGATGCTTCACTGTGATTTAGTCAAATAGTGTTACGTTATTGATCTCTCATTACAGTAGATGGGGAGTGAATTCGCATTCTCATTACTCTAAAATTATAAATTGATTGAAGATTGATAAGTTGTATATATCGTGGCAAGTATAAAAATTACCGTAGACAGATTACAGCCAGGGTTGCACATTCGCCTACCTGTTAAGTGGAATGAGCACCCGTTCTTATTTAATAGTTTCAAAGTTAAAGATGAAGAGACTATCCGCTTGATCCGCCACCTTGGTATCAAGCATGTCTTTATTAATCCAAATCAAAGCGACACAGAGCCACTGCCTCCTTCATCTCAAAGTGATGAACCTGTTAGTGAGAAGCCAGACGCCACTGAGTTAGAAGCAAAGAAGCTTTGGAAAGAGAAGCAAGACCGAATTGAAAAGCTGAGCGCCTACCGTCGCAGAGTTATTAACTGTGAAAAAGAGTTTGAACGTTCACTATCGCGTATGCGTGCGGTCATGAACAAGATTCGCAATCGCCCAGAGCAGGCTGTTGATGAGGCGAGCCAATTAGTTAACGATATCGTCGATAAGTTATTGAGTGACGATAATGTCACCCTTCATTTGATGAATGGTAAAAGTGAATTTGAAGATATCTACTTTCATTCACTTAATGTGTCTGTTGTCGCGATGATGATCGCGAAGGCGAAAAAGCTTAATGCTCAAGAGATAAAAGAAGTGGCATTTGCTTCATTATTTCATGATATGGGCAAAGTCAAAGTGCCGACGGCGATATTACGTAAACAGACGGTACTGACAGAACCAGAGAAGAACTACCTAAAGCTGCACACTAAATATGGTTTAGAGATTGCGGCTAATATGGAAAGCTTTCCAGAGAGTGCGCGAAATGTCATTGCTCAGCACCATGAGTTGAATGATGGTTCGGGTTACCCGGAAGGGCTAAAAGAAGACGCCATCGAACCGTTAACTCAAATTGTTGCGGTAGCGAATGCCTATGACAACCTCTGCCATAGCAATATTCCAGCGGAACAAAAGATCCCTTATGTGGCACTTTCTCATTTATATAAGAACTGCAAACACCTTTATAATAATGAGAACCTCAGTCTGCTGATTAAGTTCATGGGCATCTACCCACCGGGAACCGTAGTTCAACTGTCGAATGATATGGTTGGCTTAGTTATCTCTGTTAATGCCAAGAACATTCTTTTCCCTAATGTGCTTATCTATGATCCGTCCGTTCCAAGAACTCAAGCTCCAATCATTGATTTGGCTGAGAGAGAAATAAAGATAGTTAATGCAGTCTTACCTAACAAATTGCCAGATAAAGTGCGCGAATATCTAAACCCCCGCTCAAGAATCTCTTACTTCTTCGATTCTGACGACTAGTTATCCACAGATAATTGTGTGTAACGTTGGGGTAAGTTGGGTGTAAATAAGGCTTTGAGTGACATTTGCTCACTTAAGCCTTTTTTATTGAAAAAATGCATTTTTTCTCTTGCCTTCGAAAAGGAACTCCCTATAATGCGCTTCCACTGACACGGCAGACGCCACAAGGCTTCAGCGGTGAATCAGTAAAGCCAACTAGTTAAATTTCGAATTGAAAAGTTTGAAATAAAAAATTCAAAAAAGTGTTTGACACTTGAGAATGAAACGCTAGAATGGCTGCCTCTTCCGAAGTGATGTGAGTCACAAAGAAGAACGCTCTTTAACAATATAAACCTATCAATCTGTGTGGGCACTCGTTGATGATAATCCAATTAGATATTTCTCTTAATAAAGAGCGGTATCAAATTAGGTTTCAATGAAACGAAGTGACCAAACGAGATTAGCTTTCTTTGTAAAAGAAAACTTAGTCTTGGCACAGTCAATTCATTATCGTTCTGTTGGAACGATAATAGCTTTAAAATTACACAGTAGTTTTGAAGTCAGTATTCATTGAGCCGAACAAAATCTTAAATTGAAGAGTTTGATCATGGCTCAGATTGAACGCTGGCGGCAGGCCT
>NZ_SATR01000078.1 GCF_004551525.1 Vibrio ouci | reverse complement strand
GGTTGTCAGAGGCATAATACTGTTTGACCTCGGTAATTAAGGTGTCAAGCTTTGGGCTTTTTTTCCAGATCTCATCTTGCGCCAGAACTGGCGTGGTGGCCAGTGTGACGAATAGAGCAACCCACATCTTTTTCATAACCTGCCTCCCTGTTTCGGAAAAACAGTGTGTTTGTGTTTGAAAATGCGTGCTCTATTCTGGCACTGATGGGCATAGCAATGCTGTTAAATTATGAATTATTTATCCGTGAATGATTCAATCGTCCCTATAACACGCGTGCAGATTGTTGGCGTTGGTAACAGGGATACTTATCTTGTAGGCCGTCTGTTATGAAGCCAGAGCTGGTTCCGAAAGCCGCGAATAAATCGGGGCGTCTGAAGCGATTGGGGGCATACTTGAGATTATAATCAATCCCTCGCCAGATAAGCTGCTCGACAAACCGTGTCGGATTTGGTGCTAAGTGGCTGTAGTTCCTGAGCAGGCCTTTCGGGCAGAACCATGGCATTATATTGGTTCGGATCTGTTCGTTGACACTGCGAATATGCGCTTCCTGCATACCCCATAAATACGCTTTAAGAAGTTTATGTTCAGGGGCGTCAGGCTTGTCGATATACTATACAGAATGAAAAACGACAGATTATCGACCTGAGTCATATGTTCTTGCTTTAACTCTGATAAATTGTCGGTAGCGTAAAGTTGTTTTAGTTCAAAGACTAGGGCCTCAAGCTGCGGGCTTTTATGCCAGCTCTCGTCTTGCGCCGAGACTGGTGCGATGGCCAGTACGCTTAATAGAACAACCCATGTTTTTTTCATTAGGTGTCTCCTTGTGTATCCCAGCACGCTGACTGGGATACTAGCAAGTTTAGGTGGGTGGATAAATAGACAGTGCTGTTTATTTATCCATTAATTATCTTTTTTGCTGTCATGCAACTGATACCCCGTATGTGGCTTCCTGTCCGCCGCGTCCTTTGCCGGAGGATTGATGTGGTCGTTGACGGTCTTGACCACATCCGAATCCGGATTAGTCGTCGGAGTAACCGGCTGCTGTGCTTCGTTTTGCATATGGCCACCAGTCACAGACGCGCTCCCTTTGACGTTGCGGTAAGCGTCGCTGTCAAACAGGTGGTCACTGCCATGGTAGTTGATCATATCGATGGTGATTTCGTCGATGACCTCCTTGCCTTTTGATGCGTTACTTTGCGCCGTACTCTTCTGCTCAGGTGAGAGCCTGACCAGATCACGCTTGGTTGATGGCTCATACGATGGAAACCCATGATCATAGAGGCCAAAGTGCTCATGGAAAGCGTCGCTGCGAGCGTATTCATCAAACTCTTTGTATGCATCCTTCAAATCCCCAGCCTGAGTGGAAAGCATTATGCGCTTAATGATAGGGTCATTTGAGCCATATTTTTCTTCTAGATACTCCTGGAATGGCGCTCTGAGATCTTGGCCAAATCTCAAGGAATCGCTTTTGAGGTTGGACTTGAGGCTATGCAGGCTGGACACTTCGGTGTTCGATGCACTGACGGAAGAGGCGGCGCTTTGCAGACGCTGGTGGTTGAGCGCAAAGTCGTGTGCGTATTGCTCAACGGCGCTGCGGTTTTCCTTGGCTTCAATCGTGCGTCCGGCACGCTCCATGGAACTTGCCCCTTCATTGTACTGCTGCATGGCTTGCGCCAGGGCCTGTTTCTGCTCGTCGCCCATGGCGCGGTAGCCCAGACGTTGGTCAGTACTCCATTGCACAGCGGTGCTGAACCCGCCGCCCAGCTTGGTTTGTCCCGGCGTGCCGATAGACAGCCCTGCATTGGCGGAGGTGGCATACGCCCGAGCCTGATCGTGAGTCCAGCCCATGGTTTGCGAGATGCTGTCGATGGCGGATTCCATCTTAGAGTGGGACTGCGTGATCTGGCCTTCGGTAGAGGCGCTGTGTGCATCACCATACGAATAGTTGCTCGACCAGTTGTCGTTCCAGCGGTCACTTTGCTGCACACTGTTTGCATAACTGTCGGTGAAGGTATCCATATGCTGTTTCTGTGACGTTAACGCTCTCGAGTACTGATCGTTAACGCTACTTTGCACCATGCTGGTGGCCTGCGCCTGCCAGATTGGATTCGATACCGCTTCCTGTGCATTGTAGAGTTTACGCCCTCCATCATTTTGTAAGGTGGTAATGGACGCGCCGCTGCTTTGCTGAACGGTGGCCATGCCGGTTCGCAGCAGCAGGTTATCATCGAGTTTATTGGCACTGGTGTTATTGAACGAGTGGTTTTGCATCTGCAGGTTACCAAAGTCGATGTTCCCCGTAGAGCTCGCCTCTGCAGCCCGGGCATTGGAGCTGTTGATCATACTGGCGAGTTGGTAGTTCATCGCCTGCACGGCAGCGATGCCCCCTTGCAGGATTCTCCCGGCCAGTACCGGGATCGCCATCATCAGAAAACCGGCCATATACCCAAACCGGAGATGAAGCTCTTCCAGTGCATTTGAGTTACTCAGTGACAGGCCATTCATTGGCTGGGCCGTGGCATTGGAGGTCGATTCAAGTCCCCACAGCATCAGGCCATTGAGTATCGCAAACAGAGGCGGCCAGGTCGCCAGATAGGCAAAGGTTTTGATGTAGTTCGTCAGCACCATTTTCGTCAGTGCGGGGATCAAGGCTGCGGCGCCAATGATGATGCCTAAACAGCTGAACAGGAAAAACATCATTGTGTGCATCATAGGAATGAACTCACGCGCTTGCAGACCTAAGGTTGCCCACATCGAGGTTTGCTGCATTTTGTTGGTGGTATAGGCGTAATTGATGCCGACGCCGCCTATCCCCCCGCTGGCCAGTCCGTGAACGCTACTGCGTATGGCATTTATGGTCATGTTATGCCTTAAAATATCGGCGGCGTTATTGCTCACACCAACAAAGCTCATATAGCTGTTTTCCAATGCCTGTTTGACATGGGGTCGATACAGTGCTGCCTTAGAGCCATGGAGGTAGGTGCCTAGCAGTTCCATCTCTTCTGCAGAGGCTTTCCCGAAAGTGCGTTGGATGTCGGGGAAGATCTCACGACAGGTTTTAAAGTCCTGACTGACGACATCAAGCATGACCCCGCGTAAAGGACTCATCGACTGCTGACTCAGGAAGTCAAAAATGTCCGGGGCATTGAACAGTTGATTCCAGGAGTATTTCTTGTTGATTTCAATGTCGTCAACAATGCAGTTTCTGAAAAAGTCATCCCAGACATGGCGCTCACGGATATCCCTGAGCGACGCTTTACGCGACAACTGAAACATCTCCGAGCCAAACAGCATTCCCGTTCGGCCATAGCGTTGATCTCTCGTTGTGGTGAAGATGGTTTCAACCGATTCCGTGACGCCCACCATCAGAGTGCTGAAAAACCAGGTCGGCAGGGCAACCAGATACGGCACATTGTCGACCGAATAGACGCTGTCGGGCTCGGTTTTATCAATGATTTGCATCCGGGTGGTCTGGTTAAGCAGAAAGGTGGGGACCAGGGTAAAGACGATCGCCCACACATAGAGGTGGCGGGTATTACGGGTGGCAAAAAAGTACGCCATCGTAATGATTGCGCCAATCATCAGCGCGATAGAGGTCATCGACGCAAAACTGGAGGACTCAAAGTAGGTGGCGACGGCGTTAAGGGCGCGCTGGATAGTCGCGCCTTGGGTATAGACGTAATATTCAAGGCTCATGGTTATTCTCCGTAGCGGGGGCATACTTGCACGTTGTCATCGGCTTTGTCGGCCAATGCATCGGTAAGGCGTTTGGCGCTCTTTAATGTTGCGCCCTGGGTTGTGACGTTATGCTTTCGGTTCATGGTTATTCTCCATAGGTTTGGTTGTGAATGAGTTTGCCGTTGATCTCTTGCAAGGCTCGCTGATCATTGAATTTGTGGGCCTGAATGAGTTGCTCTTGCTGAAGGAGTTGTTTGGTGGCTTTATCGGTTAATCCATCGGTAAAGCGCTTAGCGCGATCGATATCATCGGCGATCAGTGTGATGTCGTCGGCGCTGACCTGAGTGTTGGCCAGCGAAGCCTTAACAATAGTGAGCATGTTGGTGAGATAACGGTTGAGCAGTTCAACCGAGATCACGCGTGAATAGGCGGCAAGGTTTGGGGAGCGATTAGCTCGGGCGGCGCTGTTGAACACGGCCAACACCGGGGTCTCTGTGTACTCTAAGAACGAGGTTTGATCCGGGGTTAATCGCGCGTCATTGTTGATCGCCTGGTAAAGCTGTTCGAGTTTGCTGCGGATACGATTTTGCAGCCCCTTGTCTGATGGCAAATTCAGGTGGTGCTTGGCGGGGTTTAAACACGCTTTTTCATCCGTGTTATCACAGCGGTAATAGGTGATGTCTCCGCCTTCGAGTAGGGCGTGCACCAGGTTGTTGTTGTCGGCCAGTAAGCTGGCGTAATAACGCGGCTTACCTGCACTGTCATAGATATAGGTGCCGGATATACTCATTAAGAATTCGGCCAGCGCGGTATCGCTCGACAGGAAGGGGTTGTTTAATGTCGCCGACCAGACAATGTTGTGATTGGTTTTGGTGAGATCTTCTGTCGCGGGGTGTTGACGGGCATTGGCCAGTTGCGCGCGGGCCTGTCCGCCGACGCCGCATTCCTGCTGCGCGGCCAGCCAGTCTGAGAAGGCATTATTGTGGGTACCTATCGTGGAGCAGATGTGCTTTTTCGTCTGAGGACTGTCAAAGGCGGCCGCGAGTCCGCTCACCGCCGCTTGCGCGGTTTCACAGGAGTTGATCGACTGATTAAGCCACTTGTCGGCGATGTTTTGCAGGTTATCGCGGATTTGTTTGATTTGCGGCGCCCAGGTTTGCAGCGCTAAATCGACCGCAAAGGGCGTGGCATTGGCGATCACCGCTTTACCGAACTGAACCAACTGATCGGAATTAATGTGAGAAAAGCCGCCCATGAAGGCATCGATGCCGCTACACCCCATACTAACAGAGGGGATCGAGGTCGAAACCAGTTGGGCGTGTTTTACCGGTGAGCGGACATACAATGAGCCGCCATTATAGTAGTTGGCCGCTTGTCCTTTGTAGGCATTGGGATCGGAGACGTTGCTGTGATAACCCAAATCATTAAAAAATCCATCCAGTGACCGGTTTACACCCGCTCCGTGGGCTTGACAAAATAGCCCAATAGACAACACAAGATATATCAATGCTTTGGGTGTTTTTTCCACAATATGTGTGGATAAGTATCTGCGCATAATCGAATTCCTCATCGAGATAATGGCTTACTGCATGGCGCTGAGCAGACGCTGATCGCTCAATATGCCGTCGACGCTTTGCTTGAGCTCGGCATAACTGACGTTGCCCACCGATACCCGGACGAACTTGTGGCTGTTGACGTTGAGTAAAAACGTCGCAGGCACAGTGATGTTTCTGGGGTTGTCAAAGAACCGCTGGCTGATGTCTGGCGTCACCGGAATGGGCGCTGGGTAATCAGGTAACGGTTGGTTATCGAGTGAAAAAACGTAGCTCGGTAACTGCTTTTGCTGGGTCAGGGCCTTGAACTTAGGGGCAAACTGATGGCAATAAGGGCAGTCACTGCGGTAAAAAAACACCAGGGCATACGCGGGCTCAACGGCCGCATGGACCGAAGACGCTTGGGTAAGTAGAAGCAAGATCAGCAGTGGATAGTTCGGCATAGGTGGTCTCCTTTACTGGGCGCTAAAAATCAGCGGACTGATAGTGCGTGGCGACGTTATAGAAGCGCCCGAGCAAATCCTCTTGGGAAATAAATCCGTAGGCGAGGGGCTGAAACTCGGACGTCGTGGGGTTGATCAACAAAAGTGCCGGCGTAAACGGCACGACCACCTTGTTGTCATTGACCCGGTTTTGGCGGATGTGGGGAGTGAAGAGGCCATCCTCGCTCACACCCAGCAACTCGATGTCATACGTGTCGGCAAAGTGCTGAATCGATGGCGCAAGTTCCTGACTGAGGGGATCGTTGCCTTGATAGACAAAGAAAAAGCCCCAGCCGTCGTCTCTCATCTTGATCACCGTATCGATTTTCTTTTGTCGCTCAAGCTGGTGATAGGTACTTCTGGCAGCCTGTTCTACGGGTCTGTCTTTGACATAGGAATACTCGGGGTACTTGAGCAGCAGCTTTTTAAACGTCATGCCCGTGCGCGCGGTTTGTTGACCGATAAAGTGATGAAGCTGCATCAGCCTCAGATACTTGTGCTCATCGTCTGGGTGGAGAGTGGCGTCCGCCTTGACCTCTTCGTACGTCTGATGAAACCACGCCATCTGCTCGGTCGCACTCATCACCGTCGTGGTGGTGTTCGCGGGTGTGGGCACAGGAGCTGGCGGCACAGGCGGTAAGGTCGGCTCGTTGTACCATTTCCAACCTTTTGGTGACGCTGTCACGCTAAAGGAAGCTATGAAAGCCATGATGAGTAGTGCTGTAAGCAGCCGTCGCCAGGCATGACGTGTCTGTAAGCGTTCGCGTGCAAAGTTAACCAGGACGAGTGGCAATAAACGCAGTGTGATCTGGCACATACCTTACTCTCCATACGCGCTACGCAAGCGCTCTTGTATTTCTTTGGCGGAAGGGAGCTGGGCGTTGCCACGCATATCGTCAAAGAAATCAGAAAAGTCGATGCGATCAAAACGGATGGCCTGCAACTGCTCTGGGGTAAGGGCCTCGCACCTTGGGTGCTTCGCAGAGCCAAAGCCCAGTCCGAGTTGATCTCTGGCGCCCTGCGCCTGCACGATGCGGGCAAGCTTGCTGTCGAACACGCAATAGCCTTTCTTTTTGCGCACGCAAGCGCCGAGGATTTTAGTCGCGCAATACGAGCCCAGAGCGATGGTTAACCCTTGCTCCTTGGCCTGACCAAGCGCTTTTTCCTGCTCACTGCACTTAGCCAGTCCAATGTCGGTTCCCCAGCCACTGTCTTTACAGCAATCGGCAAACCCAAACGCTTTGTCAGTGCAGTGCATGCCTTGTCCAGTAAAAATACGCGGTGGATCGCCAAGTCCTTTTGCTGCCTCAGACAGCGCCGCCAGAGCTGCAGCGGATTTTGCGAAATCCTTAGATTGCGCCGGCATGGCGCCATAGCAATCGCCATCAAGGCAAAACGTCGCATCCAGACAATGAAGCTTCGTTGCGCTGCACGTTGTCACCGGACACGTCTTGGTGTATTCCTTTTCGACGCACACGCCGTTTTGTAACGTTTTGCAGCGGCTCGACGTGGTGGTGCAATTGTCGGCAAGTTCAGCGCAGGTGTCCGGGAAATCACACTGATACCTGAGCTGATACTTCCAGCAGCTCAGGTAGGTCCGAACGCCGTTAATGACCCGGGTCCCCGCGCCTTCGATA
>NZ_SATR01000076.1 GCF_004551525.1 Vibrio ouci | reverse complement strand
GAGGTTGACTCAAAGGCAGCGGTAGCGCGTCATGAGTGAGAGATTGCTATGGGACTCACTGGACGGTGGATAAATGTGTGTTGTGMTCRCAAGGGTATGTGCTCTCCAGGCTCTCAATGACAAAGTCTGAAGTGCTGCCAAAGTTGGCAAGTAGATCTGGCCGTAAAAAACGSTGAGGCACATTTATCAAGAGACCATCAAGCGACKGCCAAATAATGTTCTCTATAAATAGAGTGGGGTGTTCCGCGTTGTAACTGAAGGTGGTTAGTGACTCTTTAGGGCAAAACCAAGGTAAGGCACCAGTTTGGATTTGGCGGTTGATGACACGAATGTGAGCTTCCTGTGTGCCCCACAAATATGCCTGAAGTAACTTGTATTCCGGTGTATTGSGCTGATCTATATAAACAATAAAAAACGGTAGGCTATCCACCTGGGTCAGTTTTTCATTGTTTAAGTCTGACWGGTTGTCAGAGGCATAATACTGTTTGACCTCGGTAATTAAGGTGTCAAGCTTTGGGCTTTTTTTCCAGGTCTCGTCTTGCGCCAGGGCTGGCGTGGTGGCCAGCGTGACGAATAGAACAATCCACATCTTTTTCATAACCTGCCTCCCTGTCTCGGAAAAAACAGTGTGTTTGAAAGTGCATGTTCCATTCTCGCACAGATGGGCATAGCAGTGCTGTTAATTAATGAATCATTTATTCGTGAATGATGTCTATCGCCCCTATAACACGTGCGCAGAGCGCTGGCGTTGGTAACAGGGATACTTATCCCGTAACCCGCTTGTTATTAAGGCGGAGGTCTTGCTGAAAGCCGTTAGCAGATCAGGGCGGCTGAAGCTTATTGTGGACTTGAAAGAACATGGTAATGGCGTGAAAGGTGACCTGGCCTCCACGGGTAAAGTGATTGCTTTTCTTGCGGTTAGGCGTGTGCATAATCGCTCCTTTGTCAGAAAAGAGGAGTCAGTTTCGGGGTGGATAGAAGGAGAACGTAAAAACGGCGCGACACAGAAACTGGCACGCAGTGGGTTGGGGGTGAAGTCGATGTTTCTTAAAAAGAGAGGGTTCGTTTAAATGCTTAGTAAGCCCAGTTCCCAACCCGGTGAGCCGGAGGGATTGTTTCGTAGCAGGGGTACTTTATTTGGAACCCATACTGAATAAGTCCTGACATGGGCTTAAACATGCCAATGCCTTTCGGTAAGTTATTTGGGCGACGTTGTAAGTCAATATCTAACGTTTCCCAAATCAGGTTTTCGATAAACTGGGTTGGGTTTTCAGCGTAATGGCTGAAGCCTCTAAATAACCCTGGCGGACAGAACCAGGGCACCACATTGGTTTCAATCTGGCGATTAATACCACCCGTATACGATTGCTGGACCCCCCACAGGTAAGCCTTAAGCTGTTTATACTCAGGCGTATCGGGCTTATCGATATACAGAATAAAAAATGACAGATTATCCACTTGAGTCATGCTTCGTTTATCAATAGTAAACAAGTCATCAGAGGCATAATGTTGCTTGAGTTTGACAATCAGGGCGTCAAGCTCAGGACTTTTGTTCCACGTGCCACTTTGCGCCCAGGCCGGAGCGACGAACAGCATGCTCAATAGAATGAACCATGTCTTTTTCATACGGCACCTCCGTGTGTATCCCAGGACGTTAACGGTACTGGGATACTATCAAGTAGACTCGGGTGAATAAACAGACAGTACTGTTTATTTATCCATTATTTATCTCCGTTGCGGTCGTACAATTGATACCCCGTATGCGGCTTCCTGTCTTCGGCTTTCTTTGCTGGAGGATTGACGTGGTTTTCAACCGTTTTGACCACATCCGAATCCGGGTTGATGGTCGGAGTGACAGGCTGCTCGGCTTCATTTTGCATATGGCCCGCGGTCACGGACACGCTACCTTTGATGTTGCGGTAAACATCATCATCAAACAGGTGGTCACTGCCGCGGTAATTGATCATATCGATGGTCACTTCTTCAATTTTGCCCTTGGCCTGCTTGGCACCACTGTTAATCATGGTTTTCTGCTCGGCCGAAAGCGTGGGCGTCGTGGCCAAATTTTGAGAGTTGTAGAACTTGGCTAAGGCCTCAACATCACTGTTGGAGGTCGATATCTCAAAGGCTTTCTCAAACGCCTCACTGCGAGCGTATTTATCGAATCGCTCTCGAACTTCCTTGAGCTCTTCCGGCTGAGTGGCGTTCATCAGGCGAGCGACACTATCTTTGTCCTCGAGCTCGGATTCCAGATAGCGTTGGAAACCACTGGTGATATTTTCGGTGAAGGTCAACGAATTACTATCGAGGCGAGACTGGATTTTACTCAGGCTGGCCACCTCAGCATTCGATTCGCTGACGGAGGCGGCGGCACTTTGCATACGTTGATGATTCAGCGCAAAGTCATGAGCATATTGCTCAACGGCGCTGTGGTTTTCCTTCGCATCGAGCGTGCGTCCTGCGCGACTCATCGCATTGGCGCCTTCACTGTATTGTTGGGTCGCCTGATCAAGCGCTTGCTTCTGCTCGGCACTCATGGCGTTGTAGGCCTGACGTTCCTCACTGCTCCATTGAACACTGGTGCTGACCCCGCCGCTCAGGATATTTTGCCCCGGCGTGCCGATGGTGAGCCCTGCACTGGCCCCTACACTGGCGGAGGTGGCATACGCCCGCGCCTGATCGCGGGTCCAGCCCATGGTTTGTGAGATGTTATCAATGGCGGATTCCATCTTCGAACGGGAGTGCGTGATCTGACCTTCGGTGGAGGCGTTGTGCACATCGCCATACGTGTCGCTGCGTGACCAGCTGTCGTTCCAGCGGTCACTTTGCTGCAGGCTGTTTGAATAGCTGTCCGTGAACGTATTGATATGTTGCTCCTGCGACGTTAACGCACTGGCGAACTGATCATTGACGCTGTTTTGTGCCATGCTGGCGACCTGTGCGTGCCAGACTGGTTTAGACACCGCTTCCTGTGCATTGTAGAGTTTACGCCCTCCATCATTTTGTAAGGTGGTGATCGAGGCGCCATCTTGCTGTTGAACGGTCGCCATGCCCGTTCGGAGCAACAAGTTGTCATCCCACTTATTGGCACTGGTGTTATTGAACGTGTAGTTTTGCATTTGCATATTACCGAAGTCCACATTACCCGTGGAGCTGGCGGCTGAGACCCGCGCGTTGGTGCTGTTGATCATGCTCGCCAGTTGGTAGTTCATCGCTTGCGCCGCGGCGACGCCCCCTTGCAAGATTTTTCCCGCGAGGACCGGAATGGCCATCATCAAGAATCCCGCCAGGTAACCAAACCGAATATGAAGCTCATCCAGCGCGTTGGCATTTTTCAGGGTCAGGCCATTCATAGGATCCGCCGTTGAGCTTGATGTGGATTCTAACGACCAGAGCATAAGGGCGTTTAAGATGGCAAACAGCGGTGGCCATGTGGCCAGATAAGCGAAGGTTTTGATGTAGTTCATCAGCACCATCTTGGTTAAGGCCGGAATGAGTGCGGCGGTGGCAATCATAAAACTTAAACAACTGAACAGGAAAAACAGCATGGTGTGCATCATGGGAATGAACTCACGCGCTTGCATGCCTAACGTCGCCCACATTGAGGTTTGCTGCATTTTGTTTGAGGTGTAGGCGTAGTTCATCGCCCTTGCATTCGGGTTGAGCGAATCAATGCTGCGGCGCATCGCATTCATGGCCATGTTCTGTCTGAGGATCTGGACCGCGTTATGGCTGACCCCAATGAAATCCTGATAACTGTTTTGCAGTGCGTTTCGAACGTGAGGTTTATAGATACTGGCTTTCTTACCATGCAAATACGTCCCCAGAAGATCAAGCTCTTCGGCAGAAGCGCCGTCGAACTCACGCTTGAGAATCGGGTAGATTTCACGGCAGGTTTTAAAATCCTGAGCCAGACCGTTGACCATCACACCCCGCAGAGGGCTCATCGAGTGTTCACCTAAAAAGTCAAAGATGTCAGGTGCCTGAAACAGGGCATTCCAGGTGTATTTACGGTTGATTTGAATGTCGCCAATGATGCAGTTCCTGAAAAAGTCGTTCCATATTCGGCGTTGCTCAATATCCCTTAAATCCACTTGTCTCGACAGTTGAAACAGCTCAGAGCCAAACATCATCCCCGTTCGTCCATACCGTTTGTCATCGCTGGTGGTAAAGAGGGTTTCAACCGTTTCGGTCACGCCCATCATCATGCTACTGAAGAACCACGTCGGTAAGGCGACAATATAGGGGACATTGTCCACCGAATAGACGCCGCCGGGCTCGGTTTTATCGATGATTTGAACGCGAGCGGTTTGATGGATCAGCATAGAGGGGACGAGGGCAAAGACGATGGCCCAAACGTAAAGGTGTTTGGTGTTTCGGGTCGCAAAGAAGTACATCATGGTCATGAGCGCCCCGATCATCAACGCAATCGAGCTCATAGAGGCAAAGCTGGCTGTCTGAAAGAAGGCGGCAACCGCGTTCAATAAACGCTGGAGTGTCTCGCCTTGTGAATAAACGTAATACTCTAAGTTCATGATCTATCCTCCGAAGGTAGAGTTTTGTTGGAGTTGCTCACTGAGCGTTTGCCATGCCTTATGGTCATTGCTCTTATGAGTTTGAATAAGCTGCGCTTGCTCAAGAATTTGTTGGGTTGCTTTTTGCGCCAACCCATCGGTGAAACGCTTTGCTCTGTCAATGTCACGGGTAACCACAGCAATATCGGTTAAGGCGACCTGCGTGTTGGCCAGTGAGGTCTGCACCACATTGAGCATGTTGGCCAGATAGCGATTCAGTAATTCAATCGAGGTCAGGCGAGAGTAAGCGGCAAAGTTCGGTAAGCGATTGGCTTGTGTCGCACTGAGGAAAATCGCTTGGATCGGGGTGTCTGTGTATTCCAGAAACGACTTCTGCGCATCAGTGAGCGTGGTATCGTTGGCAATCGCCGTGTAGAGCTGCTCTAAAAGGGTTCGGATACGGGCTTGAAGCCCTTTGGAAGCGGCAAGCGTCACGTGGGCTTGGCTTAGGTTCAGACAGTGTTTCGGATCGGTGTTGTCGCATTGGTAGTAGGTGACTTTTCCTCCTTCTAATAACGCCTGGACTAAGTTGTTGTTGTCGGCCAGAAGGCTGGAGTAGTAACGTGGCTTGCCATTCGCATCATAGATATACGTCCCGGATAAACTCATCAAGAATTCGGCCAGCGCCGTATCGCTCGACAGAAAGGGATTTTTTAATGCCGCCGACCAGACGATGTTGTGATTGGTCTGGGTTAAGTCTTCCAGCGCCGGGTGCTCACGGGCATTAGCCAGTTGTGTGCCGGCCTGTCCGCCGACCCCGCATTCCTGCTGCGCAGCCAACCAGTCTGAGAAGGCATTATTGTGCGTACCTATCGTCGAACAGATGTGTTTTTTCGTCTGAGGACTATCAAAGGCGGCGGCGAGTCCACTGACCGCCGCTTGCGCGGTCTCACAGGAGTTCATTGACTGATTGAGCCAGGTGTCGGCGATGTTTTGCAGGTTGTCGCGGATCTGTTTGATTTGCGGCGCCCAGGTCTGCAGCGCTAAATCGACCGCAAAAGGTGTGGCATTGGCGATCACCGCTTTCCCAAACTGGACCAGCTGATCCGAGTTAATGTGAGAAAAGCCCCCCATGAAGGCATCAATGCCGCTGCACCCCATCTTGATAGGGGGAACCGTCGCTGAAAGTAACTGGGCGCTTTTGATGGGAGAGCGGACGTACAGAGAGCCGCCATTGTAGTAGCTGGCGGATTGCCCTTTGTAGGAACTGGGATCCGACACATTGGTGTGATAACCCAAATCGTTAAAAAAGCCATCGAGAGAGCCGCTGACACCGGCTGCTTCGACTTGACAAATGAACATCAGGTACAGTGTAAGGTATTTCAATGGCTTGGGTATGTTTTCCACAGCAACTGTGGATAAAGAAGTGTCCATGGTGAGACTCCTTTTTGATTGAATATCCCGCTTTCTGCTCACCGTGGCCGGCAACCAGGGAATGATTCACTGAAGTGCGGGAAAGCCTGGAGTGACGCTGAGAGGCTACCCCGATGAAGGGGAGCGGATTGTCACACCGGTTTTGCGCAGTGCCTGTCAGTCAGGAGCAGGCGATTGCATCGCCTCGCGCAGATGTTGGTTACTCAATAGGCGGTTGACGCTTTGCTCGAGTTCTCGGTAAGTCACGTCCCCAATCGACACCTTGACGAATTTTCGGCTGCTGACGTTGATCAGGAACGTGGCAGGCACGGTGATGTTTCTGGGGTTGTCAAAAAACATCTGACTGATCTGCGGTGTGGCGGGGATAGGGACGGGGAAGTCCGGTATCGGTTGGTTATCGAGAGAAAACACATAAATATGGAATTGTTTCTGTTCGGCCAGAGCTTTGAGCTTTGGGGCGAACGAGTGACAGTATGGGCAGTCACTGCGGTAGAAAAAGACCATTGCGTACGGCTCTTGCATCGCTGCGTAGGCCGGTGACAGGGTGACGAGAGCCAGGGCGATGAGCGTCAGGCATCGTTTGAGCGTGAGGTATTTCATGGGCACTCCTTTAAAAGTCAGAGGCTTGATAGTCTGTGGCCACGTTGTAGAAGCGTCCGAGCAAATCGTGTTGTGAAATAAACCCGTAGGCGAGAGGCTTGAACTCTGAGGTCGTGGGGTTGACTAAGATAAGCGCAGGCGTGTACGGCACGATAACGCGGTCATGGTTGCGGCGACTTTGACGGACAGCGTCGATAAAGACGCCGTCGTTACTCACTCCAAGGAGTTCAATGTCGTAAGTGTCAGCAAATTGCTGTATCGACGGCGCGAGCGTTTGACTCAGTGTGTCGTTGCCTTCATAGACAAAGAAAAATCCCCAGCCTTCCTTTTTCATTTTTTCCACCATGTCGATTTTTTTGCGCCGCTCTTGCTGGTGGTATGGGCTTCTGGCTGCCTGTTCAACAGGGCGATCTTTGACGTAAGAGTACTCGGGGTGCTTGAGCAGGAGTTTTTTAAACGTCATGCCTGTCTGGGTGGCTTTCTGTCCAATGAAGTGATTCAGCTGCATGAGCTTGAGATAGGCCGCTTCATCTTGGGGGTTGATGGTGGCATCGGCCTTCACTTCGTCATAGGTTTGATGGAACCATTGCAGTTGCTGCGTGGCGCTCATCACGGTCGTGTTTGCATTGGCAGGTAAGGGCGCAGGCTCGGGTTTGGGGGGGATAGGGCGAGCTTTCGGCTCATTGTACCATTTCCATCCGTTGGGGGTGGCGTGAACAGGTTCAGAATAACTGAATACCCAGAGCCACAGGCCCAATAGCAGCCATGTATAGGTATGAGAGAGAAGGTTCATAGGCTTACCTGGCGAAAAATAAATAAAGGGTGGACGCGGCGCAGGGGCTATGGCCCGTACGCGCTGCGCAAACGCTCCTGGATCTCTTTGGCAGAAGGGAGCTGGGCGTTGCCGCGCATATCGTCAAAGAAATCAGAAAAGTCGATGCGGTCAAAACGAATGGCCTGAAGCTGCTCTGGGGTGAGGGCCTCGCATTTGGGGTGCTCCGCGGAGCCAAAACTCACGCCGAGTTGATCTCTGGCGCCCTCTGCCTGCACGATGCGCGCAAGTTTGCTGCCGAACACGCAATAGCCTTTCTTTTTGCGTACGCAGGCGCCGAGGATTTTAGTCGCGCAGTACGAGCCCAGAGCGATGGTTAACCCTTGCTCCTTGGCCTGACCAAGCGCTTTTTCCTGCTCACTGCACTTAGCCAGTCCAATGTCGGTGCCCCAGCCACTGTCTTTACAGCAATCGGCAAACCCAAACGCTTTGTCAGTGCAGTGCATCCCTTGTCCGGCAAAAATACGCGGCGGGTTGCCGAGTCCTTTTGCTGCCTCAGACAGGGCCGCTAACCCGGCGGCAGACTGAGCGAAGTCGTCAGATTGAGTCGGCGTAGCGCCATAGCAATCGCCATCGAGACAAAAGGTGGTGTCCAGACAATGAAGCTTTGTTGTGCTGCACGCTGTCACCGGACACGTCTTGGTGTGTTCCTTTTCGACGCACACGCCGTTTTGTCGCGTTTTGCAGCGGCTCGACGTGGTGGTGCAATTGTCGGCAAGTTCAGCGCAGGTGTCCGGGAAATCACACTGATACCTGAGCTGATACTTCCAGCAGCTCAGGTAGGTCCGAACGCCGTTAATGACCCGGGTCCCCGCGCCTTCGATA
>NZ_SATR01000075.1 GCF_004551525.1 Vibrio ouci | reverse complement strand
GAGGACGCGGAATCGATGCACCGTCAAACTCGAAGCCTGCAGGAATGACAATGGTTTTGCCGTCTGGGAGCTTATAACTCCATTCCTCTTTCACCCGCCACTTTCGAATTGAAAAGATCCATATATAGATTCGGCAAATCAAGCTAGGGACCTTTTTCGTGCGAATTGGAATGGGTTGTAAAACTGGCATCCTCATTTGAAACCTCCTTGTAAGCCTAACGCCCAATTAAGTTGTGAGCAACGCAGCCACATTGCCTAAGCACTTCACCATAATCACCAAACTAATTGAAACCGAAAGCGCCGAGCGTTGCGAATCAGCTTGAATTGCTTGTTAGTTTACCTTTCGCACAAATCACACGATTTAATTATATTGACCATTTTGTGCGACAAACTATAATCTTACTGTAATTCCAAATTTGGAGATTGAGTATGCACACACTAACAGCAAATGATGCAAAGCGTAACTTTGGTGAGCTGCTTCTAAGCGCCCAACGCGAGCCAGTAAAGATTAGCAAAAACAGTAAAGATGCCGTAGTGGTAATGTCTATCAAAGACTATGAAGAACTAGAGGCAATGAAAACTGATTACCTTAAACATTGTTTCGAGTCAGCTAAACAAGACTTAGCACAAGGCAATGTAGTTGATGGTGAAGATTTCCTAAGCGCCTTGTAACCCACTATGCAAAAGAATAAATACAAACTAAGTAAATTGGCTCAGGCTCATTTACGAAAAATTAAAAGCTATACCGTCAATAACTTTTCTGAAATGCAGTGGAACAACTATAAAGATACATTGCTAACTGGGTTTCAAATGCTTGCCGACAATCCAGCCGTAGGTCGCAGTTGCGATGAGATTTATCCAAGCGGTTTCTATTTTCCGGTAGGAAAACACACAGCTTACTTTACAAAAGAAGACGGTTTTATTTTAGTTGTGGCTGTACTTGGTCAATCACAACTCCCACAAAACCACTTGTAGCGAAGACATCACCCGAAATAAAAACTAGGGTGATGATCTTGATTGGTAAACTAACGCCAAATTAAGTAGTGAGTAACGCTACCACCTACCTAAAACATTGCGCCGTAAACACTAAAGCCGATTCAAACCGAAAGTGCCAAGCGTTGCGAATCTGCTTAAATTTATTGTTAGATTTGTACTTTTCAGTTGCGCCCTATCTAAAATCCACACCATTAAGTGCCACGGCGAGAAATAACAGAAGAGCCCCTAAACTAATTGGTAGAAGTGCAATAAACCATAAAGCGAAGCTACTTAACTTAACCAGAAGCGTTTTTTCCCTTTGAGAACGAGTGACTTTTCGAAACTGATAAGCAGCAGTCAACGAGCCAATACACCACAATATGATTAGCGCTATGATTTGAAAATCGCTGCCTCTAGAAAACGCATGTTCCACGGCTATAAACAGTATTACATGCATCAACAAAGTAACGATTAAAGTTGCTTTAGTTCTATTCATAATCCCAGAAAAATCTAACGCCCTGTTAAGGGGTGAGCAGCGCAATACCGAAGTTGCCGCATGCCACCTTAAACACTAAAACCAACGCATAGTAAAAATGCCACGCGTTGCGAATCCCTCTTGAACAGTTTGTTATGTTTTACCACAAACATATGATTTACTTGAGAAAGAACTGCTATTTCTAACTAGTTTTCTGAAGCAAACCACAAGGCTGAAACCAACTTGACCGACAAAGGCGACCAACCTAAAACGTGTAATTCCACTTCCCTGCCCAATGAGGCAACCCGACCAAGAAACAACAAGCGCCCTATCTTTCCAACCAAAGCGCAAAACAATGGCAAATAGCCGAGGCAACTACCAAGCTAAAATACCAATTGGTTAAGAACCCTAAAGTGACTTTAAGCCAGTTATACAAACAACCGACCGCCACGACCTGACAATGAAGCAACCCACGAACATTGGCATGTTTTACGGGCTGAGAGATTCAAGAACTTAGACCGACAATGCGGATTTGCTGAGTCTACTAGGGACGAGTTACCAAAGGGACAAAGAACTAGAGCCCAAGACATTTAAGCCTCTGAATTACAAGTAAACATAACGCCAAATTAAGGTGTGAACAACGCTGACACCTTACCTAAAGCATTGTGCCATAAACACTAAACTGGCTTGAAGTGAGGGCGCCAAGCGTTGTGAATCACTCTTAAATTTATTGTTATGCCACTATTTACACTTAACCCCTTCAGGTAGTTTTATTTTGTATTTGTAATCCTGTGGTCGCTCAAAGTCCGTGCGTGAAATAGTTTCGTCGATTAAAAACTTGTACAAGAAATCACTATTACAAGACTTATCAAAAGTTGATCCCATAGTGAATAGGACTTTCTTCTTGGTGGCTAGATCGTAATAATGTAAAGCGAATGAATGATAAACCATAGTACCGGTTTTTGTAGACTTACCAGTAACACCATACGTTTTCTGCTTTGTTGTATTACACGTTGCCGTAATACCAAAACCTGTACAGCTCGTTGTGGAGTAACCACTATCGACCATTCCATAGTCCGCTGACTCGTAAGTATAAGTATCGTATTTTTCTTCGAGCTTTATATATGCTGCAGCAACTGGTGTAGAATTGCTCTCAGCCAACTCTCGTAACGAGTAAACATTTGTAAACCCTCGCTCTTTTAGAGCGTCAATTACCGCACGAATGTAATACTTAGAAGATAAGTCGTTCTCATCAAACGTAGCAACTACGATTGGCTTATTGGCATTAAAGTTGGATTCAGGGTCTAAAACACTGTACTGGCGAGCTTCAATAGTTGTTTGGCAGCCAGAAAGCACTATTATTGCGCTTAATGGAAATAAATATTTGTTCATTGCTATTTTTCACAAATTTGGAAGCTGTGAGTATCCCACATACTCCACTAAATGAATATGACTTACGTCAGTATTCCATTTAGTGGCATAACGCCAAATTAAGTAGTGAGTAACGCTACCACCCACCTAAACCATTGTGCCGTAAACACTTAAGCTGATTCAAAGCAAAAATGCCGAGCGTTACGAATCTGCTTGAATTTATTGTTATGTAGCGATGCTCGCAAGGACACAAACCAAGAATGCAGGCACCCCAGCTATAAGTAGTTTGATACAAAAAGCTGTATTTTCTGAGAACCGCTCATCATCGATTTCGTCCGCAACGCGACGGTCAACCATTGAGTCTGTCACCGTATCAACTTTGTCGTCAGACTGCCCTATACCACCCAAAGGCGGATACATAAAAAATAAGGCTGTCGTTCCCCACAAAAGTAGAACGATGAAAAATGCGTAGTCCGATACAAACTTAAGCCCAAAGAAGCCTGTGGACATCTCAAGACCAACAACTATTACGGCTACCATTACATTCGCAACCAACACAAATCGAACTAAACCAAGCATTTATACTCCATTTCCTACCTAGCTACATAACGCCCTGTTAAGGGGTGAGCAACGCAATACAAAAGCCGCCGCATACCACCTTAAACACTAAAATCAACGCATAGTAAGAATGCCACGCGTTGCGAATCCCTCTTGAACAGATTGTTATGTGTTTGAACTTAAAGGGATCTCCATTTCAACCAACCCTTTGACTTCAGATGTTCTAACGAAGCCCTTGGACTCATACAGGCTGATTGCTGGGTTTTCACTAAACACACGCAAAACTAGCTTAGTGGATTGTCTTTTAAGCGCATGTCTAACAACTAGTTCGAGACACTTTGCCCCAATTCCTCTACCCTGAAACTCAGGCAAAATTTGAAAGTCCCTCAAGAAGGTAGTATCGCCACTATAGCTAAAACGGAGAACACCAACACGAGCTTGGTCTAGATGGACTTCGTAATTATCTAACTCATCCCAACTACTTAGAAACTGATTGTGATCCCAGATTATCCCACGAGTTTGATAGTAACTTGCCATATTTGACTTGGTTAAAGATTCTGCGAATAAGGAGTCACTACCTACTTTTAGCTGTACTTCCATACATTTTCCTCTGGTTACACATAACGCCAAATTAAGGTGTGAACAACGCAGACACCTTAGCTAAGCCATTGTGCCATAAACACTAAACCCGCTTGAAGTGAAAGCGCCAAGCGTTGTGAATCACTCTTAAATTTATTGTTATATGCTGATTTTACCGATGTACATGCCAAAGCCAAACAACCCAAAACCAAATACCAGTGAGCTAGTTAGGATGAATGCTAATAAAATGCCATTTGAACCTTGGAAGTAAAACAAAAATCTAATATAGGACATCGCCATGTAAGCTAACGAAATCACGCAAGAAACATAGAATACGATCGTTAGAGCAAAAGAGTTGAATTCAGCAAAAGTAACCTTACATATTACGACCATAATTGTAGCAAGTAATGATGCAAATGCCTGTTCACCCAGAAAAGACGATAAAGCGGGAAACTTAAACTTACAATCATGGCTTGGAACATCAAGAAACTCCCAGCCTCCATTTTTTAGCCACTTTTCAGCATAATTGGTGATCATTGGTATTGTTACAAATACTAAGCCAACAACTGAAAACATAAAAATCAACATGCTCGGAATATTGCTATCTGGGTAGAGTTGGTCGCCCCAATAATGCAGAACAAGATCCGCGCCAATGACAACAGTAGATACGACACCGCAAGCAAAAACATACAAGCTTCTTGAAAACAAGATAGACCTCCAATTCTATGTAAGCATATAACGCCCAATTAAGTTGTGAGCAACGCTGCCGCCTTACCCAAGCACTTCACCGTAATCACAAAACCAATTGAAACCGAAAGCGCCGAGCGTTGCGAATCAGCTTGAATTGTTTGTTATGCATTTTCTGGAGGTGCTCCCTTGAACTGAGGTACACCGTCAGCGATTAACTCCCATGACGCTTTAGAGTCCACATAAATATGGCGACTTAGCTGAATGTCAGGATCTCCATTTACGCAACCTAACGTAACACCATGAACTACCCCTTTATACACACCAACCAACGTTGACCCACATTTCGAGCAAAACTGAAGCCCAAAGCCATGCTCACCGACATAAGAAGTTAGAAGCTCCTCGCCACTAACCCATACGAACTCACCTTCTTTAACGAGTGCGTATGCAGAGGCTTGAGAACTAAATGCTTTACGGCATCTAGAACAATGACAAGAACGTGCGTCATGAAGGTTACCTTCAACTTTGTACTTGATTTCACTGCAAAAACATTCACCGGTAATCGTCATAACCTCTCCTTATGCATAACGCCCAATTAACGTGTGAGCAGCGCAAGCACTGAACTTAACCACTGCGCCGTAAACACTTGACTCAACTCGAAGTGAGAGCGCCAAGCGTTGCGAATCACTGTTAAATTGTTTGTTATGTTTTACCACAAGTTACTGACTTAATTGAGAAAGAACTGATATTTCTCACTGGTTTTCTGAGCTAAACCACAAGGCTGAAACCAACTTGACCGCCAAAAGCGACTAACCCAAAACCAGTAATTCCAATTCCCTGCCCAATGAGGCAACCCGACTAAGCTTCAACAAACGCCCTATCTTTCCAACCAAAGCGCAAAACAATGGTGAATTGCCTAGGCAACTGCCAAGCTGAAATGCTGATTGGCTAAGAACCTAAAAGCGACTTTGAGCCAGTTAAACAATAAGCCAACCGCCACGACATGACAATGAAGCAACCCGCGAACATTGGCATGTTTTACGGGCTCAGAAATTCAAGAACTTAGACCGACAATGCGGATTTGCTGAGCCTACTAGGGACGGATTACCAGAGGGACAAAGAACTAGAGCCTAAGACATTTAAGCCTTTGAAATACAAGTAAACATAACGCCAAATTAAGTAGTGAGCAACGCTACCACCCTACCTAAAACATTGTGCCGTAATCACTAAAACTGATTCAAACCCAAAATGCCAAGCGTTGCGAATCTACTTAAATTTATTGTTATGTTTTACCACAAATAACTGATTTACTTGAGAAAGAGCTACTATTTCTGACTAGTTTTCTGAATCAAAGCACAAGGCTAAAACCAACTTGACCGCCAAAGGCGACCAACCAGAAACGAGCAATTCCACTTCCCTGCCCAATGAGGCAACCCAACTAACTTTCAACAAGTGCCCTGTCTTTCCAACCAAAGCGCAAGACAATGGCAAATTGCCGAGGCAACTGCCAAGCCGAAATGCTGATTGGCTAAGAATCCAAAAGCGACTTTAAGCCAGTTAAGCAAGAAGCCAACCGCCACGACCTGACAATGAAGCAACCCGCGAACATTAGCATGTTTTACTGCCTGAGAGATTCAAGAACTCAGACCGACAATGCGGATTTGCTGAGTCTACTAGGGACGATTTTCCAGAGGGATAAAGAACTAGAGCCTAAGACCTTTAAGCCTTTGAATTACAAGTAAACATAACGCCCTGTTAAGGTGTGAGCAACGCAATACCGAAGCTTCCGCATGCCACCTTAAACATTAAAACCAACGTATAGTAAAAATGCCACGCGTTGCGAATCACTCTTAAACAGTTTGTTAGGCGCTTTTTCTTATCACTTCTGCTAATGCTGCCCCTAAACTAGTCTTAGCATACTTAACAGAATATGAGTTGTTTATGGAATTTAACTGAAACTCACGACGCAGCAACCCTTGGTTTGACAATTCTTCTGCGTGCTCAGGGTTACGTTTGAAATGCTCACTTTGACTTATTGCAGTTTGCGGAGGGCGATAATACTTAAGTAAAGTTCCTTTCAAAGCTGGCGAAAAGGAATCGATGCTATAAACCAACCTATCAAATAGGTCGATATCAATCATACCATCAGATAAACCGATAAACGCTTGAGCAAGCCACTTTGGTTTATCAACACTATTAGACTTGTCGATAACCAAAATCATATTTGTACCAAGAGCCTCTAACTTACTTTGGTCTTTGAGTGCTTCCAATGACTCTCGTTGACCATGAGTTCTCAAATGCTCTAGGAATGCACCGAGTTTTTGAGCAAACAAATGATTTGAAACATCCTGCCCTATCCGCAACACACTAACTATGTTCCCGATAATGGGGATATCCTTGAGCAACCCATCTGATAATACGAGATCGATCACCGACTCTGTGTTTGATGCAAAGAGATCTACAATCTTGTTTTTCATACTGCCTCATGGCGCCTAACGCCCAATTAAGGGGTGAGCAACGCTACCACTCAACCTAAAGCATTGTACCGTAACCACTATAATTGAAGTAGAAGAAAAAATGCCAAGCGTTGCGAATCCCTCTTAAATTGTTTGTTAGGGCACTATTCTCAAAGATGACCACTTTACTAACCACCCTTTTGAATTTACACGACTTTTAAACGTTTCTTGTGACCTTTTCGGGTTATGTGTGACACAGTAACCAAATAATGATTCATACCCAAAAGCTGATATGCATTCGTATTTTTCGGGAGCAACTTGTCGGATACCAATTGCCGTTTCTTTCTCTGGCCAGTAGCTCATAGCGTCCAGTGAACTTGTATAAGGTAAGTCACCATTGCGAGTGTGCATTATTGCCTGATTTCGAACTTGCCAGTTAATTTCCGGCATTACCTGTTTAAGCTGAGCTTCATAGTATAAATAGGCATTAGGATCTCGCTCGTCAGGTGCGAAATAGATAACATCAGCATCATTCAATGGTGTCGCCACCTGAAAACCATGTAATGCATCCCACACAAGATTTCGGACGAAACCTGCTGCAATATAGCATTGAGGTAAACCCAATTGAGATACACACTTCAAAGCGTTAACTCTAACTGGATCTTGTTTGATTAATTCTACGATTATGTCCATTTCGCCCTGTGCCCTAACACCTTACCTAAAGCATTGTGCCATAAACACTAAACTGACTTGAAGTGACGGCGCCAAGCGTTGTGAATCACTCTTAAATTTATTGTTAGCTTTCTGTCTACAGAGGAGCTCTATTGAAATTCTGTGCCGTGATTTTCTAGTGTTTGTTTGCCACATTTTAGACAAACTACGTACCTGTCTGTTAGCTCCAGTGATGCTCCTCCTGGCAAAGAAGCCGCGGCTCCACTGAAGAAACCGTCTAGAAACGCTTTGAACTGTTCTTTTCTGGACTTCCCATATTTTGAGGGTTTCTGCTTGATTGCTTCTGTATGTTCAGTTTCTCTCTCGCACTTTTCACAAAACCTAATATTCGTACTGCCTCCATTGAGATTGACGCACGCATGGAAAACGACATACTAAGAATACCAAAAGCACTAAGTAAGTTCGTATTCTTACTTAATACATTCGACTTTGTGCCCAAACTTGAAAAGACAGCTAACGCC
>NZ_SATR01000074.1 GCF_004551525.1 Vibrio ouci | reverse complement strand
CCCTAAGAAATGGGAAGCATATCTGAATGTGGTAGACGGATAGTGCTATGAGCAAACTCAGCTGCAACGTCTGACTGGGGAGAGTTTCCAGGATTACTATCAAAAGCACAAGATAGAGTAGGAACGCAAAAGCGAAGAACTGTCTGCTCAGTAAGAAAAGCGGCTTTGATGTCATGGGCTGAGCACTCCTCCTTTCCAATCAGGCTTTTAATCAATCACTTCACATACTGACATTCACTTTCAACCCTTTGAACATCACAGCCTAATTCTGGCTTTTATTACAGATCAGAGAACGGATAATACGCTTGTTCTTGTTTGTCATGGTTCACCTCGTTAATGATTGTACACACTTAACACGGTGTCCAATGATCGCCGGGATCAGAATACACTCCGAAGGCTCGTGAGAATAGACTAAAGCGGTGCGTCGAACACATAGGGGCAAGTCGAACCGTTAATCTCAGTCTCATGGGGTTACTTTACCTGGAGCCAGTAACTGGCTCCAGGTGGCGTGTTTGATGCGTGTTATTCATCAACCATCGGAAACTCTCCCCTATGTATTATCTCTACCGAGCTTATCTTATCCCAGAGCTCGGGATCGCTGCCATAGCCCCCGTCACGCGTATAGTAGTTGCCCTGGAAGTGCGCATCCTCATAAAAACGGACAGTCCAGCCTTCTGGTATGCTCCAGGCTTTCATTCTGTCGTTGATTTCAAGCGGAAGGACGGGTTGATCCACGTCGGTAACATACACCAGACCATAGTCTACAAATTCGACATTGCCGTACATCACCACGTAATTGGACTCAATGTAATTGTATGTGCCAGGGGGTTGAACCTGCTTCGCCGGGGCGTTAAAAATGGTTCCCCACACATCCCATTGCATTTTGTTAAAGGAATCATCCAGCGTCGCCCATTTGTTCTCAATCGCGTAGATATAGTCAGTGAAAATGGTTTTCCACCCTGCCAACGTTTCCATCTCCGCGCTGACTAGCGCATAGGGCACCGTCCATCCAGCGGTAAAGGAGGTTTTATTGCCGACCGAGATGGCCCCAGATACCTTCTTATGGCGATAGTATTGTCCGGTCGATTCATCATACCAGTCATACTCGAGAATCAACCGGGCAAAATACCCCCCTTTATTGTGTAAGATAAACTCCGTCGAGTTGCCGTTAAAATTGATGTAGTTCGGATGCGAACGAGCGGTTCCGGTCTCCTGGATGTTATACCGTTCGTAGTCACTCTCCTTGATGAGATCTGCACAGTGGTATCCACCGCGTCCATTAACGATCTCTTCGTCAAGTTCATGACAGCTAGGGAGAGAAGCGATGTCCATCTCCGACGCCGTCACGCCAAGGCTCAAAAAAAAGGTTAAACAAGTAAGATGTCGTTTCATCTTTCGTATCTCCTTATGCGGCAATGATAATGAATGGTTCTACAGGGCTTCAGCCCTCGCTTTCACTTTTCAGTAAAAGCGGCAATAAAGAGCATTGAAATAGTCGACCATGATGTCATTATGTAAGGCGACTAATAAATAGTTACTCCATATTTCAGAGATAAGTATCGAAATACGAAACAGATTGCGCAATGTAATTAATGTTAATAAGAGGAAGTAAAAAAATAACTAATCGCCAATATAACCAAGCGCTGCGTCATGAATGTAGAAATAGTAACGCATCAACAACAGCGAGAAAGGAGCTCAACTATTCTACGAATTATGAATAAATTAAGTAAACCCCTATGCTGACCCGTTTGCTTTAATTCAAAATCATGGGATGGACACCAATTCTTAGTCCTCAGCATTGTTAGTTTTGTTCGTTGGCGCAAGAGCGTGCTGGCTATTCTCTCCTCTTTCACTGCACCTACTACGGTATGCACCAACGCTCAAACAAACAGGGAGAGTTGGACACATCAATAACAACGCCCAAAAACACTCTTCCATTCCCTCTAGCCAGGCAGCCGACAGTAACCGACGAGGACCGACCTCAGCTGGGATAATAAAAATAACCCACAATTACAACAACTTAGACGATAATATTTGTTTTTTTGATAATATCCAAAACGTGACACATCGCACAAAAAACAGCTCATTCTCGCTTTGACATTATCGCCAAACCACATGTATATATATACATGACTGCGAGGGTTGGCTGCTCTTGCTGCTGAAAGCGCCACAGATGGGCGCAGGACAGCGTATAAATAACCTAACCAAATACAGGCGCCTGTTAGGTGAGGCGCAGGCCAATGCCAACGTTCTGAGTATGTATGCACGCATCATCACTTGGTTTGTTGGAATTAATTGGGAGTATTGCCTAAGCCTTTAACGTTAAAGGTTGAGTTTGACTACACAAACTCACAAGCCAGTTTGTAGCACGAGCTCTGAAAGGGGCTCCATTGTTTTGCTGATCCACAAGTCAGCAAAACAATGTCCTCACAAAGGAGTGCCTATGATCATCGTCTACGGATACTACATAGACGAGTCAAGCGAACTTATTGGCAAAACACTGGATACACAGGGCACCATCATTGCGCTCAAGCCTCTTGATCGCGTTGGTGATACGTTAATTTTTGCCGCCCTGATTGATACTCCAAGCCCAATCCGTTTTCCTGCCAATCTGAACACCGCGATCCTCGTTAAACAACAGTTTTACACCCACAAACCCTATAAACCACATCTCGCCAATGCGACCAACATGAACGCGAAACAACGCAAAAGTTATTGCAAAAAACTTCTGAAACTGCGCCTTCTTGACGCCAGAACGTGGAAACTGCACATCAGTCGAAACAGAGGGATCAAATGGGTTCGTAAATACCTCCACCGAACCCACTAAACACTCTGGAAAACTATTGCTTCGTTTTCCACCACTCAAATAAGGAGGCAACGTATGCCACTTATCCATCAAAAATACGAAAGCCGTATCCTATTTCTCTCAATTGCCGCCCTGCTGCTGCTCGGCTTCGCTTTCCCATCCTTAGCCACCGATTTATTTGCTGAGGGCAAAGCCACTATCAAATCAACCGCTGGTGACGACTCTGCCGCTGAAATGGCCATGCTCACTGCAGGCGCTCTTGGCGCCGCCGTTACAGGCTTTGCCACACGAAACTGGTTCGGCGCTATCGGGGGATTTGCCGGAGGCATGATTTTCTGGGAGGTGATCAAACCGCTTGTCGGACTGGCCTAAACCGGGGCTGCACCATGGAAAACCAACTACTGTTTTATTTGATTCCCAAGCACATCAATAAGGGCAAGCGGATCTCCGGCCTGCCGAGAGACGAAGTGCTCCCTGGAGCGGTGCTGTTTGTGTGTTTTTTTATCGCGGGCAAATACCTGATTGGCTTTATCCTGGCCGCTGCGTGGTTTACCGGACTGCGTTATATCAAGGTCCAATATGGGGACAACATCATTGCCTTAGTGTTGTACTGGTGGGGCAGTGCCTCACTCAGTCAACACGTCTTCAGACACACTCCGGCTGCGCAGAAACGCTACTGGCTCTCTTAAGGGGGACACCCCATGGAAAACAAACATCAGGGTCATTTACTTGCCCTGAGTAAATTACTGAACTTTCTTCTCGTGTTTGGATTTATTACGTCAATGCTGGTTAATGTGACTTTAGGACTCAGCCTGGCTAAGACCTCGTCGGAAAAAAGCCGTACCTTAGTTCCCCCAACCATTTCACAAGCCTTTACGGTTTCAGATACGGCGATCGATGCCCCCTACCTTCACCTGATGGGCGAATACTTCTTAAAACTGAAGCTCAACGTCACACCAGCGAACGTCGTCAGGCAATACGGTCTCTTGCTTGATTACGTGCCGGCGCAAAACTGGCCCACCATCCAACCCGTCTTGATCAAAGACTCTGAACACATCAAGCAATACAACACAACCAGCCGCTTTGATGCCTTGCCGGGAAAAACCGAGATTTCCATTGAAAACATGCAGTTCAAACAAACAGGCCACCTGATCAAAACGGTTGGCGACCGAACACTGCCATCAGAGCGGGTGACCTATCTCGTTCAGATGGACTACAGCAACGGCGTGATTGAACTGATTGGAATTAAAAAACAAGGAGTGGAAGAATGAGACTCTATTCATGGCGATTGGCGCTGGTCATCATAAGCCTGAGCCCGCTCGCTTTCGCCAGTAATGTACAAAAAGCCACGTTTCCTTTTACGGATGGCGATACGATCCCCATTCACCTGTCCTCAATCAACATCAATCGCCTGGTGGTCGAAGACGATAAAATCCTCAACATCACTTGCCCACATGGTTTTTGTACCACGAACGGGATCCAAAAGGATAAAACGGGCTCGGTTTCCTTAAAGCTTAATGTGGCCTTACCCTTTACCGCTCATGTACTGACTCAAAAAGGTCGTCTGTTCGCCTTATTCATCACCCCAAAAGCGACGCCGGGCATCGTGACGGCTTTCAGGCCAACCGACCGACACTTATCGGAGCCTTCCGTGTTTGAGCGAGGGTTTGATTACCCGTCAGCCATAGCCAACTTCACCAAAGCCATGATGCGATGGAAAGTCAACGGTACCCCGATTTCGGGGTTCACTCTTCATCCCGTTGACCCAACAACCTTGCCTGAAAAGAATTCATCCCTACCTGTCACCCCGCAAACCGTCTTCGTTGGTAAGGATTATTCCGGCATCATTTATGAGATCACAAACAAAAGCAATGACAGCGTCACACTTACCACGGCGCAGTTTTACAGCTATGCGGCGCGCAGTGCGGCACTGGATAAATACGAGCTTGGCCCAAATGACACCACGCATCTTTATGTCGTAACCGGTGGAGGGATCAGTGATGTTCGGTAACTGGAAGAAACGATTATTCCGTGACGTCGACGGGGATTTTGAACAAGGAGGCGAGATCAATCAGAAAACGGCCGCCCGCAACGGTAACGTGACCATCGTAGCCCTGTCGGCATTACTGCTTGCCGCGTGGGGACTTTATGCCTATACACGCTCGCCTGCGCGGATACACGAGGAACCTTCTCAAGAGCCCGTCGAATTTGGGGCCATCATTGAACAAGACTTTGTCGAAAAAGACAACCAATCCGCCCTCACCCTGCAGCAAAACACGCTTTCAGGTTTGGAAAAGCAACTCTCTGATCTGACCGAGTCCATGCAGTCTCTTAAGGAAAATACCCAACGTCAAATCGAACAAGCGAAAGAAAAGACGGCTCGCCTGGTGGAGGAGCAAGTGCGTGAAGAGTTTCGCGAGAAAGAAGCCCGGCTAGAGGCGCGCCTCGATGAGCTTGAACAAAGCCAACCCGAGCGCCTCACCATCGAGCCTCTTCGCCCTTCTCAGACACACGTTCCCGTCAACGACTCAGAAACGTTTGGCCAGTATACGCTGCCTCCTCGGCCCATCGCATCGAGCAACGACAACCCTGAGATCGCGCACATGCAGTATCAACCGTCTGAGCAAGGCCTGTTTAATCGCAATGAGTTTGATAGCTTTGATTTCTTTTGGGAGCAGGAAGAAGAGAGTTATCACCGCACCATTGATAACTATGTTCCAACCGGCACCTTTGTGACCGCCGTGGTCACGGGAGGCGCGGACACCAATGCCGGGGTTCTTGGCCAAGGAGATACCACCCCGGTGGTCTTTCAGACGATTCATGAGGGCATTTTACCAAACGGAGAGAAATCCAGACTTAACAACTGCACCGTGACTGCGGCAGCGTATGGTGAAATCTCTTCCAGTCGCGGCATTGTCCGTACTCATCGTCTGAGCTGCATTCAGGAGGAAGGCCGTATCTTAGATGTCGCCATTAAAGCCACGGCGTTCAACTTTGGGCGTAACGGTATTCGTGGCACCACCCTGTTGAAAAATGGCGAGATTGTTCAAATGGCTGGCATTGCAGGTATTTTGACGGGGGTTGGAGAAACGGGAAAAGCACTTTCCCAAACCACCTCAACCTCAGCGTTGGGCACGACATCAAGCCTAAACCAACAAGATGCCGCGCTAAACCTGCTTGGCAACGCCTCTTCCAGTGTCGGCGCCAAACTCTCGGATTATTACATTGGTCTGGCCGAACTGTATCACCCCATCGTCGAAATCAACCCGGGCGCGGTGGTCAATATCGTCTTCCTGGAAGGCTTTCCCCTAGATCCCTTGATGGCCGAAGACTATGAGCGAGCAAAGGCTGCGGAGCAGCAACTAAGCAGCCAGTCGAACCAGATCCTCGATGTGATCACCAATACGCCACTTAACCCATTGGCAAAGGAGTTGTCCAGCGAAGGCATTGACGTGCCCCCGACGCCTTTTGGGCACCAATAAAGGAACCATCCGTATGTGTAAATTATCATCTCTGCTTGCTTGTACGCTGCTGTTAATGGGCTGCGCGGCCGGTCTTGGCGAAGACTATAGCTGCAGCAACGTCGGTGGCGTGTCTGGCTGCACCAGCATGGACGAGGTACGTCGCAATATCGATCGCTACAAAGCACCTGGCAATCTGGCCACATCCAAAGCGACTCACGTCATTCCAACCGACTTTATGACGTTACCCAGGCGCACACGACAAGGAGAACCAGCCCGTACTGACGATGTGGTAAAGAAGGTCACGGTTTTTCCGTTTATCGATAAAAACGGACACTACATCGATACCACCGATATTTATCTCATCCTCGATGACAGCCGTTGGACAGGCCGCCCTGTTCAAGCCATTTGGAAGGACTGACTATGTTATTGCACTTGTTTTCAAAGCCAAAAACGGGCACGTTGGGGGCGTTTTATCAGGACGTGAAAAAGCATCAGAATCACCTTCATCATGAACTGCCCTACCGCACCTTTGACAGTGACACCCAGCTTTTTCTCAATCGGGCTTCGCAGGGGATTGGGTTTAAGCTCAACGTCCTGGGCGGGGCAAACGATGAGCTGATCCGATCGCTCAACAAAATGGTGTGTGACTTACCCCAGGGGGACAAATGGGACTATCAACTGTCGCTGTTTGGTCACAACAAAGTCGCCCATTACATTGACGCGAATCAAGCGCGCATGAGCAAGCGTGGGGGGATTTGTGCAACTTTAGCCGCCAAGGAAGCGCAATACGCTCGATTTGCGGCCAATCAGGGCTTCTTCCACAAACAAAGGCACCACTTTGATCTTCGTGATTATGACGCCTATTTCTTTGTGTCCACCACGACCAAAGACAATGACGCGCTCTGCGACTTAAGATCGACCATTGAAACGGCCTTGAGTCAGTTGGGTATTGAAACGCAGAGACTGACCCCTGAAGGGCTGATCACGTTTGCCGGGGACGTGTTAAACTTTGATGCGATGCAGGATCGCCCTGTCGAACGCCCTTATAACCGTTACGATCCCATCAACCAGCAAGTGATGTCTAGTGATACCGAGCTGCTTATCCACCGCGATCATATCGCCACTCGTCACACTAACTATGACGGCACTGAAACACAGGGTCGCACGGTCTGTATGGGACTGGCCCGAACCCCGAGCGATTTTAGACTCTATGCCCTACCAGAATGCTTTGCGTCCATTCGTAACATCGCCCGGCACGTCACATGCCCGCATTTACTGACCGTAAATTTTCGCCAGGAAGTGACGGGGAACTTTGAGCACGGCAATAACCGCAAGATATCCGATCTGACAAAAACCGTCGGCTCCCCTCTGGCCATGATCATGCCAACGGCCAAGGATGAACTGGAAGAGCGAAAGGGGCTGCAAAAAGGACTCAGTGACAAAGAGTTTACCATTAGTTCGATGGTGTTGAATTTAACCTTGTTTACCCGTCAACGGCACCAGCGGCGCGACGTACAAGCGGCCAAAGAAGCCTTTTCCGCAACGGGCCTGGATATCCGTCCTCAATTGATGCTGCAAACGCAGAGCCTGCTGACGGCGTTGCCTTTTCTGATGAGTGAGGGGTTATGGCGCGATTGTGGCGTGGCGGGCAAAGTCCGTTCAATGAAAAGCTCGAATTTAGTGAGCTTCTTTCCCATCGTGCTTGACGTCAAACGGATGAGCGGAGGCCTGCTGCTGCCCACCATGCGCGGGCAACTCTCCTTTTTCGATCCATTCAACTGCGGCAGTGATAACAAAAACATTGCCCTTACTGGCAGCTCTGGTGCAGGGAAAAGTTTTTTCGTTCAAAGTATGGTCAAGTCGGTTTACGCTTGCGGAGGAAAGTGTTGGATACTGGACAAAGGGGCAAGCTACAAAAAGCTGACGCTCATGCTCGGTGGCACCTACCTCGATCATCGGAACATCTACCTCAACCCTTTCACTCACCTTGGCAAGGTGATGGACAGCGCTCAGCAAGCCACGGAGACTCTGCACTTCATCGACGACGACGGACACCATGAACACGTGGATCCCATCAAAGAAGCGCTCAGTAACATTACCGCACTGTTTGCCACTATCGCTTCGCCCTATCAAGAGCTGGAAAGTTATCAGATGGCCGTCCTTGGTGATGCCATCATTCAAGCCTGGGAGAGAAAGCACACCGAAACCTTAGTGGATGATGTTCAAACCGTTTTATTTGAACTGGCCAAAGCGTATCACGACGACCGCCGTATCCATGATATTGCCGTTCAGCTTAACAAGTATTGCCGCAAAGGGATCTACGGAGAGACCTTTAATAAGCCGTCCATGCTCGATCCAACGATCGATATCACCACATTAGAGCTCGATGGGTTTAATGAAGATGTTCTGCGGCCTGTGATTTTTGCCCTGATCGTCTCTATCAACCAACAGATGTACCTGTCTGGCTCTCGTTCTACCGCTAAGATGTGCGTCATTGAAGAGGCGTGGAGCTTAATGAGTGGGGCGAACGCACAAGCCCGTACCTTTATCAATACTGGTTATCGCACCGCTCGTAAGTTTGGCGGCTCATTTTGTACCGTCACACAGGGCATCACTGACTTCTTTGCTAACGAAGAAGCGCGGGCCAGTTACGACAACTCGGACATTCATATGCTCCTCAGACAAGGGGATTGCTTCGATAAGTTCCTAACCGATAACCCGAAAGCCTTCGATGAATACGAAGAGCAGATCATCAAAAGCTTTCCGTGCGCCAGTGACGCCGGATACAGCTGCGTTCGTGTCAAAGCTGGCGGCCACACTTCGTATCACCGAATGTTCTCCGATCCTTTTTCCCGCGCGTGCTTAAGTACCGAACCTCATGAGTTTGAGTTCTGCGAAAAGCTGATGAACGAAGGCATGCCGCTGATGGCGGCGATCACCGCCACCGCGAAGCAGTTTTACGGTCAGGAGATTGCCGACTTTGAACACGCCCTCAACACTAAGGACATGATATGAAAACCCCACTTTCAACAATGACCCTGATGGTCAGCGTCAGTCTTCTTTCCGCGTTGGCGGCTTATGCCCTGCTCGCCCAGAACACGCCCAGGTTGGTCAGTGTTGACGTGAAAAGCACATTAACGGCCTATCACCAGGAGCTCGTGAAAACCGACATCAGTCTTGAAGAGCAGACACAGCGGTTAACCCGGTTTGCCGACATTATGGATGAAGAGATAGCGAAGTATAACGCCAGGCACAACACCATTGCGTTAGTCAGTGCCGCCGTCGTTGGCGGCGCCATGGATATCACTCCGCAAATCCAACGGGCCATCGTCCAGCGTTACCAGGAAAAGGAGTCACGATGAAACACGTGACGGTGCTTGCCCTTAGTGTTTCAGCCTTTCTTGTTCCCTTTCACTTGTGGGCTCAGGATTTAGGTCGCATTGGCGCGACCTTTCCCATTGGTGAAATCGATATGTTGATATGGATAGAGCAGCGATTAAAAAGGTTTGAACGCTCTGGCAAGCTGGCTGAACTGCAGCAAGATTTTGTAAAGAGAGTGGCAGAGAGTGTTGAAACGCCTCCCCCTCTGATGCTGACCACGACCACCACACCCAGGACGTTTTTTGTCGACCCGAGTTTAACGTTGGCCGCAGATTTAACCGATGGCAAAGGCGCCCTCTTTGCTAAAGCCGGCACACGGATCAATCCTTTCGATACGAGCACCTGGCCAGAGCGGACACGTCCCCCTAACCGGTTTGAGTACTCACACGTCCTTGTCTTCCTGGATGCTCGCGACGAAAAACAACTGGCGTTTGCACAAACACTGAACGCCACAAAACCTATCAAGTGGATCTTAACGGGAGGCAGCCCTAACCAGGCAGCCGACATACTCAATCGCCGTTTCTACTTTGATCAACGAGGATATTTATCAAAAAGACTGCACATTAAAGCCGTCCCGAGCCTGGTTGAGCAATCAGGCACGCATTGGAAAGTGACCGAATTTGATGTCAGTCACGAGGGGTTACCATGATAAAACCGATCGGCGTCATGTTGGTGGTCTTAATCAGCATGGCAATAAGCCCGCTCTCACACGCTGGCGCCACGTGCTCCGGACACTTCATCAACCCAATCAGCGATATTTGCTGGCGCTGCCTGTTTCCGATGACACTGGGCTCGGTGCCGGTTGTCCCATCCCACTATCCCGATACACGCAACCCGACGATGCCCATCTCTTACTGCCCTAAACCTCCGCCTGTTTTCATGCAAATTGGTTTAAACATCGGGTATTGGGAGCCGTATGCCCTCACGGATGTGACAAGGGTACCTTATTGCATGGTGAACATGGGGATGCAACTGAGCGGCGCAAACTTACAACAAATAGGCGGCCGTAGCACCTCCAGGGACTCTTCGAGCAGTGACGCGGGCTTTTATCATGCACACTGGTACAAGTACCCTGTCATTTACTGGTTACAGTTAATGCAGTCCACCGCCTGCATGGCCACCGACGCGTTTGATGTCGCCTATCTCACCGAACTCGATCCGCTTTGGAACGACGATGAGCTGGCGTTCATTCTCAACCCGGAAGCGATTTTATTTGGTGATCCGATCGCGCAGCTCGCTTGTATTCCAGAAGCCATCGCCACCACCACCAATGCCGCTCTCCCTTTTGATGCCTTGTTCTGGTGCTTAGGCTCTCAAGGCAGTGCCTATCCCCTGACGGGGAACACGAACTACCGTGATACCCCGGTTCAGGCGGGCACTCTCATCATGGAAAGGTTGAATTACAAACTGCATAGACAAGGGATTGTCTGGGAGACGAGCGGAGAGGATGGCGCGATTTGCTATCAATACCCTACCCCGATTTTACCGAAGTCCCGTTACCGTTATCAGATGAGTGCGCCTATTCCCGATGCGCAGTGGTGTCACCCTTACACGACCACGACAGCGATATGGGAAATGGGGCATGACAACCCGACGACGGGTGA
>NZ_SATR01000073.1 GCF_004551525.1 Vibrio ouci | reverse complement strand
CAAGGCTTAGGGCAGGCAACTAACAAACAATTTAAGCAGATTCGTAACGCTTGGCATTTTTGGTTTGAATCAGCTTTAGTGATTAGGGCACAATGTTCTGGTTAAGTGGTAGCGTTACTCACTACTTAATTGGGCGTTATGTTTACTTTAAATTCAAAGGCTTAAAGGTCTTAGGCTCTAGTTCTTTGCCCCTTTGGCAACTCGTCCCTAGTAGACTCAGCAAATCCGCATTGTCGACCTAAGTTCTGGAACATCTCAGCCCGTAAAACATGCCAATGTTCGTGGGTTGCTTCATTGTCAGGTCGTGGCGGTTCGCTGTTTGTTTAACTGGCTTAAAGTCGCTTTTAGGTTCTTAGCCAATTAGCATTTTAGCTTGGCAGTTGCCTCGGCAATTCAACATTGTTTTGCGCTTGGGTTGGAAAGAAAGGGCGCTTGTTGTGATTTGGTCGGGTTGCCTCATTGGGCAGGGAGGTGGAATTACACGTTTTAGGTTGGTCGCCTTTGGCGGTCAAGTCGGCCCATGCCGTGTGGTTTACTTCAAAAACTAGTCAGAAACAGCAGTTCTTTCTCAAGTAAATCATGTATTTGTGGTAAAACATAACAAGCAATTTAAGAGGGATTCACAACGCTTGGCACTTTTGCTTCTACTTCAAATTTAGTGTTTATGGCACAATGTTTTAGGCTGGGGGGAGGCGTTGTTCACCCCTTAATTGGGCGTTAAATTCTTGGCGTTAATATTTGACTATGTTTCCTGTATCATATACTTTTCATCTCGGTGCTGCGGTCTAGTTGGTTTGGACGTCTGCTTATTATCTTTCGGTTTTATCGCAGAAGGTCTTGGGTTCGAGTCCCAACGGCACCACCAATTCTTCGGAGGCTTTCGTGGAAAGCGAAGGACTAAAACAATTCTTAAAGTCTGTCGGTGATTCAGTATTCTTACTCAATACTATTTGTGTTGGGCTAGACGGAGTTGCGGATGGTACTGTCACAAAATCAAATGACCTAACGATAACTTGGGAACCAAGAGATCCCAAAGCGTCTGCGCTTCAAGC
Organism: Vibrio ouci; assembly: GCF_004551525.1. Classification (GTDB taxonomy): domain Bacteria; phylum Pseudomonadota; class Gammaproteobacteria; order Enterobacterales; family Vibrionaceae; genus Vibrio; species Vibrio ouci. The sequence continues at coordinate 8,592 of NZ_SATR01000073.1, read as the reverse complement.
TAGAGCTCATGCTATAAAGTCCGCACTAGTATTCGTGGAAGAGGCATTGCTAGATTACATCAAATTTATTAGTGAATGTGAAAACCAAGCTCCTCTAGTAAAGAAAATTGGTGGTATTGAAGGGGCTGCTGAAAAAGTAGCTCAACTATCTAAATCGAGCGCACTCTCTGGTATGCCTGCTTATTGGGAACCTTTAGTTGTGCTTCTTGTTCGCTGGAGGAATAGGGTTGTTCACGGTAGTACATCGAGGTTCTCGCAGCATTACAGAAATATCCTGATTGAGCACGAGGACGGTATTAAAGCCAATCATGCTGCTATTTCTATTTCTGACACTCTAAAGCACTTTGATGAAGGTTCTATTACTTTAAAGGACTTTTCAACAATGATAGCTGTGACAATTAGGTTTGTACGGTGGGTTGACCAACATTTGACACCAACGATTACAGATTTGGAGTCCTTTGCAAATTTAATCAAAGATAAGCACTTAGAAGTTGTGTATAAAAATGTAATCGGTGTAAATGGTGAAAAACGCCAGAAGCGTAAGTTTGATTACTTCATTAGCCAGAACTTTAAAAGTATCTCTGAATCTGAAAGAAATGATTTATTTAAAGCGCGGTATCTAGTAAAAGATCGAATTTAACAAAGCATTTAAGAGTGATTCGCAACGCTTGGCAGTTTCGCTTCGCTCAAGTATAGCCAAGCGTCGCTCACACCTTAATGCGGCGTTATATGTCAGAGGCATCTAAAGGTAATTTATGCATTCCAAAGAAATTCTTGAGCTATTTGTAGTAAAAGCGGACAAACTCCTCGTTAGTTCTTTTTCTAAAGAAATGCAGAAAGGTCAGAGAGTTAAAGTGGGGAAAGAAGTAATTGACTATGTTGGACCAACTGACGAAGAGTTAGATGCGTTTCTACTGACACATCGATTATTTTTTCAAAAAAATGAGCCGATTAGGATTAATAATTTACACACACACTATGAAAACTTAGGTGTCAACGAGAGTGAACTAGAACAATTGCGTGAAATTCAGGAGTGGATCTTTAATTATTGGCACTCTGACTCACCACTTGTTTACAACAAAGAACGAATTAACAACTGGAAGTTTTATGAAGCCTTTCTTTATGGTGATCTTGCTCATACAAATAATGCCGAGAATCGAAAGAGATTTAAAGACTGGACCAAGACCACTATTTCTAAAGAATCATCATACTTTGATTTTCGCCAAATACTGGGTGTTACACTAATGGTTATTGCGCAGTTAAAATATCTGACCGAAGGTGTGCTTCTAAAGCTAGACATATAACAATAAATTTAAGCAGATTCGCAACGCTTGGCACTTTTGGTTTGAATCAGCTTTAGTGTTTACGGCACAATGCTTTAGGTAGGTGGCAGCGTTGCTCACTACTTAATTTGGCGTTAGGGCTATCCAGAGATTGGAGTAAAAGATTGAAGACAAATTATATCCTTATTGATTTTGAAAATGTGCAGCCTAAAAACTTATCCTTGCTTGAAGGGCATCCTTTTAAGGTGATAGTTTTTGTTGGTGCAAATCAAACAAAGGTTCCCTTTGATGTTGCGACGGCCATGCAAAATTTAGGTTCTAGTGCTCAATACATCAAAATCGATGGAAATGGACCAAATGCTCTCGATTTCCACATTGCTTATTATATTGGCAGTATATCTGCCGTAGATAAGGATTGTTTCTTTCACATTGTTTCCAAAGATTCGGGTTTTGACCCATTAATCAAACATCTTAAGTCTAAAAAGGTGCTCGCTAATCGCGTCAAAGATGTTTCAGAGATACAAGTGTTGAAAATTTCAAATACTAAATCCGATTCAGAGAGAATAAGTGCAGTAACGGAGTACCTGATAAGCCGAGGTGTTTCGAAGCCGAGAGCAGTTAAAACTCTATCAAATTCAATTCGCCAGTTGTTTATGAAGCAGCTAGAAGAAAAAGAGGTAGACCATTTGGTAGAACTTTTAGTTGAGGCAAAAGTAGTTTCAGTCAATGGGACTAAAGTTAGTTACAACCTACCGAAATAGCCCTAACAAGCAATTTAAGAGGGATTCACAACGCTTGGCACTTTTGCTTCTACTTCAGTTTTAGTGTTTATGGCACAATGCTTTAGGTTTGGGTGGAGGCGTTGTTCACCCCTTAATTGGGCGTTATGTGATAAGGAGGTCACATTGAGTATCGAATACAAAGTTAACCAGCATATCTCAGCTGACGAGTTTATTGGTTTGCTTAAGCGCTCGACGTTAGGAGAGCGTAGACCAATAGAAAATATCGAATGTATCAATGGTATGTTGGACAATAGTAATCTCATAATCACTGCTTGGGATGGTCCTAAACTGGTTGGTATTTCTCGCTCTATTACGGATTTCCATTATTGTTGTTATCTGTCCGACTTAGCGGTTGATGAATCGTATCAAAGGTCGGGAATAGGCAAGCAGTTACAAGTTCAAACTCAAGCTCAAATTGAGCCTACATGTAAACTGTTTTTAATAGCCGCACCGGCAGCCAATGACTATTATGGACAAATTGGATATACCAAAAACGAGCGTTGTTGGGTGTTGGAGCGTGGTAGTGAAATTATCACATAACAATAAATTTAAGCAGATTCGCAACGCTTGGCATTTGCGGTTTGAATCGGTTTCAGTGTTTACGGCACAATGCTTTAGGTAGGTGGCAGCGTTGCTCACTACTTAATTTGGCGTTAGCAGTTCAAGGAGAACAAAATGATCGAAAGGAAGCGGGGTGTTTATCAAGGTCGAAATAAGTCCTCAGCATATAAAGACTTGGTATGGACGGTAGCAACATCATCAGACACTTCTCTGGATATAGTTGGTCAAACTAAACTGACGCTAGAAACGATAGACAAAAACCTTGAAGAATTGGGGTCTAATAAAACTCAAATAGTCAGTGCGCAGGTGTTTATCGCCAATATGCCAGATAAACCTAAAATGGATAAAGTTTGGTGCGAGTGGTTGGGTGAAAATCCAGAACACTGGCCTCAACGAGCGTGCCTAGGTGTTGCGTTAGAAGGTGACGTACTTATTGAAGTCACAGTAACAGCGGTAAGACGTTAGAACACTGCTAACAATAAATTTAAGCAGATTCGTAACGCTTGGCATTTTTGCTTTGAATCAGCTTTAGTGTTTACGGCACAATGGTTTAGGTGGGTGGTAGCGTTACTCACTACTTAATTTGGCGTTATGTAGCTAGGTAAGAAATGGAGTGTAAATGCTTGGTTTAGTTCGATTTGTATTGGTTGCGAATGTAATAGCAGCCGTAATAGTTGTTGGTCTAGAGATGTCTACAGGCTTCTTTGGACTTAAGTTTGTATCGGACTATGCATTTTTCATCGTAATGCTTATATGGGGAACGACAGCCTTATTTTTCATGTATCCACCTCTGGGTGGTATGGGGCAGTCTGAGTCTGACGACAAGGTTGATAGGATTACAGACTCAATGGTTGACCGTAGTGTTGCGGACGAAATCGATGATAAGCGGTTCTCAGAAAATACAGCCTTTTGTATCAAACTGCTCATAGCTGGCGTGCCTGCATTCTTGGTTTGTGTCCTTGCGAGCATCGCTACATAACAAGTAATTTAAGAGGGATTCACAACGCTTGGCACTTTTGCTTCTACTTCAAATTTAGTGTTTATGGCACAATGCTTTAGGTTTGGGTGGAGGCGTTGTTCACCCCTTAATTGGGCGTTAGTTTCCAGAGGTGAAAATGGAAAAGATTGGGGTCGCATTGACCAGTTTTTGGTTCTTATTGATAGTATTCCTAGTTTCGTTGAAGTGGGAAGATGCTATAGCAATGTCTCTAAACGAGTGGGGCGATTTCTTAGCAGGAGTAACTGCTCCTGTCGCCTTCTTATGGCTAATCGTAGGCTACATGCTTCAACGTAAAGAGTTAGGTTTAAATACAGAGGCTTTGTTGCTAACTCAAAAGGAGGTTGAGCGGCAAGCCAAAGAGTTAGAAAAACAAAGCGGTTATCAGTCGATACAAGCCAAGCTAGCTAGTGAGCAACATAAGGTTATACGAAGTGAACGTCGTAAAGAAAGGCGACAAATAATGTATTCGAAGTCTTCTCAAAACGAGACTGTAGAGAACTTAGAGAATGGCAACTAACAAACAATTCAAGCTGATTCGCAACGCTCGGCGCTTTCGGTTTCAATTTGTTTAGTGGTTAAGGTGAAGTGTTTAGGTCATGTGGCAGCGTTGCTCACAACTTAATTGGGCGTTATAAATCATTTCAGTTTCGAGGAATAGAATGAAAGATCTACTGAAATCAGTAAAGGATAATGCAACGTCACGACTGAAGAATCCAGTTGTTGGCGCTTTTGTTCTCGCTTGGTGCGCTTTAAATATAAATGGCTTAGCTACTTTCTTATTATCAGACAATGCTAGAAAGCTAGAAATTGTAGCTAATAAAAACTGGTCAATACTGGACGATGTGGCACTACCTTTATCCGTTTCTTTCATCTACCTGATTTTTTTACCGATTCTTAACTTAGCATATGAATATGTTAGTGACGGAGTGATCAACTCTATACGAGACAAAAATAAAAATGCTAATGACGCTGCCAGGTTCTTCCGTTTGAAATCGACAGTAGCTGCTAAAGTTGAAGCTGATGAAGAGTTCATTAGAAAGCTGAAAGAGCAGCAAATTGAAGGTTGGCTTGAAGAACAATCGAAGAGAAACAGAGAATTCCTTCAACTAAAAGAAAGGTATTCATCGCTCATTGCTCAATTGAATGAAAAAGAGCAACAGTTAGTTGTACAGCGTTCAGAGTGGTCGTCAGATATTCAGGAACTGAAAAATAAAATCAATACCAAAGACATAAACGCAGCCAGCAAGTTGACTTACCTAGAAAGTAGTTTGGGCGAAATGGAAAAAATTCTTGATAGTATTGATGGTGAGTTGTTTGAACATGACACGAAGGAGATCCGTAGCAAGATTTCTGAAATAAAAAGCAAATTCGACATAATTGATTGGGATGAAGATATCCCATTCTGATTTATAACAAAGCATTTAAGAGTGATTCGCAACGCTTGGCAGTTTCGCTTCGCTCAAGTATAGCCAAGCGTCGCTCACACCTTAATGCGGCGTTAAGCAGATGGAGAAAAGTGTGGCAGATAGAAGTATCGAAGTGTTCAAAGAAATGTCGGTTTCAATGCAAAAATTTGACTATTTTGTACTTGGCATTTCGATCGCGTTATTCGCTTATTTGGGGAAAGACTATAGTCCAGTAGGACTGGGGATAAATGTTGGTACTGTCGAGCTCATTGCGCTTACGGCACTGTTTATTTCTATTGTGTTTGGCTATTTTCGCCTCAAATGTGACCTAACAATTAAGTCACTGAACTTTAGCGTACTGAGTTTGGGTGAAAAACGTGGTGCTTTAACAGAAGCATTGCAAACACCAACTCAAAAGTATAATGCTGAGACTGGAGATGTCATAAATCCACATAAAGCTAGACTAGAGATTGACGTAATTAAAAAAATTATCGATGAAAACCTAGTTCTGATGAAATCTAAGCAAGATAATTCAGTGTGGCTATTGAGGTTTAGAGACTTGTTCCTTGCTGTTGGGTTTTTATGCTTGTTAATTACAAAGTATTTAGATCTAATTCTGTCGTGGACATCTGCTTAACAAACAATTCAAGCTGATTCGCAACGCTCGGCGTTTTCGGTTTCAAATGGTTTAGTGATTAAGGTGAAGTGTTTGGGTGTGGTGGCAGCGTTGCTCACAACTTAATTGGGCGTTATGTTTACTTGTATTTCATAGGCTTAAATATCTTAGGCTCTAGTTCTTTGTCCCATTGGCAGTTCGCCCCTAGTAGACTCAGCAAATCCGCATTGTCGGTCTAAGTTCTTGAATTTCTCAGCCCGTAAAACATACCAATATTCGTGGGTTGCTTCATTGTCAGGTCATGGCGGTTGGCTTCGGGTTTAACTGGTTCAAAGTCGCTTTCAGGTTCATAACCAAGCAGCATTTCGGCTTGGCAGTTGCCTCGGCAATTAGCCATTGTCTTGCGCTTTGGTTGGAAAGATAGGGCGCTTGTTGTTGCTCGGTCGGGTTGCCTCATTGGGTAGGGAAGTGGAATTACTCGTTTTAGGTTGGTCGCCTTTGGTGCTCAAGTTAGTCTCTGCCTTGTGGTTTGGTTCAGAAAATTGGTCAGAAATTTTAGTTCTTTCTCAAGTAAATCATGTATTTGTGGTAAAACATAACAAAAAATTCAACAGTGATTCGCAACGCTTGGCGCTCTCACTTCGGGTTGAATTTAGTGTTTACGGCGCAGTATTCAATTTCAGTGTATGCGCTGCTCACACGTTAATTGGGCGTTAGTGCGCAAAGATAAAAATTACAATTAGCAGGATTTAAAATGAGTGAAATTGCTCGYTTCATATCTGGTRAAGCTCCAGATAAATTTGGTCGCAATGTAGAGCAGTTGTTAGCWTACAACCACTTCTGGCTAGAGCATGATCATAAGTAYATTCAAGTTCTTTTCCCGATAGATGAGGGTACTAAGTTCAATCAACATGCTCCTTTGGTAACTCAAGCAGATCGAGAGGCTTTTGCTAATTCAGAAGAATTGCGTGTTGCTCACTTAAAAGCTCTCGACCTCTTACTTGAGTTTTGGGGATTACAGCGAGATGGGTATGAAATTTCTTCATTACTGGAACTAAGTCCTGCTAACCACGTCTGGCTTAAAAGTCATGACCACAACCAACTCCGCCTGACCCGAGCACTTCGTAGTTTGTATTTACTCGGTAATGAGCAGATAGCAGCTAACTTGTGTGACTTTCTCGTGGCTGCAGCTAGAGAAACCGGCATGGTTTCAGATAAAACTGTCGAGTATTGGCGTAACGCGCTCAAGGGTTAGGGATCGCTGAAAAAGCGCACTAACAAACTGTTTAAGAGTGATTCGCAACGCGTGGCATTTTTACTATGCGTTAGGTTTAGTGTTTAAGGTGGTATGCGGTGGCTTCGGTATTGCGTTGCTCACACCTTAACAGGGCGTTAGGTGCTTAGTTAAAACAGCCTGAAAGAGTGCGTAGTTGCTCACTCTTTCATGTTGTTCTTTTAACGTTATCCAAATGACCAATTGTTCCCGTCATAGACGACGGTCAGCTCTGCTAAGATTTCTGTATCACGTTGGAAACGTACTATAGCTTGTATACCATTCTCACGTTTTACAAGGTTTGTGCTATCAAACGAAGGAACAATATTGGTTTCATTTGGGTAGTGCTCCTTTATGTAGCTAAACATTAAGGGGATGATTTTTCCATAAGCCGCGTCAGGTAAGTTCATTTTGTATCCTTTGGGTTGGTGGTCTTAGGTGTATTATTGCATAAAGGCATACTTATAGTATGGTTAATGTGCGTTACACCTAACAAGCAATTCAAGCTGATTCGCAACGCTCGGCGCTTTCAGTTTCAATTGGTTTTGTGATTACGGTGAAGTGTTTGAGTATGGTGGCAGTGTTGCTCACAACTTAATTGGGCGTTATGTGATTTTTCCACTATTCCGTATTGGAGAGGATATGTTCAGAAAAATTTTAAGTTTGTTTGGTCGTAGCCGCTCCCAAGTTTGCAGCGAAAATCAAGATTTAGCCATTAAGCCCAATGAAACTAGTAATTCATATAGCGCTTCAGGCTTCGGGGATGTAGTAGACGGTTTGCAGTTTTCGCCAACGTTTCTGATTAGGACACCATGTGAAATTCTCAGGGCAAATGGAATGTGTATAGCAAGTGAAGAGGAAATTCCTGATTACCTCAAAGAACAACAACATGGCATTTGGTTGCCAAAGTTGAAAAATGAATATTCCTTAGATGACAATAACGATGTAGGCGCATCCGATGCGTACGGTGCTAGTCGCGAAGACTACATAACATTTGTATGTGGGATAAAGGATATATATTCTGAACATGGCAGCATTTTTGAGCGGGTAGAACGCATCGATACCTTTAAAGGTAAGCACCCAGAGTTGCTATATATCGAAAATAAACTACTAGCGTATTACAACGGTTACGATTCAATAATTGATATCTTAATGTTTAATGTCGGCTTTTCATTTGAAGATCTAGCAAACTTTCACTACAGAGATGAAGGTTATCTAAAACAAATTCTTGGTGTTAATACTAGAGTCGAGAAATCATTATTAAGCTCAGGTTATAAGGTGGCAGAAGATGTAATTTACCTTACGAAAGAGCAATTAATGGAATTAGATGGGGTCGGGAATAAGAGTGCCGACAAAATACTGGAAAAAATAGCAGAGGTTAGATCGGCCGTTAGTTCCAATACTTCAATCACATAACAAGCAATTCAAGCAGATTCGCAACGCTTGGCACTTTGGGTTTGAATCGGCTTTAGTGTTTACGGCACAATGGTTGAGGTAGGTGGTAGCGTTGCTCACTACTTAATTGGGCGTTATGTACTTTGGAGGTCAAATGGATTTATCCTCAAATTTCAGAATGTTGGCGCTGTACAATCAGCGAATGAATAAGCAGTTACTTGGTGTTTGCAGTGAGCTGACTCATGAGCAGTTGCGTCAGAATACCAACTCATTTTT
>NZ_SATR01000072.1 GCF_004551525.1 Vibrio ouci | reverse complement strand
GCCAACTTTGGCAGCACTTCAGACTTTGTCATTGAGAGCCTGGAGAGCACATACCCTTGCGAGCACAACACACATTTATCCACCGTCCAGTGAGTCCCATAGCAATCTCTCACTCATGACGCGCTACCGCTGCCTTTGAGTCAACCTCCACACCTACGTCGCGTTATCGATGTCACGCGGCGTACTGCGTTATTCCCAAGCTATTCGCAACCCCTTTGTGACTCTCTTTTTCATTAGAGGAATGCTTATGCACCCAACTAACCGCAAGAAAAGCAATCACTTTACCCGTGGAGGCCAGGTCACCTTTCACGCCATTACCATGTTCTTTCAAGTCCACAATAAGCTTGTCAAACTCCTTAGCTGGGGAGTGGTTGCCTTAACCTTACTTCTTACTTATTTCACCTCCCCTGCCAATGCGTTCTGGGGTGAGTTCTATTACTTGCGTAATGTTCTGTACGCTAAGCTGGGTAAGCCGCTCGACAGCTCGGTGACCACCCTTTGGGAAGGCCAGCGCTATACGGACACGCTCGCCTCTCAACTGCAAAACCCCGTCCTGCTTGAGATCCACACCACGCTTTGGCATCACCTTCAGCTCTACTTCCTTGTTTCTTTCGTCATTGGTATGGCCCTCTTCCTGCTCGTTTTACGCTTTTTCAACGAACAAGGTGAGAAGCAAGGTGAAGATTTTCATATTCGTGGCTTTCGCTTAGCCCCTCCTGAAGCCATCACCAAAGAGCTCAAACAGCGCGCTAAAGCCCATAAGAAACGAGGCTATGGCGACGGTTCAATATCCGGTTTCAAAATCGATGGTCACGCGCTTTTGAAACAGTACTTCGAGGTTCAGCACTTACTCATTGATGGCACCACCGGGGCGGGTAAATCAATCATGATACGCAAACTGGTTCGGTGGATACGATCACGAGGCGATAAAGCCATCATCTACGACAAGGGATGCACCTTTACGGGCAAGTTTTATAACCCTGCTACCGACATTATCCTCAACCCGTTTGATAAACGCTGCGCCAACTGGGATGTGTGGTGTGATGCGACTGAAGCCCCTGATTTTGAAAATATGGCGGCCGCCTTGATCCCCCAGCATGGTGAAGGCGATCCATTCTGGGTGGATTCCGCCCGAACCATCTTCTCCTCCACCGCTTACCGGATGAGCCAGGACACGAATAAGCCTTGTACCACCGAGCGCCTGCTCAGTCTCATCTTAACCTCGGAACTCGACACTCTGGGCAACTTTCTGGAAGGGACCGAGTCGGCTTCACTCGTTTCAAAGGACATTAAAAAGACCGCGATTTCCATCAAATCGGTGCTGGCCACGTACATCAAGAGCCTGCGCTTTTTAGATGGTCTGAACCACCCAGAGCGCCCCGATACATTCAAACAAAAGTTCTCGATCACCGACTGGGTGCAAAATGATGAACAAAACGGGTTTCTGTTTCTATCGAGCAGTGCTCAGCAGCACGCCTCATTAAGGCCACTTATCTCAATGTGGCTGGCCATCGCCTCTAACGCCATTCTGGGGCTGCAGGAAGACGACAAGCGCCGTATTTGGGTCATCATGGATGAAATGCCAAGCCTGCATAAACTGCCTGAACTGGGCGCGATCATTGCTGAAGTTCGAAAGTTTGGCGGGTGCTATCTGATAGGCATTCAGTCGTATGCCCAACTCGTAAAAACCTATGGCAAGAATGCCGCGGAAGAGATGTTCGATTTGCTCAACACACGTTTCTTCTTTCGAGCGCCCTCGGAGCCAATGGCTCGCATCGCAGCGAAAGAGTTAGGTGAACAGGAAGTGGATGTGTCAAAAGAGAACGTGTCTTATGGCGCCAACACCTTACGTGACGGCGTCTCTCTTGGTCACCAAACCATTACCCGCCCGGTCGTCTCCGCCAGTGAGATCCAGGCACTTGACGACCTGCAGTGCTATCTGCGTTCACCGGGCATTGATCTCATTACCCGGCTCGATCTGGAATTCGACAAAATGCGCGATATTTGTGCCTCGTTTGATAAGCGGGCCATTGTGCTGTCATCCGCCATGACTAAAGTCTACGAACAAGCGATTTACCATGAGTGTGTTGCGCCGGGCCTGTATCTCAACGAAGAAGATCGTCGAAAATTAACCGACGCTCAGGAGGCAACCTTTGAGAATGACGCGCAGATGAAAACGGAAACGGATCAAATTCAGAAAGCGATAAAAAGCGACACCGTGAGCGAGCTCGTCAATCAAGCCCCTCGAATCAAACAAGAGCAAGCTTATCAGGAGGAAGCGCAGCGAAATATCGAAGAAGCCTCTATCACCCGGGAGGCAGAAATCGGAGATTTGAGCGATTGACGGGTTTGAGTCACTCCGCTCGCGAACCACGATATCACATCGCCAAAGAGTGACCATCCCTCTGCAGTTTGGCACCGTGCTCACTGGCGCTTAAACATCACCATATGTATGCGTTAGCCCAAACACGGATAGGAAAAAGCCCCGAATGAACGATAAATTCAAACGAGGCCCTTACCATGTCTAGCAACTTGCCACTTGATAGTAGCCTCTTACTTCATAGGAGGCAAATCACGCCTAATAAACGACTCAAGCTCGGACATTGATAGAGGTAAAATTTTTGTGTTAAGTGTGCGGAATATTAAGTATTCAGCAATACTTAAATAATGTCATGTGAGCTATTGTCTATCATTATGTGGAAAAGGTATAGTGCGCGTTCTTTATGTGCCCCCTAAATCGAAGTTATGACAATTAGAGCTAGAGAAGCATCAAAATTATTCAATAGCAATAAGCTGGCAGCTTTGGCTGACGGTGACTATTCCTATGTGGAAAAAGTGGCTAGAGAGTTTTTGAATCAAGACGTTAGTAAGATTGCTGTTTGTGATATCTATGATCACACTTATCAACGTTTAAGCCAAGAGTATCGTTCGGAATACTACTTCAAAAACACAATAGCTCGCAGAAGGTTACTGGGGCGTCACTCCTTAAAAACTGCAACCATGCTATCTGAATTTCGAGTTGGTAGTAGTAAAGCAGATTGTGTCATCCTAAATGGTAAGTCTACATGTTATGAAATTAAATCAGAGTATGACACGCTAAACCGTTTAGAAGAGCAATTGAATGATTACCTCAAGTTGTTTGATGAAGTCTATGTCGTATGTTCTGCAAAAAATCTCGAGAGTGTGCTGAAAGCGGCTGACGAAAGAGTCGGAGTTCTGGAACTCACTCGAAAGAACTATTTTAGTGAAAAGCGTGCAGCAACACCTCGGGTTGATCCGATAAACGTTGATTTATTGGTCAAATCTTTACGAAAAGAAGAATATATAGAATTAGTTAGGCGAAACACTGGCGTTATCCCCTCTGTTCCCAATAGCAAACTCGTCAGCTTTTGTAAGTCAGCTCTCAAAACTGTAGATCCAGAACAAATTGCAACAAGTTTCATTGAAGTTCTAAAGGAAAAGCGTTTAAATGATAGTAACTTATTGAATGCGTTACCTAGCTCCTTGATAAATGCAGCTATTAGCTATCAGTTTTCCAGTCTCCAAGTTGAAGCGCTAAAGAGCATATTCGGAGCTTGTAAGGAGAGCAGATGTATTTCCCATACCTCAGAGGAAAGCAGTTTGAGCTGATAGCTATTAGAGAGCTATCAGAATTCATTTCGCCAGATTATTTTAGACCTTTAATCGAGCCAGTAAGACGTAACTTATCCCCCCTTATAAGAACTGTTAAACACATCAATGATAAAGGCTTTTCTCCGCTTATTGTTATAAACCCTACAGTCGGTGAATTTTCTCACGATCATGACTTTTTACTAGACGAGTTGGAAGGTAACGAACTTAGTTACTTACCTTGCGCAGTAATACGAGGTGGAGAGTCTGCATCTGCCCGTGAAAGTATAAGTCGGTTAAAACAACCTTTCGCAATACAGATCACTGAAGGAGTTGACAAAGAAGGTATCGCACTCGCTCAAGATGCAGAGTTGGTAGTTGTTGACTATGACCTTCCACCACTTGCTATAAATAGGCTAAACAACGTTGTTCTTCTCGGTGATTTCTTTCGTAAGCAGAAAAGAAATGCGGACTACCTAAAGGAGTCCTCATTTTCACATCTGCACGCAACATTCTCGTCTCAGAGAAACGTTATTGGCTTTGGTGACTATACAATGATAGGCAGTGAGTATAGTGAATCGGGAGGTCCAGCGTATGTAGTAACTATCCACGCTTCGTATATTAATGAAGATATGTTTGATGAGATGTTTATCCGCCACTATTCATCTACAGACGATGGGACGCCAACTGACCCAGCAGGTAAATTTGCAGAAGCATTGGCTAAGTTCATTTCTGAAGCAGATGAAACCCCAAGCATTTTTTATCAATCAAGCGCACTGGATGGGTTTCGAAAGCTGCATAACAGTGGGCATTTCCCTGGATTAGGACAGGTAAAAAAACTCTCGATGGAACACCATATCGAAACAGTATGCAACTATCTACAGGGTAAATAAATGTCTCAGTGTTGCTTAAATTGTTTCACAGATAGCGCCATCATTGAGTTGATACAGAGAGAAGGTGACATTACTCGTTGCTCTTTCTGCAATTCTGATGAGGTTCTGTGCATTACTCCTGATAAATTGACAGGCCTTTTTGAGCTAGTGCTTGGTTGCATAGTTGAAGATGAGTACGGAGAAGAAATTCAAAAAGTCTATGTTGATGAGTTGAAAATTGTTTCAGAAACTGTCCTGCGGCCTTGTGAGTTAATTACACAGATAATGGGTGATGGTTTTAACGAAAAAAGATTCGCTCTAAATGAAGGGATTGCTGAATATCAAGATGCGTGGAACGCTTTTAAAAACCACTTAATTAGAGAAAACCGTTTTTTCCCGAACAACTCTCTTTACGGTAAAATCTTCATCAACGAGATCAACAATGAAGAAGCAATAACGAAAGAAGCGGCTGTTTTTCTTCGAACGGTTGACGCTTTAAGTCGTCCTCGAGATAGCGGTTCTATTTTTTATAGAGCAAGAGTTTCTGAGAAGGCTCTGGGCCGCAATGAAATGGGAAGTCCTCCAGCTGAAATTGCTTCGGCGGGAAGAGCGAATCCCGTCGGCATCCCATATCTGTATATTGCCGAAGACTTCGATACTTGCTGCCAAGAAGTAAGGCCAAGCAATGGTGCAAAAATCTACGTATCTAAGGTTATTGCAGCAAAGGATTTGAAACTGGTAGATTTGACCGCACCAAAACAGAAAATTGCCCTTCTGAAGTTTGAAGAAGAAGAAATTGAACTGACGTTGAAATGTCTAAACCTTTTACAGCAGTTTTCTGAAGAGCTATCAAAACCAGTGCTCCCAGAAAAATCACATTTGGACTATATTCCAACGCAGTTTATCTGTGAGTATTTGAGAACGATTAGCTCATATCAAGGTATCCAGTCATATGATGGGATTATCTTCAATAGCTCCTATGGCTCAGGAAAAAACGTTGTACTGTTTTCTGATGACGCTGTAGTAATCGAAGAGCCGGTTGCACATACGGTCACTTCGGTCTCTGTTGAGGTAGAAAAGGTTTAAGCTTCTTTGTTTTATTACTGGATGGAGTTCCAATAATAAATCGTAAAGATCTTTAATATATACATGGCAATGTCTGCAAGCAGTGGCGGCGTTTACGAATTCTCGAGAGACTTGTTCTGGTCCTCCGAAACCTGTATATACAGGTTCATTGTCTTGTTATGAACCTGGCTTGTGACTTCACACCGCCCCCATCAGTCGTTGCTTCTTATTTCGTTAGCCATTGTTGCACAGCCAACCGCAACATCACGATTACCTCATTCAACACTGCATCATGCTAAAGCATGTATCAACCACCACAGAGTAGCCATCCCTCTGCATTTTGCTACAATGCTCACGGGCGCTTAGACATAACCATGTGTAAGCGCTAGCCCAAACATGGATATGAAAAAGCCCCGAATGAACTATAAATTCAAACGAGGCCCTTACCATGTTTCACAACTTGATAATAGCCTCTTACTTCATAGGAGGCAAGTTATGCCTAAAAAAACGGTTCTCGGAGCCTTAGTCGTGGTTTGTATCACGGCGGTCATTTTAACTGCGCTTTATACCGGTTCGCTCTGCGATGTCCGGTATAGAAATCAGCAAGAAGACCTTAGCATCAAGCTTGCCTACGAAGTAAGGTAAGGTCAAAGGGCAAGAGCTTGCTCTTGCCCTTTTCTTTATCCCATTGTGATCCTGGTTTCTAAGCGCCCACACTCTTGGTGGTTCCCATTAAGGAAACCCCACTATGATGTCCATCAGTCCCCTAAAATCTGCCCCTAACGCAGCTCAATACTACCTAAACGAAGAAAGCTCCCAAGATCTGCCAGACACGACTCTCGAAAAAGACGGTAACGATAACTACTACCTCAGAGAAACAGAACGATGTGAACACACCTTTTGGTATGGAAAGTTAGCGGAGCAAGCGGGATTGCTCGGCAAACCCGTTGAGCAAAACACCTTAGAAACGGTACTGTCAGGAACGCTTAATGAAGAGACGATTAAAGGCAAGCGTAACGACCACAAGTCAGGTTACGACCTGACCTTCTCCGCCCCTAAAAACGTCAGCATACTGGCGTTAGTCGGTGGGGACACTCGCCTCATTGACGCGCACAACAATGCGGTGAAGTTTGCCCTTTCAGAACTTGAAAAAGACGTCGCTCAGGTGACACAGATTAACGAAACGGGTGAACGAGAGTTTCACAACACCCAATCCATGATTTTTGCCGTGGTTCGCCATAAAACCAGCCGTAATAACGACCCGCAAATCCACTCACACACACTCGCCGCCAATATGACCCGGGATCTGGAAGGCAATTTACGCACGCTCGCGTCCAACTTAAAACAAAAAGGAGGCGTTATTAATGGCAGTGGTGAACGCATTTATCACTTTCAGAAGTACTATGGCGCGCTCTATCAAAGCCAGTTGGCCAAGGCGTCCCAAGAGCTTGGGTATCAAATAACAGGATTGGGTAACGCTCAGTTTGATATTGAGGGTGTCCCTGAGTCACTGCATAAAGCGTTCTCTACGCGTAAACAGCAGATTGACCAACAATTGCTGGATTTCGGGCATGATTCCCGGGCGGCCAAAGATGTCGCAGCCCTGGATACCCGACCAGGTAAAACGTACCACAGCGACGCCACCTTACATCACCAATGGCAGGAAACCGTAAAAGGGCTCGGGCTTGACCCTGCCCTTATAGTCAAACAGAGCCAGGAGAGCCCACACAAAACCACCCACGCGACGCGATGCGCTCACGAGGCGTTCTCCCGCGCCATCGCCCACCTGGGCCAATACTCCACATCGTTAAGTCTTGAGAAAGTCATTGAAACTGCGGCCTCTGACTTTACCAAAGGGAGGCAACAAGCCAATGCGATCGATATAAAGCAAGTGGCCGATGAATGGATAAAGGAGGGAAAACTGGTGCCATTGGCTGAGAAAGGTCACTACACCTCTCATGCAATGTTACAAAACGAAAAAGCCCTCATGGACATCACCAAAGGCCGCCGTCATAACATGCGCACCAATGTCGATAACGCCACCCTAAGCCGTTTAAACATCGCCCGGGATAACCGCCAGAAAGTGGCCGATATCTACCGTTCAACCAAACAATTTCATGTGGTCAACGTCTTTGGCTCCTCTGAGCAAATTGCACGCACCCTTCTGAACGTAGGCAATCACAGCGGAAAACGGGTGCAGCTTATCTCTCAAAATGCTCTGCACCATCGCCAAAACCAGCAAAACATACCGCGAGAAAGTCGCACGTTTGCCACTTGGGTTAAGCACTTATTCCAAGAGGATCAACGTCATACTCTATACGAACTCTTGCACTCCGCGCTCCCTTTGACCAATAAAGATGTGCTCCTGGTCGACCATGCCAACAAGATGAGCGCCGAAGAGTTGATATCCCTGACTAACACAGCCACTCGCTCCAACAGCAAAGTGGTTTTGCTTAACTGCGTATCAAGAAGACAAGCGGTGAAAGCGCACAGCGCCATTGGTCTCTACACCAAAGGGAATGTCACCACGCATACCTGGGTCAACAGCAAACAGGCAGACAGTCTGGTGCGACTGCATCATCGAGACGAACACAATATTGCCCGCACCTACGCCGATTTGCCTGACAAAGCCAACACACAGGTGTTGGCCACCTCCGGGGTTGAGCAACGACGATTAACCGATGAGATCCGAGCCACATTGAAAAACGAGGGCCAACTTTCACATACCAGCATCACCTTGTTCACCCAAAAGGCTCATTACCTCTCACAGCCCCAGAGAGAGTTGGCCAAGTATTACAAAGCCGGTATGACGCTCAGACAGTGGCAAAACGGAAAACCTCACGACTTTGTGATCGCCAGTGTCGATAAGGCATCCAACACGTTAGAAGCCTTAAGTAAGACCGAGGGGAAAGCGCATACCTTCGATCCCTCTTCCAGGGAATTTACGTCAATGAATATGCAGTTGTTTAAGCCTGATTGCCTTGAAATCTCACAAGGCGAACACATCATGGCCACTGGTAAACACCTTCCGTCACAAATAGAGGCTGGCGAGCGTTACCTTGTCACGTCTATATCCAAAGACACCTTAACGTTCACCAATCATCAAGGCCAATCAAGGACCCTTTCCATTCAAAACCTCAAAGACGCCCCACTCAGCTACGATTATGCCCATTCCGCTAACCAGTTTGAGCCCAAAGCGCATACCTTACTGTCAGGAAAAGCGTTTACGCTTTCAAAAGCGCTACTCAATGACCTGACAGAAAACAGCACTCGCTTAGATATCTTCACGGATCATCCTGAAAAAGCCCAGCAGGCATTAGAAAAAGCAGAAGTGAGACCGTCAGCCATCGAGCGAGTTCTGCATACCCACATGGTCAATGATCGCTATCTATCGCAAGCCACGGAGCCCACGCTCAGATACGACATTGAGCAAGCCATCGCTTTGCTCTCCAAAGAGCAGCACGCGCCCCTATTAGAGAAAGCCGTCAATTTCGCGCTGAACCACCTTTTAGAAAAGGAAGCGGGATTCACGCAAAAAAATCTGGTTATTGAAGCGGTGCGTTATGCGTTTGAAGAAGCTAACCGCCCTATCACCAAGACGCACATTCAAGCAGAGCTGGCTAAACGCAGTGATGCCCTTTCAGCCGAATACAGTGATGGGACACGCTGGACGACAGAAGCAGCGATTGAAACCGAGAAACACATCCTCGGCAATATTGAGCGAGGCAAAGGACAACACAAGCCGTTCGCGACTTCAAAGCAAGTCCATTCCTACCTCAACGCTCACGCTCACCTCTCTGATGGCCAAAAGAACTCGATTCATCTTATTTCAACTACCAAGGACAGTTTTGTCGCCATTCAGGGTTTAGCCGGCACAGGTAAATCCACCATGCTCCAAACCAATATCGCCCTCATTGATCATGTGACCCGGGTTGGCCGAAACCAACCGGAACAAATCATTGGCCTTGCCCCAACCCACTCAGCGGTCAGTGAATTAGAGCATAAAGGCGTGAACGCTCAGACATTAGAGAATGTATTAACCAATCTGCGCCGCGGCGCCACCTCAGCGGAAGCGTACAAAAATACCCTGTTCTTCCTTGATGAGAGTTCCATGGTCAGTAATAAGCAAGCGAAAGAGTTCAC
>NZ_SATR01000071.1 GCF_004551525.1 Vibrio ouci | reverse complement strand
ATAATATCAATTAAATCATGCTTTTGGTTGATGGATGAACGCGTATCTTCAACAACGGAAAGGTGTTCTATGAGGCTCAAAGTCGATATCAATTTGTGGATTTGAGCCTATTAGATCATAGTTGTTAACAAAGTGCGATCCCGCCCTGAAATCTTGAGCAGAGCGAATCTGCATTTCTGTGAGTTTGATATCTTGGTCAACCTCTACACCATAGTGCTCAAGCCAATATGAATGAATTAGGTTCCCTTGAACAAATTTGCAGTTCCCTGCAATATCATCAGGCACTTCCTTGATATCTAATAGGTTGTTTGCGAGTTCAGTAAACTCCGTATTGCCTATATAACCATTTACATCCATTTATTTATAACCTTATGTAGCAGACGCCCACTAAGCAGAAAAAGGACGTCCAATGAAGCAGTGGGCATTGCTTTTGACAAACCTAAGTTATTGTGGCTAAAATACTTATGCCGACTCAAACCCAAAATGCCGAACGTTGCTAATCCTCTTTAATTTTCTTTCACTAAATCGTCATCTCAGTAGTTTTGAATGGTGCAATAAAAAATCAACGAGACAACGAAATAAAAGGTTACATATTTCAAAATACATAAGTTTTTATTTCTATTATTATTTTATTTACTACAACGTTAATTGGGGCTTGATTTTTTGGCCATTCAACCTCATAAATGTAGTTATAAACATAAAACCTTACGAGGAAGATCATGAACAGCCCTATGTTTACTCGTTCTACAAGTGCTCCTAATACACTTGAGATCAACAAAACACTTAAGAACACTTACTTCTTGCTATCAATGACGTTAGTAACAAGTGCAGTAGCGGCAATGGCAACAATGGCAATTGGTATTTCACCAATGATGGCTCTTGTTATGCAAATTGCAGCTATCGGTATTCTTTTCTTTGCACTACCAAAAAGCATTAACTCATCAATGGGGATTGTATGGACTTTCGTGTTCACAACTCTAATGGGTGGTGCTCTAGGTCCAATGCTAACTTACTACGCATCAATCGCTAACGGACCATCTATCATCGCTCAAGCTCTTGGTTTGACAGGTATGGTGTTCTTAGGCCTATCGGCTTACACAATTAGCAGCAAGAAAGACTTCTCTTTCATGCGTAACTTCCTGATTGCAGGTCTAATCATCGTTATCGTTGCTGCAATCATCAACATCTTTGTTGGTTCTACAATCGGTCAATTAGCAATCAGCAGCATGTCTGCACTTGTGTTCTCTGGCTTTATTCTATACGACACAAGCCGCATTGTACGTGGTGAAGAAACAAACTACGTAAGCGCAACTATCTCTATGTACCTAAACATCCTTAACCTGTTCACGAGCTTGTTAAGCATTCTAGGTATTATGAACGACGACTAATCGTTCATTAGATTGATACCTAAAAGCCCGGCAGATAACCCTGCCGGGCTTTTTCGTACTTGCGATATTGTTTAATCACGGTATGCTGCGCTACCCTATTGAATATCTATGTTATTAGGATCGTAAGATGTTTGAGTACAACGGTAAACAAATCGAAACTGACGCACAGGGCTATCTATTGGATCATACCCAATGGGAAGAAGGAATGATTGCTATCCTAGCCGAGCAAGAAGGTATTGAATTGACTGATGCACACTTAGAAGTCGTCCATTTTGTTCGCGATTTCTATGTTGAATTTAATACATCGCCAGCAGTCAGAATGTTGGTGAAAGCGATGGAAAAGGCGCACGGGCCAGAAAAAGGCAACAGTAAGTACCTGTTCAAGCTATTCAAGCAAGGCCCTGCAAAACAGGCGACCAAGCTCGCTGGCCTGCCAAAACCGGCTAAATGCCTATAGTGCTAAAGACGATTCTGTAGTTTCCCACTACAGAATCTTAAACCCTTTAAACGGTTTGAATGGAATCAGCTCTCTTACAACACTCTCCACTCTTGATGTCTTAGGGCCGTGCTTAAGCCACAGTGCCATTGCCTCAATTTGCTCCGGCAAACCGCACACCACAACCTCAACATCGCCATTGTATAAGTTCTTAGCATAACCAGTAACGCCTAGCCTTTGGCCTTCATAAGATGTTGAATATCTAAAGCCAACACCTTGAACAAGCCCCGATACCGTGAACCTCTCACAACTTTCTTGCATTCTAAGTACCTCTATTCATTGCTCAGTGATATATTTAGACGGTTTTAATTATCACCCATAATGGACATATGGGTTTTCTCACTGGATATAATAATTATGAAAGAAATACCATTTCGTTGGATTGACAAATATCTCATTCATCTCAAAATTCAAGAAAAGTTCTACCTTCTTTTCCTCCTTCCTTTGATTGCATTAGTCGTTCTTACACTCGTTTTGGATAACACAGCAGATCAAATGCTCAACCATC
Organism: Vibrio ouci; assembly: GCF_004551525.1. Taxonomy (GTDB): domain Bacteria; phylum Pseudomonadota; class Gammaproteobacteria; order Enterobacterales; family Vibrionaceae; genus Vibrio; species Vibrio ouci. Next base: position 7,465 of record NZ_SATR01000071.1, on the reverse strand, counting down.
TCTATCAAGATGAGCTGGTTCTAATGCGCGATTTAATCGAAGCAGGTAACCTATCGCAAAGCCAAGTTGCTTCAATCATCAACAACTCAGAAACGATCACCTTCGGTTCAGGCCAAGGCTCTATTGCCATTAATGGCGGTGAGTTCAGTATCGCCGCAACGCATGACCAAAACCTTTGGTCTTCAATGTCAGCAACGCATATCACCATCGTACTTGTTACACTGTCTCTTATTGCGTTAGGTGTTTACTACATTATGACCTTCATTGGCGGCGCAATGTTTACCATGAACAAAGCATTGAGCACGCTAGCGAGCGGCGATTTAACTAGCCGTATGAATTTCTTCAAGGTACGAGACGAGTTTAGCGAAATTGCGATCACAATCGACCAAGTGGCCGAGCGTGAGCAAAACCTAGTTATTTCTATTCAAGAGTCAATCGCGTTAATGCAGCAAATCAGCTCTGATTTGAATCAATCGAACATTCAAAGTGCTGATGTTTCTGGAACGCAGCAAGAACACTTAAACTCGCTTGCAAGTGCTACTGAACAAATGGCTTCAACTATTCGTGAAGTTGCTAACCTTGCACATGACTCAAGTACCCAGACAGAAGATGCGCGCAGCGTTGCAACTCAAGGTCAGCAGAAAGTGGGTCATACACTTAACTCGATTTCGCAGCTCTCTAATGAGATTCGCTCTGCTTCAGAAGCGGTTGCAGAGCTTGATGCAAACGCCGCTCAAATTGATGAAGTCGTGACGACTATCAACGGTATTTCTGAGCAAACTAACCTACTCGCACTTAACGCAGCGATTGAGGCAGCGCGTGCCGGTGAACAAGGCCGTGGCTTTGCGGTTGTAGCAGATGAAGTTCGCGCTCTAGCTGGCCGCACGCAGCAAGCCACCGTTGAGATCCAAACCATGATTGAAGCGCTGCAACGCAATAGCCAGTCGTTGACTCAGTTAATGGAAACCACAGTAACCAACGCGTCTGAAGGTCAACAATTGATGTCTGAGGTTGATGTTGAGATTGGTTCTCTTGCTGAGAAAAACCAGTCTATCTCAGACAGTAGTATTCAAATTGCGACAGCAGCAGAAGAGCAAGGTGTCGTTGCTGATAACATTGCCGCAAGCGTTGAAGAGATTCGCATCCAATCAGATAACGTCTGCAGCATGATTAATGCGACCAATGCCAACATCGAGCAATTGAGAAATCAAAGTGACCAAATGGAAGCCCTGCTTACCGGTCTAAAAGCTTAGCAATCTGAGCCGCCACTAGGCGGCTCTTTTATTTGCAATTCCAATACACATCCTAGAAAATACCCCTCCTTTAAAAACAACCTATTGAGTAACCCAATGACTCCAGCTATCTATCTAGTCAAAGGCCGAGACAAATCCCTTCGCCGTAAGCACCCTTGGGTGTTTTCTCGTGCCATTCACCGAGTAGAAGGTGAACCAAAACTTGGCGAAACTGTGGATGTTTTCTCACACGATGGAAAGTGGCTGGCAAAAGCGGCTTATTCACCTAACTCGCAGATCCGCGCACGTGTTTGGAGCTTCAATAAAGAAGAGATTAACAAATCGTTCTTCGTTAAACGTATCCAAGACGCTCAACTGCTACGTGAAGATATCATCGAGCGTGACGGACTGACGGGCTACCGCCTAATTGCTGCTGAATCTGATGGCTTACCTGGCATCACCATCGATAAGTTTCAAAACTACCTTGTTTGCCAACTTCTAAGTGCAGGCGCTGAGTTCAATAAACAAGTACTAGTTGAAGCCCTTCTAGAGGTATTCCCTGAGTGCAATATTTACGAGCGCTCAGACGTTGCAGTACGTAAAAAAGAAGGCCTAGAGCAAACTACCGGTGTTCTGCATGGAGAAGAGCCACCTAAGTCAGTGGTTATTGAAGAAAACGGCGTCAAGATTAGTGTTGATATCATCGGTGGCCACAAAACCGGCTTCTACCTTGACCAGCGTGACAGCCGTCTCCAGTCAATGAAGTACGTTAAAGACAAAGAGGTGCTTAACTGCTTCTCTTACACTGGTGGCTTTGGCCTTTACGCTTTGAAAGGCGGTGCTAAGCGCGTGATCAATGCGGATGTATCTCAACCAGCATTAGATACGGCTAAATACAACGCTGAGCTAAACGAGTTTGATATTTCGAAAAAGCGCGCTGTGTTCCTTAACGCTGATGTATTCAAACTACTTCGTGAATACCGCGACCAAGGCACTAAATTTGACGTCGTTGTTATGGACCCACCAAAGTTCGTATCAAGCAAGAACAACCTGACGTCAGGTGCAAATGGCTATAAGGATATCAACATGCTAGCGATGCAGATCCTAAAGCCTGGCGGAACACTACTGACCTACTCTTGCTCTGGCTTAATGAGTGCTGACCTATTCCAAAAGGTCATTGCAGACGCAGCCGTAGACTCTGGCCGCCAAGTGAAGTTTGTAGAGCGCTTTGAGCAGGCGGCAGATCACCCTACAGACAGCGCTTATCCAGAAGGTTTCTACCTGAAAGGTTTTGCTTGCAAGGTGTTGTAACTTAACCGAATAAACTTGTTTTCAAAGCTGAATAAGAAAAGAGCCGACCATTTGGTCGGCTCTTTGTATTTTAGTCTTTGATAATCAGGATGTCTTTTAGAACTTGATCTGTCAGATCTGACATACTCCAACCTTCTAGTTCAATTGTTACCTTATCAGTTCCTTTAGTAACAATGATCTCTGCATGGTGCTCAGCATCGCTTGATTCCGTTACTGAGATATGGTCTGCGATAATTTGATCCACGTCATTTGTATCTCCTTCAAACAAGTCTGATAGATCGATCTTATCGCCCTCATCCTTGTCAAAGTCTTTGATGATATCGACTGAGTCATCTAAATCGGCGTCTACCCATTTAAAGATATCGGCTCCATCATCACCTACAAGGATATCATTACCCGCTCCGCCAATAATCGTATCATTACCAGAGCCACCGCGAACAGCATCGTCACCTTCACCACCATCTAAGATATCGTGTCCAGTACCACCAAAGATAATATCTTGGCCACCTTCGCCATACACAACATCATTACCACCGCCTGCTTGTGCTACATCCAAGCCAGGGTTCGAAGCTCCGTTGTAGCCTTTCAGTCCAGAATCTTCATCGCCCAATGTATCAAACATGTTATCGTATGTGTTGGTAGCAAAGTCTATGAGAGCTTGATCATGAGCATTTGGATCTACATTTAAATCGACGCCTGGAGAATGCCCTTCACCAAGATATATAGTGTCACTACCACTACCCATGGTTACTGTGTCACTTGCAATTCCGACATCAATTACTGCACCGTTGATAGGATCATAATCCAAGAATCGCTTAGACTCGGATTCAAATATCGTAGCTGCAGATTTTGACCAATCGAGACCAAAGCCTTGGAGATAAACAACGTTATCAACACCTCCAGGCTCCTTTTCACCAACTGCAGTCGACGCATCAATAGTAACAGTACCCGTTGTCGGGCTTAATTGATCGTCAGAATCCACGGCCCAGTAATCGAAACTATCGTTAATAGCAACATCACCTACAGCTGTAACCTGTATGCCTGCAATATTAAATCCGCCGGTCACATTATCTTTAACAGTTAATCTAACCTCATCAAAAGTAGTAACTGGTACTACAGAAGTTGGTAGAATAACAGCCATCCCTGCATGATTATGGTCATCTTTATCGCTATCAGTAATTGTAAGCTCTACTTCACCGACAGGCTGCCCATTATCAAACAGGTGAGCAACGATCTTAGTTTTTTTAATTTGACCATTTAAGCTATCAAAATCGATCGTAAGAGATGACATATTGCCTTGGTCAGACTTAATAGAGATGTATTCTCCAAATTGAGTTTCTTTCCCCTTTCCTTGCTCATCACCAGTAGCTGTATAGTAGCCACCTTGTGCAGGGTTACCATCGTATTGGACTTGACCGTCGTTAACAAACTGGTGAGCCACTATACTACCGCCAGACAAAGTAATACCTTGGTGAGTCAAAGAGCCTTCCGAAATACTACTTGAGTTATTTCGGTCAATACCACTTTCAGCAACTGCATTTGCACGATCTACTACATAATACACTTCGGTATCATCAGGGAACTCAAGAGGTTCAACTCCATCGGCCGTCGGCTTAATCATCTCTTGAGTAATCTTAACGAAGCTGCCGCTTTCTGCATCTTTGTAATATAGATCGCCTTCGGTTGGCAGGCTTTCGAGCCTAACACTCGTCACCTTACTGTCATCTTGGTCATCTTCGTCATCAGTTGCCTTATCGGCAAACTCAACTCTTACAACACTGTGTTCAGATGACAACGGGAAGCTACCTGCGGTTGGCAAACCATCGTTGTTATTACCATCATTATCCAGAATAGTACCAGAAGCAGTAACACCTAGTTGACCATGATTGATAATTACATCTGAACTACCATCTGTAGGTGATACGAAAGGAACCTCCGAAAGTTTAATGTTAAAGCTTTCTGAGTTTTCGGCCCTACCATCGTCTACAGTATCAACATTTACTTTAAAGTCAGTCACTCTTGCTGGAAGCGTAAACGTCCCGTCAGTTTCATCAACCTCAATAGTCTTAAGCTGACCTTTATGTAGGTATGTTACTGTCACACCTTCATAAGGTTTTGCACTATCTAAAGCCAGATCCTCTAAGCTAGCATTTGCAGAGAATACGAACTCAACCTTCATATCAATCGATGCTTCAGAGACCTTAGATAGATTTGCAACAAATACTGCGCTATCACCTTCATCAACAGGAGTAGCATTGCTTAATGTCAACGTCGGGTTATCCGCATTATCGAGTTTGATAGAACCAACGCCTACAAGATCAGAGCTAGCCTCATCGATAGAAGAGTTGCTGCCTACTTCAGATTTGGTCGCAATAATGTGTAAACCGAACTTTTCAGTCCACTCAAACTTATCGTCCGGAACAGTTTGAACCGAAACACGCAGTTCAGTAACGCCCGCAGGGATTTCAACGTATCCATCAACTACAGTGGCAGTTTGGAAGTATCCATTTATATCTCGGTATTCATAGATTAAAGAATCAACATCAATATCATCTGTTTCGCTATCATAACCGATAGTGGTCGCTTCAAATTTTACATAATGCTTGTCCGATGTGGCTTCACTTAGTTCTACCTTGAATAGCGCTTGCTCTCCTTCATTAACGCGCGGCGCATCGTGTACTTTTATCGTAACGTCATTATCGATGATGGTACCTGTAGCAGTTTTACCATCAATGGTGACAGTGTAGGTTTCGTCACCTTCATGCGCACTGTCGTTAATCGTCGGAATTAAGATCGTAAAGTCTTTAACTCCAACCGGAACAACAACTTCATCTGTAGCTTGATCGTAAGTAACACCATTGGTAAAGACGACTTTGCTTAAATCAACATCATCACCATCAGCGGTGTCACCTTGTGCACCAGTAAGCGTGACTTTAAAGCGAGCTTCAGTCAGTGTACTTTCATCAAGCGCCACTTTATAAGCTAGGCTCTGCCCCTCATCAACCGATGAAGAAAGTAAAGAAATACCATCAACCGATGCAGTAGTTGGCTCAGGGTTAACAATTACTTTAACCGTTGCCTCATCAAAACCGCCGTTGTCATCAGTGATTTGATATTTAAACTCTGTCGTACCTACAAAGTCATCGTCTAAATCGAAGTAGACTTTGCCTTCTTTGATATAAGCTTCGCCGTGTTGCTCACCGTAGACATAAGTGATTCGAATTGAGTCATTGTCAGGATCTGAATCATTGGCTAGGAGCTCTGAAAGTGGCACTTCCAACACACCACCTTGATTCACCGCGTACGCACCTTCAGGGCTTGACGCAGCGAAGCCTGTTAGGAAGTAATCTGATGAATCAGAACCACGCGCAGGCACATCAACAAAATCTGTCGACTCAAAGACAATTGAATCAAACGCTTTACCATTTAGATCAACAGTATAAGAGCCTGTTGATTTACCGGTATTTGCTATAAATGTATCACTCGCAACTACAACGCCATCTAAGTAAGCAATCCATTTACCTTGCTCATGATTACCAGAGCCACCTTCGCCTTTAAACAGGTTTGAGACTTCAAAACTAAACTGAGTCGCCGGTTTTTCTAGCGTTATCTCTAGCTGCTCAGAAACGCCTTCATCACGATTAAATTGGATTTGCTCCTCAATCCCGCCATTTTCATGACCACCAACACCACGCTTAATACCTACTTCGGTGACGTCTTGAGCCACACCTTGGTAAGAAGCAGACATTGATGCACCATCACTTTGCCACGAACCTGCGTCATTCAATGAACCAAGACTAACACTGAAGCCTTCAGGGTCATTGACTGCTACAGGGTCTGCATTTTGATCCGCAATAGTGACCGTTGATTCTTCGCTAAAGTTACCATCACTATCTACAGCACGGTAATCAAATGCATCACTCAGTTCTGTTTCAAGGTAACGTAACTCCCAGTTACCCGGCCCGTCAGTAGTAAGCTCAACACGAGTGATTTCAGTACCATCAGGCAGTTCAAAGCCCGCAGATGGAATCGTCAGCTCATGGAACAGATCGTCATTGCCAGAAGGCCCTTTTTGATAAGTAAAGGTTTTACTACCACCTTCAAAGTAAACGGTAATTTCAACGCTTGATTCATTTGAATTGCCCAGACCTTTCTCAAAGTAACCACCAAGGCCATCTAGACCTAAGGTAATCGAATCCGCCGGACGCGTTGCAAAGTCAATAGAGAGGACTTCACCATCATTAATACCTTGCCCTGCACCAATACCAATGCCATGACCAACGTGCTTAGCTGTAGCATCGCCTCGGTACTGGGTTAAAGCGCCGCCATTTGAACTGATAATTACTTTATCGTTGCCGCCTAAATCTAGTTCGCGAGTTGTACTATTAACTTCAGTGCCCCAGTTGTAGAAATCTTCACGAGAAGCACTTTGATCGTCCTCTCCTAGAGGTTTTTCATCAGCACTACTGTGTAGACCTAATACAAAACCCTCTGAATCTGCATCCGGCTCGTATTCAATCAAGTCTGGATCAAACTTATCGTATTGAGTATCCCCTGCACCCGAGTACAACTGATCTTCAGTTATCTCAACTCCGTTGTAGTACAAGGTTCCATGATCAGGTAACTCGGTGATAACAACATGAACATCTTTATTAGCTGCGTCGTCTTCGTCATCGGAAATATGGTCCTTATCCGGATCAGTATGATCGAACACAATTTGTGTCTTACCAGTACTTGCTACCGAAGCGGTAAAGTCTTCCGACTCAGGTGGGTTGTCGCGCTCATCCGTAATGCTGCCATTGCCCGACGCAGACAGATCGAAACTCTCTCCACCCACAGTCGCCGCCGCTGTCGCATCCAGCTTGAACGTTTCTGTGCCTTCGAAAATCTTATCGTTCGCCGTGTCTACCGACACTTGAACA
>NZ_SATR01000008.1 GCF_004551525.1 Vibrio ouci | reverse complement strand
ATTAGGTGGTTGGAAGAATACTAAGCGAACGGATCGCGCTTCCATAAAGACGTTATGGCAAGGATGGTTTAGGCTGCAAACCATCCTTGAAGGGTATGAACTGGCTAAGTCTCTTGATTCACTAGACTTGTGATCAAGAGACAGCTAAAATTAGAGCCCTTCGTAGATATTAATTAAATCGATTAGCGATGAATGTGAGCGGGATATTTTAATTTCTGCATCATCCACATCCCCAACTGAGAAAAGCTTGGCATCAAGGCATAAACAGCGGCGACAAACACAATCGAGCCAACAAGATCCATCGGTCTATGCATGCCAAGCCATAGACGACTGTAGCCGACACAGACAGCCCACACCCCAACCATTAACGCCAAACCGTAGCGCTTGTGCTGCATAAATAGCCCACCAAAGAAAGCTAAACAGATGGATGCAAAAATTGTGTGTCCAGACGGGAATGAGTAATCTTTTTCCCCTTGCCAATGGCTGGTGCGCCAAGGCGATACTTGTTGAGAAATTTCGTCGATCATCTCTTCTTTCTGGATCGCATCTAATTTATAGAAATGTTCAGGGTTCGGAATCAGAAGTTGGTGAGTGAGTAATTCAGTGTAAGGTCTTGGGCTCTCTGTGACATGTTTAAGCCCGGTCTTAGCAGCAAAGCCGATAACAAGAATGACTCCTAGCTGGAAGAGCTTAGCCAAAAATTCGCGATTAAAACCGATGACTCTCCAACTGATGAAGACCAGAACAGACAAGGTGATGAGGAAGCCTTTCGAACCCGCAGAGTCCGTCAGAGCGGTAAAGCTAAATCCAACCACATCACAGACTTCAGAGAGCAGATCGATATGACTGACAAACAGCGACATAGGCGCAACAATAAGCAAAAACCCTGCGAGTAGCAGTAACCCTTCACGTTTGTCTTGTAGTAATTTCTTCACCATATTTGATCCACAGTAACCAAAAAACCCGATGCCGCATATTAGATGACGAAGTGTGGAAAATTCATCAATTTAATGTCAATTTGATGAAAGATAGCACCCTGAGTTAGCTCAAATCACAAATTTACATTTACTCACAAAAACAGGGTTTAACTATTGCAGAACTTTCACCTATTGGCATTCACATTTTATCTAAATTCAATACGCCTCATTTACGCTATAAGTATGATTGCATAATGGTACTAACTCCTTTAATCTCAAAGCAACAGTCGATAAGGGAGAGCGCCGTTTTCGTTGTAACCTAAACCTGATTGCTAGGAGGATGACACTGTGATTAAAGAACATGACTTTGAAAGTATTCTTCAGTGCGTTAAAGATTTAAGCCCGCGTCAAAAAGAGCGTTTATCGTTAAAGTTGAGTGCCTTAATGGCTGACACTACGTCTCATCATGCCTACCAGCTTATTACTCAGGAAGAGCTTGATCTATTAGCGAAAAGTGAGCTCGCCGAAGAGGAAAGGAGTTAGCACTCATAACATGCTAACTCCTAGGCTATCTCAACTATTTATTGGCATCTAACCCTTGCTGCCAAAACGCCACTTCCATACGAGTCGCTGTCTTGAACACATGGATTAGGTTTTGCCCTCGCTGACTATTGATCTCTACCTCTTCAAGTAACTGATTAAAGTGCTCAGCGCCCTCAGCCACGCCAGACTGAAACTCGTCACCACCGTAAAGTTCTATCCAGCTCCGATAAGGATTGCCTTCTAATTGGGTATCAGGACTTTCTAGCAAAAAAGCCTTACCAATCACGGCATAGCCAATTGAGCATGGAGCCAGTGCCGCATAAAGCTCAACCAGATCTCCTGTCATACCTGCATCAAGAACATAACGAGTATAAGCCACCGTTCCGAAGTCTTCGGGCTCATTTTCCAGATCGGATTCCGTTAGCCCCCATTGACCGCAATAAGTCACATGATGGTTGATTTCTGTCTCAAGTAGAGCCGAAACACTCGGCAATGCGCGGCGCATATCCTCAAGGTTACGTGCTTTATAAATCGCTAGCGCATACGCACGTGCATACTGCTTTAAGAACAAAAAATCCTGCTTCAAATAATGTAAGAAGCTTTCTTGAGATAGCGTTCCTGCGGCCAACTGCTGAACAAAGCTATGTTCCGTGTACTCTTGCCAATCAGACTGACACGCGGCAATCAATTCACTGTATTTCATCAGTTAATCTCCGGCACGTAGTCCGCGGCTTTCGGCAAGGTTTCAATCAGCTTCTGTGAGTACATAAACTCGGCATAGTCGTCGTAACGTTTATGATCAACCGCTGAAGGGCGCAATGCAAAACGCGTCAATGTGTCGTTCCACGCACGCTGGTTGAGCTCGTTGTTAAGCGTATCCGGCGAGTAAGCCACGAACTCTTTCCACGATTGTTGTGGGTGGTTAACGATGTAAGTGGTGGCCTGTTCAAGCGCCTTATTGAACGCTTTTATTGCCTCTGCATCATAGCTCTTCGCATTGGCAACAAAGACTAACTCATCATAAGCCAGCACCCCGTGCTCTTCAGGATAGAAGGCTTTCGCTTTGTAGCCTTCAAGTTCAAGCTGATTGGTTTCAAAGTTACGTAAACCGCCCCAAATCGCATCCACTTTGCCAGATGCCAGAGACGATGATAGTGCCCAACCCACATTGATTATGTTTACCTCAGAAAACTTCACCCCTTCTTGACCCAGCATGGTGCCAATCGTTGCTTCCTCATTGCCCGCAATCGCGATACCAATCTTCTTACCTTTTAAATCGGCTAGAGTGTCGTTCTTACCATTATCCAGCACCATTAGTGTGTTCAGTGGTGTCGCAATCAAGGTTGCCGAGCGAATAAGCGGTAGACCCGCAGCAACATCGATAGTGAGGCTCGGTTGGTAAGAGATGGCCAAATCAACTTTCCCTGCCGCAACCAATTTTGGTGGTGTGCTTGGGTCTGCTGGCTCTTGAATTTTCACTTCGATGCCTTGCTGTTCAAAATAGCCACGCTCTTGCGCTATCACAATTGGTCCATGGTTCGGATTGACGAACCAATCCAGCATCAGAGTCAGTTCTTTATCCGCAGCAAATGCATTCACAGAAATTAGAGATGTCATTAGTGCCACTGCACTGAGTTTGTTTGTCGTTTTCACGGAGTGTCCTTTCTTATTGATTTTCCCAAGGAATAAATTTTTTAAGTAACTTGTCGGTAATGAAATAGAGCGAAACGGAGAGCAAAGCGAGGATGAAGAGTGCGGCAAACATTTCATCAATGATCATTCGCGCATTGGCTTGCAACATGAGGTAGCCAAGACCCGCACTGGATCCGACCCACTCGCCAACCACAGCACCAATTGGCGCAATAACCACAGCCACACGGATGCCTGACGCTAATGTTGGTAGCGCCGCTGGTAGCTGAATATGTTTCAGTAACTGCCACTTACTCGCGCCCATGGTTTTAGCTAGGTCTAAATAACCAGTTGGAGTATTTCTAAGCCCGTCATAGCAGCAGGTTGTCACCGGAAAGAAGATGATGATTGCGGCCATGACCACTTTGGAGGCAATTCCATAGCCTAGCCAAAGCATCAATACTGGCGCGATGGCAAATACGGGGACGGCCTGACTGGCAATTAAGATCGGTAGTAACCAACGCTTGAGTGGCTTAAATAGCAACATTTGCAGAGCAAACATCAGCCCCATCCCCAAGCCGAGTAATAAACCTAAAATGATCTCTTGCCCGGTGACAAACGTGTGCTTCATCAACACATCAAATCGCATTACTAGCCGAGTAAGCACTTCCACTGGTGCTGGCAAGATAAAACTCGGCATATCGAAGATGACTACGACAGCCTGCCACAGGCCAAGAATGACCAAGAGGCTAATTACTATTCGAACCACTGGGTGCATTTTTTGTCGCTTCATATCATGTTGGTTTGAAGCAATTTGGAGACTCGACATATCACTCATAATCTTGCTCCAACTGAGTCAAAATGGCTTGTTGCAGCTCGGCGCACTGTGCATCAATGGTTCTTGGTGGTGGTGCATCAGGCACGGATAACCGCTGAGCATGAGCAGGGCGACCTTGCAGCAAATACAGTTGGTCTGCGAGCCTGACCGCTTCTTGTGGATCATGAGTAATTAAGATCACTGTTTTGTCTTGGAGTAGACTTGCCGATAGGTTTTGCAACTTATATCGAGTCACGGCATCTAGCGCGGAAAAGGGCTCATCCATTAACACCACTGGTTTGTCTTGCATCAGCGTGCGAGCCAAAGCAACACGCTGACGCATGCCACCAGAAAGCTGAGCAGGCATCGCCTGTTGATAATCAGCCAATCCAACAGACTCCAGCAATCGCTCGGCCTGGTGCTGGCTTGCTACTGGGTCATGCTCGTTTTCATCAAACTTACGGCTTAGCAGCACGTTGTCCAAAACATTTAACCAGGGCAGTAGCAGATCTTGTTGCGCCATGTAAGCCACCTGACCTTGCAAAGAACAACCATGAGTTAATGTGAGATGCCCACCCCACTCTACCTTGTCATTCAGTAAACCAGCCAGATAACGTAATAATGTCGTTTTGCCACATCCACTTCGACCTAATAGACATGTCCACTGCCCTGCGGGAACAAACATGTTGAGCCCAGATAAGGTTGCGACTTGGCTATCTAGATAACTCAGGTGTGCTTCGCGTAACTCAATAGCTATCGCCTGTGCAGAATTTGCAATCGCTGATGAAGTGCTAACGGACATTCGTATGACCACAGAAGAAATGGTGCACAGGGCCATGACCTTGACCAACTTCTAGTTTGTCTGCATTGGCAATGGCCTGAGAGATGTATTGCTTACCAAGATAAACAGCCTTATGCAGGCGGTTACCTTGAGCCAGATATGACGCAATCGCCGAAGACAAGGTACAGCCAGTACCATGGGTGTTTTTCGTCGCCACACGCTTAGCGCTAATCAACTCGCTACTTTCAGCCATAATGAGTAGATCATTACTGTTGTCATCTTTCTCTAAGTGGCCACCTTTCAGCAGTACAGCCTTGGCGCCAAGTGCACGAAGCTCACTGATCATTGCTCCCATTTGGTCTTCATCTTGCGGCACTGCGCCACCAATCAAAGCTGCACCTTCCGGCAAGTTAGGAGTGATTAGATCTGCAAGCGGAAGTAACTCTTGTTTGAGAGTAGAGATAGCATTGGTTTCCAGCAGAAGATCGCCACTGGTCGCCACCATGACAGGGTCGACGACAAGGTGCTTAGGTTGATACTGACGAATTTTGTCAGCTACCACTTTGATGATCTCAGAATCTGCCAACATGCCGACTTTGACAGCAACAATATTGAGATCGGTGAACACCGCATCCAATTGGCTTTCAATATGCTCAAGGGGAATCGGATGAATAGCAGACACACCAAGGGTGTTTTGCGACGTGATAGCGGTAATCACCGAGCATGCATAACCGCCCGTGGCAGAGATTGCTTTGATATCGGCTTGAATGCCTGCACCGCCGCCGCTGTCAGAGCCCGCGATGGTTAATACGATTGGAGTTGTGTCTTGTGAATGTGGCATTGTTGCTCCTACTACAAGACGTACAGGAACTCTCGGCCACGAAAGAAGGGATCAGAAAATGAGGTGATCAATCCATCGAATACGAGTACACCAAACCTAGAGGTTGAGTGCGCATAGTTCCCTACGTCAGTGCTAACTGAATCAGGTTCAACGGGTCTCGCATTGCGATCTCAGCCCTTTCCGTAATGGTTAGGCTCCCCGACTATTTCCCGCTGATGATAACAATAAAATTAACGGAATTGCATCATTTGCTCGCAAAAATCCATCTTGAGTCGTTTCAATTTGTGTTTAAAGCCTTCTCTTCCTGAATTTTTTGTTATCGTTTAAACTCACTAAGATAATTTTTTCTTATGGTCAAAAGCTATGTTGAATCCAATCTGGTTAAAGACGTTTGTCACACTCATCGACACAGGTCACTTCACCAAAACCGCCGACAAACTATTTATGACTCAGCCAGGTGTCAGTCAGCATATTAAAAAACTCGAACAAGCCTGTGGGCACGCCTTAATCAAGAGACACAACAAAAGCTTTGAGATTACTGAAGCAGGGAAAACCGTTTACGCCTACGCCAACGAGTTAGAAACTCAACAAACGCAGATGTTGTCATCACTCAACCAAGATGATCCACATTCAGGCGATGTTTCTTTAGCATGTTCAGGCTCTTTAGCCCTATTGCTCTACCCTCAACTGCTCGATTTACAATGTAAATACCCTAATCTCATGCCGCACTTAGAGGCAGCGCCTCATCATAAAATCATTGCGGAGATTATTGCTGGAGAGGTCGATTTGGGTATCGTCACCAACGAACCATCAGACCCTAGAGTCGAGTCAGAACAATTTGGACAAGAGCCTCTATGTTTGATGATGCCTAAGACAATGGCAACGAAATCACTTAATGAAGAGCAGCTAAAACAAATTGGGCTTATTCGCCACCCTGATGCCGAGCACTACTTAACGCTCTACTTCTCTCGCTGTGGTGAACCAGTTCTCGAATCCATCAATATTCATCAACTACCCGTTAAAGGTTACATCAACCAACTCAACCAGATATTGCTGCCAGTGGCGAAAGGCCTTGGGTTTACCATTCTGCCAAAGAGTGCGTTAGACACCTTCCCACACAAAGAAGAGATTGCGATTTACCAACCTAAACAAGAAGTCATCGAGACGCTTTACTTACTCACTAAGCGTCACCGACAACTTCCAGCAAGGTTTGAGACCATTAAAGCGGTCATTCGAGAGCAGTTAATCAGTGATAACTCACCAACCTAACTGTCTGTCTGAATCACTTTTAATTGATCCACCAGCGCAGTCACTATCGCATCATCAGTCGCACCTGCACCTAAACCGAGTTCGCTATACCCCATATCATTGATCTTGATGTTGGTTTGTCCGCCGTTTTCATCGGTGACCTCTAACAAGGTGTATGCGTCGTCGTTAGGATCGTTGATATCATCAACCACGGTGGCATCGATATGAGCAAACAGATCATTCATGCTCGGTGCATCTGGCAGCAAGTCTGATAAATCGATGATGTCATCGCTGACAGAGAAATCCGCCAAGGTATCTTGGGTTGGATTAAATGCGGTGCCTGCATTATCACTCAGCATCACAAAGGTATCTTCACCGAGTCCGCCTAACAAGATGTCATCATTTGCACTGCCAGTTAAGGCATCGTCCCCTTCATGCCCATAAGTTTGAGAGATGGTGATCGCTTGATCGCTGACTAAGGTGCTCAGCAGCTCAGCTTGAGTCATACTGGAAGTATCTTCACTGGTCAGTTCGCTTACCAGTACGTCTTGTAAGATGATGGTTTGAACCAAGTCTTGATTGCTATCGAACAAGCTAATTTGCGTATCGGATCCTACCTCATCAATGTTCACTTGCTGTGCCACTGCGACCGACTGCCAAACATCGTTAGCAGTGACGAAACCTGATAGGTCAATAATGTCTTCGCCAGCATCAAAGTCTTTCACATAATCAGTATCTGGCTGAACAGATGTACCAACCGTAGAGTCACTCCAAGCGAAGCTGTCTGCTTGCCCTGCATCAGAACCGTCATTTGGACCGCCCCACAACCATTCATCTGCGCCGCTTGCTTGTAGCAAGTCATAACCAACACCACCTTGTTGAGCTGCATTACCAATCACAGTAATCGCTATGACTTGCTGCGTAGTTTTCACGCCATCCGACACTTCAACAATAAACTCATCCGTGTCCGTGGCACTCGCGACTAAATCATTGGTTGCCCCCGGCGTAACCAAGTAGCTCCAATCACCAGTTGACTCATCGAAATATAGAGTTCCGTATTGTCCTGATGCGTTGCTAACTAGCTGCCAATTCAAGCTGCTACTATCTGTCTCGGTATCTGTTGCGGATAGTTGCCCAGATGCTTCATTGATGTAGCCTTCTTTTACATCCCCAGACGCAGAACCGGTAATCACAGGCGCATCATCGGTACCTTGAATGTTGACGGTTAGCACTTGAGTAATCACACCACCATTCTGGTCATCAATCGTGACCGTAAAGGTATCACTCACCAACTCATCTTTAAGCAGCAGTCCTGCAGCAACATTGAGGGTGTAGTTCCATGCGCCGGTTGTGCGGTCAATCGTCATTTCACCAAAACTGCTGGTCAGCACTTGCACATCTCCGGTCAACGCGAAGGTGTGAGTATCGCTGGTGTCTTCATCGTCTATAACAATACTGCCATTTGCCGATGTAATCGTACTGTCAGCGTCGATGGTTTCGGTCAGAGTACTGCTTGAGGCAACGACACTCGGTGCGCCATTGGTCCCCGTCACTTCAAACTCAACCACTTGGGTATCTGTCTCATCCAGCTCATCCATCACTTGAATGGTGTAGCTCAGTGTTAAGGTTTCGCCCGACGCTAGTGATTGAATATCAGCATGAGTATTATTTAGCTCGAAGTCCCACGCACCGGTAGTCTGATTCACCGTTAGCGTGCCTCGGGCATCCGAACTGATCACTGACCAAGAGTGAGGGTCTGAGGTATCAGGGTCGCCACTATCAAACGTACCAGAAAGGGTTAACAGCGTATCTTCTGTTACTTCTTGAGTCGCAATGGCAACAATTTCAGGTGCGTCATTGGTACCGTTAATGGTAATAGTGATGTCTACGATATTGGACTCGCCATTTTCACCATCAATCGCTTTGACTTGAATCGTATCGGTGGTGCTTTCTCCTACCGCAAGCGCATTGACTGCTGGAGCAGTATCATCGACCACATAGGTCCACTCACCTTGAGCGTTCACTTGTAGCGTACCTAAGCTGCCATTCGAGACGATGGTGAAGGTTGCACTGTCTCCCACATCAGCATCGCTGACCACCAACTTACCCGATGCGCTGCTACCTGATGCCTCTTGCACTATGCCTTGAACATCACCGGATAACACCGGCACATCATTAGAACCAGTGACAGTCACCGTCACCACTTGGCTCACTTCCGCACCCAAATCGTCGGTAGCGAACACGGTAAAGCTTTCAGTCACCACCTCATTTTCAGCAAGGGCTTGGATATGTGGCTGATCATTGTAGATGGTGTAACTCCACTCACCGGTCGCATCAATAATAAATAAACCATAAGTACCATTGAGTGACTTGGCATCAAAGGTCACGGTATCTCCAATATCGACATCATCACCAATGAGCTGTTTGCTTTGAGTAAGCACACCGTCTTCACTTAATGCGGCACTGGCATCACCGCTGATGGTTGGAGCATCATTCACCCCGTTGATGGTAATGACGATGTCTTTTTCAGATTCTAAGCCTAAGCTATCGACCACTTTAACGGTGATGGTTTCAGTTACTGGCGCTGAATCTCGACCATTGAGCTCAATAAGATCATTCCTAGTCGTATCCAGGTCATAACTCCATTCTCCCGATGCGCCATTCCACATCCACATCAAGCTAAACGCACCATACTGGGGAACACTCTCAAGACTCCAATTGTGGCTATCATTGGTATCGACATCGCCCGGTTGCAAGTTACCCGAAAGAGTTGAGGTATTGTTGGCATTGGTTGACTCCACTAAATCGCCGGTAATGTTTGGCGCATCATTGCTACCCTGTACATCCACGGTGAATTCCATCAACTGCGGTTGACCGCTACCATCAACAACGGTTTTACCATGCTCATCGACGACATAAAGCGTAAAGGTATCTTGCACCGTTTCACCAGTTTGCAGGGATTGAACCGCATTGCTGCTGTTGTTTAAGGTGTAAACCCAGTTTCCGCTCGCATCCACGCTGATGCTGCCATATTGGCCCGAGCCATCGACTAAGGTCCAAGTTGGGTTGTCGCCTAAATCTGTTGGTGCCGCTAGCGACCCCGAAGCTGTGTACATGCCATCATCGCTGCCATCTTGGTCATCCACATCTTCTGTCATGGTGAGCGTTTCAATCACAGGGTCCACAACCAGTACATCTTCACCCACGCCTGTTACTTGCAAGGTAATGGTTCGTGTATCAGTCGCAAGCTCGCTATCGCTAACCGTCACGATAAAGGTTTCAGTCGCCGTTTCTCCATGAGCAAGATCGTTAACCGCAGCGTTATCGGCCAAAACGTAGACCCACTCTCCGCTGTCTGCATCAAGTGTTAAGGTACCGTAAGTGCCTGATGCTGGGGTCGTTGGATCCAGTGACCATGTATGCGTGTCGCCATTGTCTGGATCATCGACACCAAGCACACCGGATGCTTGTGGAGAAACCTCATCAGTCACTTCGCCCACCTGAACAGTCACGCCCGGCGCAGGTTCAGTGGCAGGAGAATCGGTAAAGGTGATCACTGGGTCATCGTTTGTGCCCTCAATCACGACTTCCATGGTGTAGTAGCCCTGATTGGTGTCAATGCGCCATGTTTCGGTGACTTGCTGCCCTTCAGATAAGCTTTGGACTAAGTCAGAGCTGTTATCAAGCGTGTATTGCCACTGACGGCCTGCGACTCCCGTTTGGCCAGAACCATCAATCAAGCTGCCAAAGATGCCGCCCGAGATTGGGGAAACGCCAGTAATGTTATTGTTCCCCGGTAAGACTGGCACCATGCCATCGGTCACAGTGGTGACATCTTCGATAAGGGTCGTCGACAAATCACCCAGATCGGTACCAGCGCCGCTGCCGCCACCTCCAGAACCATTTTCATCTTGGCCATAGACATCAATGGTGATCTGATGCCATTCCGAGACACCACCATCATTGTCGGTTGCAGAGACATAGAAGGTTTCTTGGCCGACATCACCCAAGTTGAGCGCTTGCGTATCTGGGTCGCTGTTGTTTAACTGGTAAACCCATTGGCCATTGTTACCTAGAGTTAACGTACCGTAGATGCCTTGACCGTAATCGGCGTCACCAGGATCAGTACCATTCTCAATCGCCCAACTGACTACAGAGCTGTCTTTGTCGACATCCGAAGAGGTCAACTGCCCACTAGTAGAGCTGAAATCGATCGCACCAAAGTTAGCACCATCCTCAATCACGCTGCCTGAGCTATCCCCAGTGATGACAGGCGCATCATTAGTCCCTTCAATGTTGATGGTGACGTATTGAGTGATGACACCGCCAAAGTCATCTTCTGCAATCACAGTGAAAACTTCTGACACCACTTCTTCACGTTTCATGGCATCTAGGGAGTCTGGGTAGGCCGTAAAGCTCCACTCGCCCGCTTGGTTAATATCAAACTGACCAAAATTACCTTGGTAACTATTGGCAATAAAGCTTGGTGTGTCGGCATCGTCTATGTCTGACAAGGTCATCACACCGGTAATATCGGGAGAGGCTTGGTCTTCGACAAAGGTACCGGCAATATCACCTGATACGGTTGGCAGATCATTGGTGCCACGAATGGTGATCACCACATCACGACTGTCGGTTTCGCCATAGCTATCGACCACTTCAACCGTGAAGTTTTCTTGCAAGGTTTGGTTGGGATTGAGCTCTTGGATCTCGTCGAGTGCATTGTTGAGTGAGTAGACCCAAGCGCCGCTAGAAGTCATGGTAAAGCTGCCGTAGTTACCGACTAGATTGCTTGGTGACCATAAGTGAGTATCGTGAGCGTCTGGATCACCATCTTGCAATTGACCACTGAAGCTGGCGGTATCTTCTCGGATGGTTTTCGCTACATCCCCTTTGATGCTAGGGCCATCATTGTTGCCTTCGATATCAATGGTGAAATCTTTAATCGACACTTCACCAAACTGGTCGACAACTTTAATTTGCACCGAATCTTGAAGAAGATCGCCCTCATCAAGTCGATTGACAGCATTGTTGCCATTATCGAGGGTGTAAATCCAATCGCCATTCGCATCGACCACAAAGTTGCCATAACTGCCGTTTGAAATAACGGTCCAAAGCGCAGAGTCGCCAACATCAGGATCGCCAGAGCCAAAGGTGCCACTGATGGTGTTTGGCACATCATCTTCAACAATAGTAGGCGTATCACCAAGGACGATATCAGGTGTGGTATTAACACCAGCTACCGAAATATCCACTGTGATGGTTTCTGTCGCGCCATTGATATCCGTAACTTCAACTTCAAATGTATCGACTTCTGTTGTGCCCGGAGGGATCGATTGTGTGCTCCAACGGGTGCTATCAAGTTGGTATAACCATTGGCCGTTATCATCAACGGTTAAAATGCCGTATAGACCACTCGCCTCACCGTTACTATCTTCGCCAACCACTTTCCAACTGTGCGCATCGTTGGTGTCGATATCAAGGGCTAGTAGCTTACCTGTTGCGCTACTTTTCGCTGGCGTATCTTCAATCACGCTGCCGGTTGTTCCACCGGTAATGCTTGGCGTGTCGTTACTGCCTTCAATCGTGATGGTGATGGTTTCAGTGTCGGATGAATTGTTAGAGAATTTGTTGTCATTGGTGTCATCTGTGACCGTGACTAAGAAGGTTTCAGTTAGTGTTTCACCCGGAAGCAAGGCTTGAACCGCCGAGTGACCATTGGTTAAGGTGTAAGTCCATTCGCCATTAGCATCAATTTGCAGCGAACCGTATTGGCCTTGATTGGTTTGCAGTGACCAAACATGGTCATCCAATCCATCAACATCATTGTGATTGAGTTGCCCTGAAGTGGTTACTGGCAGCACATCATCTTCAGTCACCGTACCCACTAGTACACCATCAATTTCAGGTGCATCATTGCGACCTTTAACCGTGACAACCACTTGCTGAGTGTCCACTTGGTTATGCTTATCGACCACTTGAACCATAAAGTACTCTTTGACGCTTTGATTGAGCGAGAGTGCTTGGGTATTGACCGCTTGCGTAGCATTGGTGTCTAAGGTGTAAGTCCACACCCCGTTTTGGTCTAGAGTCAGTGAGCCAAATTGTCCATCGGGGTCACCAACAATCGACCAAGTGTGTACCTCGTTAACATCTGGGTCGCCAGTATTTAAAGTACCACTTCGAACACCACTACCATCGTCTTCCCAGATAGTGCGAGTTGAACGACCTGATATATTCGGCGCATCATTTTGACCGAGAATATCGATATCGATTTCAAAGCTGTCAGTGCCGCCATTGCCATCGTTGACGATAGCCGTGAAGGTTTGTTCTTCGTAGAGTTCTCCGTGTTCAAACGACTGAGTCAAACTTGGATCGAGTGTGTATTCCCACTCACCGTTTTGGTTGATGGTGATGCTGCCGTAGCTGCCTTGGCCATTACCTTGAATTGACCAAGTGTGAGTATCTGTCACATCAATATCATCAACACTGAGCACACCATCGGCCACCAGCATTAAGTCTTCTACGGTGTTGCCGCTGTCGTCACCGCTAATCACAGGATCATCGTTGGTACCTTCAATAGTAATGACGATATTTTGTTGCGATGTTCCACCGAGTCCATCATCCACTTCAACCACAAAGGTCTCTTGTACTTCCTGACCTTCAGCCAATGGTTGTGCGGCATTATTATCAAGGGTGTAAGTCCATTCCCCTGTTTGGTCATCGATTGATATTGAACCGTAGGTCGAATCCGTTTCTCCGACCAGAGCCCAAGTATGTGTTGCCCCATTATCGACATCGACTGGAGTAAGCGTACCTGTGGTTTGTAGAGTCGTTTCCTCTTTCACTTCACCCGTAAGATCTCCCACCATCGTAGGAATATCATTGGTGCCGACAATGGTGACGGTCACGGTATGCTGCGTGCCATCGAGCGATTCTACGGTAAAGGTTTCAACCTTAGTCTCACCCTCTGCCAAGTATTGAACATCAGCATTATCAACCGTGTAGGTCCAATCGCCATCTTGGGTAATGTCTAAGCTACCTAATGAGCCTGCACTGGTGATGCCTGTTGCTGCAACGAAAAGCTCTTCGTCTTCACCATCGACATCAGAAATACGCAATGAGCCTGTATCAACAAGCTGTGGGGTGGACTCGTCTTCGGTTACCGTGCCGACATCGTCACCTGAGATCACTGCGCTGTCGTTGATGCCAGTGATGGTCACCGGAATGGTGTGCTCGGTACCGTCGAGCGACTCAACCGTGAAGATTTCAACTTTGGTTTCGCCTTCGCCTAGGTATTGCACGTCAGCATTATCGACTTGGTAGTCCCAATTACCTGCTGCATCAATGGTTAGTGAACCCAATGCGCCCGCAGAAGCAACCACGCTGCTTGGTTTAAATTCAGATTCGCCGCTATCAGCATCTGAAATAGTTAAGGTGCCAGAGTCAGTAAGGAGTGGCGTATCATCATCTTCGGTCACGGCACCAAGATCATCACCGGCAATTTCGGCGCTGTCGTTGACACCAATGATAGTTACAGTGATGGTGTGTTCAGTTCCATCTAACGACTCAACGGTAAAGGTTTCGACTTTGGTTTCACCCTCACCAAGGTATTGCACATCGGCATTATCGACTTGGTAATCCCAGTTACCTGCCGCATCAATGATCAGTGACCCCAATACACCAGCAGACGCCACTACACTACTTGGTTTAAATTCCGCTTCGCCAGTATCGGCATCCGAAATGGTTAACGTACCAGAGTCAGCCAGAAGAGGATTACTGTCATCTTCCGTTACTTCGCCGGTATCAACGCCAGCAATTACTGCGCTGTCATTGACGCCAGTAATGGTCACGGTAATGGTGTGCTGCGTACCATCAAGAGATTCAACGGTAAAGGTTTCTACTTTGGTTTCGCCCTCAGCCAAATATTGCACTGAATCATTGGCAACAACGTAGTCCCAATTGCCCGCTTCATCGATGGTCAATGACCCTAAAGCGCCTGCTGATGCAACCACACTGGTCGGTTTAAATTCCGCTTCGCCTGTATCGGCATCTGAAATGGTTAACGTGCCTGAATCGGTCAGAAGTGGCGTATCATCGTCTTCGGTGACAGCGCCAACATCATCACCAGCAATTTCCGCACTGTCGTTCACACCAGTAATGGTGACGGTAATCGTGTGCTGCGTGCCATCAAGGGATTCTACGGTAAAGGTTTCTACTTTAGTTTCACCCTCGCCAAGGTATTGCACATCGGCGTTATCAACTTGGTAGTCCCAGTTGCCTGCCCCATCAATAGTCAAAGAACCCAATGCTCCTGCAGAGGCAACCACACTACTTGGTTTAAATTCGGATTCGCCGTCATCAGCATCCGAAATGGTTAGCGTGCCTGAATCGGTCAGCAGTGGCGTATCATCGTCTTCGGTCACGGCACCAACATCATCACCGGCAATTTCTGCACTGTCGTTGACGCCAATAATGGTGACGGTCACGGTATGCTCTGTGCCATCGAGCGATTCTACGGTAAAGGTTTCAACCTTAGTTTCACCTTCTGCCAAGTATTGAACATCCGCATTATCAACCGTGTAGGTCCAATCACCATCTTGGGTAATGTCTAAGCTACCTAATGCGCCTGCACTGGTGATGCCTGTAGCAGCCACGAAAAGTTCTTCGTCTTCACCATCGACATCAGAAATTCGTAGTGAGCCTGTATCAGTAAGCTGTGGTGTGGACTCATCTTCGGTTACCGTGCCGACATCGTCGCCAGTAATTACCGCGGCGTCATTAGTGCCAATGATTTGAATGGTAATCGGATGTGAAGTGCCATCAATGGATTCAACCGTGTAGACCTGGGTGATAGTTTCACCTTCGCCCAAGTATTGGATTGAACTGTTTTCTAACTCGAAATTCCATTGGCCATTTTCATCAATAGTCAGCGTGCCGATCGCATCTTCCGGAGCAGTCAGAGACGCAGGGACAAATAGCTCTTCGTCTGCACCGTCGACATCAGTGATGGTTAATGCGCCAGATTCCGTTAACAACGGTGTCGATTCATCTTCTTTAACACTGCCCGTGTCTTGGCCTGCAATCACCGCCGCATCGTTCAAACCGATAATGGTTACCGTCACGGTGTGCTCCGTGCCATCAACCGAACTGACAGTGAAAATCTCTTGTTTGGTTTCCCCTTCACCTAAGTATTGAACGTCTGCGTTGTCTACGCTGTATTGCCATAGGCCAGTTTCATCTATCTCTAGCAGCCCTAATACACCAGCAGATGGTATGACACTTTCTGTGTCAAACAGCTCTTGCTGCTCACCATCGACATCAGTAACAGTCAACTGACCAGAGTCTGTTAACTTTACCTCTTGGGAGTCCTCCACTACCTGCCCAAAGTCTACCCCTGCGATCACAGCAGCATCATTGATACCCGTAACAGTGATGGTCACGGTTTGAAGTTCGCTGCCTAGGCCGCCATCATCAGTAACGGAGTAAAGGAAAGAGACTTGGGTGGTTTCACCTTCCGGCAAGAAGTCGAAATCCGTTCCTGTTTCAAAAACAAAAGACCCATCAGAGTTAACCGTCACATTCCCTAACTCAGTATTCGCCACTAACTGGTAAGAAACAATGGTGCCATCGACATCTTCCCCATCAGGTAAACGCCCTTCTAAGGTTTGATTTTCGATGACTGAATCTTCGCTATCAAAAGCCACAGGGGCATCATTGATTGGTTGCAGCAATATTTGCACGCTGGCTTCCTGGACGCTATTCGACGCGTTAGCACCATCATCCACACTATAAGAAAATAAACCTGCAACCTCCCCTTGTTCGCATTCATCAGGCGCGTGAAAACAAACCTCTTGCAACTGTGTCAAAGATAGATTTTCACCAACAACAAGTGGCGTACCATCCAAGTGAGACATAAAGCCTTTAGAAGGCAGCTTTGTCACAGTAATCAATAATTGGTCGCCATTGACATCAGACGGCAGCGCGGGCAACACAGCGTTAAAACCGGACTCTTCAACATAAGTTCTTACTTCATTTACAACTGAGGGCGAGGTATTCGAAAACTGATAAGAAGGATTATCAAATAAAGAGATTTCTTCCTGATCTTGCTGACGAGAAAAGCCTTGCGTCTCAAAGTTAGTCTGAGCAATGGTTTCCGCCCCATCTCGTTCGACTGTTTGTGCAACTGTCGAGCTAGCCCCTAGTAAGTTACCAGCCGCCGCCGCAAGTTCATCCAATGCAGTGGGATCCAAGCCTTGTTCCAATAGGCGTATCACTTCGTCTACTTGAGGGGGGAGCTGCGAGGTTTGGCCCAACAGTGTCGAGATATTTACACTTAGCTCTGGGAATTGGTCAAAGAGCTCTGATGCTGATACCGCAATTTCTCCTGGCAGCAAGGGCTCTCCTACTAGAAGCACTCTAACGTTGTTATACGTGTCAATCGCGATTCGCGCTCCTTGAGGTAAATTGAGTGATTGCTCCATAACCGACTCCTTTATCGTCAATATCTAACACTTGCCACAAACAAAGACTTAAGTGGATCAAGATGGGTATATGAGATATCGCAAATAGCGAGCCAAATTTTATTGAATTAAAAAGTGATAATTTTCAGATGGTTATAGAAAACCACTAAAATCATTAAATGAATTGTCATTTCTAGAATCAAAATGACATGGGGACTTAGAAACCAAAAAAGGAGCCAAACAAGGCTCCTTTTTCTCTATTTTTGCACTGTTATGCTTCTAAAACATCTTCACCAGACATTTCTGATATGAGTAGTAGATCAGCTTCATCAAGCTTCATACCTAAAACAGGTAAACCGTGTTGAACTACCCAGCAGCCTAAAAATACGAATACACCTAATGCAAATAAACCTAGTGGTAACATAGCCAAACCTCCTCCATGGTTATCAGACAATGTATCGATAACTAGAAGATGCGACTATTTAAAGAGGGGAAAAGCAAAAGGCCTTTGAAAATACTTAATTCTTTTACGTTTTTGATGGCACTCTTAGCGGGTTGGACGCTAAGCCCTGTGTCTCTCTGCGTTCAGTTTGTTCGTATTCACTCTGGGAGTTTACTCAGTCTCTACACCTTAAAGTTATGTGGGATACCTTTTCAATATAGTTATACCGTACAAACGAAGCAACTATATTTAGTGCTTAATCGTCTGAAGATCACAAATTTTATGCCTTTGAGCGCATAATTATCCCCAAACAGCCTGTAGAACTAAAAAAATGGGGCACAAAGCCCCATTCTTATCCACCTTCACTCTTCCCTATCTAGGTATGATGCTGTTTTGCTTTGTTCTCTTTACCAACATCAAGATAATCAAACACCTTACGTATAAACGGAGCGCCAACCTTTGAGCCACCATTACCATGCTCAATCACCACAGTCGCGACATATTTTGGCTGATCACATGGAGCGAAAGCAGTAAATAAACCATGGTCAAGTAAGTCATAACTCAGCTCTTTGGAGTTGTAGACCTGATCTTTCTTAAGACCAAACACCTGCGCAGTACCTGATTTACCACCACTACAATAACTCGCGCCCTTAAATGCTCGGCGACCAGAGCCACGGCTACCCGAGTTCACTAGGCGCATTGCGTTGATAGCAATATCCCAAGTATCGTCACTTACCCCTTCAATCTGACTCACAGCTTCGACTGCTTTAGCCGCCTCTTGATGAAAAGGCACCCCATGAGGCAAGGTATTACGGAATAGATGAGGAGCAATTACCTCACCATGGTTGACCAATACTGACGTCGCTTTAGCAATTTGCAGCGGCGTTGCGGTCCAATACCCCTGACCAATACCAATCGGAACAGTATCGCCCTTATACCATGGCTGGCGATAACGTGACTCTTTCCACTCTCGTGTCGGCATATTTGCACGCGTTTCTTCAGGGATATCGATACCAGAAAGCCGACCAAAGCCAAACATGTTCATCCAATCGGAAATTCGGTCAATGCCTAACTCATAAGCAATATGATAGAAAAACGAGTCGACCGATTCTTCAATGGCCAAAGTAACATCGACTGGACCATGCCCCCAACGCTTCCAATCTCGCCATACTTTGGTCTGCTTGGTTAGCCCTGGGATGTGCCACGCACCGTGATCGTCACGCACCGTATCGGGCTGGATAATACCCTCGCTTAAGCCAGCAACGGCCATAAAAGGTTTCACCGTCGATGCTGGCGGGTAAACCCCTAGCGTCGCTCGGTTAACTAACGGATGAAATGGGTCATTGAGCAGCTTGCTGTAGGCTTTGCTCGAAATCCCTTCCACAAACAGATTCGGGTCATAGCTCGGACTTGAAACCATGGCAAGGACACTATTATCACGTGGGTCGAGCACAACGGCGCTGCCTTCACGATGATCCAACAGATTGAAGACAAACTTTTGCAACTCGATATCAATGTTAAGCACTAAGTCTTGCCCAGCGACAGGAGGAACATATTCGATGGTACGGATAATACGACCACGGCTGTTTACCTCCACTTCTTGATAGCCTTGTTTACCATGGAGGGTGTGCTCGTAGTACTTTTCGATTCCCAATTTGCCGATGGTTTTGGTCGCACGATAATTTGCCAGCTCGCCATTTTCTTCTAGCTGCTTGAGGTCGCGATCATTGATATGTGCAACATAGCCCAATACATGAGTCAGTATCTCGCCATATGGGTAGTCTCGCTTCATATCAACATCAATGGAAAAGCCCGGAAGCTCATACTGATGAACGGAAAACTTGGCGACCTCTTGCTCCGTGAGGCCATTTTTAACCACTACCGGTTTGAAGCGCTTACCATGAGGCTTTGTCATCTGCTCTATTTGAGAATCAGACAGCTGCATAACTTGTTTAAGCTTAGCGATGGAACCACTTAAGTCTTTCACCTTTTCCGGAATCATCTCAAGTACGTAAACGGGGAAGTTGTTGGCAAGCACCTTACCATTGCGATCGTAGATCAAGCCACGAGTTGGGGCGATCGGCAGCACTTGGATACGGTTGTCGTTCGCTCGGGTGGTGTAGTAATCAACTTGTTTAACTTCTAGTCGATAAAGATTGGCGACCAATACGCCGAGCAAAACCACCATTCCGATAAACGCTGCAACGGCGCGATTTCGAAATAACTTTGCTTCATGATCATGATTGCGCATCTTGTGGTTGAGATGATGATTATTCATAGGTGCTATCAGTAAAGAGTAACGAGCTTTACTTATTTACATTTAGTTACAGTTAGCACGCACGGTAGCAATAACCCGATGCGTCTATGTACGAGCAATGTAAACAAAGTCAGAGAAATCCCATCTAAAACAAAAAGCCCCGAACATCGCTGTTCGGGGCTTAAGTTTTATCTCTTTATCGATTATGCGCCAATCACGCCGCCATCTTCACGAGTAATCGCCATAATGGTTGAACGTGGTTTGCTATCACCACCCGCAGGGAAGTGCGACGGTGCGCCTTTTTCACCCGGGTGCTGCACACCAACAAACATGGTCTTATTATCTGCTGAGAAGGTTAAACCGGTAATCTCACAAGCAACTGGGCCTGTTAGGAAACGGCGAACTTCACCCGTCATCGGGTCGCCACACAGCATTTGGTTATTGCCCTGCCCTGCAAAATCCCCTTTGTTCGAGTAATTCCCGTCAGTTTGAATCCACAAACGACCCGCCTTATCAAAACCAATACCATCTGGGCTGTTAAACATGTTGTCCGCATTGATGTTCTCACTGCCCGCATACAAGTTACCTTTATGCACTTCAGGGTTACCCGCAATTAGGTAAAGGTCCCAGTTAAACTCATCGCTGCTATGATCATCACTCTGTGGTACCCAACGGACAATCTGGCCGTAATGGTTTTCTTTGCGCGGGTTTGGTCCACCAACTGGTTGCCCCTCTTTAACACCACGGTTTTTGTCGTTGGTTAGTGTGCAGAACACATGTTTGTTGTTTGGATGAACTGCAACCCATTCTGGGCGATCCATCGTTGTTGCGCCCACTTGTGTTGCAGCACGACGCGCGAAAATCATCACTTCCGCTTGGTCATTGAAGCCGTTTTCTTTGGTTAAGCCGTTCTGACCATGAGTCAGCTCTAACCATTGGCCTTTGCCTTTTAGCTCTTGGCCATCAAACTCGAACTTAGCGACATACAGCGTGCCTTCTTCTAGCAGATCACGATTCGCTTTGTCGTTACCCGGCTGGTATTTGTTCTTCGACACAAACTTGTAAAGGTGCTCGCCGCGTTCATCATCACCAAGATAAACCACCACATGACCATCGCCATTAACCAGCAATGCTGCATTTTCATGCTTGAAGCGGCCAAGCGCGGTACGCTTAAGTGGTGTTGATGTTGGATCATTTGGATCGATTTCAACAACCCAACCAAAACGATGCGGTTCATTTGGGTGTTTAGCGACATCGAAACGCTCATCGGTGTCATGCCATTGATACTTACTCTTGGCTGCTTTCACGCCGTAACGCTTGTGATCGTCGGAAACGTCAGCACTACCACTGGTACCAAAGTAACCGTTGAAGTTTTCTTCACACGTTAGGTATGTGCCCCAAGGCGTTTGACCGTTGGCACAGTTGTTAAATGTACCGAGTGGCTTCATACCTGATGGATCAAGCTTGGTTTTCATCAAGTCATGACCCGCAGCTGGACCCGTTAACTGCATTGGCGTATTGGCAGTAATACGGCGGTTTAGTTTACCGTTGATATCCAGTTTCCATTGCCCACCAGAGCGAACAATTTCAAATACCGTGACACCGTGAGCAGCTTGCGCTTTAAGTACATCATCAGCCGTCATCGCTTTACCACCATGGTCAAACAATAGCTCGTAGTTGGTGTACTCGTTGTTCACTGCAATAACCGCACGATCTTCACTGATTGGGAACAAACTCATACCATCGGTGTTATCACCAAACTGACGAAGTTGAGCTTTTGAGTCTTGTTTACCACTTGGATCAAATGCTGGCGCACCTGGGAAGATTGGGTCACCCCAAGAAAGTAGCGGTGTCGCCTTGTAGCCTTTCGGGACAATAAACGCGTCTGCCGTTGATGCTGGTACTGCTTCAAAATTGAGTAGTGAACTTTCGCTTGTTGCAGCAAAAGCTTTAGTAATAGGATTTAACGATAAGAATGCACCTGCACTTACCGCTGCTGTACCTGCCAAAAATCGACGACGAGATAATCGAGCATCAATCATTTGACTGAATTCAGAATCTTGATCATCACGCTTATTGTTTGAAACTGGGCACATTGCTGACTCCTTGCTGAGTATTTTTATAAAAATGCGTGCAAATCGTAGAATCGAAAAATGACAAATACGTTAACTTACTGTTTCAGATAGATTAATTATCTACGACAGAAATAATCCACTTACATGTCAGGCTTATTAAACTGCGCTATAGTTCACTTTTTATGCATAAGGAACGGCGTTCACGCAAAAAAATGTGATCAAAACCCTAGATCTTTGCGAAATTGATGGCTACATTGTTCCCTGTTCATGAGGAACTTGATTCACATAAGCTCAAGAAAGAGCAATTTTCTATAAACGTGAGGGATTATCATGAAGAAAATGAGAAAAGCACAATTGCATCGCGTACGCATTCAGTACTGGAAAGAGTCGAACAAAGACGCAAGCAAAAATTCATAATGTGCAATACAACCGTACTAAGCTGGCTTAATCGCCAGCTTTTGTGTTTTTAGAGGCCTAATTTTTAAGCTGCGCAGTTATTTGATGGGAACATTTGCGTTAGCTCATGCAAAACCGCCTGGGTCTGCTTCGAGTAAAGGTGTTTGTCTTTGTAACCGACCAGTTGCACTTGACGCACCTTGCCTGAGATCAGTAACTGACGAATCATGCGGCTCACCACCTGTACATCAAGCGCGCTACCTCTCTCTAGACGAGAAACTGGGTATAAGCTCGGCAAGTCGATATTGACGACGACTTCATCACAATGAGACAAGTAATTGGCGAGCTGGTGCTTAACCTGAAAGCGTTGGCTAAAACTGCACTCTGATAGCGTCATCCAGTCACACCCCAAATCTTCGGCATACTCGAATGTGCGTTCATCTTGCTGCGCTTGGTCTATCCCTAGGCAAAACAGACGACTCTCATTATAGCGTGATAACGCAAAATGAAACGCGCTGCCTTGAACAGGCTCCAATGACGCCTTTAGTTCAAACTGACGTCCAATATGTATGATGCCGAGCTCTTTGTGTTGAGAGTTTAGTAATGGAAGGCTATGCAGCAAGGTTTCGCTGTTGTTGGTCAGCACCACTGGTAAAGCTTCTGAGCCAAAAAAACGACTTAAGTGAAGTTGATATTGGCCTGTAGGACTATTAGATAGATCATAATGGCCACCATTGACCCAACGGTAGCCATCCAAATCAGAAATCCATTCATACATTTCTTCTAAGCTTTGATCGGCCATTTCGAAATCAACTTGTCTCATCGGTTTCAGTTGCTCACTGACACTGAGTAAAACAAGGCGGTGTGACAATACACCAGTGATACTTTGCACTTTATTGCGTCGAAATAGCCCGAACATATCCGTTACCTTTCTGGGGGCAATGCCCTCGCTGCTTGAAGAACGTGCAGAATAATTTTCTGCTGATTCATTTGAACTCGATGCGCAGGAGCCATAACTGAAATAGCGCCAACCAGTTTAGAGCCTTTCATCACAGGGGCACTGATACCCGAAACGCCGGAATCAATCTCTGACGTACTGACGGCATACCCTTGATTACGAATTTGCTCTAGCTCTTTATGCCATTGCTCGATTCGAGACTCTTCACCGAAATAGCGAAGAATTTTTTCGCATCGTGCGGCAGGTAAATACGCCAACATCACTTTTGACGACGCGCCTCTGAGCAGTGGCTGACTTTGACCTTGCACATAGCTGCAACGAAGTGCTTGCATGCTTTCTTTTCGGCTCACACACAAGGCTCGATAGCCGACAGGCACCATATAGGCTGCCATTTCTCCCGTTTGCTTTTGCAAGCGGTTAAGCACTGAATCGACCATATCGAGATCATGTTGGCTCGTCTCATAGCTGCGCATTAACAGCAATGCTGCCGGACCTATGATCAAGGTTTTGTCATTTGGACTTTCCTCAATCAAATTCCACTCTCTCAGTAACTTCAAATGTCGATAAAGACTACTGATTGGCGTACCCAACTGCTCACTTAACTGCTTGGCCGTAACAGGTTCATCATTGACGGCCACTTGCATCAAAAGTTGCAGTACTTTCTCGTTTACTTGCCCGCTATTTTGCTTCATAGAGTTCACACTAATGTTGTATCGCCATATCAAAGTAACGATCAAATTGTATTCTTATGGGATAGGAATTTATAAACATTTTTAATTTACAATTCTTATGTGTTGAGAATTTTAATCAACTTAAGATCTCAATAACCTCTATTTCTTAGCGCTAGATTACACCCAGAGCTGTTCAATAAGCGGCCAGCGAACCAACCTCAAAAGTCTCATCTTTGGCTATTGAATAGCGCCAGTTTCATTGCGACAATTTCTTTCTCCCGCTTCTCTGAAAGGCGTAATATATGACCCATGATCAATTCAATCAGTTCTGCGATTCTCTTGCTGCTACGTCCTATGTCATGCAATGGGGCAACTCTCATGTTTGGAAGGTAGGAGGTAAGGTTTTTGCGATAGGTACAACCCAAGAAGGTGGCAAAGAGGCCTATACCTTTAAGACATCTGATCGCAATTACGACTTTCTCAAAGATAATGACGGTTACCGTCCCGCGCCTTATTTTGCTACCCGCGGTATGAAGTGGATTCAGCAAATCGGAACGGACGGCGAGTTAGCCGATGAACTAAAATACTACCTCACCGAGTCACACAGAATTGTCGCTTTAGGTCTAAGCAAACGAAAGCGTGCAGAATTGGGGCTGGCAGAAGCTGACTAATACAATAAAGGAGCCAACTTAGGCTCCTTTGTGATTGTGTTAAGCTTTTAAGCTCGCGCCATTGGACCCAATAACATCTTGGTACCAGTAGAAGCTCTTTTTACGTTTGCGCTCAAGCGAACCTGTCCCGTCATCATGGCGATCAACGTAGATGTAACCGTAACGCTTACTCATTTCTGCGGTTGAGTTAGCCACTAAGTCAATTGGGCCCCAACTGGTGAATCCCATCAACTCGACGCCATCCAATACCGCCTCTCGCGCTTGAACAAGGTGATCATTGAGGTAAGCAATTCGGTAATCATCAATAATCTCACCATTCTCGTTAACTTCATCACGAGCGCCTAGGCCATTCTCCACGATAAACAAAGGCTTCTGATAACGGTCGTGCAGGAAGTTGAGCAAAATGCGCAAGCCTTTCGGATCAATTAACCAACCCCATTGGCTCTTTTCAAGGTAAGGGTTCGGCACACTATCAACAATGTTCCCGACCTCTTTCTGTTTTGGATCCGCGCTAGCACAGCCGCTAGCGTAGTAGCTGAACGAAATGAAGTCGACACTTGCGCTGGCTAGCTCTTCAACATCTCCGGGTTGCATCTCGATCTCGATGCCGTTTTCGCGGAAATAGCGCAGCATATAGCCTGGGTACTTGCCACGCGTCTGTACATCACCAAAGAACAGCCATTTGTTATTTTCATGCATAGCTGCGATGACATCATCAGGGTTACATGTGTATGGGTAGTTCATCGCCCCTAGCAACATGTTACCAATCTTGGCATCGGGAATAATCTCGTGACATAGCTTCACTGCCTTAGCATTGGCGACCAACTGATGATGAATGGCTTGATAGATTGCTTGTTCGCTCGCTTCCTCTTGCAAACCCACACCAGTAAACGGGGCATGCAAAGACATGTTGATCTCATTGAAAGTCAGCCAAAGTTTGACTTTGTGTTTGTAACGCTCGAAAACCGTTCGTGCATAACGCTCAAAAAAGGTAATTAATTCACGGCTTGCCCAACCGCCATAGTTCTCCACTAATGCATAAGGCATCTCATAGTGAGAAAGCGTCACAAATGGCTGCATATCGTGTTTAGCAAGCTCATCGAAGATTCTATCGTAGTACGCTAGACCTTCTTCATTCGGCTCAAGCTCATCACCATTAGGAAAGATTCGAGTCCAGGCAATGGAAAGACGTAAGCAGTTAAAGCCCATTTCGTTAAACAGTTCAATGTCTTCTGGATAACGATTGTAGAAATCGATGGCGAGATCTTTAATGCCGTCGGTGCGCTCTTCACGCGTTTGATGCGGGCTTAAAATACCATTGGGTAACATATCTGAGGTCGATAGCCCTTTGCCATCTAGAAGAAATGAACCCTCCACTTGGTTGGCTGCGATAGCGCCGCCCCACAGAAAGTTATTTGGAAATGTTTTCATTGTCGATCCCTAAATCAGCTTTGATATCTGTTGCTGATTGTAGATCTGAAACGAGGAACAAATGAGGACCAAACTCCCCACATCTTGTTCCTCGTTTTGATAGGCTAAGCGCTCTAGAAGACGAAGTTAATCATCAAAGTGTATAAGTGCGCATCAGTATCGTCAGGTGTCGACCCTATTGGAGCTGTCACAAAGGGTCCATTGCTTTTCGACACTTCAAAGTATTGCCACTCAGCATTCAATGACAAGTTATCCAGCAAGTCATATCGTGCGCCAATAAGATAACTATCGCTTTCCTTATGCTCACTGTGGTCAAACTCGATACCATAAGTGATGTAAGGTGTTATGCGACCAAAATGATGCTCACCTGTCGCATACAATGAGGAAGATAAATCGTTGATCTGCCCTTCAGCTCGCAACGTAGATTGACCAAACTCATACTTCAGCCCCAAAGACCATAACTCTATATTTTGATCTTTCGTTTCAGTAACAATTTTCGGTATCGTTATTGAACCTCCCGAAGGCAAGCTTTGCACCACATCATACATCGTCAGGGTTTGGTCGTAGTCGGCACTAATGTAGGCAAAGTGCCAACGATACCCATCACCAAACAAGTTAAGGTCAAGCCCCCATAAACGACTCGACTCAAACTTAAATTCGGTTTGCTGGTTATATTGAATTTCATTGGTATCTTTAAAGCCAACAAAGGGGGTAACCATAGCGGTCAAAGAATCAGATACTTCATAGTGCCAACTCGCACTTAAGCCGTTATAGGCCGTAATGCCTAAAGCACTGTCATAAACCTCAGAGGCAGGGCGAGCCGAAGTGTACGCTTGACCGACGTAGTAGTATTCGGAGGCCAAAAATAGTGGCAATCGTAAACGGCCAGCTTTAAATTCAAACGCCTGCCATTCATAGCCCACATAAGCCCATTCCAATTCTGGTTCATCCCAATGATCTTGAGGTCGTTTCACTACCTGAACGGATGCTTTGAAGGCATTGCGGAAGTAATCGAGTTGCAGACCAAAGATGGTGTCACAATCATAGCAACTCTCATCGGTAATGTTTCGATGCACCATCAGTGGCTCTTGATTGTCTGACTTAGCCCATGATGTCGAGCCAAAGCCACTTATCGAAAAATTATCCGTCACTTCGATCGCCCCTAAAGCAGGCCAAGAGAACACGCTAAGCACGGCTAGAACTTTCATCTTATTCATGCGTTATTTCTCCCTACTGACGACATACAAAATGGTGGCATTGTCAGGTAGTTGGTTAAGTGGCGCGTAGCCAATTCGGTGTGACTTTTCGGACATCCAAGCCAAGAGTGATTCAATATCGGCATTCGCTATCTCTTTAGGGGGTCTTGCTTTACCGGAAAACGATAAGCTTGCCCAATGGGCGTTCATCTGTGCGGGGTTCTTACCTAATAAGGCGTGATAAAAGCTGACTCGCTCAGTAGTGTGCTCTGGCCAGTCCGCGAGCTCGACTCGTTTTCCATCCAAACGCTTGGTTTTTCCTCGATATAATTTGCGCGCTTTCGACTGTGACAGCTCTGAAAAAACAGGGTCTATCGAAAAAATCGCTATAGGTAGATTGTCTAGATCTGGATTCGCATTGATGGGTATTGAAAATAGGCTAAGCCCAACAATCATTAAACCAACAATGATTCTGCTGAAGTACACGCTAGAAACACCTCTTCACTGACCGATCTGGCATCACGTTACATTGGCAATTTCGTGGAGTAGCTTTTCCTTCTTCACTGGTTTTGCTACATAGGCATCCATCCCTGATTCGAAACAGCGCTGTATATCGTCGTCAAGTACACTCGCCGTCAGCGCGATAATTGGTGTTTTGGTTAAGCCAAATTGAGTCTCTATCTGGCGAATTTCTCGAGTTGCAGTGAAACCATCCATCACCGGCATCATGCAGTCCATCAAAATCAAATCGTAGTGTTCGTCACTTTGGAATTTGTCGAGTGCTATCTGACCGTTATCTGCAATATCAAATTGATAGCCCGCCTTAGCCAATAGCAAAGAAGCCACTTTTTGGTTCACTCGATTATCTTCCACTATCAAAATTCTGTGGCCCTGTAAGCTTTTGAGGGAATCAGAGAACTTGAAGCTACGTTTAGGTATTACATCACAGGCTTTGACGCCTCTAAGCAGCCTCTGGCCTAACAGTGGTCTAGTGACTAATGAGCGAATTGTGTCCCCAAAATTGTGGCGTTTAGCAAGAAAGTGGCGAACTAAACAGACTTGGAAGCCTTGCTTCTTAGCTTGCTGAAGTTGAGTCTCGCTGACAAATAGGGCGTTCTTTTCACACTCAGCGACCAGCAGAATTGGCTTATCTTGTTGATCAAAGTGGCGCTCAAGACCGTTAAGGTGAGAGAACCTTTCCCCGACTGTTAAACCATAGAAGCGCAGCTCATTTTCGAGTAACTCGGCTAGCCCGTCATCTTTACAGACCACAGAAATAGGAGCGTCAACCTTATCGTCTTCTTTGGTTGGGTAGTGATAAACATCAATTGGCAAAGCCAGAGTGAAATAGAATCGGCTGCCTTCTCCTTTGGTCGACGTCACCTCAATCTTACTGCCCATTAGCTCGACCAATTGTGTACTGATCGCAAGGCCAAGCCCTGTCCCACCGAACTGTCTGGTCGTTGAGTCATCTTCTTGTGAAAAAGGTTCGAAAATCTTCTGCTGTTGCTGCTCATCGATACCGACACCGGTGTCTTGTACTGCAAAGGTCATCTCAATGATGTTTTCACCCACATGCTTACTTGACAGCTGCAGCGACACCACACCGCTACTGGTAAACTTCACCGCATTAGACATAAAGTTCATTAACACCTGTCTTAAGCGGTGGTCATCCACCATAACCCGATAAGGGGTTTCAGAGCTGATCGACACATGAAGATCAATGCCCTTCTCTTTAGCCTGAGGGGCAACAATAGAAGCAATGTCATAAATGGACTCACGCACACAAGTCGAGTGCGGGCTCACCAACAACATTCCTGATTCAATTTTCGAGAAATCGAGCACATCATTGATCAAACTAAGCAGTAGCTGTGAAGAGGTTTCAATCGTATCAACGTAGTCTTTTTGACTTGGGTTAAGATCGGTATCAGAAAGCACCTCTGTAATACCAATAACGCCATTCAAGGGCGTGCGGATCTCATGGGACATATTGGCTAAGAAACTGCTTTTTGCTTTGCAGGCCAGAATCGCTGCATCTTTGGCTTTCTCGGCATCTTCTTTGGCGAGCGTTAAGCGCTCTTGAGCTTGTTGCCTTTCAATCGTTAATCGTTCAACTTCAACAGCAAACTGGTTAAGCTCATCATTGCCTTGAACCGATTTGCTTAGACTTGGTAATGAAGTGGCATCGTCGTGACTTAAAAACTCTAACACCGCCTTTAGGTTAGTGGTGAGGCGCTGAGCAAGCTTGATGGCAAAGACCATGACTAAAATCGTCAGCAAAGAGACTAAACCGAGCGAAATGAGTCGCTGCTTTTCAGCCTGGCTGATTGCACTATCCACCGCAGAGCTTAGTTGTAACTCGATCGTCGAACCCACTTTTTTCAATAAGGTCAACCTAGCAGACAGCGCTGACAGTCCTTGGTTGAGCTCCTCTGCTGAAAGTGTGCTGATAGAGGCTTGATCGGCAAGACGCTGACGAAATTCTTGGCTCTGGCTAAAGGCCTTGTCGCTGAATACTTCCAGCATCATGCTGACTTGCGCCTCATCGGCATTAAGGGTCACAAAGCGCTCTAAATAAAGTTGCTGGTTTTGTACCAAAGCAAGAGTTTGTTCATGAACCTCACTGTCAAACTCCTCGTACTGATTCCATATTTCAATCAGCCCCCTAGTGATACGAGTCTCTTCTGATGACCAAAACATTAGCCATTCTAGTTGCAATAACGCAGACAAATGCTGGGCAACTTCTGGCTTCACTCCTGAGAAACTCACTCGTTCAAGCTTGATGAGCAGTTGCTTATAAACATCTGCACTCCACTCTTCATTATCTAATTCGTCATATACATCGCTATTTCTGCGTCGTTGGGAGCGAGCATCTTTCAACTCAAAAATAAGATTATTTACTGATGTTTCTTGCTCCGTTCCAAATACCGAAGAGGAAAGCACCTGTAGAGACTCTGCTGTTGGAATAACAAGGTAGGAGCCTTCGTCAGCTTGATACAACTGACTACTCTTGGCTAAGAAGTCTACATATTTCTTTGATTTTTCTAGGCTTTCCATCTGTCCAGACAAAAGGTGCACTTGCCAACCGACAAATACCAATAGCAGCAATACTGGCATTGCGACCAGTACAAAAAGCTTATGCCTGACAGAGACATTGCGCGCAAATGAAGCCCTAGCCATATATAACATCCATGTTTTTTTATTATATGAAAAGCGTAGCACAGCATTAAACACTTCGTACGCTCAAAACTGTCTACAATTTGAACAGACCACAAATTAGAGGAATAAATGAAAAACTTATAAGGATTCGCGACCCAGTTAACACCCTTTTGCCCTTGCAATGATTAAGGTTATAACAGGTACTGACAATGAGGACTCGATCATGAGATATACGCACATACTGGTTGCACTTGAACGCACTGATGAAAGTAAGATGCTCATAGACAGGGCATCCTATCTAGCCGAACTTACCAACGCTTACGTCTCTTTTGTGCACATCGACGGCACCCACGGGGAAATTTATCCAGAACTGGTTGATATTCAACTCGATAACGATGAGCACCCACTCGGTGAAAAAACCATCAAAGAGATCCGAGAGTTTGAAGCTTATAGTGAACGACCAATCAAACACATCCTAGTTGGTACCGGAGATTTAGCGGAGAAACTGCAAGAGACGATTGAAACAAACCATATTGACCTGCTTATCTGCGGCCACCACCACGACTTTTGGAGCAAAATCGCATCGTACTCAAAACACCTCGTAGATAAGTCGCCTGTCGACATTTTAGTCGTGCCTATGTAGGGTAAGCGCCCTCACCTCGTCTAGCGGACCCCCTCCGCTAGACTTTCCTACCTTACACTATCGCTTCACTAACTTTATTATGGACATTTTCTTCCATAGTGATTGGAGTATTCTGCTCTGTTTCCTCGCCACGAAAGTCATTAAATTACCTCCATCGACACAAGCTGCACCAAACACGTAGCCAGCGGGATATGTTCTCTGACGATTGAACAACTGAACATAGAACCCTAGTCATCCATCAAATTTAGATAGTTAGGAATCAGCATGACTCACCCAATCATCAAAGACTTAAACACTCGTTACACAGCAAAAAAATACGACACTGAAAAGCGTATCTCTGCTGAAGATATGGATGTGATTAAACAGGCGCTGCGCCTATCAGCTTCTTCAATCAACTCCCAACCATGGAAATTCATTGTTCTTGAGAGCGAAGAAGCAAAACAAAAATTCCATGACACGTTTGCTAACATGCACCAGTTCAACCAACCGCATGCGAAAGAAGCGTCTCATACTGTGCTATTCGCTTACGATCCAAAATTCACTAAAGAGAAATTCGCTAAGCGAGTTGATGCAGAAGTGACATCAGGGCACCTACCAGCGGACATGTATGACACCTTTATGGGCGCTTACGCATTTGCTGAAATGAATACCGATGAAACTGGCTTCAACGGTAACTGGACTAAAGCGCAAACATACATCGCGCTAGGTAACCTAATGCACACACTAGCGCGTTTAGGCATTGATTCAACGCCGATGGAAGGGGTTGATGGCGAACTTATCGGCAAAGCATTCTCTGAAGAGCTAGAAGGCCACGTATGTGAGCTTGCGCTGTCAATTGGCTACCACAAAGATGGCGAAGACTACAATCACGGTTTGCCTAAAGCACGCCTAGCGATGGACGATGTTGTCACTACGCTGTAAGTCACACCATTCAAACAAGCCGAGAAAAACCAATGAGTAAACTTACGATTATTGCCAATATCATTGCCAAACAAGACCAAGTTGAATTGGTCAAAGCTGAGCTGATCAAGCTGATAGATAAGACGCGCGCAGAAGACGGTTGCATTAACTACGACCTTCATCAAGACAACGCTAACCCAGCTCATTTTGTTTTCCATGAGAATTGGGCGTCGCCAGCCGCGCTAGAGGCGCACTTAGCAACGGCGCACATCGCAGATTATATTGCTGCAGTTGAAGGCGCTGTGGAGTCATTCACTCTCAATCAAATGACTCACATTGCTTAGCTAGATTTCAATTCATTGCCTTTAAAGCCCTGCTTGCCCGCAGGGCTTTCTCTTTTTATTAATCACGCTAAAATACCGTTTCAGCATAGTAGGTGGTATGAATAGTCACCTTGAATATCCGAGAAGGTTAAAACATGAAAGTCCGAGATAGTGGCATGCCACAAGAGCAGTATTGGGCAAGTTTTTTTAACGTCGAGCAAGCATTAGATACGTTGATCCCGCAACAAAATCGTAACGGTGATTGGCTAGAAGTTGGCTGCGGATACGGCACATTTAGCCTGCCAGTTGCGACGTGCCTAACTGGCCGATTAACCAGCTTTGATATTGAACCTGATATGGTAGAACGTGTGAATGACCTGGCGAAAAAGCAAGCACTTCCCAACCTATCAGCGACCGTAAGGGATGTTATTCAACTTGGCACCGGACAAGAAGAACAAAGTCACCAAGGGGTAATGATTTACAACCTACTTCATTTAGAAAACCCTGTGGCACTGCTTAAAGAGGCGCACCGCAATCTTGAAGTTGGGGGCTGTCTTTCCGTGATTCATTGGCGCAGTGACATCGAAACGCCTCGTGGCCCTTCCCTTGATATTCGCCCTACACCGGAGCAAATCATTCAATGGATGGAACACGCCGGTTTTCAAAATATTCAAAGCGTCGATATTGAGCAAAGCTGCCCATACCACTACGGCCTATTAGCGTGGCGTTAAAGCCAATCACAGATTGGATCCCATTTAAATCTGCTACAATCACCCGGTTAACATACACCTGAGAGAAAACCATGATTATCTTATCCACCACCTATGGCGACATCGAAATTGAACTGAACATGGAAAAAGCGCCTGTCAGCTCTAAAAACTTTCTCCTCTACTGTCAGGAAGGCTTCTATGAAGGCACTATTTTTCACCGTGTGATTGATGGCTTCATGATTCAAGGTGGCGGTCATACTGAAGATATGACCAAGAAAGAGACTCACGCGCCTATCGCCAATGAAGCGAATCGTGGATTGAAGAACAAAACCGGTACCATTGCATTTGCTCGCACCGATGCGCCGCATTCCGCAACTGCGCAGTTCTTTATCAACTTAGACGACAATGACTTTCTTGATCATACCGCCAAAACCAATAACGGTTGGGGTTACGCCGTATTTGGCAAAGTGACTGCCGGTATGGAAGTGGTCAACAACATCGGTAAAGCGATGACTGGCACGAAAAAACGCCATGATGACGTACCTCTAGACAGCATCAAAATCGAGAAAGTAACCATCGTCGAGTAACATACCTTGAACTGGGAAGTCAGAGCTTTCTTACGAAAATAGCATTGTCTGGCTCAGGATCACTATACTTTGTAAAGAAGAGTAAAGTTAAGGCAGTTATTTATTCTAACCACCCATAATGCTTTTGAGCGAACAAACCAAAAGCTAGGAGGCTAGAATGAAGAAACTCGCGATCGCGTTGCTGGTCCTGTTTGGGCTATCCGCCGGCAGCGCTTATGCCCTAGATGGGTGGGGAGAAAATTGGGATTGGCACACGCATAGTCTTTTCTCCGATCACCATGACTCGTCATCCTCTCATTCGGAGCATAATAGACACGGTGACTGCTGTTAACCTGTATACCAACGGGTTTGTGATTACGCCTTTAAACGAAAAACCCCCAAGCAATCTGCTTGGGGTTTTTTATTTGGAAGCAATAAACCTAATTATAAGCGCGGGCTAAAATGCCATTGCCTTGGCATTGATACACCCCTGAATCATTACTAATAAATACCGACTCCCCAGGTCGCAGCAGTAGCGTCTGTTGCTCGACTTCGATTGATACCTCGCCCTCAACACAAAACAGTATCTCGGCGCTGCGCAGGTACTGCTGCTTGGCGACATCACTTACTGTCACAATATCAAAGCCAAAATCGTCTACGGGAATCGGGTAACTGAGCTTGCCCTCTTTCTCGATTGGCAACAGTTTGATCTTGTCTGGATTGGTCGATTGAAAGCGCGTGTTATCAATTAACTCATCCACATCAATATGCTTAGGCGTTAGCCCTGCACGCAGTACATTGTCTGAGTTGGCCATAATCTCAAGCCCTGTCCCTTGCACATAAGCATGAGGCGTCTCGGCATGAAGAAACATCGCCTCTCCCGGAGCGAGTTCTACCGTATTCAAGAGCAATGGCGACAATAGACCAATATCACTCGGGTAGTGCTTTTTAAACTCTGCCACGTACCCAAACACTTCACGAAGTAGGGCTGTCTTTGGACCTAGCTTTAGCGCTTGTTCTAGATCAGCCAGCACGTTGGCTTTTTTCTGCTCATCAAGTGACATCACCGCAGTAAAAAACTCACGCAGACCAGCACTATTCGGCTTGCTTTCAAGTGCAGTAACTTCCGCCGACAAACTCTCGATACCCGCTTGCTGAAATAAGCTAACAATCTGATTAATAGGGCGAAAGCCATTCATCGCCTTATAAAAGGTCAATGCATAGACGAGCTCTGGCTTATGGTTAGGATCTTTGTAGTTGCGACATGCAGAATCAAGCGCAATACCTTGCTCATTTTCTCGAGCAAAACCCGCCTCGGCTTTGTGCTTACTTGGGTGTACTTGAATTGAGAGGGGTGTCTCGGCCGCGAGTACTTTGAATAGATACGGCAGCTCACCAAAACGTCTTGCCGTATAGTCGCCAAACATGTTTTTGCTGTCTTGGGCTATCACATCCGACAACAACTCCCCTGTTGACGCAACTCGTGAGCAACCGTTCGGGTGGGCGCCCATCCAGATCTCAGCCTGAGGTTGATGCTCAGCATTATCGATACCAAACAGCTTTGAAATCGACTCTTTGCTGCCCCAAGCATAGTTTTGGATTACGTTATTCAGCTTGAACAAAGACATGTCACTCTACTCCCTGATTAATGGCAGTGCGTTGCAAACCAATCGCTTTGATAAGTGCAGTTAATCCTTGCTCAATTTTGGATCGTGGACAGCCAAGATTGAGGCGAAGGTACCCTTTCCCTGTCTCACCATAAACTTCACCAG
This sequence comes from Vibrio ouci, assembly GCF_004551525.1. Classification (GTDB taxonomy): domain Bacteria; phylum Pseudomonadota; class Gammaproteobacteria; order Enterobacterales; family Vibrionaceae; genus Vibrio; species Vibrio ouci. Next base: position 104,465 of record NZ_SATR01000008.1, on the reverse strand, counting down.
ACATAATCGCGACATCGAATTGTTCGATTAACGCCTGATTAAGCTGTGACATACCGAGATTCAAAGGAGAAAGATCTAACCAAGCCAGGTAAGTTGAATCTGGCACGGTATAACAAAGCTCGGGAAAGGCTTGTTCTAGCACCGCTTTCACATATTCATGATTAGCGTGTACATATTGATTGAGTGCATTGAGCCATGGCTCTCCCTCATTGTAGGCAGCCATCATCGCCAGCACACCTAGAATTGAAGGAGAAGAAAGCCCATCGACTTCTTTCAGCTTATGTAGGTACTTCGCTCTGGCATTTTGACAAGGGATCAACGCATAGGCCCCATTAAGAGCGGGTATGTTGAATGACTTCGACGCCGAAGTAACCAATGCCCAATCAGAGGAGTTGCCAAAGCCGGTATACGGCGTATGTGGCTTGAAGCTAACGTCCATGTGGATCTCATCAGAGATTACCTTAACTCCATGCTTTTCACATAAACGAGCGAGCCTCTCTAGCTCATCTCTGCTCCATACTCTCCCCGTTGGGTTATGAGGGCTACAGAGCAATAGCACTGTATTGTTGCTATCAGCCAGCTTGTGCTCTAAGTCTTGCCAATTGATTTCAAATCGATGCTTCTCTTTGATTAACGGTGAACGAATACACTTTCTTCCCTGCCCCTCAATCATTTTGTCAAAAGCATCATAAGCAGGCGTGTGAAAGATCACCCCTTGCCCCGGAGTTGACCATTGCTCAATCAGTTTTGAGACGATATAGATAACTGAAGGGCCATAAACCAAACATTCTTTATCGATTTCGCAGTCAAAGCGAGCTTGATACCAATAACTGATTGCGCGCTTAAAATCATCATGATTCCAACGGCTGTAACCTAACACTGGGTGCTCTAATCTTTGTTGAAGAGTCCTGATTACCGATTCAGGGGCCGCGAAATCCATATCTGAAATGGTGAATGGCAACAATCCCGGCTTGCCAAATCTATCTTGAACATAATCCCACTGGGTACAGTAAGTACCAATGCGATCAATAGGAGTATCGAAGTCAAAGTTCTGAGTCATATCAATTATCCAAGGAGAGAATTCCCTCAGCACTGGGGGAATTTATAAGTGTGCCGAGGGAGGAGCAAAATATCGAAGTAATGCTTAACTAGCCGACATGATGGACTGCATCTCATTTTTAACGAGGTGCACTTGAGTACCGATCACCACTTGCAGGTTATGCTCATCCAACTTCACCACACCTAAAGCGCCGTGTGCTTTTAGTTTAGCGTCGTCGACCAAGCTCATATCGTTCACTGACATGCGTAGGCGAGTAATACAGTTATCTAGTGCGGTAATATTCTCTTTACCACCTAGCGCTGCTAGCACTGCCGCACCTTTGCCAGACTCATTGATAAATGCCGCTTCGAGCTCTTTATCCACTTCCGCTGTATCAACTTCGCGCCCTGGAGTCTTAAGGTTGAACTTAGTGATAGCAAATTTGAACACCGAGTAGTAAACCGCGAACCAAATACCAGCGACAAGAGGAACTAGGTACCATTTGGTTGCTGTGCCTTGCAGAACACCGAAGACTAAGAAGTCGATGATATTGCCGTCGGTATTACCGATTGTGACATCCAACATACCCATCACCATAAAACCAACACCGGTTAAGATGGCATGGATGAAGTAAAGCACTGGGGCAACAAACAGGAACAAGAATTCTAGAGGCTCAGTAATACCACCCACCACACAAGCAACGACACCTGAGATAAGTAGCGCTTTGATTTTCGAGCGATTTTCAGGTCGAGCACAGTGGTACATAGCTAATGCTGCACCCGGCAGACCGCCAAGGAAAGTTGGCATTTTGCCCTGTGATAAGAAAGCCGTCACTTCTGGGGTAAATGCAGTGGTATCAGGACAAGAAAGCTCTGAGTAGAAAATATTCAGCGCACCAGAGACCGTTTGACCACACACTTCCATCGTACCACCCGCTTCGGTGAAACGAATCAGAGCCACTAAGATATGGTGAAGACCTATAGGCAGTAGTAGTCGCTCACCAGTACCGAATAGCATTGGGCCAAAATCACCAGCTCCTGCAATCGCGTAACCAATACCGTTGATGCCAGCCGCAAAGTAAGGCCACACAAACGGAATGAAGACACCAACCACACCCAATACGATTGCAGAAATGATTGGGACGAAACGTGTACCACCAAAGAAAGCCAATGCATCTGGCATTTTAAATGTGTAATAACGCAGATGAAGCTTAGCCACGATGATACCCACCATCACGGCGCCTAGAATCCCCGTGTCGATAGATTCGATACCGATAATACTTTTCACGCCATACGCTGAACGCTGCGCTTCATCACCGAGTACGCCAGCAACGGTTAAGAAAAAGTTGATTGCTAGGTTGAACGCGGCATATCCAACGAAACCCGCAAAGCCGGCAACGCCTTTCTCTTCACGAGCCAAGCCAAGGGGAATCGCGATAGCAAACATCACCGGAAGATAAATGAAGGCAACCAAGCCAATCTTGGTCATCCACATAAATAGATATTGAAGCAAAGTATTGTCTAAAAGAGGGATCGCTTCTTTGATTGCTGAGCTCGACAATGAGCTGCCGACACCAAGCAAAATACCTGAGAACGCAAGTAGCGCAACAGGCAACATGAACGTCTTGCCGAGGCTTTGCAAGAACTCCCACATGGTCGATTTATTAGTATTAGACATAAAACGTCTCCGGAAATTGAGAACTTGTAGGGCTCATGCACAGCACGATATGTGTGCATGAATTTCTTTATTTATGTGCTCAATATACGCCGATAAAATTTTGATAAAACGTTTTACCAAAATATCTGTGATCAAGTTAAACAAGTTTTCCCATACTTAATGTGGGGCTTTTAAAATCATGTCAATAGGGGTAAAGTTTCCTGATAAAACGTTTTAATCATCTAAAAGTGAAGCTATGTCGTCAAAGAAAGTGACCATTACAGAAGTCGCTAAACACGCTGGAGTCTCTGTCACTACTGTTTCGATGGTACTGGGCAACAAAGGCAGAATATCTCCTGACACCATCGAAAAAGTCACTTCAGCCGTTGAAGAGCTGGGGTACATTCGTAATCGTGCTGCCGCGAACCTACGCTCTAATTCAAGCGAAATCATCGGTTTGATTCTTAAGGACATTAGTGACCCTTATTACGCTGAAGTCGCAGCTGGCTTAAGCGAGGAGATTGAACAACAAGGCTACATGCTGTTTCTTGCGCAAAGTGGTGATAGCCAAGAAAAATTTGAAAAATGTGTTCTAACCATGGCCAGACAAGGCGTGGGAGGGATTGCATTTTGTCCAATCGGAGAAAGCCAGCAGTTCAATGTCGATAACCTAAAAGAGCATAATCTACCGATAGTGTGTATTTCCCGAGCGTCCGTCGATAAACAAATTGATTACGTCGGGCCTGATAATATGTACGCGGCCAAGCTAGCAACAGAACATCTTGTTAAACAAGGGCATAGAAGAATCGCCTATGTCGGCGGAAAAAGCAGTTCTCTGTGTCGAGCAGAGCGCATTGGCGGCTACTGCTCAACATTGATGCAGTTTGGCTTACCCTTTAAGCCTGAATGGGTGGTCGAGTGTGGAAAAAGCCAAGCTTCAGCCGCACAAACTGTTCAACAATTGTTACTTGAGCATCCTCAAATCACCGCGATTTTGTGCCACCATTCCTCTACCGCATTAGGCGCAGTTTACGGTGTAAATCGTGCCGGGCGCTCAATCGGAAAAGATCAGATTATTGGTGAACAAGTTTCAGTGATTGGCTTTGATGATGTTGAAGAGGCAGAACTCACCGAGCCATCGCTCACCTTTATCAACTCCAATGCACGAGAGATGGGAAGACAAGCCGCTAAAAGGTTGATCAACCAACTGAAGCAAGAAGACCCTCAGCCATATAGCTTAATCCTTCCACCCGAGCTAATTGTGCGTGATTCAGCTTAATTCAGATCTAATCTCGCTTCATAACGAAGATAAGGCCTATCCCTCCGAGCACTAACATTGAAGCTATCACCGAGGTTGAAGTGATGGCTTCTCCTAACCCGATACCGCCAGCAACGAATGCAATGACTGGCACAGAAAGTTGGGCAACTGACGCCTGAAGTACCGAAATCTTTTGCAAAACCTGATACCAAAGAATGTAGCCAAAGCCTGAAGCGAGTACGCCTGACATCATTGCCCATAGCAGACCCGAAAGCTCTGGTATGTGCGAAGTCAGTAGCAATGGGCTTGTTGCGAGTGCCAAAAGAGTCGCAATGAAAAAGCCTTGAGTAATTGAGACTGAAGGTGCATCACTGCTGTATCGCCCTGCAAGAGTAAACCCAGCCCAACATAGCCCAGAAACGGCCATCAGCAGCGCCATTCCCCAATCCGGCGTTTGAGCCGATGGCAACATCAATACGACAAAACCACTAATAGAGAGCAGCACCCCTAGCCATTCCCATAGCCCTAACCTTTGGCCTAAGACAATATAAGCCGCAATCAAAGTCAGCTGGACAACACCAAATAAAATCAGAGCGCCCGTTCCGGTAGAGAGCTCGGTGTATGCGAAGGAAAATGCCACGGCATAGCCAAACAGAGCACCACCAGCAAGCCAACTGCGGCCAGACGAAAGGAAATTAGCGTGAAACTCCCCTTTAATCTTCATCAGAATAACTAAGGTCAATGCGCCAGATAACAGGCGAATCAAGGTAAAGGCACCGGGTTCAATTGACTGCTCTGAGAGCGCAAAACGGCAGAAAAAGGAATTAGCAGCAAAAGCAATTAAGGCAATAGGTAGCGTCAAAGACGTCGGCATAATGATCCTTTAGATAAAAACCCAGTTATTGATGATGTTCTAAGTACACCTGAGCTTCTTGTCGCCCCATATATTTACCTAACGTACGCGCAGGAACGCTAGTCAAATCCACCACGATCAGTCCATCTAGCGCATAGTTAAACGCAGGGTCAACGTTAAAGCAAACCAGCTTACCGTTCATACCTAAATACTGGCGAAGCAGCACAGGCAGCCCCATTCCTTGTTCAAGGCGGCTCAAAACTTTGGACAGTAGTGGCAACTTAGATAGTGAGCTCAACATATCCGGGCGCCAAAACTCCTGACCACTTTTTTCAAGCGGAGTGGTTGGCGCAACTAATTTGGCCTTCTCATCATCATAGTAGTGAACAGACATTACCGACGCGATTAACTGTCTGGCAACTGGGCTATAGTCATTGCTGATGCTCACCGGACCAAATAGATGAGTATATTTCGGGTTGCGCTGCACAAAAGCGGCAATGCCTTTCCAGAGCAGTAAAAGTGAGTGCATGTTACGCTGATATTGGTGAGCGACCACAGAGCGCCCTAGCTCAATCGACTGACCTAAACTTGCGACAAAATTCTCGTCATACTTAAACAGACTGGTCGAGTAGAGAGCTTCAATACCGCCCTTTTCGACCAGCTCATCGACTAATCCTAAGCGGTACGCCCCGACTAAATCACGCTTGGCTCTATTCCAGACAAATAGCTGTCGGTAGTGAGAGTCAAACTTGTCGATGTCACACGCTTGTCCGCTCCCTTCTCCCACTTCTCGAAAACTCTCCTCTCGCACGCGGCCAATCTCCAGCATCATATTGGGGATATAAGCCGTCGGCACACAATAGACATCAAAATCGCCTTGCTGCAATAGCTGGAACTGGTCTAATACAGAGAGTTCTCGCTCAAGCAATTCTATATCGACTGGGGCAATAATCGGCTCTCCATTGCTCTGCGCCAACACTTGTGTTTTCTCATCCTCAAAACTGCTCATCAAGTACGTGTTAAGGCGAAAGTAACGAGTAATATCTTCGTCGCTGGCAAAATCTTTTATCTCACTGTAAGGAATCGGCTGCCCCACTGACACTGAGATGGTTTGACCCGACTTATTGAGTAGCTCGCGACCAAGCAATGCAGTTCTTAATAGTGGATGAATCTTCCCCGCTTGATAGAAAAGCTTGCTGTTCATGCCATTGATGAAGATTGGCACCGTGGTCGCTTCAGCATGACGGACAAACTTAGCGACCGATTTACTCCACTCTTTATCCGTCACCTTATGCTCTTTTGATTGCCAATCTGACACTTCACCCGCTGGAAAGACAATCAATACACCACCGTCTTTCAAGTGTTGATTGGCCGCTTTGATTGCGCGGCGGTTGGTCGATTTTGCTTGCTCACCACCAAATACATCGACGCCAATAAACAGCTCATCAAGCTCTGGGATACGTTTGAGCAGTTCGTTGGCAAGCACCTTCACATCCTCACGCACCTGTGAAATAAGCGACGCTAAAATGATCCCTTCAATCCCACCAAACGGGTGATTAGCCACAATAAGCACTGGTCCCTGGCTGGGAACATCTTCCACACTTCCATGATCGACACGATACTGAGTGCCGATACGCGCGAGTGCTTCATGCATAAATTCGATGCTATTTTCAGGCAGCTTTTCTTGCTGATAAAGTGCATCTAGCGTGGCAAGGCCGGTCGCCCACTCAACAACGGACTCCCCTAATCCAAAGGGCGTTTTACGCGGTAATCGAAAAGGACTGGTGATCATAATGCGTCTCTCTTACTTGCGAGTGTTTATTGAAGCAGTGCTGGCCAGTTTTGGTCGCCCTGAGTAATGTGGCCGCTGCGATCGTCATCCCACCACGCTTTGATTTCGGCGTTGTAATTCAGGTACAGCTTGCCATCGACAATCGCCCACTGATTTGGATCTGCCGGAGCAAAGTCATTTTTAGCTGAAACGGCCCACGCACAATAGCCACCGTATTGAGGGGCATACGCTTGCGGATCGGCTTTGAATTTATTGAGATTTTCTGGTGAAGAAAAATACCAATCTGCGCCTTGATATTCGGTTTGCCACTGCTTGTTCCCTTTGACAGGTTTACCGTCCGTAAAATAAGCGACGGTGTCATAGCCATCGAGTGCTTTATTGCTAAAGAAACCGGTGTAAATTGGATCTTCGGCAAAAACAGAGAAACTCATTAGAGAAAGAATTAGGGCTAATAACTTGTTCATTTAAATACTCCTTGTTCAGCAATAGGTGAACGTAGCCAGCGTTGATAACCTTGAAAATCGATAGTTCGATCATCATCCACGGAGCGATAACTCATCTCCTGCTTAGTAGAGGACACGATGACTGAGGTAAAACTTACAGTGCGAGCGTCATCTCTCTCCATTAACGGAGAAAGGTGCGGGAAATGAGCGTCATGAGTTTGATGAAACAGACGGCCGACATCATTGCTTGGCGTCGTGACAACCAGTTCGTTAAACAAATTTAAGCGATATTGGGAAGCCTGCTCAAAATGCATCGCCGCTGAGACCATAGGCGCACAAGCGCGTGAGCGGGACAAACGCTGACCGTCCCATGTCCAAGCTACGGTTTCATTGGCCGTACGCCGAGTATCAAAAGAGACCACGGTAAACGGGGCAAAACGATCCAGCGTCATCTCCATCAAGCGAAGATCTAAGTTGTGGCTAGAGCTGCTGCTGGCCAAGCGTTTAACGATCAGCCCGCGACTGATCAACGCCCCTTTTGGCGTTTCACCTTGATAGTAGTTGAGTAAGCAAACCGTCACTCCATGCTCGTTAGTTGAGATCCAACTGCCCCCTCCAACCGGATCAATCGGCATCACACAATGAACTCCGTCGATCATCATGTTTTGCGGTTCCAGTGCAGGAAGGCGCGAGCGTTGCTCATCACGATTAAAATAAACCTCGTAATGGTTATTACCGTGGTAAAGCCAAGATAATGTACACATACCTATTGCGCCCTCTGGTACGTTGCTGTCGCAGGCGCTACGCCAAACTGAGCATCTAACATCACACCACGCAGTGAAGCGACCACCTTAGCCATCGCAAAGTGATGAGTGGCATGCAGAGCAGCAAAAGTCAGCTCTCGCTCCAGTGTCGAAGAGACTTCCTTGCTGTGCGTCTGAGACAGCATCACTTCGGTTTCAACCGCAACAGATTGACTCAAAATACGATTAGGCAAATGGAACAACCACTCGCTGAGCTCTTTAATTTCCTGCTTGGCGATATGAAGATTACGCTCCACTTCGTGACCTCGTCGGCGCACGTTGTAATCGATGTGGTAGGGTTCCAGTTTGATGGCATAAAACAAATCCAGCCAGTGACGAAAATGCTCGCCGATCGAACTGGATACATGGGGTTGTGCAAGATAGGTGTAGTCTTCCTGGGTAAGACTCTCTAGAAATAGATAACCTTGTTCAAGCGTTTCAATACACCCGAGTACCGTTTGATCGGGTCGCTTATCTGGTTGTGATGCAGCGTAAAGCTGAGCATTTTTCATAGTAGGCTCCGGAGTTGGTTTAGTCGGTCATCGGATAAAGTTGAGTCAGCAGTTTTTCTTCGCGCCAAGCTTGCAATAACGCCCCCAAAGTTGGCGTTTGGTGCCCTTGCTGCTTATGCTTTGAGCCGATTTGGTAGAGCAAGCGGTACTGCTTGAGTAAAGTCGAGAAAATATCGCTTAGCGGCGTGTCGCTATCCCAAATATGCGCGGCTTCACTGCTAGCACCATTGATCTCCAAGATATCGAAACTCTCTCCTCTCATGAGTGACTGAATATCGGCAAACTTCACGTCTAGGCGGCCATAGTTAAAACCGTCGAAATCACCTAACACTTCATCTAGCTTCTGCTCCAGTTGCTCAGTAATGAACTGGTTGCCATCACGAAAGATTGAGCCTCGTGAGTGGCTACCTGCAAATGCCAATTGATATTCGTTGTTAGCGGGAATCACGGTCTCAAGATGTTCGGTATGTCGAGGTAAATAGAGGTGCTGGAGTTTTCCTGCGCGTGGGCAGTTAGCAATCAATTCTTTAAGTGTTGATGTGCCGTCACCAATAACCCGCGGTGAATACTTCAAGGTAATCGAGATGACTTTACCTTTCGTATCTCCTGGCTGTTTAACATAAAACACCCCCGCTTCCGCACTGTAGTGAGATTTTTGTTGCAGTAAGAAGCGTCCTGAACGCGGAAAGGATTGGATATAGTCTTCGAGCTGCTGATCAGAGTGGATAAGCTTGACCCCGACCCCGCGGCAGCCCAAATCAGGCTTCGCCACCAGCGGATAGTCTAAGTTTGCTTCCTGTAGCTTATCTTTGGCGAGCTCACGCAGTGACTGATTGGTTTGATCACTCTTAGTCACAGTGACAAATGGCAAAATCCACTGATTGGTATGTTCACCTGCGGAGTGAAAGATGTCATGTTTCGACTCCCCCACCATTCCGCTCAATTTGATTGCAGGATTGGCAATCAAGGGCAGCGCCCAATCGCGATGAAACAAGCTCAACGCAACACTTTGCGCGACAACAGGTGTATAAAAAAACCAAGCTGGTAGAAATTCAAACGGTGAAATCACTCGCTTAGGCTCATCTAATACAGGCATCCCTGCATTGACTCTTCCTGCTGGAACCATTGCAACGTTAGCGAGTTGCGTCATAAGTACCCCTTAACAACGTATTAGTAATCAATTTATTCACCAACCACATCAAACACAGCCCTACTGGAATCAATAACCAGCTGTATTGGCTTTGCTCAATCCATTGACTGCTTCCGAGCTGAAAAAACGAACCGAATATCACCGCAGTCCAAAGTGAGGTTGCGGTAATCACAGCGATAAAGAACTGCCACTTGGGTACATCAAGAAACCCACTCAGCGAAAAACCAAGTGTTCTTAATCCAGGGATGAAGCGAATAATAAACAGGCTCATAAAGGCGTTTTGGCGTAGCTGGCGCTTTACTCTTCTCCCGCGTTGGCAGCGAAACAGTCGATAGCGAAGGAAACGAATTCGCTGAGCTGCTTTACCAAGGAGATAAAGACCGAAATCACCACTACTGATACCAATAAAGATGGCGACTAAAGCTAGACTGGCGGGCATGAGTTGCTCTACCGCAAGTGCTGCGGCAGAAATAATGGCAAGGTCTTCGAGTAGATAAGAAAGCAAAATAACGCCGATAAACATCATCAGCAAAGACGCTTCACCGTAAAACAGCCACTCTCTTATCGTCTCTGCTAGCTCAATCATCCTACCTACCAAAATCATTGCAGCGCTGCTACATCCATAAAACACCACTAAATGCAGCGCGACTTCGCGATGCATTCGGAATATTTATAAAGATAGATTAATCAATAGAAAAATTTCACTGACGGTAAATTTTTATCTTTTCGTCTCTAGCAAGACTCGTCGGCGTGACCTGCAATGAGATCGCGCTCCCTTGTGCACAAACCGAAGTCATGCAACCCTATAAAACAAGCGAAACTAGTCACCATAGTTAACCGTTTGTTCTAGGATTCTTAGGCCATGAAGGCTGACGACAACAAGGGAAATAAACCTCAAGATGACATCACTCTCACAGGCACAAGCACAAAAGCTGGCGCTGTTTTCTCAGCAGCTTCCTAATGGCATTGCTAAAGGGAACAGTTACGATAAAACCCTCGCTACATTTGAGCAGCTTGGCTATGTGCAGATTGATACCATTTCCGTCGTTCAGCGGGCACACCACCACACGCTTTGGGCTCGCAACCCCAGCTACCAACCCAAACATCTAGACCAACTGGTCGCAGACAAACAGGTTTTCGAATATTGGTCCCATGCTGCCGCCTATCTGCCAATGTCCAACTATCGCCATAGCTTACCAAGAAAAGCCGCGATCAAATCTGGTCAGCAGCGCCATTGGTACTGTAAAGATAGAGAGTTAATGAAAAACGTCTTTGCGCGCATTGAAGCGGAAGGACCATTAATGGCCAAAGATTTCGAGTCTAAAGCCAACAAAACTCAAGGTTGGGGAAGCAAACCGGCCAAGGTAGCGCTGGAGAATCTCTACATGCAGGGAGATTTGATGATTGCTGAGCGACAGGGGTTCCATAAAGTCTACGATGTTACGGCTCGTGTACTGCCTGACAATATTGATACCTCAATGCCAAGTCGCGAGGAACATGCTGAGCACCTAGTGATGAATTACCTCAAAGCGCATGGTTTTGGCAGCTTGCCTGAAATGATTTATCAGCTAAAAGATGTAAAATCAGATGTGGTCAACGCGTTGGAAAATCTAGCCAGTAACAAACAGGTCGAGCTTATTGAAGTTAATGGGGAAACTTACTACGCCACCAGCCAAGCTTTGAATTTGTTAGACAAGCGCCTCAACCGCAAACAAGCCAAGATCCTCTCTCCGTTTGATAACCTACTGATTCAACGCAAACGAGCCAGCGCAGTGTTTGATTTTGATTACTTGATTGAGTGTTATGTACCTCAAGCTAAAAGGCAGTTTGGCTACTTTTGTTTGCCAATTCTTTGGGATGGTAAATTGGTGGCTCGCGCAGACTGTAAGGTCAATAAACACAGCTCAACATTGGAAGTGCTACACCTAGTGACCGAGCCTTCGATAAAGCGGTCGGACGCTTTTAGCTCTGCACTGGAGAAAGAGCTTCAAGCTTTTGCGAAATTCAATCAATGCGTACAATTTGCCATCTTAAAGCGCTCTGAAAATACCGCTAAATAGTCGCTAGCACTCAACTCAAACGTCATTTATTTAACCTAGTGTTGAGGGTTTTGAACTAGGCTATTAATGAACCATTTGATCTCTTTTCCAAGATGGTTAACTATCAGCATAATTGTTGTCGCTTTGAAGTTTAAACATGAATAAATTGACGATTCTCGACGGTGGTATGGGTCGAGAGCTAAAACGCATGGGAGCGCCGTTCTCACAGCCTCTTTGGAGCGCTCAAGCCTTGATCGAATCCCCTCAGATCGTGACGCTTGCTCATAAAAATTTCATTCACGCAGGTGCAGAGATCATCATTTCTAATAGCTACGCGTGTGTCCCCTTCCATTTAGGCAAAGAGCGATACGAATCTGATGGCGCTCGACTAGCTAAAGAAGCAGCGATGCTAGCTCAAGATGCCGTAGCTCAAACAGCGAAACAGGTACAGGTCGCTGGCGCGCTGCCACCCGCGTTTGGCAGCTATCGACCAGACTTGTTTGATGCTGTCGAAGGCGAAAAAATCTTCCGCACCCTGTTTGAGGCGCAAGATCCTTACGTCGATATTTGGTTAGCAGAAACCATCTCAAGTATTGAAGAGTTTAATGTCATTCAGTCGGTTTTATCGCAGACACCAAAAACCTGCTATTACGCATTCTCTTTGCAAGACACGCCAAGCAACGCCGCGTTGATCCGCTCAGGCCAAACTGTCCGAGAGGCAACAAAACGAGTTTGTGAGTCTGGTGGTCATGGAGTGTACTTCAACTGCTCAGTCCCTGAAGTCATGGCTCAAGCAATACGAGATGCGAAGCAAGTGATCGATGAGTTAAATGCTGATGTTGAAATTGGTGTCTATGCCAACAACTTTGCTCCGATCGGTAGCGATCATGAAGCAAATGATACGATTCAAGCGATGCGAGAGCTTTCTCCTCAAGATTATCTAGCCTACAGCCAACAATGGCACCAATTAGGCGCGACAACCATTGGTGGCTGCTGCGGCATTGGGCCAGAACACATTCAAGCACTCAGTGACTGGAAATTGAGTCAATATGGATAATCGCGGCGTTGGCTGCGAATCAATGATAAACTTGCGCGCGCTCGACTTGGGCGCGACGTTTTTATCTATCTACACCACCTTTTATCTTTCAGGAATACTTCATGGCGGCAGCAAACTCAGTTATTGTCCTCGACTTTGAGACCACCGGACTTTCTCCTAATATGGGCGATCGCGCAATTGAAATTGGTGCGGTAAAACTCATTGATGGTGAAGTGGTCGATACGTTCCAACAACTGATGAACCCTGGCTTTCGCGTTAGTTCATTTATTGAAGGCTATACAGGGATCACCAACAACATGTTAGCCGGAGCTCCAAGCTGCGAGGAAGTGATGTCTGATTTCAACGACTTTATCGGCAATGACAATCTGGTTGCCCACAACGCTTCCTTTGATAAGCGCTTTCTCGATGCCGAATTCGAACGCATTAATCGCAGCTATCAGGGTGAATTCGCCTGTTCTTTGTTAGTCTCACGTCGATTGAATCAAGAGGCTCCAAGCCACAAACTAGGCGATTTGGTTCGTTATATGAACATCGATAACGATGGCGTATTTCACCGCGCCTTAGCGGATTCACAAATGACCTCCAAACTGTGGTTATTAATGCTTGAAGATATGCAGCAGCAAGGTATCCACCAGCCTTCATTCTCATTGATGCAAAAAGTCAGTAAAACCAGTAAAGCGACAGTTGGAAAGTTGCTTCAGCAGCACACGGTATAGTCAGAAATGAGCCAAACTGATATTCAACAAAAGATCGCCAGCTTTACATCCATTGAGCAGGCGTTAGATTATTTTGAGATTGGCTATGACAGTAAGTTTATTGCAGAGTATCGCACTGAGCTAATTAAGCGCTTTAACGGCTACTTAATTCTGGAAAAGCCTGATGATTGGTTTTCTGGCCGTCGAGCGCTTAAAAATGCTTATTGTAAAATCCAGCGCGGGCGACTCGATAAGCACACCCGCTCAGCCTGTCGCGGGTGTACTTCGTGTCAACGTCGGTGAGGTGATTACACTTCTTGTTCTAGATCCTCATCTTCGAACATCGATGAGTACTTGATTTCAAATTGATTAAAGCTGAATATACTCGGGCCATGTACTCGCTTGGTGACCACTTTTTCTTCACCATATTGAACCGTCACATGCGTGTACACTTTGCTCTTCACTTCAACATTACACTCTTCAAGCGCGACCTCTAACTCCTGTTCGTGATGGTCACGAGCTTGTTTGACTTTTTCTAGATGTGCATTGGCTTTCTGCTTATCCGCCTCTAACGCTTGCTCTTGCTCTTCGGTACGTTCAGCTTTTGGTGTCTTTTTAAACTCGAGCTCTCGACGAATAATATCCATAGTTTGCTCTTGCGCTTGTGTGTACTGCTCTTTGAGTTTTGCTTGTCGATCTTTGAACATTTGGAAACGTGCAAAAGCATGTAGGTAGGTTGCCGTATCCCCTTCAACGCCGAGATTAATACACGTCACCTTGCCACCAACCTTGGCATGACCACCACTTAGTGTACCTTGCTTTTCAGCCGCATCAGCCACCACAAGATCATGGCCACAGCGAAGTTCATTATTCAAACAATGGACACTGAGGTGAATGTCGTTAGCCGCTTGCAGTTCTGAAAACTGTGCATAGTTGGCGGTAATTGAACCGCCAGATTTCACAATACAGCTTTTCGATTGGTCTTCAGACACATTATGTCCAATGATGCCTTTCGCGACCTCAATATCACCTTGCACTTGGACATCGGCAGATTCGATAAAACCACCGACCGTCAATGACCCCGTGGCACGAACCACCATATCAGATTCAATATTTCCAAGAACTACCACATTGCCTTTGAACTTAACATGGCCTGTCGCAACACCAATGGTTGGCAAACAAAGTGCATCTTCCACATCGACTCCGCGCTCTTTGATGATCGGCATACCGGAGACTTCGGCAATTAATAGGTTTGGATTATCTGGAGAGATTTTTGTCCCTTTGCCCTCTTTGAGCATCGCGTCATTGCCCGGTTTCGGTGGTATCACCTTACCTTGCACTGTAAGACCCGGCGTCCCTTTGGTTGCCGGTACGCGTTTCATCAGAGGATCATTTTCAGATACGGTGATGGTTTCACCAAGGTTGAGCATATCGACCTTACCGTCCGGTGCGGACTCTTTCGGTGCGAGCACTTGCTTAGTAGGATCTTTAACTAATGGGATAAATTTGGCATCAACACCTTGAATAGGATTTTTGCCTTTAGCGACAGGCTGAGAAAAGGTTTCACCCGGTTTGAGTTGGTGACTCATCACTAGCACTTTTTTCAGCGCAAGCTTATTGATACCTTTAGTCACATGCGACTGGGCTAGCGCTTGAACAATTTGCGGCCCTTTAAGCGGCACGCCTTTATGAGCACCTGTCACGACCATACTCGCGAGCATATCATGATCGGAGAGCACGACTTCAACAGACGCATCTCTAACTTCAGCAATCGTAATGCCGACATACGCTTCGCTTTTCATCTCTTTTGCCAAGTTGATAAAGCGTAATACTTCATCTTCCATCAGAAAGTAGTCCTGACCTCCGATTGAAGTTAAAGCGTCATCAAGCCCTCGCGTATCAAAGTTGCCATCGACGACAATATCTGCGGTCAACTTCGCGATAACTTGGCGACTATCCTCAGAAAAAGCGACAAATTTATCCCACATGCCATTCTGCCTTATGTACATCCTAGAATGAGTGTATAGAATTAATTCTAATGGCTGTATCACAAGTGTGACAAATTAAGGCGTACATCACTCCCAGACGTTTTTACACTGTAAATAACGTTAGCTAGAACTCGGAAAGTGATGCTCTGCTGCTAATGAGTATACCGCTGTGACACTTCGCCCCTGTTTAGAATATTCCAACGAATCACATAATTCTGAAGCAAGAACGATACCACGGCCGTGTGTCAGAGACTTATCGGGAGAGTCATAACTTCTCTGATAGTCAAACCCTTCGCCATTATGTTCAAGCTCCATAACCAATTGAGACCGCTCTGGACAGTACTCAAGATTCAATTCGATATACGCTGAGTCAGATAGCTCTTTAAGCTTTTCTTCTCGCATTTGATAAAACAGAAAGAAACCATCCGGCTCTTCTTTGATAGAGGAGTCCAAGCGCAGTAAGCCATGTTCAATAGCATTGGCAAACAGTTCTGACAGCACCGAACAAACCAAATCTAGGTGTGCTCCGCTGTGCAAAATACCGGTCAAAAACTTACGCACCTCCGTCATGACCGTGACGCGTTTAATCACCTCTCCATCGAGTCTTAAGCTTGATTGAATCGGTATTTGATTTTGAATCGCTTGGCTAGGAGGCTGCTCTTGAGCATTGCCATTAGATATAGGGAAAGTCATCGCCAGTATTGATAAGTCATCGCCAACCGATTTATGAGCAAAACTGCGTACCGACTCATACAGTGTCGGGATAATAGCTTGCTGGCTATGGAACGCGTTTTCTAGCCGCTCTTGGCCAAATTGTTCACCCTCTTCATTCATCGCTTCTATCACGCCATCGGTATAACAGATGATTTGTTGATCTGGTTCGAGTTTAAAGTGCTGTATGTTTGCCTCAAACTCGTGAGTCTTTAATACCCCAAGTGGCATGTGGTTCGATGTTAAACGACGCACAATGGTACCGTCACGCTCGATAAGATAACCATCAGGCAAACCACCGCCCCACCATGAGACTTCAAAGCCATTGGCTCGTACTTCAAAAATACTTGCCGCCAGCATCATCCCCATCGGTAAGAACCTCACCAGCACTTCGTTGATTTCTCGTGCGATTTCACCTAATGACAACCCCTTGGCCGCCATACTGAAGAAAGCCCGAGTGGCGGGAATTGCCGAAATAGCGGCAGGGAGCCCATGACCGGTCGCATCGGCAATCATCACATAAACCCCACCATGAGGCCGGTTAGCAACCACAATAAGGTCACCATTAAAGACCGTAGATGGCGTTGATAGGTAATTTATGCCGTAGATATTTTTCACCTGAGAGCTCATCTCAAGCATTAGGTTAGAAAAGATCGATTCTGCTATGGCGTAGTCGTAGCGGACTTGCTCATGGAAGTGGCTAAGCTCATCACGTTGCTCTTTCACTTCGTTGTGCATTCTGACAATACGGTAATGCGCTTGAACCTTGGCAAGTAAAACACTGCGCTCTACAGGTTTGAGAATAAAGTCGTCACCATAGGTTAAACAGCGCTCAAATGAAGCGTGGTCATCGAGTACAGTCAGAAAGATAATCGGTATATGCGCATCAGGAAAGGCTTGTCTTATTTCTTGCGCAGTGGTGATACCGTCTTTAATTGGCATCATCACATCCAGCAATATCACATCTGGCAGGCTGTCCATCTTAGCCATTGCTTCAACCACGCCTTGGCCATTTTCAAAGGTTGTTACCGTTTCAGCTAAGTGACTTAGCATAAAGCGGCACAGCTCTCGATTGGTCGCATGGTCGTCAACAATCATTACATGCATAAGAGCTCCTTAGCTATCACTCAATAGCGAACTTCTTATCAAAGCGCGAAATCGTAAGAATTTTACGCACTTGGGGTAAGGTGTTAGTGATACGAATCATGCCATCCTCTTGCCCAAGATAATTGTGCATATTGAGTAACATCCCCAAGCCAGCACTATCAATGTAATCGACCTTACGTAAGTCGATGGTGAATCGAAACTCCTGCCGATCGTTATAACAACGACGAAATTCTTGTACCAAATTGAAGCCAAACGCTCCTTCAATCAGAATCGTGATATGTTTTGCTGCTGCGTCCATTTGTGCTTCTACAGTCATACTTTTTCCCTCACATTAATCCAGTCTGAAAGATTTAAAACAGTTCGACTTCTCCCTCATCGATGCTTTCTTGCGATGCCGCTGGTGCATCTCGGTTCTGCACTTGGCTTTGCAGTTCAATCACAGCCGCGGTAAATTCATCGAGGTCCATGTCCCCCTCTCCCCACAGCTGGCATAGTTGAGCAAACTCTTGTAGGTAACCAACGGATGTCTTCGCGTATTCACCTTGCTGTACGATAATGTCTGCAAACTGAAGAGCTCGAATGCCGTTATCAACCTGCGAATGGATTAAATCGCCACTCGAACGAATTTTGTGCACTTCTTGCTCGACTGTCACATTGACTTCTTGGACGCCACGTAACATGGCATCCACTTTTTCTTTCGACTCTATCGCTTCGGTCATATCAATCGATGCCATCTCACCCACGGTTTTATTGGCTTCTTTCACCGTTTGTTGGGCGACATTAATTTCCGTTTCGATTTGGTCATTGAGCTCTTTGGCTTTGACCGAAAGATCGCGAACTTCTTGAGCAACGACCGCAAACCCTCGGCCTGCGTCACCGGCTCTGGCTGCTTCAATAGCTGCGTTGAGTGCTAACAAGTTGGTTTGTTCAGACAGACCCCGTACTCGCTCTAGCAGTTTAAATACCGCATCAAGCTTATCGGACATGTCGTGAATGCTGTGCACGGCTGAAATACTTTTCTCTGACACGTTGACTAAGGTATCAACAAACTGACGAATGATAGCCTCTGTCTTAGGCAGCACATGGCTAATATCATTGGTACTGTCTCGGTTACCCAATAAGTTATCAACCAGCTCGGAGGTGATTTGGTTTTGCTGTTCGGCAAGTTTTTGCAATTCAAAGTAGCTTTCGTTGAGCGTTTCTACTGACTCATCGACGACACTTCGTTGGTGATCTAACGGCTCTGTGAGCTGTTGAGAAATGCATGATAGCACCGGGTAGACTTCTTTTGGCGGGATCTGCTTATCTGTAGCATTGGTTGCAGCAGTATCACTTTGATTGTCTCGCACCTTCTGCGCCGCTCTTGGTATGACAAACCAAGGGACAGCTGCAGCCATCACCATCAAAGCGACATGTAATGCTGACGACGACATACTCATTGCGGTCGATAACAGAATGATTTGTAAGCCTATCGCGATGAAATATCGGGTATTATTTGCGTTCTTTTTAATGTTCATCGATTCTTCCCTGACGTTGTAGGCCTGACTATGAATCAGGAGATAAATAGTGGCATATTTTTCCGGCCACACTGTGTAAATCGACCACGGAAAGGGCAGCGCCCATTTCGGCCGCAACACGAGGCATGCCCCACACCACAGATGATGCCTGATCTTGAGCAATCGTCTTGGCACCGAGTTCCTTCATCCGTAGCATGCCTTTTGCTCCGTCTTGACCCATTCCAGTAAGAATGACGCCAATGGCTTTATCACCGACAGTTTCAGCGACCGTATCGAACATCACATCCACTGAAGGTTTATGTCTATTGACTGCTGGTCGGTCATCCAATTGACAATAAAGGTGTGCCCCACGGCGAACCACAACAAGGTGCTTGTCCCCAGGCGCTAAATAAGCGCACCCAGCTACTAAAGGCGCTCGGTTGGCGCTGAGTTCTTTAACTTGAATATCGCTGTTCTCATTTAATCGTTGAGCGAAAGAGGTCGAGAACATCGCACTAATATGCTGAGTAATGATAATTGGCGGCATGTTGGCGGGTAACATAGACAGCACTTGCTTAACGGCCTCTGTCCCGCCCGTCGACGCCCCAATCGCGACCACTTCAATATGATCATTGTGCTTGGGTACGCTTAACTTGCTTTGGGTCTTCGGTTTTGCAACGGCGGTACCTGAAGTCACGTTAGCGCCCGCTGCCATCTTAATTTTTTCAATCACTCGCTTCTTGTCGCTGGCAATCTCACCGGTGCGGTCCACAGATGGCTTAGGAAAGTAATCTACTGCGCCATATTCTAAGGCAGCAAGGGTTGCCTCAGCACCATGCTGTGTCAGCGTCGAAATCATTACCACTGGCATTGGTCTAAGACGCATAAGATTTTTGAGAAATTGGACACCATTCATCTTTGGCATCTCAATATCTAAGGTTAGAACATCTGGGTTATGAACTTTGATCAACTCTCTCGCTTCAAGTGGATCTTCAGCTGTGGCTACCACTTCGAGATCGGGATCAGAGTTGATCAGTTCCGATAGCAAAGCGCGGTAAACGGGAGAATCATCGACCACCAATACTTTTATTTTTTTCATTAAAACAGCTCCACGTCATCATCATGAGGACGATGACTTTCTCTATCCAACTGACGTGCATATTTTTCTTCTTGATTTTGTAGCAGGTGAACCTCAGTAAATGGAATTCGCTTAAGCCAAGCTTTTCCTGTGCATGGGTCAAACATCACCTTGCGCGGCTCTAAACCTCCTAGATCCTGAGCAACGACATCGAGGCCTTCTTGTTTTACATAGTTAAGAATAAAGGCGACATTTTTTTCACCGACCATAGAGCTACGCCCTAGCATTTGCGCACCTCCAAACAACTTCACTTGTAATGAGGAACGCTGTGCGCCCCTTTCAATCATGGCGTTTATCAGCATTTCCATAGCGTAGCTGCCATAACGAGACGCTGTAGAGATAACCTCTTCTGGGTTCCATGACTTGAGCTGACTCTTGTTATCAAAGGGCAAAAGAAAGTGGTTCATCCCTCCAATATGCTCATGACAATCCCAAACACACGCCGCCACACAAGAGCCTAATCCAGTCGCGATAAGCTCATCTTCTTTTGAGGTGCAATAGACGCCTCCCGGCAATACCTTAACGATGTGCTTATCCTTTGTTGGATGGTAAAAACGATTAAAGTGCTGATTTTCATATTTTGGAGCAGCACTACTCCTAGCCTCGATCATGCGTGATCCCTATTTCTTTACGTAAATGGTGTGTCCAAGGTGATGGAATAGATCCAAACTTGCGGGCACGCTTTCCGAATGTCCTATGAATAACACGCCACCGGGTTTCAGTTGCTGGTAAAAGCGCTTAATCAGTTTTTCTTGTGTGTTTCGGTCAAAATAGATCATCACGTTTCGGCATGAAATCAGATCAAACTGCTTGTCAAAATTCCACTTTTCCAACAAGTTAAGCTGACGAAAATCAATAAACCTCTGCAATCCTGATTTACACTTCACATTCCCTGCCTGCTTGCCTGTTCCTTTCACAAAGCAGGGTTTTAGATATTTACTTGGAATGCTGTTTAGCGCTTCTTCGCTATAAATACCTTGCTTAGCATGTGCCAAAACTTTTGTGTCAAGGTCAGTTGCCGTAATCTGTATGCTTTCAAATAGCTCAAAGGCTTTCGCCCAGTACAAAGAGGAGACTAAGCTATAAGGCTCCTCACCGGTTGAACAACCTGCTGACCAAATGCGCAACTGCTTGAGGTTTTGGCCCTTCCATTCAGACATCAATACTTTTTCAATAAACTCAAAATGGTGATATTCACGAAAAAACTGCGTCTTGTTGGTCGTTAGACAGTTAATGAAATTGACCTGTTCTTGTTGGTCGCCTTCCATCAACTGTCGATATTGGCTAAAACGCTTCAGGCCCAGCCGCCTAAGTTGGCGACTGATACGGCCATAGACCATGGTTCTTTTGCGATCAGAAAAGAAGATGCCGACGTTCTTGTGCATGAACCACTGGATAAACTTAAAGTCTTTATCTGTTAGCTCAAACTCATTTGACTCCGGCACCGATGACTCAGTCCTGGCTAGAACTCTTCCCATTCGTCTCCATCCTCTTCAAGCTTGAAGCTAGAGTTAGCGACTTTTGGGGTGCGAATCTCGCGAACGTTGTTACTCGCTCCCTTATCCATCGCTTTCGATTCAAACGTTGTAACGTTGTTGTCATCGCTGAAGAAGTTCATCAATTGCAGTAACTGTTTACCTTCATCTCGCAGCGACTGACTCGCAGCGGATGTTTCTTCAACCAAAGAGGCATTCTGCTGAGTCATTTCATCCATAGTTGCAATCGCTCGGTTGATTTCATCAATCCCCGTTGACTGCTCTAAGCTCGAAGAGGCAATTTGCGCAATGAGTTCTGTAACCTTGGCAACCGCATCAACAATTTCATTAAGAGTTTCACCAGACTCATCGACCAATCGAGAGCCTTCATCCACCTTCTCAACGCTGTCTTTGATAAGTCCTTTGATCTCTTTAGCGGCCGCCGCACTTCGTTGCGCGAGGTTTCGTACTTCACCAGCGACAACTGCAAAGCCGCGACCTTGCTCGCCTGCCCTTGCTGCCTCAACGGCTGCATTCAGCGCTAATAGGTTAGTCTGGAATGCAATCTCATCAATCACGCCAATGATGTCAGCAATTTTCTTACTCGCGGTGTTGATTTCAGACATCGCAGATACGGCTTGGCCAACCACTTCACCACCTTTGCTGGCTTTCTTAGTCGCATCATCAGACAGTTCATTCGCCCCTTTGGCATTGTCGGCGTTTTGTCGAACCGTCGCCGTCATTTGCTCCATACTTGCCGCGGTTTCTTCTAGGTTAGAGGCTTGAGCTTCAACACGTTGGCTCAAATCGTTGTTGCCTTCAGCAATTTCCGTTGACGCCGTAGCGACACGAGCAGACGATTGAGTGATCTTATCTACCATATTGCGAATGTTAACAATCGAGGTGTTCACCGCATGAGACAGTCTTGCAAACTCACCCGTATTGTCTTCTGGCATGGTGGTATTTAAGTTGCCATCCGCCACCTGACTCATGACATCAATACACTGTCCTAAAGGTGTAACCATGGTATCAAGCAAGTTGTTAATGCCATCACCAAGCTCTTTCATAAAGCCGTTATAAACACTGGTGTCAATTCGCTCATTGAGCTCACCAGCAATCGCTTTTTGAATCAGGGCTTCAACTTGACGTTGGCCATCTTGTTGTTCAGTAATATCCACCCACTGGAGTGCAGGACCAATATAGTTACCTTGACCATCACGCATCGCGATACAGGTTAGGTTGAACTCTAAGCCGCCAACCGCGATATTCGATGAAAACGGTAGTCGATCCGGATTGGCAATAATGTTGCGCTGGTGGCCTGGGTTCTTATGGAAGACGTCAATGTTTTTGCCTACTAGGTTACTGGCATCAAAACCAGGCAGCGCTTTCTGCAAATCGCCTTCACGGCTTTTTAGCAATGTCGCGAGAGATGGGTTTAAGTAAGTGATGATGCCATCTTTATTCGCCATCATTAGGTTAGTCGTCATGCCTGAGACCGCCGAGGCTAAGCGACCAATTTCTTCTTCTTTAGCACGCTCTTCTGTCACATCACGCCACTCTAAGGTATTACCAATATAGTTACCCTGAGCATCATTGATAGCGGCAACGTTGAGCTCGATCTTCAAGTCTTGAATGGAGATATCGGTGCTATAAGGCAAATTACTCGGGTCTGCAAGCAGTTGGCGTTGGTGGGCTGGATTTCGGTGGAACTCGTCGATACAACGCCCTAGTAGCCACTCTTCGCTAGCAGTGAAGCCAGACCAAACACTACGCATCGTCCCTTCATGTTTTCTAAACAGGCTAATGGTTTCATGGTTGGCGTAGGTAATATTCAAGTCTCGGTCAATCATGACCATTGCTGTCTGCGCTTGATCGACAGCCGCTTGTAGACGGGTTATTTCATCTTTCTGTTTTAGCTCACTAGTAACATCAGACCATTCCAATGTATTGCCCACATAGTTTCCGCTCGCGTCGATAATAGCGCCAACATTCAGCTCTATCTTAACGTCCTTCACGGTAATGGTTGTGGTATAGGGTAAGTTGGACGGATTGGAAAGCATTTGTCTCTGATGACTTGGATTGGTATGAAATAAGTCTATACAGTAACCAAGTAAGAACTCTTCCGTAGCTTGAAAATTTGGCCATACCGATCGAAATAAGGTCTCATGTGTTTGCAAGAGATCCATCGACTTCTGGTTGAGGTAGGTGATGTTGAAATCACGGTCGATCATCATCAGTGCAGTTTGCGCGGCGTTGAGCGCTGAAAACAGCTGCTCTTTCGTCACTCCCTGCTCTTGTTCTTGCTCTGGCTCAACGCTTTCCGTCAGCGTATCTTGCGTTGGTGCTACAAATTGAGCTGAAGGCTCCGTTCTTCTATTCCAAAATGCCATGAGTTTCCCCTCACTGGTTGCTTCATCTGACGTTATCTACCGACACGAAAACACCACGTACGTAACGGCCTTATGCCCAACTCTCTTCCTCTTGGTTGGGTAGAACTAACTCTGCTGCATCGAACAAAGTTTCAAGATTAATTAAAATGAGATGTCCATTGGCTACTGAGGCAATTCCTCGAACGTAGCTATGATCGACATCGGCAGAGACATACGGCGACGGTTTAATCTGCTCTTCACTCAGTGGATAGACTTCAGATACACCATCAACAATGATGCCTAGCGGATGTTTTTGTGCATCATTAAGGACAATCACTACGGTGGTCGCACCTATGTGCGCCGGAGACAGACCAAATCGCATTCTTAGATCAACAATTGGTACGTATTCACCACGAATTTCCAAAACCCCTTTCATATACTCTGGGGAGTTGGGAACTTCTCTTACCGCGCTCCAGCCACGTACTTCTCTTACCTCGAGGATAGGAACGCCATACTCTTCGCCTTCAAGGACAAAGCTTAAAAACTCTTGAGTTATAATCATGAGTGCGCCCTTAATATTCGTTCAATGTTGAGTAATTCTTCGGTGTCCAGTAACGACATCACTTGCTCACCGACGTTAATCAGTCCCTGCAAATAAGGCGTCACTAACGACTCGCCGACCGCTGGATAGAGTTCATTTTGCCCTTGGCTAACCACATCACTAACCGCATCGACAACTAAACCCATTAAGCGCTCTCGATCCTCATCGTTAAAACGCAGCACGATAACTACCGTGGTCGGCAGGTATTCTCGAGTACCTACCGAAAAACGCAGTCTTAGATCGACTACCGGCACGATCATCCCGCGCAGATTGATCACTCCACAGACAAAATCTGGAGCTCGTGGGATTGGGGTCGGACGCTCCCAGACGCGAATCTCTTCGACATCTTTTATTTCAACGCCATACAGTTCCCCGGCAAGTTGAAAGCTAAGAAAGTCTGCACTTTCACTTGCTTCATCACTCATGTTCTCAAGCAAGGCTTCCGCTTGAGCTTCTATATTTTCTCGCGACTGTGCGCCAAATTCGTTTGTTGCTACCACTTCCATGTGAGCCCCCTACGCCGCTAGGCCTTTGTTAGAAGAATCAGAAGCACGATTTAAGAAGTTGGTAATCAGTCCTTGTACATCAAGAATCAATGACACCGAACCATCGCCCAAAATTGTGGCACCTGATATACCTGCCACTTTGCTGTAGTTTGATTCCAAACTTTTAATCACAACCTGTTGTTGATCGAGCAGTTCATCAAGCAGCAGACCAACGCGATTTCCCGCCGCTTCAACAAAGCAAAGGATTCGCTCATCCAGAGCACCGCTACTCCCCATCTCAAGCTCTTCTTGTAGACGTAAGATTGGGATGTTCTCTTCTCTGAGTCGATATAGCTCGATACCACCAGAAGCAAGCTTGATGCATTGAGGGTCAATCTGAATCGATTCAACAATGGTTAATAATGGAATGACGTAAACTTCTCCCGCAACTCTCACTAACTGGCCATCAAGGATCGCTAATGTCAGTGGCAGGCTAATGGTGAAGCGGCTACCTTGGCCAAGCTCGGATTCCACCTCTATGTGTCCACCTAACTCTTCGATATTTCGTCTCACCACATCCATACCGACACCGCGGCCAGAAATGTCAGACACTTCTTCAGCCGTCGAAAAGCCAGGAGCAAAGATGAGGTTCATGATCTGTTTATCGCTATACTCTTCTCGGCGAGAGTCCTGCGATAGCACCCCTTTCTCTAAGGCCTTATTCCACAACTTGTCGCAGTTTAGACCCGCACCGTCATCTCGAATCTCGATTACAATCGCCCCACCTTGATGGTAAGCATTGAGCTCAATGACTCCGATTTCTGATTTGCCGCTTTCTAAACGCTGCTCTGGTTGCTCAATACCATGGTCAATACCATTTCTTACTAGGTGCACGAGAGGATCGACGATTCGTTCAAGAACCGTTTTATCTAGCTCGGTTTGCTCACCTTTGATTTGTAGGTCAACTTGCTTTTCAAGGCGGCTGGATAAATCACGCACTAAACGAGGGAAGCGGCTGAAAGCAAAGCTCATCGGTAACATGCGAATGTTGAGTACGTTTTCTTGCAAGTCTTTACTGTTTTGCAGCAATTGATCTAAGCCTGATTTAAGTTTCTCAAGCTTATCGATGGAAAAATCATTGCCAATCTCAGTGAGCATCGACTGGGTAATCACCAGTTCACCCACCAAATTGATTAAGCTATCAACTTTGTCGATATCCACGCGAATGGAACTCACGCTTGAGTCTGACTTGGCGACCTTGGTCGATTTAGTTTCATTCTCTGGAGCGGGTTTCGTCTCTGTGGTTGCAACCGTTGTTACAGGTGACGCGATTTGTTGGTTATCTTCAGCGGGTTGCTCGATATCAGGTTGGCTTAGCTCAATAGTTAAGTCACACTCATCTTCTACCCATTCAAAGATCTCTTTAATCAGCTCGAGCTCGAGTGCGCCACTGATGGTCGCACTCCAAGACAAGAAGCAAAGTTCAGATTCAATCTCCTGCAGTTCAGGCAGAGCGGAAGTATCAATATGGATTTGGCAAGAATCATCTAACTCACTCAGCTCTCTCAATATTCTTAACGGGTCATTGCCGCTAAAGAACATATCCTGATGCGGTGCGAAAGAGATATTCCAGACTTGCTCTGAGTTTGATGGGGAATCGATGTGTTCTTCATTTTCGTTGGTATTAGAAGCCTCTGCCTCGCTAGAGTCATTGCCGAGTAACTCGGCTAACTTCTCACTGACCTCTTGTTTGAGATCCAGATTCACATCGGTTCCCTGTTCATGCCCTTCGAGCATGCTGTGGATACAGTCGCCACTCTTAAGTAATAGATCGATACTATCAACGGTAAGCGTTCGCTCTTGGTTGCGCACTAAATCTAAGTAAGCCTCAACATTATGAGTAAACTCGCTAATGTCGAGAAGATTAAACGTGCCTGCGCCACCTTTGATTGAGTGTGCTGCTCTAAAAATAGTGTTGATCGACTCATCTTCGATATGATCCAAATCTAAATTGAGCAATACCTCTTCTAGCACCTCAAGATTTTCACGACATTCCTCGTAAAACATCTTGCGCAGCTGCTCCATGTCTAAAGCCATATTATTGCCTCACCAATTGACGTTGCAGTGTGCGAAGAAACCGAACTAGATTACGCGTTTTAGTGTTTTTAGTAGCGTATCAGGATTGAACGGTTTCACTAACCAGCCTGTTGCTCCAGCCGACTTACCTTGTTGTTTCTTATCAGTACTGGTTTCAGTCGTTAGCATTAGGATGGGAATAAACTTGTATTGGGGTTTCTCTCTTAAAGCTTTCACTAATTCAAAGCCCCCCATGTTTGGCATGTTGACGTCTGAAATCACAACATCAAACTTTCCAGTGGTCACTTTGGACAAAGCGTCTCTTCCATCATTGGCGGTCTCAACATCGTAACCAGCATCACGTAATGTGTGGCTAACCATTTGACGAATTGACACCGAATCATCTACAGCCAAAATTTTTGTCATATTGTCACTCTCCAACTGAGTTGCTCTTTTCAAACTGTTCTTTCAGCCCAAGGGTCGAAATACCTTCGAGCAGTGAATTGGTCGGGTTGATGAGTTGAACCTCAATCTGATTGCGTTTCGCGGTCAGGAATAAAGCGGTGAGTGCTTGGATGCCCGCGGCATCAACACGAACCACTTCAGAAGCGTCAATATGGAGTTTGTTAGCTTGAGTAAGCCAATTTTGGTATTGAGTCGTCGTGTCGAGCACAGTCGATATATCAAGAGACTCAGGTAATAAACAGTCCATGTTTTCACCTTTTTAATTATTCCTAGCCGATATTAAGCAAGTTGCTTAATCTTGAGTGTAGGAAGGAATCATTAATTCGCAAGGCGGGTCCATACAGATTTTGTATGAGGGGATCAGAAAAGTAGTTGGAGAAAGAATGATAAATCGTTATTTATTAGCTAATTAGGAAGTTTAAATAACCCTGAAAAAAATACGATTTGGGAGTGAGTGTTTAACTATCTCTAAATTTATCAATACCTTTCAGATCCAATTTACACTGTAAAAGCACCATACTACTTTACAGTGTAAATTAGCTTAATCATGTTCTGACTTGTCATTTTACAGTGTAAATCAACCAAGTATATGATTATAGAAGAGGCTTTAATACGTCTCGTAATGCCTGCTCGGTTTGCTTACGGCCAGGAAAATTAAAAGCCTTAGCGCATTGAGCCCAATCCCAGCGTTGAATGACTTTCCGAATAAACAAATCATCAAGCTGACTCACCAAATGGGGTGATTGCTTCCACCAGTTGTCGAGCATTGGAGCCACACTATCATAGCTCGCTCCGCCGAGAGAATAACACTCAACCAAGCGGCTGACGCCACTGTTTTCAACGGAAGCATTATTTTCGCCAAGTAAACTACGGACAAGTTCAATCTCAAGTTGTTGGAACCCTTCGCTCAGTGCGTAGTGAAAACTTTGCTGGAATAGTTCACTCGCCTTTGCGCTCCAACTGTGACTTCCTAGAATCATCACCAGTGAGTGGGTACCACTCGCTTGGTCACGTTGACTGCCTAATCGAACCGGCTCGAATCCGACGCTTTTCCAAAAAGTGACAAGTTCAGGTGACGCGCCAAAGCTGGTGGAATAGAAATCGAAATCGGTCATCGCTTGCAACTGACGTAATAACTGCTGACCATAGCCGATATTTTGCAACTGAGGATGAACAGCGATTCGCATCACTCTTAAGCTTGATTGAGTGGCGGCTTGCTCAATACCTAACTGGCCGGCTAACACAATCGGAACAAGATGCCCGCGCGGGCGACGTTTACCAAGCTGAACATCATTGATCAGTTCTGGTGACAGTTTCCCCTCTTCGACAGTCAGAATGCAGCCTAAGCATTGCCCGTTTTGCTGCCAAACATAAAGCTCAATTGCCGGGTCGCTCAGTAACAACATCAGATCATTAGGAGAGGTTTGATAATGGGCATTAACCAGTAGAGCAAAACAAGAACGTAACAGCTCGGGTTGTTCAACAAGACTTTGTTTATCGATTCTACTTAGGCTAGGTTTGCTCACCGAACTTGGCGCTTCAACCAAATCAGCATTTAGCAGAAAGCTATCAAACAGCCAAGATTCGAGCGGGTCAGCGCTAGCCCAGCGAATAGGCTGATCGAGATGATAAAATACCGAGCCAGGGCGTTGCGCTTTTAGCCAAGTTTGGAACTTAACCGTAAACCCTCTACCGCAACCTTCATAACCATGAATAGTGGTAGAAAACACAGCGCGGTGATGCGTCTCAACGATTTGCTTGAGCATTGGGATAGGAATCGCAGATGCTTCATCAACAAACAGGCAGTCAATTGCTTTAGAACATTTTAGCAACTCATCAGGCGCAACAAACTCCAATATCGAGTTCTGCCATTCGATAATATTCTTGCCACACTTAGCATCAGGCAATAAACGACTAGCGTGTTCAAATACAGGAGCAACGGTCGCCGAGCTTGGTGCGGTCAACACGATATGAATAGTTCGGCTTTGCATCAACTGAGCGGCGGCAATTCCCAACGCACTGCTTTTGCCACGGCCACGGTCTGCGGTCATGACTAACGGTCGCTTACGATGCCCTTCAACTACCTTAATGATTTTCTCAATCGCACCGTTTTGCTGTTCAAACGGTGACATTTCAGTAACGCTGATACTAGGTAATGCAAGAAGCTCACTACCCTGCTCTATAACCAATAACTGTTGTAATGACTGATTGAGCCAAGCAGCGTCATAACCAGACTTCTCCTTGAGGGCATCAGATAAGATTACAACTAATCCACCACCCTTAACGCAGCCAGTCGCTGCGCTAAAACTGTTGGCATCAAAACCATCTCTAAAATCACAAACGAGCAGTTCACACTCTTGACCAAGTAGCTGCTGACCTTTAGCAAACTTGACGCTTTTTGTTGCAGGTAGCGCTAACGAGTCGCCAAGCTGGTAGAGACTCTCCGGCTTAACAGCCTGGCATAAGTGCGAGATAGATGCGTCTTGCCAGTCGCTGTCACCAGAGAGAACCACACCAAATCGATGATGACGCTGCTGGGCAATATGGATGAGTTGAGCGAAGTAGTTGTTGATTGCAGCCATGTGAGAACTAAAGCCTAGAGTTACGTTTGTGGCTAACATTATGACATAAAAAAAGCCGCTAATAAGCGGCTTAATAAATTTCGAATTATCGATTAATTGAGTTTAGTTGCAACCAAATCTAAGATTTCTTGCATTAACTCATCATCAACTTTCTTAAGATTGAGCGTTAAATTAGAGCCCTTACGCGTATAGTTCGCACGCCCCTTCACCAACTCTTTCTTCGCCGAAGGCGCTTTCTTCGCAGGAGATAGCTCTTCCACCCAAGCTTCAATCGTTTCAGTCACTTCTTTGGTAATGCGAGCAACGCCCTGAGATTCACTACGTTGCCACA
This sequence comes from Vibrio ouci, assembly GCF_004551525.1. Taxonomy (GTDB): domain Bacteria; phylum Pseudomonadota; class Gammaproteobacteria; order Enterobacterales; family Vibrionaceae; genus Vibrio; species Vibrio ouci. The sequence goes on along the minus strand of NZ_SATR01000008.1, from coordinate 74,344 downwards.
CAAAGCCCTCTTCCGAGCGACATTTCTCTAGCAACTGAGTGCGCTTATCTTGCGCCAGACCATTAAACTGTTTATGCAATTTAACGATCGTTGGTCGACCAAGCTCAGCAACGTTCGGGTAAGCTTGCAGAAGCTCAAGTGGTAGATCTGCCGCTTTTAATGCGCCACTCACCAAAGCTTCACTGCACTGAAACATTTTTGCTAATGCTTTTTGGTCTTCAGCTTCGCCACTCTCAAGCTTGGCTAGCATCTCTTTGCCCTTCTCATAAAGAGAGAGTGGCTTGTGCGCGTTCGCAACGTCAGAAAGGAACTTAGCGTGTTGAGTGCTAATGTTCTCACCAACGTAAATCAGGAACTCTTTATCCGCGAGAATACATGACATACGACGACGGCTACCATCGAGAACCTCGATTTTGCCATCTTCACGTTTACGACCAACCGCTGGGTATTGCTGACCACGCTCTTTTAGCGTCACCAATACATCTGACAGTGCATGTTCATTTAGGAAAGATTGCTCACGTGCGTTCTCTGCGAATACGACCGTTTGTTCTGTCACTTTATCTGCAGGAATTCGAACTAATTCGAATTGCACTTTTTCTTCGCCTGCAACCGAAAGTTCAATGACCTGAGCTTGGTCTTTAGCCGCTTGCTGCGCTTCTTGTGGTGTCGTTACGTGGCGTTTGTTCGCCTTACCAAATAATCTTGCGTTTAAATCTGAAGTCTTAATTGCCATTCTCTAATTACCCCTGATTTAATGATGTCCAGTGACTGTGCAGTACGCGCTCAACTTCAAGCGCACTCTTTTGTACTGCATCTTGCGCGGTCGCGAGTGTTTTCTTACCGCCTTCAAAATCACCTGTTGTCAGATCAAATACAGTACTGTAGGTATCTGCACATGTTTCAAATGCTCGGCTACGTGGAATAGTCGCCATTGTTACCTGATCACCAAGTAAGTAGTTCATTTCCGTCAGTACCGCGACTTGCTTCTTATTGTCATCTTCAAACATGGTTGGCATCAGACGAACAAACTCAAGACCTTGCCAGTCTTCTGGGAACATCTCGTACACTGTCGGCAAATGCTGGAAGAAGTTAACCGTTGATGCCCAGTCCAAACGCTTCGCTGCACAAGGAATAAGTAGCGCATTCGATGCGTACATTGCGTTCCAAACTAGTGGGTCAACGTGTGGTCCTGTATCGATCATGATGATATCAAAATCATCAGAAATCTTATCTATTAGCTTCTCTTTAAGTAGCTTAACAATGTCTAGCGATTGATTCTGAGACAAATGCTGCCACGCTTCAGCGTTAAACATCGCATCTTCTGGGAATGCAGAAACTGTCTTCAGATTTGGATACTGAGTTGGCAACAGTACATTCTTGTTGAGGAATTCATTGTCAACGTCTACCCCTTCCGGTACGTTATCAAGCATAACGTCAACGGCAGAATAGATATTTTCATGATCGGTGAGGCTGATTTGCGGATTAAGGAATAGACGCAATGAGCCTTGTGGATCTAAATCTATCAAACAAATGCGGTAGCGCTTATCTAGGTTTAGCGCAAGACATGCAGCCAAATGCACCGCTGTCATCGATTTCCCCGTACCACCCTTCTGGTTCTGTACGTTGATAATCCAAGGTTTGTTGTCACCATTTTTCTTACGTTGATGGAATTTAGGAACACCCGCGGCATCCATCAGCATATGCGCTTCTTCAAGAGAAATGGAGTAATGGTTAGCATTGTTCTTAGTAAACTGATGACCAGACTCTTCTAACTTGCTGATCGCATCATCTAGCTTACGACGCGTTAAACCAGAACGTGTTTCCATCAATGCTTTCGACATCGGTGGGAAATGTTCGTCGCTGCGCTCTTCTAAAACTATTTCAATGCGATCTGCTTGAACCTGAGCTGTTTTTTCAGCGAGTTGAATGAGACTCTCTATCGTATGTTCTCGTTTCATTTGCCAAATTCCGTTATTAATGACTTAGTTACGATTGTACAGCATTTCAAGCCATAGACAATAAAAAGGTGCACACTCAGTTATAGATAAACATCACATAAAATTGAGTTTTGACATTAATTTGATTGAATTGAGGATTAAACAAGCAAAAAATTGACTCAATTTTACATTGATAACGCACTACAAAGTGAAAAACATTAAAAGTGTCACAGTGTCACTTATTTACAATGTAAACATAACCCTCAGTTATGAACCTCGGAACGATTAAGATAAGCCACTAATTTACGGACGGTGTAATTTCGATTTTAAAAGTGAGAATTCATCACTCACTCATCTCCTCCAATAACAGCAAAACACTGGTACATATTTACCTTACTCGCGTTTCGATTGGAAACATGATCAAGGGAAGCATCATGATCATGCTTCCTTATCAAATTGCTTGTTTAGGAACGATGATCAAGGAAATTTCATCGCATCTCAGAGCCTTACTCACGGTAAATTGAAAAGATCCAAGATCGGAAAAATGATCAAGTGTAAATCAACACCGGAAGCATGAAAATTTCCGGCTAAATTACGGATGAATGTATATGGACTGGGAGATTAGGGCAATTTCAACCAACTCGGTTACGCATCTTGACCAACATAGGAACTGCACGCCTTGTAGGGCCAATCATCATGATCATGCTTTCGAAACTATCGTGGTAAGCTCAGCTATGTGGACAAATTCAAGCGAGTGTTCATTGAATCTTTGATTCGATTACTATTTCACCACTTATGGGATATCAGAGCTTGATCCTTGATCATTCTTTCGGGACAATATCAGCCAAGTTAACTTGAAATGATTAACCAGAACTTCCTTTTCTCATTCTGCTTGTGGATAAAGTGTTAGAAGATGATGATCATGCTTTCAGAGGCACATTGATCATTGATTCGAGTTCACTATGATCATCGTTCTTACGATTTTTGATCATGCTTTCAATGGTTTATTGATCATGCTTTCGCTTCAACCATGATCATGCTTTCCAAGCTTAAAAAAAATAGTTATTTATAAACAGTCTCTTACAAGCAACCTCTCGCCCTGATCAATAGATCATATAATCAATAAAGATCATATAATCAATAAAGATCATATAATCAATAAAGATCAGTTATTTAAAAGCAATAATTTTTTCTTTATTTATGATCTTTTTTTCTTTATTCTTTCGGAACTATAGCGATATTACGGCTAGTGTGACACGGATCTAATAATGAGCTCAGACGAAAAACTGCTGATCAAAGCGCCAAGAAGCCACAAAGATGGACACTTATTTGAAGTTTCTGAAATGGCGGTCAACTGGATTGAACAGTACCAACACTTCAAAGGCGTTACGAAAAGTATCGTTGAACTTCTTAATTTAATCTCACTTCGAGGCTTTAGCAGCAAAGATGGTTTAGTTTCTACCACAGAGCTTATCGACGCCACTGACGGCCAAGTAACTCGCGCTGCTATCCAACAACGTCTGCGTGCCGCGGTAAATATTGGATTATTTCAACAAGTCCCAGTTCGCTTTGAAGAAGGGCTAGCGGGCAAAACCATGCTGCACCGCTTCGTTAACCCAAATCAGCTGATTTCAGTATTAGGAGCCACGAGCTTAGTTACTGAGACTGTTAAGCAAAACGCCAAGCAAAAACGCTCAAAGGCGTTGGCACAGACACAAGTCAACAAACGCCTGCTTAACGAATACGGTTTGAATACGCCACCAGCTATGCGTGATGAAGCGGATCAGTTTGTCGTTTCTCCGACTAACTGGGCGGGCATCATCGATCAAGCATTGGCTCCGCCACGTACGCGTAAGAGTTATCAAAAAAGTATGGTGTCGATCTCAGGTACACGTGCAGTGATCGAGACACGATCTTCCAAGAGCATCATGACAGTGGATGATCTGATGACACTGTTTGCGCTGTTTACGCTTACCGTGCAATATCATGAGCACCACCAGCATCAATACCAGCTCGATGGAACGCATGTACCGAATAAAACCCCGCTCTACATCACGGATATTCTTTCATTGCGTGGCAAGAAAGACAGTGGCCCTGCTCGCGATTCAATTCGCGATAGTATCGACCGTATCGAGTTTACCGATTTCCAGTTGCATGAGTTAACAGGGCGTTGGTTAAGCGAGAACATGCCAGAAGGCTTCAAGAGCGATCGTTTTAGATTTTTGGCCCGTACCATCACTGCATCGGAAGAAGCGCCTACAGAGGGCGCAGACGGCGAAATACGCATTAAACCGAACCTATACATCCTAGTGTGGGAGCCATCGTTCTACGAAGAGCTGCTGACACGTGATTATTTCTTCCTATTTCCGCCAGAAATTTTGAAGCAGCACACCTTGGTATTCCAGTTGTACAGTTACTTCCGTAGCCGCATGTCTCGCCGCCACAGCGATGTGATGTTACTGAGCGAGTTAAATCAGAAGTTGGCGCGCAACATTGAATGGCGTCGTTTCTCAATGGATCTGATCCGCGAGCTGAAGAAACTGTCCGAGAACAAAGGGACTGAAGATCTTTTTGTTGTGAACTTATGGGGTTATCACCTAACGATCTCGACCATGGTTGAGAATGGAAAGATCAAGGATTACCAGTTCGATATTAAGTGTGACGCTGAAGAAGTCCTGCGTTACTCGCGAGCACGAACCACCAATGCGGGTAAGCGCAACATGGCGCCAACTCTGCCAAACCCATTGCGCAATGAGATGGTTTCCAAGAAGCAGCTCGAAGAGATGTCTCAGATCATCGATGGTGAGTTTGAGCCGATCCAGCGTAAAGAGCGTTCACCGAAAGGCAATTTAGGCCGTCGAGTGAAGCAACGTAAACACTTGGTAGAGATCAATGCTGACGAAATTACCATTACTCTATCTAAATATACCTCCCCAGAGGCTCTAGAACGCTCTATAACGGCTTTGGCTGCGATGACAGGGCATTCCCATAGCTCTATTCAAGAAGAGTGTCTGGAGCTCATAGACAAGCTCGATTTCTTGAGAGTCGGTGATCAAGTCATTCCCTACGAAACATTAAGTAAGTTGATCGAGCTCTACAACGCCCAAAGTGAGAACAAACACCTGTCGATTGAGCGTTTGATTGCTGGCTTAGCGGTGCGACGTAAAGTCTGTAAGCAAGTGTTTGAAGGCCATTTGGATGAGACGGTATTCCGAGCACTGGATGAAGTCGCGGTATAGCGATAAAAATCATTGAGATGGAAAAAGCCAGCGTGAAAATGTTGGCTTTTTTGTGTTTGGTTACCTTGTTAAATACCCTGTTACACTCTAGGGACAACAAGACAAAGCTACTACATTCCCCTGACAGTTCACTGACATTGCAGGTAGGGGAGTTGGATAATATTTATCCCGAATAGACAACCTTTTGTCCTTTCTGATGAATGGGGGATAGGATTATCCCCGATAGATTGGCTCATATTGTTACATTCATTCTGAATATTTTGCGAGTTCTCTGAACTCGCTTTTTTTTTGCCTAAAATTCAGTAACTAGCGCTAGTGTTCGGATCAATGATCAAGGTAAACACCTTGATCATTGATCCGAGTATTACGCAGATTTGGGCTAATGGAGCGATGAATTCCCTTGATCATAGTTCCTAAGATCACGTGCTTGAGGTTCATTCCATGCGTGACTCGCCATAAACTGGACATGGCTTTCAATCAGCTGATGGGACTCTTGCTGCCAATCTGAGCGCGTTTGTTGATTACAAAACTCTAAGCTCAATACCGCAAGATGCTGTAAGCGTTTCATACACCAATCTTTTAGCTCTAATTCACTTGCAGGCTTTGATACAACCTGCTGAAGCTTGCTGTAGGCTAACTGCAGATATTGGAACGCTTTTTCTGGATCACTATATTGCGCGTGATGAAAGATACGCAGGCAACCATCTAGCCAGCAGGCGATGGCCTTACTTTGAATATCAGTGATCACCGGCCCCCACACACTGTCAGGCACCGACAGGATCAATGATTCCAGTTGATTGCCTTGATCATGCTTTCGAGTTTCGTACCACTGACTTATTTGATCTACCCACGTACCCAGTTCACTCATGCTGCTTTAACCCAATGTTTTACAAAGTGGTTTGGACCAAACTGATCAAATCCTTCTTGTACAATCGCACTCTGCTCGCGAATCTGATCGGCATCTATTGAATAGTTTGGTTCACTTTTGACTAAGTTACCAAATGGCAGATCAGGATCGGGTACCGCCGAGATCAGAAGCTTAGTATAAGGATGTTGCGGATCGGTTAAGATCGCTTGGGTGTCACCCCATTCGACAATCTGTCCTTTGTACATCACCGCCGTTTCCTCTGCGATGTAGTGGGCGGTCGCTAAATCATGGGTGATGTACAAAAAGCCAATCCCTAGCTCTTTTTTCATTCGCTGCATCAGGTTAAGCACACCTAAGCGAATCGAGACATCCAGCATTGAGGTTGGCTCATCGGCTAAGATGACTTCTGCTCCAACGGCTAAGGCTCGGGCTAGGTTTACACGCTGTCTTTGGCCGCCACTCAGTTGGTGGGGGAACTTCTCAAGCGTATCGGGCGCAAGTTCCACCAGCTCAATCAATTCTTTCAACTTGGCCGGAATATCGGCGTTACTGGCGACTTGATTGTGGATTTTAAGCGGACGAGTGAGATGATGAGCGATGGTGTGAGTCGGATTGAGCGAACCAAACGGGTCTTGGAATACCATCTGAACTTTACTGCGATACTCTTGAAGATCTTTGCGGCTGGTGATCTGATTAATATTACGTCCATTGAATAGGATCTCGCCTGAAGTCACTGGGTGAACTTTAGTGATCAATCGAGCGCAAGTGCTTTTGCCACAGCCAGATTCACCCACCAGCGCCAATGTACGGCCCTTGTGCAGGTTGAGCGTGATCCCTTGTAGAGCTTTGAAAGTATCGATTGAAGAGAAACCACCGCCAATGGTGAACTCTTTGACTACGTTGTTGAGTTGAATGATGGGCTCGCTCATGCCGTGGCTCCTTGGGTTTGATGTTTAGCTTCATGGATATTAGGGAAAGAGGCCCAAAGCTTTTGCGTGTAGGCGTGTTGCGGGTTATTACGAATGTTTTTCGACTGATTCACCTCGACAATCTCGCCATTTCGCATAATAGCAATGCGGTCACACAGCTGGCTCATCAACGCTAAGTCGTGGGTAATGAACAGTACGGAGAAGCCAAATTCTTCACGCAGTTGGTAGATTTGTTGCAGGATTTCACGTTGAACGACCACATCAAGTGCCGTAGTAGGCTCATCCATGATAATGAGCTTAGGATTCAATGACAGCGCGATGGCGATGACCAAACGCTGGCGCATACCGCCACTAAATTGGTGTGGGTACTCGGTTAAACGTTCACGAGGGATATTAACGAGGTCGAGGAGCTTTTCAGCGCGATCTTTCGCTTGTTGCTCGGTCATTCCTCGGTGATGGCGAAGCACGTCGGCAAACTGCTCTTGAATGGGAAGCACGGGATTGAGCGAGTTCATGGCACTTTGGAACACCATTGCAATTTCACTCCAGCGGATAGCGGTAATGGCTTTATCCGACAGACGCAGTAGATCTTGTCCTTCAAAATGGATTTGTCCGCCAGAGATAAACGCTGGCGGCTTATGCAGACGGTTAATTGCAAAGGCGATGGTACTTTTACCGCAGCCGGATTCACCGGCCAGGCCAAAAATTTCACCTTTACCGATATCGAAGCTCACCGAATTTACGGCGCGAAAGTCACCTTTGTCTGTAATGTAATCGACGCACAAATCCCGTATTTGAATGATAGGGTCCGGATGAAAAGCATGTTGCTTTGAAAATTCACTCATAACTCTTACCTAAAACATAAAAGAGAATGATTATCATTAATGCTTATTTTATGAGTGGAAAGAAGTTAGGTTGAAAAGGGTGAACTCACTCGAAAAATCTTGCTGTAACCAAGAAATTCACTGTGGGGAGAGGATGGAATCTTAGTGGAAAAATGAGAGCCGGATCGACTTCATTTGTTAGCGGGTAATCCTTTAAATGTACTTCGCTCCATAGTGCTGCGCAAAAGTTATTTATACAAAAAACAGTAAGAGTTTCGGAACTATTAGTACAATCACATTCTCGGACTAAAATTCTTAACAAGGGGCGAAGAGTTTTGCTACAGATTAGTCGTCCCTAGCATGGTTTGTTCGGAGGTATTTATGTCCATTAATTCTATTGACCATGATGAAATGAGTAAGATTGCTGGCAAGTGGGACTTCACGGAGGAAGTTGAATCACAAGCGCCAACAAAGGGTGTTAAATCTGCTGAAGCTCGTCGTCGTATTGAAGCATTAAGAGAGATTCGTGAAAGCGGTTTAAGCATCGAAGAAGCAAAAGAGCTGGGCTTATTGCACTAGTCTAGCCTTACGATAGCGATTACCTAAGGGTGGCACAGGAATGCCCCCCTTTATTTTTGGTATTTTTTTGATCTATTCCGTCCCACAACCGCGGTTTCTCTCTCTACTTTGCTTTTTGGTGTGGTATATTCCCAAACCATATTTTTACAGATTTGAGCTTTTGTATGTCGATCAACCTATCTATGCTTCCAGCGAGTGAGAAAAACAAGATTGAACTTGATAAACAAGCTTCGTTTTTAGTTTGGAAATTACGCGAAGCCAAGGCTGTGCCTGACGAGATTGATCAGCAAGCCGCTAAAATTGTAGATGACGCAGAAAAAGCCTTGTTTTTAGAGTCTGTAGACAAATATAAGCGAGTAATGGGCGTAGCTTAAATACGTCTCTTTTCTCTGCAAAGGTGAGAAATTGAAAAGCTCACACGTTTTGCTAAAATCCTTCGCAACAAATTGAATTAGAGAGAACATCCCGATGGGAAGAAGTTTTGAAGTGCGCAAAGCCTCAATGGCGAAAACTGCAGGCGCAAAAATTAAAGTTTATTCCAAATACGGTAAAGAAATTTACATGTGTGCTAAGAACGGTGGCGGTGATCCAGACATGAACTTGTCGCTTAAGCACCTGATCACTAAAGCGAAAAAGGACCAAGTTCCTGCACACGTTATCGACAAAGCGATCGATAAAGCAAATGGTGGCGGCGGTGAAGACTACGCTCCAGCGCGCTACGAAGGTTTCGGCCCTGGTGGTACAAGCGTGATCGTTGACTGTCTAACAGACAACGGCAACCGTACTTTCCAAGATGTTCGCCAATGTTTTGTTAAATGTGGCGCGAAGATTGGTGTTGAAGGTGCAGTTTCTCACATGTTCGATCACCAAGCGGTATTCCAGTTCAAAGGCGAAGACGATGAAGCAATTCTAGAAACGCTGATGATGGACGACGTTGATGTGACTGACGTTGAACTTGAAGATGGCGTGATCACTGTATTCGCTCCTCACACTGAGTTCTTCAAGACTAAGACTGCACTGAACACAGCATACCCAGACCTAACTATGGATGTTGAAGAGATTACTTTCGTACCTCAAACTCACACTCCAGTAGCAGGCGAAGACGCTGAGAAGTTCCAGAAGTTCTTGGACATGCTAGATGATTGTGATGACGTACAGCAGGTTTATCACAACGCTGAGCTATAATTGATAGCTGAAAATTAGAAAACCGAGCCTTAGTGCTCGGTTTTTTTATGCCTGAGAAACAGAGTTAGGTCCGGCAAGCCAGTTAGAGAGCTTACGAATCTGTGGCAATACCGTTAGATTCAAGACAATCGCTGCTGGCCATGCGAGTAGAAAACTATCTAGCCATATCGCTGGCCAATCACTGCTGAAACCAAGTTTATAGCCAGAAATTAGACCAGACATAATCACTGCCATGGTAAATGATGAAAGGAAAGCGGAAATCCAAAAGTGTTTGCGGCTCATAATGTGTCCTCCTCGGCTGTTGTTTTGTTGTAAATAAGGATATAACTAACCAATAGTGAAAAAAACATCCAGGATTAGAACCATGAGTTCCATATTTGGAAACATTGATGATCTCTATCTGTTTTGCTGTGTGGTGGAAGAGGGCTCATTGCTTGCCGCATCAAAGAAGTTACACCTTCCCGTTTCTACTATGTCTCGCCGCTTATCTGCTTTAGAGCAGCGCTTAAACACGCGATTGTTAGAGAAAAAAGGTAGGGAGCTGGTCGCAACTCAAAATGGATCTGAAGCGTTTGAGGCGCTACGTAGTGGCATGGAGTCGATAGAGATAGGCTTTGGCCAGATGGTGACTGAAACGCAAGAGGTATCAGGGAAGATCAAACTCGCTATTCCTCATAACTTTTACCGTGCCTTTATCGGAGAGGTCGTTGAGCAGTTTCTTATCGATTACCCCAAAGTCACGTTGGATCTTATTTTGAGCCAGCAACAGGTTATTCCTCAAACGGATCGGGATCTGTTGATCACATTCGATTTGTCTGAAATGATCGCACGGCCATTGTTTAAAGCAAGGCACGGCTTTTTTGCCAGCCCCGATTATCTTTCTAAGGTTGGGGAAGTTACAAGTCTTGAGCAACTTGTGGAGCTCGATTGGGTAAGTGTCGATCATACGACAGAACTTGCTATCTATCAGGATGAAGCCTTGATTGATGTGATTAAGGTGAAGCCTAAGCTGGTGGTAAATGATATTTTTGCAGTATGTGGCGTCGTAGAGAAAGGATTGGGTGTCGCTTCGTTGCCGTTTCGTCACGTTCATGATGGAATGAATATGGTACGTGTCTTACCGCAATATCAACGTAGTGTTCGCGAGGCACACATCGTTTATAAGCAGAGACAGTATCAACCTAAGGCTTTAAGTATATTGGTTGAACGTATCATTGCTAGTACCGACAAAATTAAAGAGCCAACCCGCTTTACAGTGTAAAGCGCACGAGATTAACAACAGAAAGGAATCATTGAATGAACAAAGTGGTCATTGTGACAGGGGCTAGCCGCGGCATCGGCGCTGAAACAGCCAAATTATTAGCTTCGCAAGGTTATAGCGTATGTGTGAACTACCTCAGTCAGCATCAACGTGCCGCGCAAGTGGTGGATGAGATTGTCACCGCAGGTGGTGAAGCTTTTGCTGTTCAAGCTGACGTATCAAATGAAGCGCAGGTAGCCGCTATGTTCGAGGCTGTGCAGGCGAAATATGGCACGGTGACGCACTTAGTTAATAACGCTGGCATACTCTTCACTCAATCAAAGTTGTGCGATATTGAGCTAGAACGTTTTCAAACCGTCATGAATGCAAATGTGACGAGCTGCTTTCTGTGCTGTAAGGCGTTTCTTCGTCAATCGGGTACTATGAGGGCTATTGTTAACGTCTCTTCGGCAGCGTCGCGTCTAGGCGCTCCATTTGAATATATCGATTATGCGGCCTCAAAAGGCGCAATGGATTCCTTAACCAAAGGTTTATCATTAGAAGTTGCAGAGCAAGGCATTCGCGTAAACGGTGTAAGACCGGGGTGTATCTATACAGAGATGCATGCCGATGGCGGAGAGCCAGATCGTGTTGATCGCCTTGCCTCAAGCCTACCTTTGAAACGTGGCGGGACCGCTGAAGAAGTCGCACAATCCATCGCGTGGTTGCTTTCGGATCAGGCTTCTTATGTGACTGGTAGTTTTATCGAGTTAGCGGGCGGGCGATAACTCCCTCGCTGAGGTATGAGCTGCTCTGTGCGTAAAGTAGAAGCGGCTCATATTGTGGGTTACACTTGAGACAGATTAATAAGCAGAGGTAAGCATGTCCAACTCATCTTCTGAATCGGTGACTCGAACAAAAAAAACGTTCGTCCCTAAAGCGGATAACTTTAAAGTGAGCCTTAAGTACGAGGGGATGTCACTCAAAGAAGACAAACGTCATTCTATTGAAGAACTGAAAAGGAAATATGCACGATAAGTATGGTGTCTTTCATGATAAATACTGTTACGCAGGCACGGATGTTTTAATTAACTTATTAAACCTACGTGATGGTGAGGAGCTGATAGAGGCGGAAATCGCTTTTACGGCGGAGCGTTATCGTACTTATCAAAGTCACGCTACTAAGATCGAAGACTTTACCCTTTCTCATTTTAAATACCTTCATTTCTACCTTTTCCAAGACCTTTTTGAATGGGCAGGCGACATTCGAGAGGTTGATATCTCCAAAGGTAACACTCGTTTCTGTACCGTGCCCAGAATCGAAGTGGAAGCGGAGAAACTGTTCCAGCTAATCCCCAAATTGAAGCCAATCCAAAATCGCGATGAGCTGATTAATCAGGTCGCGTCACTGTTTTGTGAAATGAATTTGATTCACCCATTCCGCGAGGGGAATGGTCGAGTGCAACGGTTTTTCTTTGAAGAGATGATGTTCGTGCTCGGCTATGACTTAAACTGGCCCGTTATTACCCAGCAGCAATGGGTTGAAGCCAATATCGCTGGCGTTTACCTCGACTTAGAGCCGTTAAAAAGTATCTTTCGCCAAGCGATATCGGAACTTGCAGATTAAGCGCTTTGAATTAAGGGTAAGTGCCCTGTCTTAACTAAAATAATGGTTTCTTGCTCGACAAATGGATAGTGTTCGCTCATATGTGGGCTGCGCATCCAACTCCCTTGAGGGTACTGGCCGTGTTCATCGGCAAACTGACCGGATAACACCAGTATTTCTTCACCGCCGAAATGTCGATGTGGTTGAAAGCGTTCACCCGCAGGCCATTTTACTAAAGCGACATGTTCATACTCGAATTCGTGCAATGGCATCACTTCCAATCCACCGATACCTGGTAACCAAGCTTGTTCAGCAGTATTGAGTCTGACTGAGGTACTATCACGCTGATCAAACTGATTGAGTTTGACAAAAATAACGCAGCCTTGCTCACTAAATGGTGCATGTGAACTGCCCGGAGGGTTACGAATATAAGTGCCAGCAGGGTAGTCATCATGTTCATCGGAGAAGATACCCTCTAGGACAAAGATTTCTTCACCCATAGGGTGTGGATGAGTGTTAAAGCGTGAGCCTGCATCGTAGCGGACAATGCTGGTGGTATGGCCCGATTCTGCTTTTTCACGCTCTAAGGGTTTACGCCACACCCCGTTGGCTGGGCTTGCCACCCAAGGTTCATCATGGGTGCGAATCACAACTCGCTCGGCAAAATTCATGTTGAGCATATTCTTTTCCTTTGTCTATTTGGTGGCAGCAGCAAGCGGCTTACGGTGACGATTTACGTCACCGTATAACGTTAGTTTCGACCCGCGATCACGCCGCCGTCAACATCCCAAATGGCTCCTGTTACCCAACTTGCTTGATCTGAAAGTAAGAAGCAAATGCTGTTAGCGATATCGGAAGCGAGCCCCACTCGACCGATTGGGTGGAAATCGTTAAATCCATCGAGCGCTTGATCGACTTCTTTTGGATCGATAAATGCTTCATCGATTGGTGTTTTCACAACCGCTGGAGATACAGCATTGACGCGAATGTTGTTGTCAGCCAACTCCATTGCTAAATGCTGCGTCATCGCATGTAACCCTGCTTTTGCCATTGAGTAAGCTGATGACGGTGTCGCTTTGATGGCTTGTTTCGCCCACATAGAGCCAATATTCACAATGCTACCAAATTGGTTCGCGACCATGTTTTTCGCTACCGCTTGGGTAATTTGAAATATCGCTCTATTGAGATCATGGTATCGGTCGTAATCTTGCTCAGTGTGCTCAATAAAGGGTTTAGGATTAAAGTAACCTGCGGCATTGACCAGATAACTGATAGGCTGAACCATGGAATCGATTTTATTGATTAAGCGTGAGACAGAATCAGAGTCGTATAAGTTGGCTTGGAGCGTTTCGACTTCACCAAGTGGAGCAAGCAGAGTTTGTGCCTTTTCAAGCTTTTGTTGGTTGTTGCCAACGATTATTACTGGGATCTGGTCTTGCAATAGTTGTTTGGCCGTTTCGAAGCCCATGCCACTGGAGCCACCAATGATGAGTGCAGTACCTTGATTGTTGTATTTCATTTTCTTGCTCCTGATTGATTGGGACGTGCTAAGATTAAGAGCAATCTAAATGTTTGAATAGTAAGTACAAATCGGTAGGGTAGGTACTTTTTGGTACATCTTTATGAATAACAACGAAAAACTTTTTTCAAGAAAAACGGCACCACAAAACAGTGCTCGCATGGTAGAAGCCATTTATGGGTGTAAATGGTCATTAACCGTATATCAGTTACTTTCTGCTGGGGTAAACCGTCCGGGAGAGATGGTTCGAAATGTTGAGGGGCTGTCGACAAAGGTGCTCAATCAATGCTTGAAGCGCAATGTCGAGTTTGGGATTTTAGATAAAGTGGTATTTAACGAACTGCCACCTAGAGTGGAGTACCAAGTCACCGAATTTGGCGAGAAATTTCTAGCGATTCTCGATCAGTTGGAAGCGCTACAGAGAGAGATTGACGACAAAGCATGAGCGCTATGAGTGTGCGCCCATGCTCACGATAAGCTTATCCTGCAATTAACGCTAAGTTGCGTAAGGCTTTGTAAGCGGCCGTTTGCTGCTCGATTGGCTTACAAACCGACAGTAAGTCATCAATAAAGTGAGACAGAGCGCGAGCTTCGACTTTACGCACGCCACGTTGCTGCGCTTCACTCAGATAGTCATAAACCGATGCGGCGCCAAAATCACCGAAAATCATTTCACCTTGATCATTGATCAGCACATTATGAGCGTAAAGATCGCCATGACAGACCTTATTGGTGTGTAGGTGATTAAATACATCCATCATTTGATCGACGATCATTTCAATTTGAGTGACGGAAAGCGTAAAGTCGGGCTTAAACACATCGCGGGTGCAGGTTTCGAGTGTTGGTGGCAGACCTAGGTTGAAGTAATGGTTAGGAATGAGCTCCATCACAAGCGCAAGGTAATTCTCTTCATTTACCTGACCAATCGATTTGACCAAATTGTCGTGGTTGCCCGTTTGCAGGCAAGCTTGTAGCTCATCTTTCGGATAGCCGTCGCTGGTCACTTCGCCTTTAAAGACTTTCACTGCTACTTCACTCGGAAAATCCAAGTCTTGATTGGTCCAGTTTGCATGAGAGATCACCCCAGAAGCGCCTTGACCTAACACTTGGTTCAGTTGGTAGCTATCAGACGACACAGTCGGCACCGAACTGTTGTGCGTTAAGCGTTCACAGAAAGGATTACCGGCAAAGGCCATCCACGCCAGTTTAGGCAGCTCCAGCAGCACTTCAGGGAAGTGTTCTAGTTGGTTAGCCGATAAACGCACAAGCTCAAGGTTCACTAGGTTAGCGAAGCTCTTTGGTAGCGCCTTAATCTTGTTACCTGCTAAGGCAAGTTTTTGTAAACGTGGGCGAAGGCCTAGTGATTCCGGCAGTGTTTCAATTTGGTTGTCGGTTAAAATCAGCCAGCGAAGATGCTCGGGCAATGACTCTTCTGCCACACGAACAATCTGGTTACTTTTAAAACCGACCATTTCCAATGCGCGACAGCGACCTAGAACCAATGGCAGACGAGTAAAGCGGTTGTTGGAAGCAAACACTATCTTAAGTTTTGGTAACTCACAGAGCCATTCAGGCAGGTCTGTCAGCAGGTTATCTGACAAATCTAATATCTCTAACGAATCAGCTAAAGTTAAAACCTCGAGTGGAAGCTCTGTTAACTGCTGTGAAAGCTTCAGGCGCTGAATACCCTTGAGCTCACCATTGTTAAGTTGTTCTAGTGTGTGCAAACCGTCTGCCTATCTCTACTCATAGATGAAAAAGAGAGCGCATTCTACTCAGGTTGACTGAGAAAGGCGAGGGGGGATTTTGCGCTTCAAAGAGGAAGCGCAAAACATCATTGTTGTTTGAGCTGACGATAACTCAGCAGGGTCAATAGGGCAAAGAAAGCTGGATCGCTCCAGCCGAAACCGACGAAAATCCCGGTGATTCCTGCGTACCCGGTAATGATAACGCCGAGCCCGTTGGCGACAATTAGCGCTTTGAGTAACTGCGTTACTGTCTGTGAATGTTGTACATCTCTAACAAACAGGCTTATGGCCGCCATGCCACCGAGAAAGATACTGGTGTGCTGCGACAAGAAGTAAGCGTACTGATCATTAATTTCTACGCCGTACATTGGCCACATCAAGCTCGGAATGAAAAACAGTGCAAAGGCAAAAGCGGTGTAGATACTGCCATGTAATGTGAAAAAAGCTTTGTTGGTCATGGTCGCTCCTTACCGTCCGATTGGACCTTGGTTGGTTGCCGTCAGTGGTTGGTTTACATCGAAGATAATGCCCCTTACTTCAGGTACGCCCATCGCTTTGAGTCTAGCTGTGTGCATCTCTAGATAGTTTTTGGCGCTCACTTCATCTTCAAATAGATAGATACCGCCGCCTAATTTTTCTGACTCGCTTTCAGTCCAAATTTTCCACACTAAACCGGGCTCGTGGTTGATGGACTCAGCCAGCTCAACGAGTGCGCTAGACATCTCTTCACCCATAGGACCGTGATATTCAAAATCGACTTGTAGTAGTTTCATTTCATCTTCTCCGTTGTTTGTCGTGAACGCGTATTGCTGTTCAATGGAGAGATTATTACCTGTATGAATTGAACAAAAAAGTTCATAATATTGCGTATATGTGTCTAAAAAATTGACAGGTTTGGCGATGAGATTGAAAAGCACGCTAGAGCAATGGCTGACGCTACAAGAGGTCGACAACGCGGGGAGTATTCAAGCGGCAGCGGCTGCACTGAATAAAAGCCATACCACACTCATCTACGCGATTAAAAAGCTGGAAGAGCAGCTAGGGGTCAAGCTGGTGGAAGTGAAGGGGAGGCGAGCCGTTGTCACTGAGCATGGTAAGTCTTTACTTCGCCGCGCGAGCAGTATGCTGGATCAAGCCAGAGAGCTAGAGGATCTGAGTAAGCAAATCTCTGCTGGTGTGGAGTCGGAGATCACCGTTGCGATGGATCACTTATGTAATCCGAGCCTGCTGTATCAACCGATGGCGCAATATCTACAAGGTAACAGCATTACGTCTATACAAGTGGTTGAAACCTCACTCAGCAAAACCACCGAGATGGTCACTAACGAACAAGCCGATATTGCGATCATTACGTTACCAGTGACCAACTACCCAGCGCAGGCGCTTGCGCTGACGAATATGGTGCCCGTTGTTTCAAGTGAGCACCCACTTGCGCAGCAAAGCAGTGTTTGCATGGCTGATTTTTCTACGCTCAGCCAGATTGTGGTGCGAGATCTTGGTGCAAGCAGCTTAGATAGCCGTGAGCAAAATGTCGGTTGGTTAAAAGCAAATCAACGCATAACTGTCGACAACTTTGACCATGCATTTCGCGCAGTTGAGCAAGGAGTTGGCTTTTGTCGCCTTCCTGAGCATATCATCGAGCAAAGGAATCGTGGTCAGTTGACGGTGTTAAAGGTAGAGCAAAATGGCAAGTATCAAGTACCTCTGCATATCACTCTGCCCAAAGGTGCTAAAACTGGTCCTGCTGCCAAATGTTTTTATGAGCTACTGCTAGAAAATGCAATGCAGTCATAATAAAAACAGTGTTAATCATAGAAGTAAGTAATTACTGACAACCCTCTATTTACGATTGAACTGCGCAAAAAGTGATGGACCACACGGGACAATAATTTAGTTGTTTTAGGCGCTCACAAACCGAGATTGATATGCGATATTCGCCCCTAAATACTCAATGTTTTGGTAACAGTGATGAGAACTGAAAAAGAGAAGATGCTAGCGGGTGAGCCTTATGACGCATGGGATAAGCAGCTGTATAGCGAGCGTATTTCGTGTCGTAAATTACTACAAACACTCAATAACAGTATCCCTGATAGCGATGAGTGGCGAGCAGCAATTGACCGCTTAATGCCAGATTCGCAAGGCGCTTATCTTGAGCCGCCATTTCGCTGTGATTACGGCTCAAACATCAAAGTAGGGAGAAACTTCTACGCTAACTTCAATTGTGTTGTCCTTGATGTGGCAGAAGTGCATATTGGCGATAACGTGCTCTTTGCACCTAACGTACAGATCTATACCGCGGGCCACCCATTAGATGTAAAAGGCCGAGTAGAGGAAGGCGTCGAATTTGGGACACCAATTACCATAGGTAACAACGTATGGTTAGGTGGCGGTGTAATTGTTTGCCCAGGTGTCACCATTGGCGACAATAGTGTGATTGGTGCAGGCAGTGTGGTGACTAAAGACGTTCCAGCTAACGTAGTTGCAGCTGGGAACCCATGCCGAGTGATTAAGCCGATCGAGCAATAAGCTTAGCTGATTAGTATCGGTTAGCGACTGAGTGGCAGATACGAGAGCTTAACAGTGTAAAACGACAATTTAAGCTTAGTGAAAATAGACATACGTAAGGAATTGTAATGGCTGACCCACATATTAAATCCCCCATGGATGCACTGGATCATCTTACGGTCATTGTATATCGACTTGGCTTTACACTCGCGTTTCCTGTTATTGCACTGCTGCCGTGGAACATTGGTTTTCCGATTGAGAAGCTTGTCTTTTTGAGTGCGGTAATGTGCGCCTCATCGTTGCATGTCTACAGCAAACCATTTCGTTTATTACTCCAGTTCGCAACTTGGATAGGTATACTTTGTTTTGTGTTTGGTTGGACCGCGATTGGTATAGGCGGCGCTTTTATTACCTTGGGTGGTCTCTGTTATAAAGAATACTTCTGCTTCAAGGTTCCTGGCTTACAGCTGCAACCTCTGATCCTTATGGGGTTGTGGTTTTGCATGATGTTTGATGCCGATGTCGCTGCAAAGATACTCGGCGCAATATCAGCTCTGCTTTTCTTGGTCACGAGTGTTTATAAATGGCGAATGCCACGCTACTTCGATATTGGTGATAAAGCAAAATATGACGTCTAACAAAATCATTAGAATGATAAAAAACCGCGCTAATTGGCGCGTTTTTTTGTTTGTTGCTGTTTCCACTTACACGTCCTTACAAATCCCTATATTTACTAATGATATATTTCTTGGCATATGAAATATAAAGCCGTCTTAATAGGCGGCTTTTTGTTGGAATAAGTATGAGAAAGATAGTTGTTGCCTGCTTATCTACCCTCGCTCTTTTGGGTTGCCAAGATGGACATATTGATGAAGATAAAAGGGCTGGAAACAAGGGAACTGGTTACACTCCGCAAGTCATTACTGAAGCTAATAGCGCAATTTTCAATTTAGTTGGTAATGATCGCCAAACCTATAAAACTGAAAGCTTGGCTCGATTGACCACGTATGCAAATGACAGGATTTTGAGCGCCCTAGGTGCGAAAAGCGTTAATGATCTGATTATGATTGCTGAGCAAGCTTCAATAAACGGAACAGAAACAAAAACACTTTCCAATGGAGATGTGGTTGATTTGGAGGTCTATGCTGTCGATTCATCTTCAGGGCGCCTTTCGCTAACCATCGAAGGTAAGACTGATATTCTAACGATAAATCCGCCAAACCTAATTGAGTCGGAATTCGGGACTAAAACAGCTTATTTTCCTAGGGGCAAAATAGAGGTCTTTTCGGTGGTTAACATCGACCCCGTTCAGTCAATCAGTTCTTTTTTCGTTAAAACGGATAGCGACTTGTATTCGGTGGATATTGAGCAAGGAAAAATCACTTATTTGCATTACGATGATCGTGCAATCTATTCGAGTAGAATTGAGTTTTACAGCAACGCTTCTCAAGTAACTTACGCGATTGGGGGCGAGTATCTGGACCTTTCTTATAATCAAAGTACAGATACATTAACTCGTTGATAACGTTAACTATGAATCATGGGACTATCAATGACCAAGCAGAGCAGCGAACTTTTATGACTAAATATTTAACCTTAGCGATCTGGCTAGTAAGCTTTGGGTCAGCAGCGCAAAGCCTGTGTCTGGAACAAGAAACGGATGAGTTTTCGTGCAAGCTTAAAACCAAGCTTGTTTCGGTCTGTTCCACAGACAATCTTCAGATTTATCGCTTTGGCCTGCCATCTAAGATAGAGTTTGAACTGAGTTCTGAGAGCGCGATTGAACATTATGGATTTAGTGGCGGCGGCGAGCGCGTGATGACGTTTAACAACGGTCAGTATTCGTATGTTGTCAATTCTCGCACTGTTAGAACAGAGTACGTTGTGGGCGGTTGGGATATTGAAACATCAGCCGATCTCATTGTGAGCCGCAATGATGAGATTGTGGCTAGTTGGGAATGCTCAGAAATATTTACTCGTTGATAATTATCCGCTCTTGGTATTAAAAAACCGCACTAATTAGCGCGGTTTTTAGTTTATTGGGTCTGACATTCGGCAGGAGCGGGTCGGTTTTGTCTCAGAGCAAGAATTGCCTGCGGCAGTAATGACATCACAATCATGCCAATCATCAAGCTGTATTGGAATGGGGTGAATGACTCACCAAGTAAAACTAAACCAGTAACAATACCCGCGATTGGGTTAGCGATGCCGCCGAACGTGAAATCAACCACTGACATACGTTGTAGTAGCCACACATACATGCCGTAGCCAAGTGCAGTGTTCAGTCCGACTACCCAAAGTAGACCAGATAGGTTTCTCATTGAGAAGTTGTCTGCGAGTGCTAGGTAGGTTGCAGGTTCTGATATCGCCTGTACAGAGGCTGCGATCGACAGGATTATACCACCTAAAATCAACTGCCAAGTCAGTACCGTCCACCAGTGCATGCGATCGCCAAGTGACTTAGTAATCGAACTGCCTACCACAATACACATGATTGCGGCGAGCATTGCGCCTAAGCCAATAGGATTTAGGCTGATAGAACTTGGGTCAAACAACATCCACGCTAGGCCGATTAGCGCAGCCCCACTTACGGCTTGAATAATGCCTGGGCGATGCTTGTTGATCAGCCAGTTATACAGCATGGCGAATACAGGTACCGAGATCATACCGACACCTGAAATTGCCGAAGGTAGCGTCAAAGCCATCACAAAGATCAAACCGAAGAAGGTTGCGATGTTGATTAACCCTAGGGTAAATAGGATTTGCCAATCGCCCTTTTTCGGTAGGCTTGGTCTAAATGCCAATAGCAGCAGTCCCGCTGGCAGCGCACGAATTGCGCCCAGCAATAGGGGAGGCCAGTCCGCAAGGGTGTATTGCGTGACAGCATAGGTGGTTCCCCAAAAGAACGCCGGTATCATGGCTAATAATATATTCATAGGTACTTATCTTTACGTTAAGATACTTTTGTGGTGAATGTACGCCTAAAATCGATGTTTGTAAAGTATCTTTATGTTAAGATACTTAGAACGACATTTTGTTACTGGAGACAAATTTTCATGGACGCTATTGAAAGAGTAGTTGAGCAGTGGGCTAAGGAAAAGCCAGAGTTAGATACTGAGCCAATGGCCATTATGGGCCGTTTGATGCGTATCGCTAAGTATATGGAGACGGAAGTTGCTCAGTTACACAAGCGCTATGATTTGAAGCTGGGGGAATTTGATGTCCTGGCGACTTTGCGTCGAAGCGGAGAGTCTTTTTGCCTTACCCCGTCAGAATTGATTGATTCGATGATGCTGACATCGGGTGCAATGACCAATCGACTCGATAAGCTGGAAAAGAAACAGCTGATTATCCGTGAACATAGCAAAGAAGATCGCCGCAGTGTTACTGTTCAACTGACTCAAGATGGTTTCATTCTGATTGATAAGATTATTGAAGAGCATGCCGCTGTGCAGGCTAAGCTTGTTAAAGGAATGAACACAAACCAGAAGAAGCAGATCAATACCTTGCTAAAGGGTTGGTTGACTCAGTACGAATAACGCGGAATCAAGATTAAAAAACGCCCTCAATTGAGGGCGTTTTTGTTGGTCGGTAGACACTAGGAAGTTACTAAGAGAGCGTTTCATCGCAATAGAGTTGGGCATGGTCGATGCCACCAAGGGCGCAGCTCTCATCTATATCTGATAGGTCGCCACTTACTCCCACTGCACCCAAGATGTTTTGCTCGGCATCTCGAATCAATAAGCCTCCCGGAACGGGAACCATATTACCGTGTGCGAGAACATTAACAGCAGAGATGAATGCTGGTCGGTTATCGGCATCTTGCGCCAGCTTACGTGAAGAACAGCCAAGTGCGAGTGCTCCCCAAGCTTTGGCAATAGCGATATCTGGTCGCATCATACTGGAACCATCTTGACGTTGGAGAGAGATGAGCTTTCCGCCACTATCAAGGACAGCGACTGTCAGTGGTGCACTTTTGGTTTTTGAACCGGCTTGAAAGGTGCCGTCAATGACACTCAATGCTTGATCTAGAGTTAAACTTCCCATGTTATCTCCTGTTGTGTGCTACCTTTTGGGCTCACAGAGCCCTCAGGTATTACTCAGTCCCATGAAGAAACTGATAGCTTGGTAAGGTCAGGAAGGTGGCGAACTCTTCTGCGGTAGACAACTCGAAGAAAAGGTCAGCAGTTTGTTCAAAGCGGCCTGCTGCATAACGAGTATCACCCACTTCCTGTTTGATAGTGTCGAGCTCTTGGTATAACCAAGTGTGGAACAGCTCTTTAGTAAAAATTTGGCCATCATCGAGAGCCACACTATGGTGGATCCATTGCCAGATGTTGGCGCGCGAAATTTCTGCGGTAGCGGCGTCTTCCATTAAGCCGTAGATTGGTACGCAGCCGTGACCTTGAATCCAAGCCTCGATGTAGTAAAGCGCGATACGAATGTTCTTACGTACGCCCGCTTCATCACGAGTACCATCACAAGGTTTGAGTAGAATGTCAGCGCCAATTTCATGTGAAGGGCTGACAAAGTCTAATTGGTTTGGCTTGCCATCAAGGTTCTTCTCAAACACCGACATGGCTAAATCAACCAACGCTGGGTGCGCAACCCAAGTGCCATCGTGACCATTGCGAGATTCGCGCTCTTTGTCTTCGATAACTTTGGCGGTTACTCGTGACATTTCAGCGGGCTCTTTAGCTGGAATAAACGCCGACATACCGCCCATTGCGAGTGCGCCACGCTGGTGGCAGGTGCGAACTAGCAGTTGGCTATAGGCATTGAGGAATTCTTTATCCATACCGACTACATGACGGTCAGGCAGAATGCGATCGGCGTGATTTTTCAGCGTTTTAATGTAGCTGAAGATGTAATCCCAGCGGCCGCAGTTCATCGCGACAATATGATCACGCATGGCGTAAAGCATCTCATCCATTTGGAAAACCGCTGGCAAGGTTTCGATCAGTACGGTCGCGCGGATCGTGCCGCGTTGAACGCCAAAGTAGTCTTCGGTAAACGAGAAAACATCATCCCACCACTGGGCCTCTTCCATGCTTTCTAGCTTTGGAATGTAGTAATACACGCCCAACCCTTGCTCAGCGCGGGTCAGGTAGTTGTGATAGAAGTAGAGTGCGAAATCCATCAAACAACCTGGAATAGGCTTGTTTGCGTATTGAATTGATTGCTCCGGCAGGTGCAGGCCTCGTGGACGGGCAATCAATAAAGCAGGGTCATCACTAAGCTGATAATGTTTGTTTTTCGCTTGGTCGTGATAACTGATGGTTCTTGCATTCGCATCGCGCAGGTTGATCTGTCCCTCAACCATATTCTCCCAAGTCGGAGAAGAGGCATCTTCGAAACAGCACATAAATACTTTCGCGCCAGAGTTAAGAGCGTTGATCACCATTTTACGGTCAACAGGACCGGTGATCTCTACGCGACGATCCAGTAACTCAGCCGGTGGTGTTGCTACCTTCCAGCTTTTGTTGTCACGAATCGCTTGGGTATCAGAGCGAAAGTTAGGTAATTGACCCGCATCATAGCGTTGTTGTTGTTCTTTGCGGGCTTGTAGTAGGGCATCTCTACGCGGGGCAAACTTCTCGACCAGTTTGGTTAGGAAAGAGAGTGCCTCTTTAGATAGGATGGTTTGGTATTCTGGGTTGTCCATATTACCGACTACGCGCAGACAAGCAGTTTCTTCTTTTTCTGCTACATCGTTCAGACTCATTGTTCGTCTCCTTTAAACAATACCGAATGATTTTGTGTACAAAATCTACCTTTCACGAATACTTATATTTCAATTTATGTAAACAATCAAAGGGTATTTAACATTAATTTTTCATTTGTTCTTCTGGGAAATTATTTTTACGTGAAGATATTTTATGTAAAGCAATGATTTCTAGGGTTTTCAGGGTTAGTGATCACTTAGATTAACTGTTCAATGTTGAAAAAATGTTGCATTTAGGGGTTGCCAAATTCTGAATATGATTCATAGTACACAAAGTATCTTTGAATTGTATACAATCGAAATGGAGGTTCACATGGCAAAGATGAAGGCAATTGAAGCAGCGGTAGAAGTGTTGAAAAAGGAAGGTGTAGACATTGCCTTCGGCGTCCCTGGCGCAGCCATTAACCCTATGTACGCAGCAATGAAAAAGCTTGGTGGTATTGATCATGTACTGGCGCGTCACGTTGAAGGTGCGTCGCACATGGCAGAAGGTTATACCCGTACAAATCAAGACAATATTGGTGTTTGTATCGGTACATCGGGCCCTGCAGGTACCGATATGATCACGGGTTTGTACTCAGCGTCGGCTGACTCAATTCCAATCTTATGTATTACCGGTCAGGCGCCACGCGCTCGTTTACATAAAGAAGATTTCCAAGCGGTAGACATTGAATCTATTGCTAAGCCTGTCACTAAGTGGGCAACGACTGTTCTAGAACCCGCACAGGTGCCACGTGCATTCCAGCAAGCGTTTCATTTGATGCGCTCAGGTCGCCCTGGCCCTGTACTTATCGACCTTCCGCTTGATGTTCAGCTAACGGAAATCGAGTTTGATATCGATACCTATGAACCATTGGAAGCGTATCAACCAAAAGCGACTCGTGCTCAAGTTGAGAAAGCGCTGGAGATGATGTGTGAGTCTGCCAATCCACTGATCGTTTCTGGTGGTGGCGTCATTAACGCTGGCGCTGAAGAGCTGTTGCAACAGTTCGCTGAAATCACGGGCGTACCTGTCGTACCAACTTTGATGGGTTGGGGTTCTATCGCTGATGATCATGAACTGATGGCAGGTATGGTTGGTCTACAAACGTCGCACCGTTACGGTAATGCGACCATGTTGGAGTCTGACTTCGTATTTGGTATTGGTAACCGCTGGGCGAACCGTCATACCGGTTCACTGGATGTGTACACCAAAGGGCGTAAGTTTGTTCACGTTGATATTGAACCAACGCAAATTGGTCGCGTGTTCTGTCCAGATTTAGGCATTGTGTCTGATGCAAAAGCAGCGCTAGAGCTATTAGTCGAAGTGGCGCGTGAATGGCGTGACGCAGGCAAGTTGCCAAACCGCAGCGCGTGGGTAGGCGAATGTCAGCAGCGTAAAGCAACCATGCTACGTAAAACGCATTACACAGATGCACCAATCAAACCAATGCGTGTTTATGAAGAGATGAACAAAGCGTTCGATCGCGATACATGTTACGTCAGCACCATCGGTCTCTCGCAGATTGCTGCTGCGCAATTCCTACATGTCTACAAGCCTCGTCACTGGATTAACTGTGGTCAGGCGGGTCCATTAGGTTGGACGACACCAGCCGCATTGGGTGTACGTGCTGCGGATCCTAATCGTGACATCGTAGCGATTTCAGGTGACTACGACTTCCAGTTCATGATTGAAGAATTAGCGGTCGGTGCGCAGTTCAATCTGCCTTATATCCACGTATTGGTGAACAACTCTTACCTAGGTCTGATTCGTCAAGCGCAGCGTCAATTTGATATCGATTACTGTGTGCAACTGGCCTTTGAAAACCAAAACGCCCCAGAGCTAAACGGCTACGGTGTTGACCACGTAACGGTTGTAGAAGGCTTAGGTTGTAAAGCGATTCGTGTAACGGACCCTGAGCAGATGCAAGCGGCATTCGCAGAAGCGAAAGAGCTGATGAACAAGCACAAAGTACCCGTCGTAGTTGAAGTGATTCTAGAGCGCGTAACCAACATTGCAATGGGTGTTGAAATTAACGCAATCAATGAATTTGAAGCGCTTGCTGAAAATGCAGACGATGCGCCAACCGCACTGATTCATCGTGGCTAATTAGGAATAAAAGGAAATCACAATGGCAAAGTTTGCAGCAAATTTATCCATGTTATTTACCGAACTGGAATTTGAAGATCGCTTTGAAGCCGCAGCAAAAGCTGGCTTTCAAGGTGTGGAGTATCTTTTCCCTTATGCGCTGGAAGCAAAGCAAATTAAGGAGAAGCTAGATGAAAACCAACTTACCCAAGTGCTGTTCAACTTTCCGGCCGGCGATTGGGAAGCGGGCGAGCGCGGTATCGCGGTGGACCCAAAGCGAATTGAAGAGTTCCAAGCTGGGGTCGCCAAGGCCATTGAATACGCCAAAGTATTGGGTAATACCCAAATCAACTGCCTCGCAGGGATCGTTCCACAAGGGGTAAGTGAGCACGATGCCCACGCTGCGTTCGTCATCAACTTACGTTATGCCACGCAAGCATTGAAAGAAGCGGGTATTCGCTTGGTGATTGAAGCGATCAACACCCGTGATATTCCGGGTTTCTTCCTCAATACCACAGAGCAAGCCAAAGCGGTGATTAAAGAAGTCGGCAGCGATAACTTGTTTATCCAGTATGACATCTACCACATGCAGATCATGGAAGGGGACCTTACCCCAACTATGACGGCAAACATCGACCAAATTGCGCACGTTCAATTGGCCGACAACCCAGGTCGTCATGAGCCGGGTACGGGTGAAATCAACTACCCGTTCGTTCTAAAGCATTTAGATGACCTTGGTTATCAGGGTTGGGTGGGCTGTGAATACAAGCCGAAAACCACCACGACTGAAGGTCTAGATTGGATCAACCTATACCGCTAATGCGGTGAATGCCCATCGACAGTGGTGGGCAAACGTTACGGAGAACAGATTATGAAAATTGCATTTATTGGTACAGGTATTATGGGCCGCCCAATGGCCGCGAATCTACAAAAAGCGGGCTATGAGTTGGTGTTGTCTGATCACTTTAACCCAGCGCCCCAAGACCTTGTTGATGCAGGTGCTCAGGTGGTGAATTCTGCTCAAGCAGCAACAGAAGCGGCAGATGTGGTTATCTTGATGGTACCAAACACGCCACAAGTCGAAGATGTGCTATTTGGTGATAACGGTGTCGAAGCGGGCCTAACTGCAGGTGGCGCAGAAGGTAAACTGGTTATCGACATGAGCTCTATCTCGCCAATGGCAACCAAAGCGATTGCAGCTCGCGTTAATGAAAGCGGCGCACAGTACCTTGACGCTCCGGTATCTGGTGGTGAAGTTGGCGCGATCAACGCGGCACTGAGCATCATGGTTGGTGGCTCTCAACAAGCATTCGATAAGGCACGTCCACTGTTCGAGGTGATGGGCAAAAACATTACGCTAGTGGGTGAAAACGGAGCAGGTCAAACGTGTAAAGTCGCTAACCAAATCATCGTAGCGCTTAACATTGAAGCGGTATCGGAAGCGTTAGTTTTTGCTTCGAAAGCGGGCGCTGATCCAGCGCGCGTTCGTCAGGCGCTATTGGGTGGCTTTGCGAGCTCGAAGATTCTAGAAGTACACGGCGAGCGTATGATTGAAGGTACGTTTGATCCTGGCTTTAGAATCTCGCTTCACCAGAAGGACCTTGATTTGGCTCTAACGGGTGCTAAAGAGCTCGAAGTCGCACTACCAAACACGCAAACGGCGCAAGAGCTGTTTGAAGATTGCGCAGCGCTAGGTGGCCAAGATTGGGATCACTCTGCGCTTATCAAAGCAATCGAGAAGCGTTCTAACCACTCAATCCGAGATTAAGGTTTGGGCGCTGAAATTAACTGTTGAGGTTAGTTTCCGTCTGGGGTGGTTAGGACTCCTCTCCCTGCCACCTCAATAACTGTATCAATCATGGTGACTCCACTGTAGGGATGTTCGTTAGATTGGTATTGCTTAAAATCGCGTAGTTTTTCGTCTCCTTTTGTACGCGTTCCCGTTGTAAGACAATAGGTAGGAGCATCCTCGGGCTCCGTCTTAGCAGGCACCTAGCGGGCTTACTTCGGGATTTTTTCTTGGTCACTCTACGTCATGCACTGTTGGCGCAATAAAACGCTTGGGCAGGTATGCTATGTTAACCCTAGTGAAGAGTAGGGTTTCGAGAAACAAAAGAGATGCAGTTAAATACGTTAATCGCAAGACAAATCGTTGAGCGCGCGACAAAGATTATCCAGTTTCCTGTCAACGTGATGGATGAAAATGGACAGATAATTGGTTCAAGCGATCCCGCTCGTTTACATCGCACTCATGAAGGGGCATTGCTAGCGATTCATGATAACCGCACTGTGGAAATCAACCATACGGTTGCGAGTACTTTGATTGGGGTAAAAGAAGGTATTAACTTACCGGTTGTGTATCAAGACAACGTGATTGGTGTGGTGGGGATCTCTGGCCAGCCAGATGAAGTGAGAAGCTATGGTGAGCTGGTCAAGATGGCCGCTGAGCTGATCATAGAACAAGAAGCCTTGATGGCGCAGATTCAGTGGAATAAACGTCATCGTGAAGAGCTGTTACTGCAGTTGATTCAAGGCTCAACTTTAAGTGAAAACCAGTTGTTGTCGATTGCTGAGCGTTTGGATTTAAATTTATCTCAGCCAAGAATCGCGGCAACGGTCAAAGTGATACCTAAGCAAGGGCAGCCATTAACGCAAGAGCATTTGCAAAAACTAGTGCACTTATTGGAATACCCTGAACGAGACAACATTGTCGGTACTGTCTCGGTGTCGATGAACGAAGTGGTGGTGCTAAAGCCAGTGACGGTAACCAATGGCACTTGGAATCAAGAAGAAGAAAAAGCGCGAGTAAAGAAGCTGCTTAAACGGATCGCCCAAGAAGCTGACTTTTCGATCAAGATAGCTATGGGGCAATACTTTCCCGGTGTTGATGGACTCGCGCGTTCGTATGAAACCGCTAAAGCGACCATGGCGGGGGCTGATAACAGTAAGCAAGCGATATTGTTTTATCAGGAACACAAGTTAGCCGTGTTGGTTGGTGGCTTAAAACAAGACCAATGGCGACGCGCGCAGTTGCTCGAACCTCTAGAGTTACTGCAAAGAAAAGATGAAAAAGGCGTGCTGTTGAAAACATTGCGAGTATTTTTTGATCAGGACTGCGATCTGGCTCAAACTTGTGCAGCTCTACATATTCACCGAAATACACTTCGATATCGACTAGAGAAGATAGAAGAAGTAACTAATTTAAAAATCAATAATTTAGATCATAAGGTGCAGTTATATTTGGCTATGAAATGCCTATGAATTAGCAAGGCGTTTTGTGCAATGTGACAATTATAGAGTGACTTTGGATTGATAAATTTGTCATTTTGCATAAAGGAATGGCGCTTGATTCACTGAATAATAACACCGTCCCTACAGGCAACCTGAACGTTTGGCATGAGGCTAAGTGTTCAGAGCGAATACTATAATAAACGGAGTTATCATGAGTCTAATCTTAATCTTGCTGGGGGTGATAGCCTTTATCGTCCTCGCAACAACCAAATTTAAACTACACCCTTTTCTCGCACTGATCGTTGCGGCCTTTTTAGCGGCTTTTGCCTATGGCCTACCTGCAGACAGTATCGCGAAAACCATCGCATCTGGCTTTGGTGGCATCTTAGGTTACATCGGTCTAGTGATTGTTCTAGGTACCATCATCGGTGTCATCTTAGAAAAAAGTGGCGCTGCGATTACCATGGCAGACACGGTGATTAAAGTACTGGGTGAGCGTTTCCCAACGTTAACCATGAGCATCATCGGCTACATTGTATCGGTACCAGTATTTTGTGACTCGGGCTTCGTTATTCTGAACTCGCTAAAAGAGTCTCTTGCTAACCGTCTAAAAACATCCAGCGTGGCGATGAGTGTCGCTCTAGCAACCGGTCTGTATGCGACACATACTTTTGTGCCACCAACGCCGGGCCCAATTGCGGCTGCGGGTAACCTAGGTCTAGAGTCTAACCTCGGTTTAGTGATTGGCGTCGGTATCTTTGTAGCAGCTACGGCAGCGATTGCCGGTATGTTGTGGGCCAACCGCTTTAAAGACGTTGAACCTGATGGTGGCGACCACGCTGAAGAAGTAAAGCAAGATTGGAAAGAGCTGAAAGCGTCATACGGTGAACTACCAACAGCAGGCCAAGCATTTGCCCCAATTTTCGTTCCTATTTTGCTTATCTGTTTAGGCTCTATTGCTAAATTCCCAAGCTTACCGCTGGGTGATGGTGCATTGTTTGATGTGCTGTCGTTCTTAGGTCAGCCACTGACAGCGTTAATCATAGGTCTGTTCTTGTCGGTTCGCCTACTGAAAAGCGACAACAAGGTGGAAGAGTTCGGCGAACGCATCAGCCAAGGTATTACTGCCGCGGCGCCAATTCTACTTATCACAGGTGCTGGTGGCGCATTTGGTGCTGTATTAAAAGCAACTCCGCTAGGTGAATACCTAGGAACGACATTATCTGCATTAGGCGTGGGTATCTTTATGCCATTTATCGTCGCTGCGGCGTTGAAATCAGCGCAAGGTTCATCGACGGTGGCTTTGGTAACAACATCAGCACTTGTTGCGCCAATGTTGGCTCAACTGGGACTAGACTCTGAAATGGGACGAGTTCTAACGGTAATGGCGATTGGTGCAGGTGCGATGACCGTATCGCATGCCAATGACAGCTTCTTCTGGGTGGTTTCGCAGTTTAGCCGCATGTCAGTTGGGTTAGCGTATCGCGCTCAAACCATGGCAACGCTGGTTCAAGGCGTGACTGCAATGGCACTGGTTTACATTCTAAGTCTTGTTCTACTGTAGCAAGCTATAAAAAGGAACTTATATGAAGGTAGTTATCGCTCCTGATTCTTACAAAGAAAGTTTAACCGCTATGGAAGTGGCAACTGCGATTGAAAGTGGTTTTAAAGAAATCATGCCAGACGCAGAGTACATTAAACTGCCGATGGCGGATGGAGGCGAAGGCACGGTGCAATCTTTGGTCGACGCAACAGGGGGCGATATTGTCTCTGTTGCGGTGACAGGCCCACTTGGTCAATCCGTTGAAGGTTTTTACGGATTACTCGGTGACGGTTCTACCGCTGTGATTGAAATGGCAGCGGCATCAGGTTTGCACTTAGTCGAACCAAGTCAGCGTAACCCACTGCTCACCACAACGTATGGTACAGGCGAGTTAGTGAAAGCAGCGTTAGACAAAGGCGTTAACCATATCATCATTGGCATTGGTGGTAGCTCTACCAATGATGGTGGTGTCGGTATGGCACAAGCGCTTGGAGCGAAACTATTGGATGCGAAAGGCAACGACCTGCCTTTCGGTGGCGGAGCGTTAGCCAATCTTACAACGATTGATCTGTCAGGTTTGGATCCTCGCCTAGCGAGTGTTGAGCTTGAAGTTGCGTGTGATGTAGATAACCCATTGTGCGGACCGAAAGGTGCTTCGCATGTGTTTGGTCCGCAAAAAGGCGCAACGCCAGAGATGATCAAGCAGCTAGATGCCAACTTAGCGCACTATGCTGGCGTGATTCGTCAAACTAACGGTAATGATGTCATTGACCAAGCTGGTGCAGGTGCGGCAGGTGGTCTTGGCGCTGCACTATTAGGTCTGTTCGATGCAACGCTTCGCCCAGGTATCAGCATCGTGATGGATGCTGTTAACCTTGCTGAAGTGGTCAAAGATGCCGATTTAGTGATTACCGGTGAAGGGCGCATTGATAGCCAAACCATTCACGGCAAAACACCGATTGGTGTGGCGCGTACGGCGAAGCTATATAACCTTCCAGTGATTGGCATTGCGGGCAGCACGGCGCAAGATTGCCGAGTGGTGCATGACCACGGCTTAGATGCGGTCTACAGTGTGGTACTCGGTGCAACCGACTTGCCAACCGCACTTAAAGAAGCGGCATTTAATGTCGAGATGACTTCACGTAATGTCGCTGCAGCATTGGCGATGACGTTCAAATAATTTCCTATTTTACACTGTAAACGGCCGCTATCTAGCGGCCGTTTTTGTATTTATTCACCGGAAAAAGCTTGTTAAGGCACGGTTAATGGGCGCTCGCGCTGCTATTATCCCCTTATACTTGAGCCATTGGTCTGATTGGCGCATCAAAGGAGTTAAGCAATGAAAGGTAGGCTGGCTATAGCGTTAGGTTTGACGATAAGCACTCATGCATACTCTGCACAAGTTGCAGATATGCTTCTCACCAATGGGGTGATACACGGGCATCCTAACGCCAATTCCGTTGCTATCGCCGATGGTAAGATTCTGCAGGTGGGAAACGGTGAGGAGATGGATGCTTTTATCGATGATTCGACCAATCTAATAGATCTGCAAGGTGGCTTTGTTTCTCCCGGTTTTATCGATAACCACAACCATGTCTTTGAAGCCGCATCAGACGCTGGATCTCAGTGTGAGTTAAGCCTTGATGAAGGACTGCGTGGTCAAGTCTCCTACCTAAAAGCTTGTCGGAAACAAACCCAACGAGGCGAGTGGATCATGGGCTATGGCTTCTCGATAGAGTCGTTACTGGCAGATGAGGACGACAGCACGCCATTGCAGGTGATTGATTCCATTTTTCCTGAGCAGCCTGTGATCTTTATGGAGCAAACTTCCCATTCGATGTGGGTGAACTCTGCGGCGCTAAGGCAAGCTGGGATCACTAAACAATCTCCCGATCCGCAAGGGGGTAAGATCTTAAAAGACGAAGAGACCGGAGAGCTAGTCGGTATCTTGCTCGACAACGCGGGTGATCTGGTGCTTGAGCTGGCTTGGAACAGCTTGCGTGATCAGTTTGAGCAAAGCTATCAAGGATTAATGCAAGGTTTGGATCAAGCGAGAGCGCATGGTATCACGACCATTGGTGATGGGCGCTTATATTGGAAACGTGGCTGGTATGAAGTGTGGCAGAAAGCCGAAGAAAGTGGTGAGCTCACTGCTCGCGTCTCTTTACGACCTTGGATCTACCCAACCGAGCCAATGCCAGCACAGTTAAAGTATCTGAAATCGATTCATTCAGACGATAATTCTCAGTTAATGCTGGTGGATCAGGTCAAAATGTACAGCGATGGCATCTTAATTAATGGTACGGCGAAGATGCTCGCTCCTTACTTATTTACTTATGTTCCGGAAGAGCCATACGGGATTAATTACATTGAACCCAAATCGATGTCCAAGTGGCTCAAAGAGCTCGACAATATAGGCTATGGCGCACACATTCATGCGATTGGTGATGGGGCGATTAGAGAATCTTTGAATGCGATAGAGTCGGTCCGTAGCCAAGGCAGTAACAAAGACTACACCTTAACTCATGTCGAGTTAGTGAACTCGAAAGACATTCCCCGCTTTGCTCAGCTTAATGTGACGGCTGACTTTC
Organism: Vibrio ouci; assembly: GCF_004551525.1. Taxonomy (GTDB): domain Bacteria; phylum Pseudomonadota; class Gammaproteobacteria; order Enterobacterales; family Vibrionaceae; genus Vibrio; species Vibrio ouci. Next base: position 41,007 of record NZ_SATR01000008.1, on the reverse strand, counting down.
AGGTTGGCTCTGATTATGTCGCTTATCATGAACATCAGTGGGCGGAAGCCTTCTTAGGCGCTAAGCGAACTCGTGCGTTGATGAACCTTAAAGTGCTATTCGACACAGGTGCTAACGTTACCTTAAGCAGTGACTGGAATGTTCACGACATTAACCCGCTGGTTGGTATAGGCAATAGCATTATCATGGGCGATACCGGCTTACCAGATACCATAGCGGCGCTCGATGCCTATACGATCAATGCAGCAAAGAGCTTAGGCATTGACGATATTACCGGGTCAATTGATGTAGGAAAGTCCGCTGACTTTGCGGTGCTATCACATAATATTACCTTGTTGTCTCCAGATGAAATTAAAGCAGCGGAAGTTTGGATGACGATCGTTAGAGGTAAAGTGGTATTTGAGTAGTATTGGCTATCGGTCAATTATTAATAGTGTAGAGTCGATTTTATGTTTAAATATTCATATTAAATTGATTTCATTGTGATAGGTTTTATATTTAATCTCCGCTTATCAATTAGTAATATTAACCTTTCGCGTTGTAAGGTTAATATTCGGTTTTTACAGTTGTACTCTTTATAATGGTCATTATTTCGTCGGTATTGTCACATTTGATGAACTAAAAGATGTCCAATTATATAAACTATGATTATCTTAGAGTTGTTACTTTGGAATTTTATTATCAATAAGGAGGTAACATGAAAAAATACAATAATTCTAGTGTTTGGTTTACCCTCGATTATAAAATTGCTCTGTTCTTCCCTCATTAAGTTATAGCTATAGCCTTCGCACGTCCAGTGCACACAACCCTGAACAGTATTTATCTTGACGCACCTTTAACGTATCTAGGGGCATATTGACCATTTCGTTCATGGGTTCATTTTCCAGTTCAATTATAATTTTGGGTTTAAATACCCAAGGTGCTGTTTTGTCTGGAAATAATAAAACCTATCTTTGCTGAATTAATTATTTAGTGGAGAGGGATAGCTATAATTATAATTAGGAAAGCAATCATGGAAAATTTCAAACACCTTCCAGAACCATTTCGTATTCGTGTTATTGAACCTGTGAAACGTACAACGAGAGAATATCGTGAGCAGGCAATATTAAAAGCAGGGATGAACCCGTTTCTTCTGAATAGTGAAGATGTGTTTATTGATCTTCTCACCGACAGCGGCACTGGCGCTATTACCCAAGAAATGCAAGCGGCGATGCTGAGAGGCGACGAGGCATACAGTGGCAGTCGTAGTTACTTCGCTTTGGCGGATGCCGTTAGCGATATCTTTGGTTACAAGCATACGATACCAACTCACCAAGGACGTGGCGCTGAGCAAATCTATATTCCAGTTCTGATTAAAAAGCGTGAAAAAGAGAAAGGTCTTGATCGTAATAAAATGGTCGCACTGTCTAATTACTTCTTTGATACCACACAGGGCCATACGCAAATTAATTGTTGTGTCGCTAAAAATGTCTATACCGAAGAAGCATTTGATACAGCAGTGAATGCCGACTTCAAAGGTAACTTTGACCTAGAAAAACTTGAGCACGCAATACTAGAAGCTGGGGCTCAAAACGTACCCTATATCGTGAGTACCATTACATGTAACTCTTCTGGTGGACAACCGGTCTCGATTGCCAACTTGAGATCGGTTTATGAAATTGCGCAGCGTTACGACATTCCGGTGATCATGGACTCAGCGCGTTTTGCTGAAAATGCGTACTTTATTCAGCAGCGTGAACCAGATTATCAAGATTGGAGCATCGAAGAGATTACCCGCGAAAGCTACAAATATGCAGATGCCTTAGCCATGTCAGCTAAAAAAGACGCCATGGTACAAATGGGCGGCCTGCTGTGCTTTAAAGATGACACATTTCTTGACGTTTATAATGAGTGTCGCACCTTGTGTGTTGTTCAAGAAGGTTTCCCTACCTATGGAGGCTTGGAAGGCGGCGCGATGGAGCGTTTGGCCGTTGGCCTCTACGATGGTATGCGTCAGGAATGGCTCGCTTATCGTATCAGCCAGGTGAAATACCTTGTGGAAGGCTTAGAGGCCATTGGGGTGGTTTGTCAGCAAGCGGGTGGCCACGCGGCATTTGTTGATGCAGGTAAACTGTTGCCTCATATCCCATCTCATCAATTCCCAGCTCATGCTTTAGCTTGTGAACTGTACAAGGTTGCTGGTATACGCGCGGTAGAAATTGGCTCGCTATTACTTGGACGCGATCCTGCCACTGGTGAGCAAATGCCTTGTCCTGCGGAGCTGATGCGTTTAACGATCCCACGAGCAACTTACACCCAAACGCACATGGACTTCATTATTGAAGCGTTTGAGAAAGTGAAAGAAAACGCCGAAAACGTCAAGGGACTCGACTTTATTTATGAGCCAGAAGTGTTGCGTCACTTCACGGCACTTTTAAAAGAAGTTGATAGCCAATAAACGTCCCTAACGCAGCTCCCCAAGAGCTGCGTTTTTTATCTTTATTTTTAAAAATCAATTTAGAGAATAAAACTATGACAGAAAAACCTTCCTTATTGGGTGGGGCCTGTATCATAGCTAGCGTCTGTGTGGGTGCTGGTATGTTAGGTCTACCGAGTGCAGGGGCGGGGGCATGGACTTTTTGGTCAATGCTTGCCATTACCGTAACAATGTTAATTATGACTGCTTCAGGTTGGATGTTGCTAGAAGCGTTCAAACACTATGATCTCAGGGTCTCTTTCAATACCGTGACCAAAGACATGCTGGGTGACAAGGTCAACATGTTTAATAGCCTTATGGTGTACTTTGTAGGTGGGATACTCCTGTATGCCTACATCACCTCTTCAGGGCTTATCTTGCAAGATATGTTGGGGATAAATAGCAAGGCTGCTTCGATTCTCTTTGTCGCCGTGTTTTCACTATTTGTTTGGCATTCGACTCGCGTTGTTGACCGCGTGTCGGTGATGCTGATCGCGTTTATGGTGCTTAGCTTTACCTTTGGTATATCGGGCTTAGCCACCAATGTGAATACCTCGCTGTTGCTTGATGCAGTCAATCCAGAGGGGCGCTATGCTCCCTATGCTATGGCGATGTTGCCTGTGGCCTTAACTTCATTTGGTTACCATCATTCGGTCTCTTCAATGCGAGCTTACTATGGTGAAGAGCGTAGAGCTCAGCACGCAATTTTTGGTGGAACGGTGATTGCTCTTGGGCTCTACTTCTTGTGGTTAGTGAGCATCTTTGGCAATTTACCGCGCGAAAGTTTTGGCTCTGTGATTGAGCAGGGTGGAAATGTTGACGCATTACTTATGGCGCTTGATTCGGTTATTGAGTCGCAAAGCGTCGAGCGAGCAATCAATGCATTCTCAATGGCTGCGATCTTGTCGTCATTCATTGGCGTAGGGTTAGGTGTGTTTGACTTTTTAGCCGATCTTTTCTGTTTTGGAAATGACAAAAAGGGGCGTACCAAAACTTGGTTCGTTACCTTTATCCCACCGCTAGTGCTGTCTCTCCTTTACCCATTTGGTTTTGTGATGGCGATTGGTTATGCAGGCGCTGCTGCGACGGTTTGGGCTTGTATTATTCCTGGATTGTTAGTGATGAAATCTCGCTCTAAGGAAAAGGGCAAAGAGGGCTTCGTGGCACCCGGAGGGGCAACTATGGTCGGGGTGGTAATGCTATTTGGCGTACTCACAGCAGTGTTTCATTTTATGGCAATGGCGAACATGTTGCCTTTGTTTAGTGGTTAAATTACGAGGTTATTTATGGCTATTATCCAGACAGACAAAGCGCCAGCGGCAATTGGCCCATACATTCAAGGCGTCAAGCTCGGCAACCTCGTGATCACTTCCGGTCAGCTTCCCCTAGACCCTGAAAGCAAACAAATGCCCAATGACGCAGCAGAACAAACTACACGCTCGTTACTCAATGCGTTGGCGATTGTTGAAGAAGCTGGGCTGAGTATTCATGACTTCGTCAAAACGACGGTGTTTGTCAAAGATCTCAATGAATTTTCGGTCATCAATGAGTCTTATCAGGCGTTCTTTGAACAGCGAGGCGCAGATTTTCCCGCTCGCTCTTGTGTAGAGGTAGCCCGTTTACCTATGGATGTGAAAGTGGAAATAGAAGTGATGGCGTCTAGGTAATCAAACCTAGAAAGATACATCATGTTATGAATATGGCCACATTAAGTGGCCATTTTTTGTTGGGTGAAATTGCTATTTTTCGCCGAGGCTTATCGATTAATACACATCGGTTTGTTTGAAATCGGGTCTGCCATTACCACTGCATCAAGATCGAAGACATCTTTCAGCAGTGATTCGGTAAACACGCTCTCGGGGGCACCAGTGACGGCAATCTTGCCGGATTTAAGCACGACCAAATGATCGCAGTAGCGACAAGCTTGGTTTAGATCGTGCAATACAACGATGATGGTTTTGCCATTGGCATTAAGCTTCTGGATTAACTTCATTAACTCGACTTGATGTGAGAGATCGAGATAGGTGGTGGGTTCATCAAGCATCACGACAGGGGTATCTTGAGCAAGCACCATCGCTATCCAAACTCGTTGACGCTGACCGCCAGATAAAGCGTCGACTTTTTTATCAACCAAGTCTTGAATTTGAGTTTCTTCAATCGCCTGATCGACTTTTTGATGGTCTTGTTGAGACAGCTTTCCCCAGTAAGACAAGTAAGGCGAACGGCCATACTCAACTAAGCGACGAACGGTAATATCTTCTGGAGTGGTCAGCACTTGAGGTAGCAATGAAATATGCTTGGCCAACTCTTTATCTGGATAGCTTTTGATGGGTTTACCCAGCACCGAAAGCTCGCCTTCAAAGCTCTTATTGATGCGGCACAGTGTTTTTAGCAGCGTCGACTTGCCGCTGCCATTCGGGCCAATCAAGGCAGTGATTTTTCCTTCTGGGATCGCAAGGTCTAAGTCGTGAATGATGGTCTCTTTTCCATATGAAACAGACAGTTGATGAGTTGTAATCATTATTTCCAACCTTGGTAACGCTGAAGTAAGAAAATGAAGTAAGGAGCGCCAATCAGAGAGGTGAGAACCCCTGCTGGTAGCTCAAGTGGCGGATCGATACCGCGCGCGAGCGTATCAGCTGTCACCACAAGCAGTGCACCAATAACGCCAGACATCGGCAGTAGTAGTTTGTGATTGTGACCAAATAGAAGTCGGGCAAGGTGAGGAGAGAGAAGGCCGACAAAACTGATGGTACCGCACACCGCGACGCTGACACTGGCCAGTAGCACAGACAGGATCAATGCGATGAAACGTGTTCGCTCGGGTTGTGCACCTACGGTTGTTGCCGCTTCTTCGCCTAATCCCATCAGGTCGAGTCGCCACGCAAGATACATAGCGCAAGGAATCAAGCAGGCTAGGCTAAGCCAAATTAGAGGCATCTGAGACCAATTTCGTCCCCATAAACTGCCGGTTAGCCATACCATAGCGGTATTGATTTCAACTGGGTGGACGATGAGTAAAAAGTCGATGCCACTTGAGATGAACGCACTAATCGCAATGCCGATCAGAGCAAGCCTTGCGGGAGTTGGGTTGTACTTATAGGCAATCGTGATAATCACAATTGCAGCGCCAATACCTCCAGAAATTGCCACACTGGCGAGGAGCGGCAGTGAGGCATCAGGAATGTCGACCAACAGCAATGTTGCAGCGAATCCAGTACCTGCACTGATGCCCATTAAGTCGGGTGAAGCAAGAGGATTACGCAGCACACCTTGAATCAGCGCGCCAGAGATACCAAGCCCCGCGCCAACGCCAATCGCCAGTAGAAAGCGAGGTAGACGATATTGATTGATAATAAAGTCCAGGTCTCCGCCATTCCATAGCGTATGAATGACAGCGCTAGGTTCTAATGGCGTACCACCAATAAACAAGCTACCGACAGCACAAATCAGTAATGTGCCGACTAACATTGAGGCTTTAAGCTGAATCATGACATTTTACTCCTCACGGCCAGAGCAATGAAAAATGGTGAGCCAATGAGAGCCGTGATAACGCCAACAGGAGTCTCTGCAGGAAAGGCGACCATTCTGGAAATAACATCAGACCACAGGAGTAAACTTGCTCCGACCAGAGCCGACGTTGGGATCAAAATAAAATGGTTGCTACCGACTAACTTACGCGCAATATGCGGCACTAATAGGCCAACAAAAGCGATGGGACCCGCTATCGCGACACTTGAGGTGGTGAGCAGCAAAATCGCTATACAAGTGATGAATCTGGTAGCGGAAATGTTGACACCTAAACCAACGGCAATGTCATCTCCCAGCGCGAGTAAATTCAAGCTTCGAGCAAGACTGAAGGTGATGAGAATACCGACTAAGCTCACGGGCCAGAATGCATCCCAATCTTGCCAGGTGATATTGGATACTGATCCCGCTAGCCAACTCAATACGCTATAAGCCATATCGTCTGCCAATATCAGAGCACTTCTCGTGATACCGACCAGCAGAGCATTAACCGCAATACCAGCTAGAACGAGTTTAATTGGGTGAGATTTAGCACTGAAAAAACCGCCGAGTGATAACACCAATAAGCCACTTAACGTTCCACCGAGTAGGGCGCTGATAGAGAGTGGGAGCTCAGGTAAGAATGCCAAATTCATTGAGGTTAAAGCGATAAAGCATGAAGCACCTGAATTGATACCCAAGATGCTTGGAGACGCTAATGGGTTCGCAGTCAGACCTTGCATTAACAGTCCTGCTATCGCGAGGTTAACGCCAATCAACATGGAGGTGAGCACTCTTGGAGCCCTTAGTGTCGCTAGGATTTGCTGTTCCATGCTTGCACTATCAAAGTTAAATAGGTAGTTGGCTAGGTGACCAATAGATAGCTCAAAAGAGGAGTAGCTAACCATTGATGAGATGGTACCTGCCATCAGTATAGCGGCGGCAGTCAAACACCCCAGTAGCATACGCTGCTGGGGTGAGGTCGTTTTTTCGATCATGATTTATTAAGAATGGTATCGAGATTTTGTGCGATTTCTTCAGCCGCATTCATGCCACGGTTGAGAGACCAAACTTGAGGGGAAACCTTGATGATTTGTTGCTGCTTCTGAGAGTTTAATAGATTAAATAGTGGGTTCTTTTTCCACGTATCGGCGATGGTCTCATCGCTGTATGGACCAAGGAGCAACCAATCTGGATTCACTTTTAACAACTGCTCTAAGCTCACTTCTACGTAGGCCTTTTCGGTCTCTTGCGGCATTGGACTTTGAATGCCAAGGTTGGTTAGTACGCTGCCGGCATAAGATTCTGGACCATGCATCCACATGCCTTTTTGTGTCACAACCGCAAACTGCATTGTCTGTTGGCTAGAGAACTTGGTTTTGTATTCGGCCATCAATGATTTGTGCTGGCTGATACGCTGCTTCATTTCCGTCTCTTTGTTAAGAACGATACCGATCTTTAATGCTGCTTCAAGGTTCTCTTGGTAGTTTTCCCCACGGCTTTTTAGAATCAAGGTCGGTGCGATTTTCGATAAGTCATCATAGGCAGGCGAGTGACGTTGCACATCAGCGATAATAAGATCGGGCTTAAGCTGAGCAATGATCTCTAAACTTGGCTGAGGGCGCATACCGACTGAGGTCCAAGGAGAGATCTGATCACGAATTGACTTAAGGATGCGATTGACATCTTTATCATCTGCCACACCAACAGGCGATACGCCGACTGATGCAAGAGCATCAACAAATGAGTATTCAAGTGCTACAATGCGCGTTGGAGTCCCTGTGATAGTGAATGTGCCTTTTTCATCAACGACAGAGCGCTGTTCCTGTGCGGTGACACTAAATGAAAGCATTGCGGCTAACAGGAGTGAGGAGAGTTTTTTTGAGTCGGTTCATTAATATCAAATTAGTAGCGGACAGAACACAGTCCGTTGCGACGCATTTCGTCATACATCAAACGAATTTGTAGCAAAATATTAATAACGAATGCTAATTTAAATGATAATTAATATCAATACCGGTTGGGCGGCTTACTATTTATGGGTAGTCGTGCGGTAGGGTGTGTGAGAAGAGAGGTTGTAGATAATGTAACCTGCAGGAAGTTGAAATAAGAGAATTGTAAGGATTTGACCAGAGTGATTGATAGGGCTTGTCTTCGATAACATAATGTTTACACTGGAATAGCGTAAACATTTATAAAGGATGAAGAATGACTCGCATTAGGCAGAAGAATCAGCAATTGATTATCGAAGTCGCCAGTGAACAGTTTGCATTGCAAGGATATGCGGCCACTAAGATGGTTGATATTGCAAAAGCGGCCGACATTGCCAAAGCGAACGTCTTCTATTACTTCAGTTCCAAAGACAAGCTCTACTACGCGGTATTACAAACCGTGACGCAGCCTTTGCTGGAAGCGTCTCGCCCGATTGAAGAGCTTACCGACCCAGTTGAAGCGCTCAGCCAATATATCCAAGCTAAATTGCGTATTTCGCAGGAACACCCTTACGCTTCAAAAGTGTTCGCCAATGAAGTGATGTCAGGGGCGAAAGTGTTGCCGGAAGATATTGCTCAAGAACTGTTTAAGCAATCGCAAATGATCATCGATAAATTTGCAACATGGTCGCAGCAAGGCTTGATGGACGATGTTCCCCCTCATCACTTGATGTTTAGCATCTGGGCTGCAACACAAACGTATGCTGATTTTGGTTGGCAGATTTGTAATGTAATGCAAAAAGATCAGCTCGACGATAATGATTATCGCCAAGCGGCAGAGTTTCTCACTCAACTGATCATTAAAGGGTGTGGCGTTAAGAGTAATGGACATTAAAAAACCAGCCTATTCGGGCTGGCTTTTTCTTTTAGCGTTCAGTGCGGCTTAACGCGACTCAAGTGGGTATGAGCGATAGCTCCACATACCGTAAGTTCTTAAAGCGTCACGGTAGATCCCAAGCAGCTCACTGTCACTGGCTTTTTCAAGTTCCTTCAGGAGCTTGTCTGGGTAGCTTACCGTATCAAAAGTAATGTCTTGTGGGCCTGTTTGCCAACTGGCAATTTCAAATAAGGTTTGTCCACGGCGAACATGACTTGCTGAGCTAATAATAGTCGCATGCTGAATATTGTGGCGTGCTAATGCATAGCTACTAAAGAGTGCATTACCCACCGTGCTAGTTGCGTAATTTTCCTCGATGATTCGCTCTTTTTTAATGCCTTTTTCAATCAACCAGTCAGCCATTAGCTTACCTTCGGTTTTATGATTTTTAGGTACACCACCAGTCAATACAATTAAAGCATCTGGGTTGTCCTTCGCCATTTGTAATGTCGTCTCTAGGCGCTCAATAAGGATTTGATGCATCGAGCCATCAGGGTTCAATGCATAACCTAAGGTGACAATAGCGCCATGATCATCGAGTTGACCTTTGCTGGCTTGTTTTTTCAGTGGTGTGGCTAACACGCGGTCAACGGTTTCAAAGATTCGATTTATGTCTGATGCCTTGCCCGCATTTAACTTCGCAAGCGTATCCATGTGCTTCTCTGACTCTGCTTGATTGTCGTTAAAGCGCTGCCATACCGCGAGGTAAGCGTGTAGATCGACGTCTTGTGGCGCAACGGATAGCGCTTGTTCAAATAGCTCAATCGCTTTGTCGACATTCTTGTTGTAGATCTGCGCATTCGCTGCCGAGATCAGCAAATCAGTACGGTAGGGTTCCAGTTGGTAAGCTTCTAGTAAACGGTCGGTAACGGTTTCCATATTGCTCGGCATTTTAGCGGTAAACCCAGCATGAGAAATACGGGCTGGGGATTTAAACGCCTGCACTGCATCATTGAGTAGTTGGTCTACCACTTGGCGCTTAGTGATGAGTTGGGAATAGTCACTGTCAGAGACAATAGCACTATCATTAGCAGCAAAAGTGTGTGGGGCAGAAGCTAAGCAAATGACGCTACCAAGAGCGAGGGCAAGGAATTTTTTCTTCATAGAGAAGTCCTAGTTTTTTATTTTGAATAGTAAGACAGGTGATTTTGTAGCTTAGATTCAAACGATTAATAAACTGTGAAAGGACTCTCAACTCAGCTTGGTGATTCTCCACTATTGGTAAATTTCAGAATTAGGATCACGAAAGTTTTACCCAACTTTTTACTGCTGGGAATCTCAGCGATAGATGAATCGTGTTTTTACTATGTTTAGAGCGGAATATTTATCCAATAAACCTTCCCTCTATTACTCCAAAGTACTCTCTATTCGTCCAATTGCCTATCTGCGCAAGCTAACTTTTCATCCTCTAATGTCTTGAAAGTTATCTTTATTTTTTGACGAGTAATAAATCACAACCTGATTAAGATCATAGTAAGTGGCTTATTGAAATTTGGCGTGTTGGCACTCTACCCCTTTTGGAGAGGGGCAATTTTTTCGGTTACTGATTGAAAATCATCATAATTTTGAGCAGTAGCGGAAAACACTTCGAAAATACCGAGTAAAAATGCAACTTTAAATTACTTTTTCAGAAAAAGCTCTCAAGCTAGCGTGAATGGGACACAACAAAATAATTAGAAATACAGATGAATAAAATGAATGTTCTTTATGCTGCCATGGGTGTTTCAGAGCTGTCTATTCTTGGTGGTAAACCATGTTCCCAATCTTTGCCATTCTCGGGTGGTCGAATGGGCTCAATGATAGAGTGGAGGCAATGATGATCTTATCCAGTGAATTGAAGAAAGTCGGCACTATCATCACCAACTTAGTGGATATTGTTAAGAAGCACGGCGTAGAGCTAAACAGTGAATCAACGTACTACATCAGCAAAACTTTTAAAGAAAAAGTAATCCCTTGCAGCCGCAATGTGCATTACTACCTCACCTTGAACAATGATGTTGGCGATATCCTGATCACTAAAATTGTCCACGCGAGTAACTCGATTGATATTGGCTTTAAGGATATCTACGGCAATAAGCTCGCCAATGCGACCATCACAGATAAAGGCGAGCTCAAAGAATATCGCTTATAGCTCGAGACCTGCGAATCCATTCAAGTAGATTCGCAGGCTTTCTGTTACTTAATCGCAGTACAAAAGCTGACATCGGCGTGCTGAGTTTGCGGATCGTAGCTGTGATAGAGCTCAAAGCATGGGCGATCATCGTTTTCAACACCAGTTTCAATCACCTTGCTCATCAAGTCATCCCACGCTTTGGCATATTGGTTATGTTCGGTGATGTTTTGACGCATGACCGCATATTGCCCACCAGGAAAATCTTGCAGCTCAATCCCACTTGGTACTTGTGTATCAGCTGGGACCATCAAACAGATATCGGTGCGACATTTGTCATTGGGTGTGACTTTTGGGTTATCGTGATAGATAAAGATGCAGGTATTACCCGCCAAGTTTTTCATTCCAGCCCATTGATACAAACGGTTTGAGGGTTCTTCATAACCTTCACCATAAGGGCCAGTGACTCTGACGTAGGCGAGTTTAGTTGCGTCAAATTGTTGCATTTCCATTGTCTTTCTCCATGTCGTTGGTTCAGGGCCAGTATATGGAGTTGTCATCTCGCTTTCGTTTCCAATCTTGCGCAAGGTGTGTCCAATCTTGCTGTTTTGTGCCAGCGTTGAAAACTCTTGATAGTTTTTGCAATCACGAAAAGCGGTCGGTGTAACACCGTAATGTTGTTTGAACGCCTTGGCTAAACTCTGAGAAGAAGAAAAACCAAACTCTAACGCAATGTTGAGGACAGGTTGTTTGGTTTTGAATAATTCACCAGCTGCTGCTGCCAGTCGTAAACGGCGAATGAAGTCGGCCAGTGTTTCTCCATGCACGGCTTTAAATGTGCGATGAAAGTGATAGGGAGAAAGGTTCGCTAATGCAGCCACTTCGGGTAGGTTGAGAGGTTGATTGTAGTTTTGTTCGAGGTAACGGATGACCGGAATCAGCCTCTTTTTATAGTCTACACCCATTTATGTTCTCTTTATTCCCTGAATTATCATCTCAGGCTAACCGATTGAGGCAGAGTTTAAAACCTGGGCGTAAAAAGATGAGGTTGTTGAGCAGAAAGCGTCTCGTGGATAAGCCAGTGAGATGGTGTAGTATTACCCATAGATTTGGTGGCGCTCAATTGAGGAAGCGATGATAGCGTGGAAGCAATCTATATCGGGATATGAGTGGCTTATCCATCAGGTGTGGTATCTGGAAGTAGAAGATGGCGAGGTGATTGATCCTAAGCCGCATCTCATTCCTAACCCAAGAGGACACCTTCTTATTACCCCGCCAGATCAGCCCTATCAATATGAAAGTGGAGTGGGCCGATTATCTGGGTTCGGTAGCCACCTGCTAACGGCTAGTGAACACTTACTGCTACTAGAAGATACACCTCCAATAAAGCGCATTGGGATTACATTTCGACCAGACGGGCTTTATATCCTTAACTCAGGATTAGACACGCCTGCTAATCAATGTGGTTGGTTTGATTGGCTTTCTCCCCTATTTGACTCTGCCTTTCAGGAAAGCCTATGGCATGACACATCTAAGCAAGCTCTGCTTTTGGCGATAAGGAATCATTTTGATGATTTAGGCCTCAAACCTTGCACCACTAAGCCGTATCGTTTGACTCAAACTGTGCTTGAAGCAATGGATAAGCAGGTTGTCGATGTCTATCGTCCGTTGCTTGATGTTGAAGAGCTGGCTCGACTATGTCTGTGTTCTAGAAGGACACTAGAGCGAAGCTTCAAACAAATCGTGGGTTTGAGTATTAAGCAATATCAACAAATGAGTCGCCTAGAACAGATGATTTTGACGCTTTATCAGCAAAACAGTGAGGTCGATTGGACGGCACTTTCACATCAATTTGGCTTTAGTGATCAATCACACCTGATTCGTACCCTTAAGCAGCAGCTTAGAACCACTCCCAGTAAATATCTTAAAAGTCGTGATCTGACGATTGATGTCTACGGTGATTTTGAATAGTTGCTTGTTTCGCTATTTAAATTGCATTGAAGTGCATGTTGTCGCAAAAATACAATTCTTATCGTAAGCCCCTCGTTATGATAGTTAACAGATAACGAGGTAACACATGTCATATCAAAAATTAAAGCAAGGCGACGTCATTTCATTTAACGACTCGTTGAATATCCAACTGATTCAAGCATCGGATCTACAAGATATTATCGAGATGCTCAATGACGATGATGTGAATCAGTACTTATACTTTGCCCCCGCTGATAACAGTATGTTTGAAGGCTTCTTTGGTCCGATTATCGACAATACTCAACAGGCGATCAAAGAGGGAATTTGGCCCGAAAGTCCTACCTTTGTCATTCGTGACCTGCAAGGCAAATACATGGGAATGTGTGGCATTACATCAGTGGCTTTTTTGGCGGGTAACTACGAAATTGGTTATCAGTTGCCAGTTTGTGCTTGGGGGAAAGGCATTGCAACCCGCGCTTGCCAAATGATGACTGAGCTAAGTTTTACACAACTTAACGCTCACAAGGTCAGTGCTGACTGCTATGGCTCTAATGTGGGTTCATACAAAACGCTTGAGAAGTGCGGCTTTGTTCAAGAAGGTCGTCAAGAGGGTTATTACAAGCTTGCTCAAGAGTTTGATGACAAATTGTATTACGGCATGACCGCAGAGAAATTTGAAAATCAGCGCACTGTTTAACAGTATAACGACAACGAAAGGCCGCAAATTTGCGGCCTTTTTTGTGGATGCGCTCTGGCTTAGAGCCCTTTCGAATATTGGGCATTGGTTGTTGGCTGAATTACTGAATGAAGTGACTGACTATTCTCTTTATTGTGGTTATCAAGCAGGGTTAAGAATGCCTGAATCAGATCTGATTTCTCTATGCTCACTTGCGTCTCAGTCTGAATGTCTCGCAAGTCGATCAAGATATCACTGAACAGGTTCGGCAGTTGCTCTAGCACCTCTAAGTTCAAGACATTGTGCTCGCTGTAAATCGCGTTGTGACTGCCTTTATGTTTCTGGATGACATAAGGGTTGTCTTTCAAGTTGATGATTGATGTGCGTTTCTCACAGCGCTTCAAGCAGCCTTTGTTTACTTTAATCTTGCGGCAGCCTTCCGTTTGTTGGAATAAACACTGGCGGCTCGTCAGCAGCGTATTCGGGTGATAAATACTGTAGAACAGCTGCATCTTGTCACTGCGCTTAATGTGGCGCATCTGCTTCAGGTTGAGCTCATTAGAAATAAACGAACCGGCACAAGCGAACTCTTGTTCAAGGCAAGCAAGAGCATAAGAGTTGGTGATGTTCATTTGTGGACCGGCAACCCAAGCAAGCCCTAACTCTTGGGCGATAATGCCGACACCAGAGTTGTTCGTCACCAATTGCTTTGGCCTAACCGCCTGCAAAAATCGTTTTGCAGCTGTAAAGTCATCACCAATCAAAATAGCAGGGAACCATGGCATTAGGATTGGGTTAGCGGTAAACATTTCAATCAGGTTATCGCACTCTGCCGCTAGGCCCATCGGGAGCTGGTAATAGAAATTCGCATCAGAGCAGTTGATCAAGCCTAAGTCATCTGCTGATGAGAGTAGCACCGATAGTTTCGCTGTATCGACAGGCTCAGCTTGCGGCAGTGCTTTCAATTGAGGGGCATCAATCGCGCCCTTCAGGCTAGCACTATTGTCTTTGGCTGGCGTGAGAACCATTGCATCGGTCTTTGAAGCTACCGTTTCAATAATGGCAGTTTTCTCATCGTAGAGCTTCTTCTTCACCTGCTGAACTTGCTCAGTGCTGGTGCATTGATACACCTTAGAGAAGTGCTTAACGGCGTGATCGCGAGGGTTATCGATGTACATCGCTTTACCAAACTCACCCTGCAAGAACGCATTGGAGAAATCACGGTTAAACACGGTGTAAAGCTCAGTGGTATCATTCGACAACTCGACACCATCGCAGAAGCGATCTATTTGCTTACGCCAGTTATCAACAACAGTGTAGACGTAGTGAGACTTCTTAATTCGACCTTCGACTTTCAATGAGTAAACGCCCGCATCGACTAACGCTTCGAGATCGCCAAATGCCGAGTTATCTTTCATATTTAGCGGGTAGCTATTGCCTGTTTTGGTCGTTTCATACTGCTCACGACAAGGCTGACTGCAGCGGCCACGGTTACCGGATGCGCCATTACGAGCTGAGCTGATGTAGCAAATACCCGAGAAACCAATGCAGTAAGAGCCGTGAACAAACACTTCCATTAACACATCGTGCTGCTTGCCGAACTGAGCAAGATGCTTGATTTCATTGATGTTCAATTCACGAGAGAGATTAACGCGGCTGGCTGTTAGCTGGTTGAGAAACAGGATCTGGCCTTCGTTGTGAGTATTGAGCTGAGTAGAGGCATGAACATCCAGATCAGGAAAGTAGTTTTTCAAGATGTACGCTAAGCCAAGATCTTGCACGATGACACCATCAATGGCTGTAGTGTTAAGTTGGCTAAGTAATCGGACGATGGCAGGAATTTCACTTTCTAGAATCAACACGTTTAAGGTAAGGAAGATTTTACAATCGTGCTGATGTGCCAGTGCTAACACGCCATTTAAGTTATCTAAGGTGAGGTTGGTTGCTCGGTTGCGAGCATTGAATCTATCTAATCCACAATAGATAGCATCGGCACCCGCTGCAATCGCTGCTTTGATTGAATCTAAATCACCACCAGGAGCCAATAACTCAAATTGATCACGTGTCACTGCTGTTCTCTTACTCAAATTAGGAATGAGCACGTATTCTACGGGGTTCAAAAGTGTGATCTAGTTCTAGTTAACCTTTTATTAATCTGAGTCAAAAAGAAATAACGTTTGAGAGAATGGTGAGTTAATTTAGTAACATCACCATTGATTTGGAGAGAGCGTCATTTGGTGGTTAACTGTAAAGAGCAGCGTTGATTTCAATGGGAAAAAGCTCAAAAAGGGTGATGAGTAAAGATATCGTCGATCATTTCTTCTAACAACTTATCGTCGTCGCAGGCCTTGGCATAGGTGCGCAGCCCAGCTACTTGAACTTGCAGGTGTCGAGCGAGTTTTATCGGGTCTTTTTCTGCAGAGATTTCATTGCACTGCTGGGCTTGCGTAATGACATCGGCAAAAGTGCACTCCATCTTCTTAAAACAAGCCTGAGCCTCTTCAAGCAACTCTTGATACTCATCGGTCAATTCACTAATTGTTTTAGCCAGCATACACATGCCATTCGGAGCACCATGTTTGGTACTGATGACAATGTGTTTTACGAACACTTTTAGCCCTTCCAAAGGAGAGGAGGCTTCCTCTAAGCAACGGTTTAAATGCGCAATGCCCATCTGGGTATAGTTGTTCAATGCCTCTTTAAACAGTCCATCTTTACTACCAAACGCCGCATAGATACTGCCAGGTCGCATGTCGATGACATCTTGTAGATTTCGCATAGAGGTAGCGTGGAAGCCTTTCTGCCAATAAAGGTCTGTGGCTTGGTTGATCACTTGGTCACGATCGAATTTGGCGGCTTTACCCATGCTCTTCTCTTAAAATCTCATTTTGAACGTTAGTTCAATTATAGGTTTTTTACTTTGTAGGGTAAAGCTGGCAAATCGAACACAACCTTTATTGATGGTGAAAAAATATCAGTTAAACAAAAACAATATATTTCAAAACGTTAACTTAAAACTCTTAAGTTAAATTGAACAGTCGTTCAAATTAACACTTGAACGATCGTTCAAGTGGATCTATCGTATGTTCATTCGCTAGGAGATGACCTAGCAAGTAATCAAGATCAGACTGAAAGGAAAATAACAATGAACGAGTTTAAACGTCATACGATTGAATCAGCGCCACAAGCAGCTCAAGCGATCCTACAAGGAGCTCAACAAAGCATGGGAGCAGTACCAAACCTATTAGCAACACTTGCTGAGGCACCTGAAACGCTTAAAGCTTACAACCAACTTCACACGCATTTTGTAAACAGCTCATTTGATGCCGAAGAGCTGACTGTAGTTTGGCAAACCATCAACGTTGAGCATGAATGTCGTTACTGCGTTCCTGCACATACCTTGATTGCTAACTCAATGAAAGTAGATGGAGCGATTACTGAAGCGCTGCGCAACGGCTCTGCATTACCGACAGAGAAACTTCAAGCTCTGCATGATTTCACTCTGAGTATGGTTCGCAGCCGAGGCAATGTGACTCAGGCTGACCTAGAAGCGTTTTATGCAGCCGGATATGCGCAGCAGCAAGTGTTAGAAGTGATTCTTGGCCTGTCACAGAAAGTGATCAGTAACTATGTAAACCATGTTGCTAAGACGCCACTTGACCCAATGTTCCAACCTTTTGCTTGGGATGGTAAGTAGTTTCCAAGTCCTAGTTATTTTTAGCTAGTAACCTCAATATTTCCGAAGCTCCCTAACCTTAGGGAGCTTTGTTGTATGTGGCACTTTATACATTCGTTGTCTGATATTTCTGGTTGCAATATCTTCTAATTGCTTTAGTGTTATACCCATGTATAACACTAAAGCGAACCGATGAGGGCGATACCATGACGGAATGGAATGACAACCAGCCTATCTTTCGCCAATTAGCAGACCGAATAACAGAGCAGATTTTGCAAGGAATTTGGTGTGAAGGTGAAGCGCTTCCGTCAGTGAGAAGTGTGGCTGCCGATCTGAAAATTAATCATCTAACGGTGATGAAAGGTTATCAGTTACTGGTTGATGAAGGCTTAGTCGAGAAAAAACGTGGGCAAGGAATGTTTGTTGCTGATGGTGCCATAGGCCAACTTAAGAGTAATCAACGACAAGATTTTATTGAACAGCAAATCCCTTCCATTGCGAGCAAACTGAAGCAGTTAGATATTCCACTAGACGAATTTATTAATCAGCTTAAACAGCATGCTGAGGACAAATCATGAGTGTATTAGTTAAAGCGACTCAAGTGTCAAAGCAGTACTCTGGCCAAGCGAAAGGGCAGGGTGAGGCACTAAAAAACATTAACCTAGAACTAAAAGCAGGCCAGGTGCTTGGTTTACTTGGTCACAATGGTGCGGGTAAATCCACCCTAATTAAAAGTTTGTTGGGCGCCCATGATTATCAAGGTGATATTCAAGTGCTCGGTATGGAGCCAGTGAGTGAAAGAGCCAAAGTGATGGCGCACCTCTCTTATATTTCGGATGTAAACGTGTTGCCTGACTGGATGAAGGTCAATCAGCTGCTACGTTATACCGCCGGAGTACACCCAAGCTTTGATATTGAGAAAGCATACCGTGTGCTTGAGAAAACCAATATCAAACTAAACAGCAAAATTAAGTCTTTATCGAAAGGGATGAAGGTGCAGCTTCATTTGGCTTTGGTGATTTCAACAGACACCAAGGTACTGATTTTAGATGAGCCTACTCTGGGTCTAGATTTGGTCTATCGCGACACGTTTTATCGTCATTTGCTTGAGTGGTTCCACGATGGCGAGCGAGCATTGATTATTGCCAGCCACGAAGTGGCTGAAATTGAACACCTGCTGACTGATGTGCTTATCTTGAAGCAAGGTAAAGCGGTATTGCAGTCCGCGATGAGTGACATTGAAAATGAATTTGTCATTGTCGAAACCAACGACTCAGAAGCAGAAAAAATCCAACATCTCAACCCGCTATCCAGCGAAAAAGCACTGGGCAGCACGCGTTGGTTATTGCGTGCAGAACAAGCGCAACAGCTAGATGACGTCGAGCGAATTTACAATGTAAAACTTGCTGATCTGTTCTTAGCGTTACAAAAAGGAGCAGCGTAATGAATGCCAATATCTACATGTTAGAGAAAGAGTGGTTAGAGCATAAGATGGTCACCCGCGTGCCACTGGCGCTGCTTATCTGCGGTGTGGTGTTTCTGTTTAGTATCATCATGAATACGTCGATTCAAAGTAATGTGACTTACGAGCTGACCTACAGCGATGGCTTTGAGTCGAACTTTGAACTTGGCAAGCAGCTGAGTCAGTTGGTGTTTGGCTTCGCCGGAATTCTGTCTTTGATTCTGACGGGACTCTACTTCCCGAAGACTTTGCGTAAAGAGCGCCAAGAAGGCAGTTTGATGTTTTGGCGCAGTATGCCAGTGAGTGATATTCAGATTCATCTGGTTAAGCTGTGTTTTGGTTTGTTGGCGATTCCGGTGATCTGCTCAATTTTGGTGCTCAGTGCTGACTTTCTAATGTGGGTGATTAACTCGGTTGTCGGTGATAAGTTTCCGCTATTCGCTACGGGAGAGTCAGTATTGTATGTGCTCACTAACTGGCTAGAGTTTGTTGGGCGTATGTGGTTGATTGGCCTAGCGCTGATCCCAATGGCGACGGTATCGCTCGCGATATCGCAGAAGGTGAACTCGCCGTTACTGGTGATGGTCGTTGCCTTATTTGTGATTCAATTAGTGTCTAAGTCGCTGCTAGGCGCACATGGTGTAGGCCATTTTATTCAAGCGATTTCTATCTTACCGTTCGAGTTACTGACAGCAGAGAACCCGCTGAGTGCGTTTGCCAATATGGGGATGGTGAATCTGCTGGTTTACGCATTACTGGGCGCAGTAGGTTTAGTGGTTAGCTTAAGGTTTGCTAAATACGCTGACTAAGGTTTACTACTCAGTTAGATATGAAAAGCCGCCTATGAATTAGGTGGCTTTTATTTTAACAGTTCAGGTCACCGGAGAACTGAAACGCTACTTTAATCGTTCGTGACTGTTTTAATGTAATCACTTGGGGTCAGGCCAAATTTACCCTTAAAGCGCTGACTAAAACGCCCTTCAGACTGATAGCCACACAGTTGCGATAACAGTGCGACATTAGTGTGGCCATTTTGCATCAAGTACAAGGCGTGATTTAAACGTACTTCTGCTAATACTTCCCGGTATTGAGTCCCTTCTTGTTTGAGCCTTCTTATCAGCGTGGCTCGGCTCATGGCAAAACGCTCGGCTACCTTCTCTAGTGGGTGCTCTTCGCCAGGTGAGTAGGCGAGATAATGGCTGATTTTTTGGCTGAAGGTTGCATTTGTATTGGCAAAAAGGTGATGCAATACCCCGCGCTCGGCTAACTGTTGATAGAGGCCTTGTACCCAGTAGGATTGCGTCTCTTTGCTCATGCTTTGTTGGTCAAATGAGAACAGCGCATTAAGCGTATCTTGCATTGCTTTATCGCTGGCCAGCAGTGGACTTAGCTCTCCACCCTCATTATTTCTACTTAACTCAAGCATTGAATCACTTGGTGAGTAATGAAAGCTGTATACGCGGGAAAGAAAGCGTCCTTTTTGTGGCAGATTTTCGAAGCTTAATGATGCTGAAGCTTCGCAAAGTAACAGCTCTGATTGGGAAAGATCCAATGCTGAATCTTTCCAAAAAAGACGTTTGCTGCCAGTAATGATCTGAATAATACTCGGGGAATGAATCCTCACGTTTCTGAGCTTTTGCAGTTGCTCGGCACGAAATATCGTCACCTGATATGGATAGTTCATCATTTCCCCTTGCTGATTCAATTTAACGAGTATACGTAGTGGTTAGTTTGGCTCTGTCTAGTGCCATGCTGTTCAATGTAAAGCCTACTACCGCAGCTGGCGTATCTTCATTGAGGTCGAGTTTGTCAGTCGGTAAGGCCCACACAGTAAATTGGTAACGGTGCATACCATCGGCTTCAGGAGGACAAGCGCCACCAAAGCCAACGCTGCCGTAGTCAATACGTGACTCAATTCCACCTAGCTTTTCAATGTTCACACTACGTGGTAGCTCATTTACGCTTGCGGGAATATTGAATGCGACCCAGTGCCAGAAGCCGCTGCCAGTTGGCGCATCAGGGTCATAAGCTGTGATGGCAAAACTCTTAGTCCCTGCAGGCGCATCTTTCCACATCAGTTGTGGTGACTGGTTGCCACCATCACAACCCCAGCTATTGTATTCAAATGTCTTAGCCATAGGATGGCCTTCTTGAATATCGTTACTGGTAAGTTCAAATGCATGTGCAGAGCCAACGGCTAATAAGCTAAGTGCTAATACTGATTTAGTGATTACTTGCATGGTGGTGATCCTTTTTCTTAAGTTCGAAATCAGTTTACGCCTCTTGCCAAGTACGGGTGACACATTAAGTATCACGGTGTGTTGATAATTGCTAATGTTTGATACTTTTTGATTTATTGTAAAGGGGAGTCAGCTTGGTCGCAAAGTTGCTATTTAATCGTACTCAACGTTTTCTAATGTGCTTGGTTGAGTTTCGATACTCTCTGGGTGTTACGCGCTTATAGGTTTTAAATTGGCGATTAAAATTGGATTGATTGTCATAGCCAACTTGTTCGACTATCAGGTTGATGGGTAGGTCAGTATTCATTAATAGGTCACAGGCAACGTTGAGGCGAATTTTCTTGAGTCGTTGACTGTAGCTCTCATTGTAGTGCTTTTGAAACAGTCGACGGACGCTACTCTCACTGATAAAGAGATGTTTGGCTAAATCGTTGGCTGTCACGCTTTGCGCATAGTATTGCTGAAGGTAGGCTTCTGCACGTTCTACTCGGGTGATCGTCTCAGCATCCTCATTACTTATTTTAATCGGATTGGAAAGAATACGGCGATCTTTATCGTCGATAAGCAAGCCAAGCACGTTGAACAGGCCGAGCAGTTGTTGATGTGCTGGTAGATCATGGTTCGCATCAAGCGTTTGCACGATGTTTTCTGCAACGTGTGGGGAAAATAGCACCCCTTGAGAGGCGTCTTTTAGGATCTGTTTTAAAGGCTCCAGTTCGTGGCAACTTATTATTAGTTGATCGATCCACTCTTTGCGAAACCAAATGATATGGGTTTCACAGCGAGCTCCTGGTTTGACTTTATCTGCATAAATCGCATGGGGCAGGTTAGGGCCGACCAACACCATATTGTTGTGACAGATTTCCACTTCATGATGGCCAATGAAACACCTACCTTCAAAGTGACGATGAATCGCGATCTCGTATTCTTTGTGCCTATGCCAACCGTAGTTCTTGGTTTCCTCAACCACTTTGCGATAACGCCAAGAAGCGCCGATTCGCTGAGGTACCTTTTCTAGATGCCCTTTCATTCAATCAAACCTCTCTGCTGACATGGCAATCGTTATTGGAATGATATCAATTTGTAAGCTTGAGCCGACTGAATGCACGAAAAGTACTGTTAGATAAGCAGTTGGTATCAATTTCGTGTTCTCGCTGCCCATAGACTGAATATAGTTACTCAGTTGGAGCAGGACCATGAATAAACTTAAACAGATATTTAAAGATTTAGTCGCCACCACTCGCCGTCAATGGTTAGCCGAAATGGTCTACAAGTATGGGGTAAGAACCCCAAGCACTTGGTCGACGTTGGGCTACGGGTCAAAAGCCGAGTTTGAACAAGATCTTCGTCAAAGCGTAAAAGAGGACGATAAGCAGACCGCTGTGAGTTCTTCTTTATGAGCGCCACGTAATCATCCACCTGACTGTTCAGGTGGATCTTACCCGAACGACTCTATTTGCTTTGCTCACCCTCGACGTTGAGTGTACGAATCAACTTCGCTGGCGTGCCGCCGTAAAGGCAGTCTGGCGGGACATCACTATTCACTACCGAATTAGCCGCAATGACAGAGCGAGCCCCAATGGTGACGCCTTGATTGATGACGCTATTGCCGCCGATCCAAACATCGTCTTCGATGATGATAGGTAGACAGTAGGTCTCCCACTTTCTTCGACTTAAATGATCAAGCGAGTGTGAGGCGGTATAGAGTTGCACGCTAGGTCCGATAAGAACGTTGTTACCAATGGTGATTGCTGCGCCATCAAGCATAACGACATTCATGTTAATGAAGGTGTCGCTGCCAATGGAAATGGTTTTGCCAAACTCACAATGAAAAGGTGGTCGGATAATACTTTGCCCAACCTGTCCAAACAGCTGTTGTTGGAGTTCAGCTCTCTGGTTTTCATCTACGCAGGTGTTGAATTGTTGCAGAGTGCGAGTAGCTGCAGTGCGAATCGAGTCAATCTCTTGCGCGGCGCCATCAAACACTTGGCCTGACATCATTTTTTCTAGTTCATTCATGGGCGAATTTTGCTTTAGAAGTGATGGGCTCAATATACGCCGAATAAGGCAAAGAAAAAGAGAAAAACTAAGTCGTGATTACTTCCTCTTTATTACAGCGGTCGATAGGCATACGAAAACGCCAACAGAGAGAGTTGGCGTTTGGGTATGCAAGGGTTAATCACCAAGCGGCTGGCGATCTAGTCCGCCACGGTAGGAGTCGAGTGCTAACTTAAGACGGCGGAGCTTATCGCGCGAGCGGCGTTTGTGGTTTACTGCTAGTGCCATAGAGAGCACGTCGACCAGCGCTAACATAGCGTAACGCGATGCCGAAGGCTTGTAGATAAAATCAGTTTCTTGGTGCTCAATCGGTAGAGTTAAGTCCGCGATGTCAGATAGCGGTGTCGCCTTGGGTGTAATTGCGATCACTTTTACGCCATATTCTTTGGCAAGTTCAGCGGTTTCAACAATTGTTGGTGTGTAGCCTGTCGCAGAAAGCATGACTAACACGTCGTTACTGTCAGCGGTCGAGGCCACCATACGCGACATTAGACCGTCGTTGTATGACACCACGGCATAGCCAAGGCGGAATAAACGATGCTGCATCTCTTGTGAAGCAATGGTCGAGCCGCCGCCCATACCGATGGAAATAACCTGTCTTGCACCGTGCAGCCACTCTACCGCTGTTTCAATGTCGGCTTCATTAACCAGATTACGGTTGATATCTAGCGATTGTTTGATCGATTCATAGATTCCTTGGTAACCGCTTTGATCGGGTGGCTCAAGAATAAAACGCTGACCAACTGTTAGAGTTTGAGCAAGCTTGATTTTCATATCACGAACATTTTTACAGCCTACCGCTTTGGCAAACCGGGTAATGGTCGCTTCACTCACTTCCGCGCTTTCTGCTAGTTCGGTAATGCTGGCGTTCGCGGCGGTTTCTATATCGTCCATGATCAATTTGGCGACTTTCTTTTCCGCATCTCGTAGTGCGCTGAATCGCTCGGTAATCCGCGAAATAATATCGACTTCTAAACTCACGTATTTTCCTATTCTTTTTGCTGGTGGCGAATAACCAAGGCGAGGTTATGCGCCACCAAAACTTTGCTGATTAGTATACCCAAAAAGCAGGGTGACTAAAGCGAACTGGGTTAGAAACGAGTCTCTACCCAATGCGTGACCTTATATTCGTCGTCACAAATCGCAATTGAGCGCCATTTGTCGATGGTTAGGCATGGGTGTGAGGTAGAAAAGGCGATAATGTCACCGACATTCAGTTCGCTATCAGCATCAATTTCGATAAAGGCATGTTGGTCCATTACCGCCGTCGTCACTGCTTTACCCGCCTCGATTGATTGACCATCTCGATACGCTCTTTCTGGAATAGGGAGTCCAGCATCAAAAGCGACATCTCGTTTGCCCAGCCCTGCAACAATCTTATTCGGCTCTGGACGTGAAATCACATGAGCCCAAACCTCCAATGAAGACTGCAAGTCGCCGCCGAGATCACACGCTGCGCCTTGGTTCTTTTTCGCGCGAGCAATGACTTTGTTCTGAGCTTCTAAGTAGATACCTGTGTCATGGATGGCGTAACAGCCAGGACGGATGATGGCTTCGACATCATCTAGATTAGCCAAACATTCTGATACTACGTCGTACCAAGCAGAGCCGGCTCCAGTGACGATTGGTTTGTGCTTGATCAGTTGATCATTTGCCAACGAGCGTGCCATGGCGAGTGATTGGGTCAAGAAGGCACGAATGGTTTGCTCCGCATTCTCGCCACTGATCACGCCTTCATACACTTCGATACCGCGTAGTGACAGATAATCATGTTGAGCAATTGTGTGAGCCAGTTCAGCCACTTGGCTTTCATTACGGCACCCACAGCGGCCACCTTCGACGCCAAACTCAATCAATAGATTCAGTGTTACTTTACGCTGAGCAAAAAAGGCACCCAGAGCATTAACGTTGAGCTTGGAATCGACGCTGATGTAGATCTCAACGTTTTGTTGCTCAATTAGGTTAGCAAGGATCGCCATGTTGGCTTTGCCCACCACTTGGTTAGCAATAATGATCTGTTTTGCACCAACCATAGCCGCCACTTGAGCTTGCGCCGCCGTCGCAACGGTGATTCCCCAAGCACCGTGCTCTAACTGTTGACGGAAGAAGTCTGGCGTCATGGTGGTTTTGCCATGCGGGCAGAGCTTTACCTTGTGCTGCGCTGCAAAACGCTGCATCCAATCGAGATTGTTCTTCAAGCGTGATTGCTGAATCACAGCCGCCGGTAAGCTGATCTCATCATCAATTAAGCTGAAGGTATCACCCGTAGCAGACTGAAAATGTTGAGATTTTTCTCCACTACCCGGTAGGCCGATGTGATCTGTGTGATAGTTTTTATCACGATTTGTGTGTTGGTTTGTCATCGCAAGTTCACTTCTAACATGGTCTAAGTGTTTGATTTTTAGTGTTTGTTGCTATCTACATTAATATTAATGTTAGAAACTATCAAACAAATCTGTATTTTTTGTGTGTTTTATCACTGTTATTACTGTGGGGATTATTAATATTGAACTCATGCAAACGAGAGACGAAAAAGGTTAACAATGTTGTTCGATACCATTATCAAAAGTGTAGAAGTCTTTGACGGTACCGGCGCCCAGTCATATGTGGCGGACATCGCTATTCGTCATGATCGAATTGAACAAATTGGCCAGCTTGGCGAAGAACAAGCCGAGCGCATTATTGATGGCCAAGGGCTCGCTATCGCGCCTGGATTTATCGACGTTCATACTCATGATGATACCAATGTGATTCGTTTTCCTGAGTGTCTACCAAAGATCAGCCAAGGTGTGACGACAGTGATTGTCGGTAACTGTGGCATTAGCGCCAGCCCAGTAGTTCTCGCTGGCGACCCGCCAGATCCAATGAACCTATTAGGTAGCCAGCAAGATTTTAAATACCCAACTTTTGCTACTTATGCCAAAGCGGTAGAAGAAGCGAAGCCAGCTGTGAATGTGGCGGCGTTAGTCGGCCATACTGCACTGCGTAACAACGTGATGGATGATCTGCAGCGCACTGCGACCGACGAAGAGATTGCTCAGATGCGCGCTGCACTAGACCAAGCAATGTCAGAAGGCGCATTGGGTTTAAGCTCTGGCTTAGCCTATGCCAGTGCTAAGCAAGCCAATGCCGATGAGGTAATGCGCTTAGCACAGATTCTTGGTGAACACGGTGGTATTTACACCACTCACATGCGTACCGAATTTGAAGAAATCATCTCGGCGATGGAAGAAGCGTTTGAAACGGGTCAGTACGCCAAAGTACCTGTGGTTATTTCGCACCTTAAGTGTGCTGGAGCGGGGAACTGGGGACGCACCGTTGAAGTGTTGGATGTGATGGACAAGGTGTCTCAGCATCAAGATGTGTCGTGTGACTGCTACCCATATTCAGCAAGCTCATCAACCCTAGATCTTAAGCAAGTGACGGAAGATTTCGACATCTTCATCACTTGGTCTGAATCTCACCCAGAGCATGCAGGTAAGGTGCTTAAGCAAATCGCTCAAGAGATGGATTTATCGATCATGGAAGCGGCTAAAGCGCTGCAACCAGCCGGTGCGGTTTATCACTGTATGGATGAAAACGATGTTAAGCGCGTACTGAAGTACAAGCTGACCATGGTTGGCTCTGATGGTCTACCTAATGATCCGCATCCGCATCCGCGCTTATGGGGCACCTTCCCGAAAGTGCTAGGCCACTATTGCCGAGAAGAAAAACTGTTCCCGCTGGCAGAAGCGATCCACAAAATGACGGGTATGTCGGCGAAACGATACAACCTGCAAGGTCGTGGTGAAATTCGCGTTGGTGCATTTGCAGACTTAGTTTTATTTAATCCAAATACAATTAAAGATACCGCAACTTTTGAAAATCCAATTTCAATGGCAAAAGGTATTGAATCTGTATTTGTAAATGGCGAGTTGTCTTATTTTGAAGGCAATGTTAGCGAAAATAGAAATGGTACGTTTATTTATAGAAGATAAACAATTCCTAAAACAAATATCAAATATTACTTATATTAATTAAATTTTTAAATACTGGAGAAGAATATGTCTATTAAGCGTTATGGTGTAGAAGGTGGAACAGGTACTGGCGGTCAACATCTTCCATTTGCTCGTGCAACGGAAGCGGGTGGTTTCCTATATGTATCTGGCCAAACGCCAATGACGGACGGTGAGGTGGTTGAAGGTGGTATCGTTGATCAATCTCGCTTAGCGATTCAAAACTGCGTCGACATCATGGAAGAAGCAGGCTACACACTAGCAGACGTTGTGCACGTAAAGGTAGTGCTGACGGACTCTCGTTACTTCCAATCGTTCAATAAAGTATTTAAAGAGTTCTTCGGCGAGCACCCACCTACACGTATCTGTATGGTTTGTGATCTTGTGGTCGATGTGAAAGTTGAAGTTGATGTGACTTGCTACCGTGAAGATCGTAGATAAACATCACAAATAATTAGTATCAAGTGTCGGGGTATTTCTTATCCCTGTTAGAATTATCTCGGCGCTTCCTCTCCTACAATAATAAAATAAACAACAGCGCTATAAATGGTTAGTTAAATATATATTTTATTTCTAACTGTTTATATAGGAATAAGATTTAATTGCAGCTGTTGTAATAAATCTAAATTAATACGGATTTTTCCCAAGAGGTGTTCGATGAATAGCACACTGTTTCTTACTGGCTTTGGCGTATATGTCCTGTTTTTAATCTGGCTTGGTTGGTTCGTTTCTCGTAACCAAAAATCAGGTGAAGATTTTCTATTAGGCGGTCGTGGCCTTCCTCTGTTTCTTGTTTTAGGTACCACAGTTGCAACCATGGTTGGCACGGGCTCAAGTATGGGCGCGGTTGGCTTTGGTTATGCCAATGGTTGGGCTGGTGCACTTTATGGCATCGGTGGTGCCATCGGTATTTTGTTACTGGCGCTATGGTTTGCTCCGGTACGTAAACTTAACTTCATGACGATGAGTGAAGAGCTCGCTTACTATGTGGGTGCGAATCGTATCGTTAAAAACGTCGTTGGCTTACTCATTTTCATTGCATCAATTGGTTGGTTAGGCGCGCACATCCTTGGTGGTGGCATGTACTTAGCGTGGATTGCTGATATCGAGCTCAGCACTGCGAAAATGGTGATTGCAGCGGCATTTACGATTTACGTGGTTATCGGCGGTTACACTGCGGTAGTGTGGACCGATACTATTCAGGCGGTCATCTTATTCGTTGGTTTCATCCTAATGGCGGTACTGTCAGTGCAGCACATTGGCGGTCTAGATAACCTATACGAAGCAATGGACCCAACTGCAACAAGCTTTCTTGCGATTGAGAAACTTGGTCTTCTTCCTGCAATTTCACTAGCGGTAGTGATTGGTGTCGGCGTACTGGCTACTCCATCATTCCGTCAGCGCATCTACTCAGGTAAAGATGTGTCTACGATTCGTCGTTCATTTGTTGGCTCAGGTATTCTGTACCTATTCTTCTCAATCATCCCTGCGATCATTGGTATGGCAGCCCATGCAATTGACCCAACGCTAGATAACCCTAACTTCTCATTCCCATACATTGCGGCGACAGTGCTACCAGTAGGTGTTGGCCTAATCGTACTTATCGCGGGTCTTTCTGCGACCATGTCGAGCGCGAGTTCTGATGCGATTGCCGGTGTATCGATTCTACTGCGTGACGTATACGTGATGTTCACAGGTCGTGTGCCAAACAAAGAGTCGATGCTGAACTACTCTCGTCTTGCTCTTGTGGTTGTGATTGGCTTTGCACTGCTGTTCGCTCTAACGTCGAACGATATCATCAGCTACATCACTAAGATGATCTCGACGGTTATGTCAGGCATGTTTGTGTGCGGAATGCTAGGTCGCTTCTGGAAACGTTACAACTGGCAAGGTGCGTTGGCGACGCTAGCAGGTGCATCAATCGCATCATTCACTGTAATGCTAAGCGCTGACCTAACAGCCTTCTGGGGCAACCCTGTTATCCCATCATGTCTGTTTGCTCTGACACTCGGTGTAGTAGTGAGCTTGCTGACTCCGGCAAACCAAGTAACACCAGAGATGGCACGCGCAATTCTTGATGACGAACGCGCTCTGATGGAGATGGAATTATCAGACAAAGGTCAGATAGAACAAGATCCTTCTCTGGAAAATCGTAAAGCCGCACAAAGCGCATCATAGTTAGACACTCAAACTAGGTGGCTCAATGAGCCACCTTATCTGACAAGGTTAGCCTCGCAATGACACATCCTCTTCATATCGCATTCTTTGGTGAGTGCATGATCGAACTTAGCGGCCTTCCTCTCAAAAAAGGGTTTGGCGGCGACACACTTAACACCGCACTGTATTTATCCCGCTTAACTGAAAACACCCCCGTTTCTGTTTCTTATGCGACAGGGTTAGGCGAGGATTCTCTTTCTCAGCAGCTTATCTCCGCTTGGCAACAAGAAGGCATCGACACCGCATTGGTTCAACAATATCGCGACAAGCTACCGGGTTTGTACATGGTTGAAACCGATCAGCAAGGTGAACGCAGCTTTATGTACTGGCGAGATAGTGCCGCCGTGAAAAGCTATTTCTCTGGCAGTGAGTTGAGCAAGCTGGAGCGTGCGATGGCTCAAGGTGAGCTCCATTCTGTTTATCTCAGTGGCATCAGTCTAGCGATTCTTGATGATGAAAGTAAGGCTCGGCTTATTGAGGCGTTAACGGCGTTTTCACAGGCGGGTGGCCAAGTCATTTTTGACAACAACTTCCGCCCACAGCTGTGGAATACCCAACAAGCGCAGCATTGGTATAGCCAACTGCTGCCTATCGTCGATATTGCGCTGATCACGGAAGATGATGATCAGCTTGTGTGGGGAACCGACGAAAGCGTAGAGCAGCGCAGTGCCCGTTTCGGTTGCAAAGAGACGGTCATTAAACGTGGCTGTGAACCGTGCAAAGTGATTTGGCAACAAGATCGCGAGTTTGAGTATGCCTACGTCAGCGCTGAACGTGTCGCAAATGTGGTTGATACTTGCGCGGCGGGTGACTCTTTTGCTGCTGGCTACTTAGCGGTGCGCTTAAATGGTCAAACTCCAGCTGAGTCAGCGATATTAGGCCACCAACTGGCATCAACAGTAATTCAATATTCAGGCGCAATCATTCCTAAATCGGCAATGGCGCACCTCACTCTTTCTTAAATTTTTTGATTGGTAAAAACAATGACAAACGAAATGATCAATAAACTAAAGCAGTTCAAAGTAATTCCAGTAATTCAAATCAACAAAGTTGAGCACGCAATCCCACTGGCGAAAGTGTTGGTCGACAATGGTCTACCTGTCGCTGAGGTGACCTTCCGCACTGAAGCCGCGGCTGCATCTATCAAAGCAATGAGTGATGCATACCCTGAAATGTGTGTCGGCGCTGGTACTGTGCTAAACGCTGAGCAAGTTGACCAAGCGAAAGCAGCAGGCTCTGAGTTTGTGGTTGCGCCAGGTCTTAACCCAAATACCGTGCGTTACTGCCAAGAGATCGGCATGCCAATCGTACCTGGGGTGAATAACCCAAGTCAGGTTGAGCAAGCGCTAGAGCTGGGTCTGAACTTCCTGAAATTCTTCCCGGCTGAAGCGTCTGGCGGTGTGCCAATGGTTAAGTCATTACTCGCTCCTTATGTGGATGTTTCTCTAATGCCAACCGGTGGTATTGGTAAAGGTAACGTTAATGACTACCTAGCGATTGACCGCGTGGTTTGTTGCGGTGGTACGTGGATGGTTGCCCCAAGTCTGATTGAAAACGAGCAGTGGGATGAGATTGGTCGTTTGGTGCGTGAAGCTGTCGAGCTAGTCGCATAACAGAGTTCAAAAGTTAAAAATTAAAGGAATACTCGTATGAAAAGAACGACTCTAACTCTATTGATTTCTGGACTGCTGAGCACTAACGCGATGGCTATGGCTCCGAATACTGACCTTAACCTTATGCCTTACCCACAAGACGTGGAGTTAGGTTCAGGCACTGTCAGCATCGACAAAGAATTTAGTATTTTTATCAAAGGGTACGACTCAGACCGAGTGCAATTCAATGCGAAGCGCACCATGGAACGTTTGTACCGTCAGACAGGCCTGCCAATGCTCCACTGGCAGGCCGAGTCTGAAAAAGAAGCCACCTTGGTGATTGATATTCGCAAAGGGCCAAAAGATGAAGTGCAGAATCTTGATAGCGATGAGTCTTACCAGCTTGAAGTGACTAACGGCCAAGTCCGTATTTCATCAGAGCGTCCATACGGGGCATTCCACGGCCTTGAAACCTTCCTTCAGCTAGTGACCACCGACGCAAACGGCTATTCGGTGCCAGTGGTGTCGATTGAAGATGAGCCACGCTTTAAATGGCGTGGTGTTTCTTATGATACATCACGTCACTTCATCGAACTTGATGTCATCTTACGCCAATTGGATGCGATGGCATCGGCGAAAATGAACGTATTCCATTGGCATATCTGGGATGACCAAGGTATCCGTATTCAGCTTGATAACTACACCAAACTTTGGGAAGAGACGGCTGACGGCGATTATTACACCAAAGATGAAATTCGCTATGTGGTTAACTATGCGCGCAATCTAGGTATTCGTGTTATTCCTGAAATTTCATTGCCGGGGCACGCATCAGCGGTTGCTCATGCATACCCTGAACTCATGTCGGGAATGGGCGAGCAATCTTATCCGCAGCAGCGTGGATGGGGTGTCTTTGAGCCATTAATGGATCCAACTAACCCTGAGCTCTACACCATGTTAGCAAGTGTGTTTGATGAGGTGGTAGAGCTGTTCCCTGACGAGTATTTCCATATCGGCGGTGATGAGCCGAACTACAAGCAATGGAAAGAGAATCCCAAAATTCAACAATTCATTGCTGACAACAATCTAGATGGTGAACGCGGCCTGCAATCTTACCTCAACACCAAAGTAGAGCAGATGCTGGAAGAGCGCGGTAAGAAGATGTCTGGTTGGGATGAGATCTGGCACAAAGACCTACCTAAGTCGATCGTTATTCAAAGTTGGCGAGGTCATGACAGCATAGGCCGTGCAGCAAAAGAGGGTTACCAAGGCGTATTATCAACGGGTTATTACTTAGACCAAGCGCAACCGACCAGCTACCACTACCGCAACGACCCAATGCCAACCGGTATTACGGTCGATGACAAGCTGCACAGCGGTGAAAAGTTTGAAACTTACGACTGGGTTAAACCACGTAATAAGGGCGGCCCACGTAAAGGTAACTTAACCATTATTGAAGCAAAAGATGGCACATTCCGCGCCTTTACTGACTACAACGGTAAGTCGCGTGAAGAAGTGTATATCTTAGAGTATGTGCCGGGCGTGAAATTCCGCGGTCACTTCGATAACTTCATGTCATACACCGAATTCAACTATGAGTTTGCAGGCGGCAAGCTGAAAGAGGGCAGTTACCAGATCATTGGTAATGTTCGCTGGCCAGCCACGGGTGAGCTGATTGCGGGAAGTGCGATTGAAGGTAGCGTTATCCCAGAGCCAAACGGAGGTTACCCTGCAGAGCTAAAAGGTGACGAAAAAGATCTGATCTTGGGCGGTGAAATCACGATTTGGGGTGAGAACCTTGATTCGATGACCATCGAGCAACGTCTATGGCCGCGCAGCTATGCGATTGCTGAGCGTTTATGGTCAAGCCAAGAGCTCACTGATGAGCGCAGTATGTATCAGCGTATGAGTGTGATGGACACTTGGTCTGAGATTTCATTGGGTCTGCGTCATCATGCGGATGCAACCATGATGCTAAAACGTCTGGCAAATGGTGCGGATGTGACGCCACTGCAGACACTCGCCAAGTACATAGAGCCTGCTCAGTACTATGCGCGTCACTGGGAAAAATGGATATCAACGCCAAACAAAGGTGATTTGTACAACCAGTACGAACGCTTAAATCGATTCGCCGATGCACTACCTGTTGAAAGCTTGGCTGTGTATGAAATGAACGACCTAGTGGCTGAGTACGCAAAAGGTGATAAAGCGGCGTTGGCTAAACTGGCGCTGCATTACCAAACGGCAGCCTTAGCAGCGCAGCAAGCAGAGCCTATTTTCGCCAACAATGTGGCCTCGGTTGATACAGTGAAAGTGGCGCAGGCAACAGTTAAAGTGGCAGAGTTAGCTAACACTTTGATTGATCTTGCTAACAAGGGCGAGTCAGTTAGAGCGGCAGATGTGGCTGAATATCAGCGCGTTATTGATGAGAACGCTATCATTCTCGACGAAACCATTGTCGCGATAGTGAAACCAACTGAGAACCTACTCCACACTTTAGCGAAATAGCGTTGAAACTGATTGCCGCCAGCATTTGCTGGCGGCATTGTGTTTACAAAGATATTTGATTGGGAACATCGCTATGCAAGCAAGTGGTCACTTACGCTTTCTCGTAGGTACATACACAGACTCACCGAGCCAAAGCAGAGGAATCGCTCAGGTTGGGCTAAATCAACAAACAGGCGAACTGATTCGCCTTGATGACTACTATCCTCTGCGTAACCCTTCTTACCTTATCCAATCTCAGCAGCTGACTTATAGCTTTAGCGAAGTATCGCAGCAAGATGGCGCTCAACTGGTTTGTTTGGATGGGCAACATGCACATGCTTTACCGATTGCCGGTGACTATCCGTGTCATTTGGCGATATCTGCAGACAAAAAATACCTTGCCGTTGCCAACTATGGCTCAGGCAATGTGAGTGTTTACTTGCTCGACAGCCAAGGTATTCCGTTACGCTCAGTGGCCGATTTGTTTGAAGAAGGACAAGGGCCAAATCAAGATCGCCAGCAGTCACCTCATGCCCACCAAGTGGTGTTTCAACAAACTGAGCCAGTGCTAGTCAGTGTGGACTTAGGCAGTGATGCGATTGGTTTTTATCAGATAGAAAATGGCACTTTTACTCTTGTACAGCAGCTGGCGATGCCTGCAGGTTGTGGCCCACGACACTTGGTCTTTAATCGCACTGAAGACAAGGCGTATGTGGTGTGTGAGCTTAGTGAAACTCTAGTGGTATTGCACAAAACCAACCAAGGCTGGCAAGTGCAGCAAGAGCTCGACTTACTTCCGGATGCTGACAAAGGGGAAGCAGCATCAGCGATCAAACTGTCTGATGATGAACATTTTGTCTACGTTTCTTGTCGCCATCAAAATGCCGTGAGCTGCTTTGAGGTATCAGGCGAAGAGGTCAAATGGCTTAGCATGACCGACGCTGGTGGTTTGTTTCCAAGAGACTTTACCATCACCTCATGCGGCGAGTGGCTGATCGTAGCTAACCAACATTCGAATAACCTTGTCAGTTATCGCCGTAACGAAATAACCGGCAGTCTGGAAGCGAGTGGTTATCAATGCCAAATAGATGCGCCAGTCTGTCTAGTAGAACACCATAATTAATGAGAACAACGATGACACTTCACCGTATCAACCCAACCAAACGTTGGTCAGATGTGACTATTTTCAACGGTATGGCTAATTTTGTCGAGGTCGCTGAAGCGGATACCTCCTCCGATATCAAAGGCCAAGTTCAACAAATCTTTGATCAGGCAGAGCAAATGTTGGCTCTGGTGGATAGCGATAAAACACGCATTTTATCGGTGACGATTTACTTAACTGATTTTGCAAACTTCGATGCGCTCAATGAAATATGGGATGAGTGGTTCGAAGATGGCACTGCACCAAGCCGCGCTTGCGTC
The DNA here is from genome assembly GCF_004551525.1 of Vibrio ouci. Classification (GTDB taxonomy): domain Bacteria; phylum Pseudomonadota; class Gammaproteobacteria; order Enterobacterales; family Vibrionaceae; genus Vibrio; species Vibrio ouci. The sequence goes on along the minus strand of NZ_SATR01000008.1, from coordinate 6,274 downwards.
AAAGTTGAACTCGCGGATCCAAACCTTTTGGTTGAAATGGCATTTGTCGCTGCCGCAGGTGAAAAGTTTCAGTAACTAAAGTTAAGGCTAACGGCTACAAATCCGTTAGCCTCTCTATTTTGGGTAAGGCATCGTGAAATGCGCCTTGAGCCCCCATAAAGCCAAAGGTGTACGGTTTTACTTTAAACCCCTCGCGACTACGCAGTTCTTGGCTTTCCCTGAGTAAATTAAACATCCACTCTTCTAGCTTTTTATTGATCTCCTGAAATTCCTGTTGGGTGAGTTCTGCCTTTAAGCTAATCAAGAATGCTTGGTCGTCATCAATCGGAATATCGATGACGCGTTGTTGTAAGCCACTTAGCACACGAGCGGTGAAAAACTCTGAATACTTTGCTCCTTGTTCAAAGGCAGTATGCCCTGGAACGAGGAGTGTGCATTGGTTGTTGAGTTCAAGTGAGATTAAGCCCGCCTTTTCGAGCTTACGTAGGTATATATGGACCGAGGCAGGATCGAGATCGTAACTATGAGCGATATCATCGACAGATTTGTGCTCTGCCAATTCGCTCCAGAACGTAAACAACGCGGGTAGTTCATAAAAGGCACTATCTTGTTTGGCGGTAAACAGAGGTATGGCATGTACATTACGCTCTGCTTTCTCAAGTAACTTCGAGAGTGGATATTCGATTAACTGACAAATGTTTATCAACCTTTGTATCGACATTGGTTGAGCGTTGTTAAGTAGGCGTTTTACGCTCACTTCTGAAAGCTCTAATGCGTTGGCGAGATCGCCGTAAGATAATCCACGACCTTTAAGCTCTTGCTTAACAATATTGCACACCTCTTGTGCCAATCTGTGGTTCATATCAGTGCCTAGATACGTAAAAAGATACACTGGGTATCATATTAATGATCTTTTGAATCACTAATTGATTTAAAGGTTCAATATGGGATTCTTTTCTCACTATTTTATCTGTGTGAGTAATGGAATGACTCAAACTAACCTCATCAATCGATTTGCCATTCACCAAGCTCTTCATTGGGCGATTACCGGCTTAATCATCCCAGTGTTAATTTTACTGTTCCAATCCCGAGGCTTAAGCCTGACTGATATTGGTCTTGTAATGGCCGTTTGGATTGGCACAACTGCTTTGTTAGAGATCCCTTTGGGCAGTGTGGCTGATACGTATGGTCGACGAGCTACCTATCTTCTCTCTTTAATCATTAATGTGCTGGGGGCGGCGGTATTGCTTGTGTCATCTGGGTTTGGATTGATACTGACCAGTGCCATGTTGCTTGGTACCGCGCGGGCAGTATATTCAGGGACATTAGATGCGTGGTTCTACGATAGATTTCAGCTTATCGACGGGCCGAAGACGTATCACTCGGCGCTGTCTAGGGTCAACGTGATGGTGACATTGGGCTTGGCAATCGGCGCTTTGGTCGGGGGCTGGTTACCGACGTTAGCGTCAGAATATCCTGCAAGGTTTACGTCGGTTTATGATCTCAATGTTGTTGCGACGCTAGTGATGAATATCGTGCTATTTATGCTGACTTGGGGTTTGATACCTAAAGACGTGACAAGGCCTCAAAAAGATGTGATTGAGCCAAGTCCATTCTCACAGTTAAAACCAGCACTTCATGCAGTGATGAATCATAGGGTGTTGCTGCGTTTAATGCAGAGTATCGTCGTGTTTGGCATGGTGTTAAGTGGCGTAGAAAACCTTTGGCAACCTTACTTGTCTGACATTGTGCAGCAAAGTGAGCAAAGTACGGAGATCTTTGGTGTGATTACCGCAGGCTATTTTTTTATGGCGGGCTTATCATCTTGGATGTCGGTAAGTGTATTGCGTTGGTGCGAGGGCTCTCATCGTATCGTGCTGTTAGTGAGCCGAAGTGCAGCGGGTATCATGCTCCTAATACTTGCTTTCTCATCTCAGCTTATGAGTTTTTGTCTTGCTTATTTGCTGTTCTTTTTCTTGTTTACTCTTGGGGAAAACTCGCAAAGCGTTCTTATCAATGACAGCACTCTGAGCCGATATCGCTCGACCATGTTATCGATTAGCTCTGTTGCGGTTACCGTTGGAGGGATGACTGCGTCGATTGGATTGGGGTATCTAGCTGACACTTTTAGTATTGGTGTTAGCTGGAGTGTTTCCGCAATTGTTCTTACCTTATCGTCGTTACTATTTGTATCAATGCCTAGTCATTCTGAGGTTGATTTTAAAAGTGCTAATTAGCGTTAATAAGAGAAATATTTCTTGTATATCAAACAAAGGCTTGGAGGTACCTTGGCGCTGTTTTAAGGGCGTTGGGCGAAAAATTACCATCAATATGTTAGTATAGCGTACCGGGGATGAGCAATAGAGCCAAAAATGCCTTATTGGAAAGGGTATTTTTCATCAGCATGATGCGAGCTTATTGTTGCTTATCAAACTATAACTAACATGGAGTTGGTCTTTATATCCGTTGAGTCGGATATGTAAACCTCATGATATATGAGCTTTAAATCTAAAAAATACAGTATTGAATCTACAGACTATCAAGTCGGTCAGGATAACGTTAGTAAGTGGGGTATGGATGTCCACAACACGGTTTTCACTTCTTCTGTCGGCTTATCTCTTCTCTTCATCATCTCGTTACTGCTACTCTCTCCAGCAGATGCAAAAGCGGCCATCGATTCGGTAAAAGGTGCCGTTCTTTCTTACTTTGACTTCCTATTTATGTGGGGAGCAAACATCTTACTTGTGTTCGCCATTGTTATCGCTCTTTCTCCATTCGGTAAAGTGCGTTTAGGTGGTGAAGGTGCAACCGCGGATTATTCGACGATTTCATGGATTACCATGCTGTTTGCTGCGGGTATGGGCATTGGCCTTATTTTCTGGGGTGTTGCGGAGCCAACGGCTTTCTACACGGGTTGGTACGGAACACCACTGAATGTGGAATCGCACACGCTAGAAGCTCGTGAGCTCGCGTTAGGTACAGCGACTTTCCACTGGGGCTTCCACGCTTGGGCCATTTATGGTGTGACGGCACTTTGTTTGGCGTACTTTGTTTACAACAAAGGTCTGCCACTCTCTATGCGTTCGGTATTTTACCCGCTACTTGGTGACAAAGTTTGGGGTAAAACCGGTGATTTCATTGATATCATGACGGTACTGGTGACTCTGTTTGGCTTAGCGACATCGCTAGGTTTAGGCGGAACACAAGCAGCCAGCGGTATCAGTCATGTGTTTGGCTTAGATAATAGCTTGCTGCTGCAACAATCGATTATTGTATTGATTATGGGTCTGGCGATCCTATCGGTACTGCGAGGCATGGATGGCGGTGTTAAGCTGCTGAGTAACCTTAATATGGCGATTGCTTTCATCTTCCTTGGACTGATGGCGGTTTTGAACTTCACGACTGTACTCGATTCTATGAAAACCTCGGTCGTAAGCTATGTGGAAAACATCTTGCCACTGAGCCAAACCTCAGGTCGTGAAGACGAAACATTCTTACATGGTTGGACTGTGTTCTACTGGGCTTGGTGGGTAGCTTATGCGCCATTCTTTGGTATGTTCGTAGCGCGTATCTCAAAAGGCCGTACGGTTCGCGAATTCCTCGCTTACGTTCTGATTATCCCAACATTAGTGACCACCGCTTGGATGTCTACCTTTGGTGGCATCGCGATCCAGCAAATGATCGACAAAGTGGGCTTGCTAGGTGTTCAGCAGCAATTGAGTAATGTCTCTCTCAGCTTGTTCTACATGCTAGAAGCTTACCCAGTGGGCAATATTTTATCGATTATTGCTGTTGTTCTGATTATTGTTTTCTTTGTGACGACACTGGACTCTGGCTCGATTGTGATTGATAGCATGACGGCAGGCGGCAAGTTAGAAGTGCCAATGAAGCAGAAAATCGTTTGGGTGATTATTTCAGGTTTGATTGCGATCGTGATGCTGTGGATTGGTGGTACTGAGTCGATTCAGGCGCTGCAATCGATCACCATCATTGCGGCCATGCCGTTTACGATTATCTTGCTGCTAGGCTGTGTTAGCTTGGTCAAAGGTTTGTTCACTGAAGTGGATAAGCCGAAAGAGGCAGTAAAGCTTTCACGATAATCGATTAAATCTACTTAAAGCAAAGCCCCGACAACATCGCTGTTGTCGGGGCTTTTTTATATTTGCCCGCTTTTTGCCTTGCCATTATTCGGTCTCAGCAAAAAAACTCCCATACTTTGCTGGCTACAGGCCCTAACGCTTTGTCTTTTTTGCGTGCAACATAGATAGGTATGTTCAGTGTTTCTAAGTTATTTAGCGCAATCAGTTTCGGTTCATTGGCCGCTTCATGACTGGTAAGTCTACCCCAGCCAAGTCCACTTCGAATCAGTGATTTTTTTGTGTGGTGATCTGATACATACCAATGGAGAGCTTCTTTGACAATGCCTGAGTCCGGGCTGGATTTATAGGAAGACTTCACGACGACTTGTGGGTAAGGCGCAAGCTCATTGTGGCTGAGATTGTCGAGCTTTGCCAAAGGAAATGAGGACGATATATAAACCGAGAGTTTGAGCCGTTCAATGCAGCGGTATACGAACTCAGCAGTATTACACTCAGGTACAGCATAAATACCGATATCAACAACATCGTCTCGTAGCATACGCTCACCAGAAGCGGTTTCTATATCTAGATGAATAATGGTTTCAGGAAAGCTCTGCTTAATGTGACTAAGTAGACAGGTGACTTTTTCAATTGGGAAAATAGCACTGACTGAAATGCGCAGTTCTTTCTCAACCTCACTATTTATTTGGCGAGCAAATACATCAAACTGATTAGCCGCATCAAGTAAGGTCTGAATTTTATTGATTAAGATCTTTCCATCACGCGTCAGCTCTGGGCGGTAAGTCTCGCGACTGAAGATTTCAATGTCGTAATACTGCTCAACTTGTTTAACCGAATAGGAAACTGCCGAACGAGCCTTAAAGAGCTTCTCACTCGCTTTACGAAAGCTACCTTCTTGGTGGATCACGTTAATAACGTGCAGCCAGAAATTGGTCAACTGATTCAAAGCTTGTCAACTCGTGAATTGAGTGACGATGAGATGAAGGCGTACGATGCTCCATTCCCGAGCTCCGAGTATTTTGCCGGGCCGCGGAAAATGCCTGAAATCGTGGCTGATGACTTAGATGCCGTCAATCAAGACTGGCTCAAGTTAAAGCAGTGGGATCAGCCGGTTTTGACTCTGTTTAGCGATCAGGACCCATTTTTGGCTGGTCAAGCATACGATGAGAAATTCCAAAACAACTTTAAAGGTGCGCAAGGCCAACCACATATTACGGTCGCTAATGCCTCTCACTTTTTGCAAGAAGACCAATCCTCATTACTCGCTGAAAACATGTTGGCGTGGTTGGAGCAAACCCATTTTAAAACAGAAGGAGCAGCAGCATGAAAATATTGGCGATAGGTGCGAATGGCATTATTGGGCGAGCGGTGACAAACGTATTATCTAATCAGCATGAGGTAGTGGCTGTTGGACATTCGCAGGGAGAGTTGACGGTTGATATTGAGGACATCACATCAATTCAAGCGCTGTTTGAAAAAGTAGGTCAAGTGGATGCCATTATCAGCATGGCGGGAAATGGTGGGATGGGTTCAATCGCAGAAATGCCGAGCTCTGGCTACGCAACAGTGCTAAATAACAAATTAATGGGGCAAGTCAATATAGTGCGTGTTGGTATGGAGTATCTCAATGAAGGGGGCTCTATCACCTTAACGTCAGGGCAGGCGTCGAATTACCCAATTCAAGGTACAGCGGCTATTGCAATCGGCGTGGCTGGAATTAATGCCTTTGTTGGCGTAGCAGCACTTGAATTTGAACAAGGAAAACGCATTAATGCGGTAAGTCCATCGTTTGTTAAAGAGACGCTAGAACAGTGGGGAGCCGATAGCAGTGCGGGTATTCCAGCAGATGATGTTGCTGGGTTCTACCAACAAAGTGTTGAAGGGACTGAAACCGGAAAGGTTTACAATGCAGTGTTAGCTAATAACTAGCAAGCATAGGCTTTAAAAAGCAAAAAAGGCAGCGATATAGCCTGTCTCTTGATCACAAGTCTAGTGAATCAAGAGACTTAGCCAGTTCATACCCTTCAAGTGTATTAGTTCCGACTAGATCTGACACTTCAATTTGAAAAGAAGAGAGTTACCCACTTTGATTAAAGGTGCTGAATCCGTAATCAAAGACAATAAGAGGTAACTCTCATGCTTCATACTAGCAATCCAATCATCAAACACAAAGC
>NZ_SATR01000070.1 GCF_004551525.1 Vibrio ouci | reverse complement strand
AGCTTGGCAAAGTGTTGTTGGCTATATCATCAGATATTACAGCCAAATCAGGCCGCACCAGTATAATGGTGGCCTGACTCCGAATGAGTCAGAAAGGCTTTACTGGAAAACTTACAAAACTGTGGCCAATTTTAGTTGACCACTACACATCAGCACTTCCAGAGTTATCCATCAAGGCACTGATTACCAAAAACTCTAAATATGCTACCCACAATTGGCGATTCTCAAGCTCGTTGAGTTTTACTGGATTGACCAGAAGCTCTGAACTGTAGTCTGCCATGACTTTATACGGAGGGGGTAGCCCCCCGTCAATTAGTAGATTGGCAAACTCTTCCAAGGCTTCTTTAAGATTGAGAACGTTATTTTTATCAATCACATTGAACGCGAATATCAGATCTTTCACCCTAGAAAAGCATTCTAAATACGCTGGGATCATTGGTACACTTGAGTTAATTGTAATTAACTCTTCAAACCTTTTTAGACTGTGGCATTGAGCTCGACCATACTGTTGTTCAGCTGTAGAACCATCCATTCGAAATTCGATTCCAGTGAGCAATGGCATCTCATCTTGAACATGATACACGCCACCGCCTGACATTCCTTTGATCGTATTTGTTCCTGGAATCCCATCAAGAGATAACATCATAAGTTCATTTGCTACACTAATCTTATGCCCCGTATATTCTTTAATTGGATCCGATGAACTTCTCTCTGTTTCGGGGAAACCAACAAGAATTAGTGAGGCTCGATCAGTCAGCGCTGAAGCTGGAATGCATTTTTGTGCTAATCGTTCCTGGTAATCTACTTTCAAGATTGCAAGGTCATAACGATCTGATCTAGATTCTCTCCACTCTTGAGGAATAAGCTCAGATAGAACGTTGATTGAATTATTTTGATAATCATGAACTGCTATCTTGCCTTCTTCGTCAGTAATTATATTACCTTCTTTGTCGAGAATGACATGAGCGGCAGTTAGTACATAAGAATATTCCCGAGTCATTGCGTTGACTAGTACGCCACTACCACCATTCACCTTTACACTGTATGACCGAATGATTTCAGAAACTGTCATATTAAAGTTGGAACTCCCCATCTAACACTTCCAAACGAGAAGCATAATCTTTTACTTCATGCTCTAAGAGCAAAGGTCCAATCACACTACTGTAATTAAAACAAATCTGACCATCTGTTTCTTTAATAATCCTTGCAATGGTTCTTTTGTTAGGCAGACCATGCCTTAAGCCATTGGTCGAAATTACATAACGAGGTGACTGAAGTAAGGAAAGAAACTCCGAGCTAGTATTGTATTGGCTACCGTGGTGTGAAACTTTCACAAGGTCAAGGTGAAGCTTATTTGACTCGTTAAAGCCTAATTCTTTTAGGCTTTCGACTATGACATGGTCATGTGCGTCTCCAAGAAAAAGCATTTTCGTATTATCAACTTCCAACAAAAACGCTATTGAACTCCCATTGTAAACAGATGAGTCTTGCTCAAATTCGTCTTTAGTCCAGATCTCTTCTAGAGAAAGGCCGTAATCGTTATCGTGAGCAGCTGTAGCACCTGACTCAACTTCAGAAGGCCATTTATGCAATAACCGCTCTAACTGAACTCGCCCGGGAGACAAAACTTGCAACGTGAACGGACCCACAGTATGGACTTGTCCAGATAATACTAAAGGGGTTCGATTACATCCTATCTCACAAAGCAGTGTTTCTAGCTCTTTTCCCTGACGAACACTTGTTTCGGGAGAATCGTCAGTCAATAGAACATTATTCTCCGGAATCTCTGGAGCACCAAAATGTTGTGTAATCAAACGAGATGAGTTGAACCAGATAGACTTAACTAGGTCACATAAGTAACCAGGTGTTTCAAAAGCTTTTATCAAACCATGTATATGGTCGTCATCAATATGAGTCAGCACAGCAAGATCGATACTCTGCCCTTTGCTTTTAAGGTCATCTAGAGCTCGACAAAGAGCTCCGTCATAACGCTGCCTCGGTCCATGTCTAAACGTCGTTGATGTACCTCCGTCAATTAAAATATTAGTAGTGCCTGAAGCACTCTCATAACTGACTAGGATGCAATCTCCATGATTTGCCTCAAGAACTCTAACAGAAACACCCATAAATACCTCTTACGTTTAACAGCAATGTTGCTATTAACTTCATGGCGGATGAATATACCATAAAGCGCATAGACAGTGATTTGATATTTATCTCATAGGCGTTTGACTGATTAGGTTTGCAGCAAAAAGACTGCGATTAACCAATTGCTTCAAATAACTTTTGTGAGTTACTCGGTCTATAGTGTGCTAACTTAACTCCATTCCAAAAGTATCTAGCATGAGTTCGGGCATTTCTGAGCCAGAAAAGCCACATAACGGTTCTGGGCAGAAATTTGTCAGGGACTTTGCAAAATTAGCATCTAACGGATTACCTCAAGTACCTAAAACCTCTAGGCATAAAAATTCGCACTTCAGACTTGCTTATGAACATGAAAATGCTTAGTCCACTCTCCAGAAACCAATCTACGTGTTTCTAAGCAAAAAGGTACTGACCAAATAACCAACTCATCAGAAAAATAGAACGGTGGAAGTGCCGATTTAAACTGCTGATGCTTTGGATATATCAGCATCATATGACCTCGACCTTTTTGGTATTTATGACCATAAGCAAACAGCTGATATAGGTCAGCTTGAGAAATTCCATACTTCTCATTTGATTGATACGCAGATTGATCTATGAGCTTCCACTTAGTATCTAAAACCTGGTTACCCATTGATGTTATCAGCAACAAATCAGGCTTTAGTTGAAACAGATTCATTGACTGTTCCCTATTCTCTGGCGTATGCCGCAACAGGTATTGGGAGCTAGCCTGCGATTTAAGTAAGCAATCTTTAGGCAATTGCTTATGTAAAGAAGATTCCACATACTTTTCAAATAACTGTTCCATAGGGAACAATAATGAAATGCCGCGATGTATACCTTGCTGAAAATTTGGATTCAGTTTTTCCAATATCAGAGCACACCATGGACGTACGGTATCGTACGCTTGCATCAGCTTATTGCTCTTCCAGTTACGCATTTGATTTAGCGGGTCCAACAAGGAGGGAATATCTGCCATACGATGAGATAACTCGTTTGCTAACCGCCAATTTTCACTACTTCTACAGGCAGACAATACATGATCCAGAGCTGTTTTGAGCAAGCAGTTTTCTACACGTTCAGGTGAATAAATATCGTGACTGATATGAAAAAAGTGCTGCCTACCCGCAGCCTGTCGTTGCTGCTGAACAACTCGTAACTGTCCCCGAATAAACCGACCCTCTTCATCAGTTCGTTGATAATCAAAACGCAAGCCTCTGGTTACCAACTTTTGGAGCTCTGATAGAAATTGACTAAAGATCCATTCATGCAAAGGCTGACGCATCCGCATCAGTTTTGCGGCATCAGCTACTCTTGGTTTAATACCCATCGCAGCCATCAACATGTCTTGCAGTATGCGCCGCGCTGAATCAGAATTTTCGAGTCCTAACCCCGTCTTTGGCAATATCTCTATTGCCTCTCCTCCGGGACTCTGCAAAAAACCAACATAGCTGCCTAACTTCAAAGAGCGCTGACCATCAATTAAAGTTATTGGCTCTGAACCCTTCCATGAAGCTGTTAATTCCTGTAACCAATCTAATGTAGCTTCGGATACCACAGCGCAATCTAGTGAAGGAACCACTCGACTATCAGTTGTGAGACGAGCGTACTCGCGCACTTGAATCATTTGGCTATTCCCCTGCTACATTAAATATTCCCTTATAAGAATCCGGATTAGTAAACGCCTGTTGGTTAATTCTATATCTGCGATCGATAACTTCGTCTGCAATAGCATTAGTAAATAAGTGACTCAATGGCTGCCCAACTGCTTCCGTTTGAATAAACTGCGCATCTGGAGCCTTACCAGGATCATTTAAAACCCAACCTATGCGTTCCCAGTCCGCAAAAAAGTATTCCTGGAGTAGTGGTATAACGCGTTTAGCAAAGATATCTGCCAATAACATTTCTTTTTCATCTTCAGAATCCACACCTTTGAGCGACCAAAAGTAGGCGTGTCCGAGCATATGGTCACGATCTAAAAGAACCTCTATACGTTGATTCAGTAAATCTAACAATTTACCTATATCTACTCCATGTACTGATATTCCAGATAGAAGGGTTGGTTCCGGCATTAATTCTGCGAACTCAAACCTCCGACGCAATGCCAAATCTAGTTGTACCAGCGATTTATCCGCAGTATTCATTGTCCCCACAACATAAAGATTGCTAGGTACATCGAAAGGTTCTTTTGAATATGGAAGAATAACTGAACGCGCATCTGAACCATCTTTGCGTTTGTCAGGCTCTAGAAGAGTAATCAATTCTCCAAAGATACGCGAAATGTTTCCACGGTTAATCTCGTCAATGATTAACACATAGTTTTGGGCCGTTGATGGAGAAACTTCAGGGTTCAAAGAAACCGGCAATTCTATCTGTTGTTTTTCAAGTTCTGCCACCAACGAGTTCCAGTTTATGCGATTGAGTGGATACACTGTTTGTTGCACCATTCTCGTATCATTGTTGAGTGGCAAGATATTGAGCTCTATGTTTTTAAGCAACCAATTTACTTTACGAGTATGGGCATACCCTTTGTTGTACTCCGCTTCATCAAAATAATAATCTGATTCAACAACCCCGATAGCCTGAACAGTTTCAGCGTTTTTAAGGCATAGCAATACATCTCCCACCTTCATTTCATGTGAAAATGCACTGATGGCGGTGCGATTTCGGGAAGACAGATCTTTGTCCCAATATTCCTGCTGCTCGTGTGTCCTATCATCCCACTCCAGAGATAGATCTCCGGTATCATTCCAACCAATGCGAGCCTCTCCAGCTTCAATATACTTATCACGCATCTCTTTTTCATTTGTACGACCAATGGAGATCTTCCAAATATCAGGGGATTCCGAAAGTCCAATATCTTGGTGCGTTGACACAGCTTTAACGGCTCGCTCACACATTCGCTTAAACACACCATCTTCAACTTTGTATTCTAGTGTCTTGGTCTCTTTAGATGTTTTGGCTCTGATGCCCTCAACAAAATCTTCATAAGAAAAACTCTGATGAAATGTTGTAAGCGCGATGCGTCCATCAGAACATAGCTTTTCATAGCGAGCTTTAATTAAGTCACGCTCCTGGGCTTCGTCCAAGTCCTGATTTTGTAGCTCTTCAAACCAATTGGGATCCGCTAATGATACTGAAAGATGTGTTGTCGAGTAGGTCTTTCCTGTTCCTGGTGGGCCATAAAGTATCTGGTTTAAAGGTTGTCCATAACCTAGTTTCTCATCATCTTTCATATTTTTATCATCCATAGATACAGTGGAAGCTTTAGGGGATTGTTTCGATATATGAAAACGGTCTTTACGCTCTGGATCTTTTGTAATACGCAATGTTACCGGAGCTGTATAGTCAGCGAAACGCAGGTTGAATCTGGCTTTGATACGTCCAAATTTGCTTAAAACACAAGTGCGTCGTTCCTCTCCATCCGGCCAGCATAGAGTAAATTGGGATTCACTAATCCCCTCTTCATTGGCAATATATTCTGGAGGAAAGAAACCATTGTGGTCCCTCACGACTATATAGCCGTTTCTGATTGCACCATCAGTTAACTCAACAAAATAACTGTTAGACTTATCTTGAAATGTACTCTTCTGAAATTCAATCCAATCTCGAAGGCCTGAGCGAGTACTGCCACTGTTCTGATCGCCCACACTCTTATACTTCCCGCCAGGGCCATAGTCTGACCAAATTTTCTCTAGCTCACCTAGATCATTAATACTGAACACATCTTCACCGTAGTGCCCAGATACAGTATTGACACCTGATACGTATGCATTCGCCGTATTTTCTGTTCGCCGCTTGTTATTAAGCAGAAAATTTCTGAATTCTTTTTTTCTTTGTTCTACTGTCATCACGCCTACCAAAAGTTTTTGTTCAAACTTTTCATCACCGAGAAAGGGCCTCTGAAAGACCTATTAGTCACGGGACTCTGCTAGATTTCAAACACTTGAAATCGACTGGTATGTTAAAGCCTATGTTTAGAATTAAGAGTCAATGTAACTCTTTTTAATATCGAACTTCATGTACTTAATCATATTCGTATTTTCAACATGTTATGATAAATAGTCTACGAGAGCAGTGATCTGTTTAGCTACTTTATGTCTGGATATGAGATTAAATGAAAAAACCTTGAGTATTAAGGTTACTTTGTAGAGTGATTACAATCTGAGCAACATAGATAGACGAAAAAAATTAAGTCAAATTATTAACTTTGACATCAGGGTCAATCTCATCTTGGCTCGCTTTGGAGCCAGTCTGAGCTAACCATATCAGCGAGTTCGAAGATAGAGATTTCTGAGTTTCAAATTGCGAACTGTCTTGTGTGACATTTAGACAAAAGGAGTCACCAGAACTGCTAACTTTACATGATGGTAAAAAGGAAGTTCTATTGAACGATGTTAGCCATATAGCTAACACTTGCTTTAAAAGACGAAAACTTAACTATATGGCTAACATTTAGGGTCAAAAATGAGTACACGCTACGAAATCGGCAAGCAGGTAAAAGAGAGCAGAAAAGCAAAACTATTAACTCAAGTGCAACTTTCAAAAATCACTAGCATTAACAAAACAACGATATCAGAAATCGAAAACGGTCGATTCACCGGGTCATATGACATTTTTGAACGAATACTTGATTCGTTAGATTTACAGTTTTCTGTAATACCTAAAACCCACACCCTCCCAGATTGGGATGAAATTGAAAACATATTTAAAGAGGATGAATGATGGGAATCTCCGAGTGAAGTGCCCCTTGGTCGGGCTACCATCATTTCGAAGCAATAGTTATTCAAGACGAACTAGACACCCTAAGCACTCACCGAAACCTGCACTTAACAAAGAAAAAAGCCGAACGATACAACACGAAGTTATATGGTTCGGCTTTACCCACCCCTATCCCTAGTAAACCTTGAACCGTTTCAGTTACTTGCCTCAGCGTTTTCACCTAGTCAGAGACAGATTACAAGGTTATCCGAATACCTGTACACGACCCCCAGCTCTTTAGCAGAGGTGGTGCTCTATAACGAAAGGTATCAGTCTTTGAGTTGGCATCCAACTCTGATTTGAGGATTAAGCCCCTCTATGGCAGCTTGGGTTGTCGGTATGATGTTAAAACGGCAATAAGTCACTTTGCAAGCCGAGCTTCATTATCTTTTGATAAAATGCAAACTTCATTGGTATTACATGCTTAGGAGCAAACATTCTTGAGTCCATATGATCAACGTTTTGACCATTGCGCTTCGCCCAATCTACGATGTTATTTGAACTAAGTATGATTTTGCATTCATTTTCAAAATTATCGATTAACTCACTCGTGTCAGAGCATTCAATCACTTTCCATAGATACCAATGAGCCTCTTCGTTATCCGAATGCACAATACCTTGGAGATCGTAAATAGACGGCTCAAAGTAAGCCTGTTTTACGTCAGCGTGCTTATCCCATTGAATCAGTCCAGCACGATATTGATGTAATAGTTTATAGCAACCGTCGTTTTCTATTACCACTAGCCTCAATACACTCAACCCTTTTTTGTATTCTCGAGATGGATCTACACGGATTTGGTGTTTAAAAATAATATCGCCAGATAACTTAACGTAGTTCACCACTAAGTTTTCACCATCTGGTAGGTACTTATAATAAAGATGCTCCAATTGCCTCTTCAAAAAATGGCCATAATTATTGATGAAGTAACGCATTTGCCGCTCCGTAGCCAAAGCGTGACCATTTAGCCACCTAGACGCCAGAGAGCTAGAAGAGCCTTTTAAGCCGGCTTTCTTTTCAATATCTTTGTTGGTGTACCCACCTTCACGCTTAGCAATTTTCAGTAACTGCCTAGTATATTTATATTTTTTCTCGTTGTTCATAGCCAACAGCCCCTTCCTTAGTAAGATAGCCGATGGTAATTTAACCATCGGCTATTTACTTAGTCATCCCCTAAGTAATCATCATTGTTAGGGTTGTGAGCGTCCGCCCAATCGTCCATATCAGCATCATTATTTGGATTGTTAATATCAGACCAAAGATCTAGCTCATCCTGTGACATGTCAGATGGTTCCATCATATCAACCCCCTACTTCTTGCCTTGATAACGTGAATTGTTAGGATTCATTTGGTTAGCCCGATTGTCCTGTGCTTTTTGGTAAGTCGAGTTATGTCCGGACGTACCTTTATTCGCATTTGATTGATCAGCTTTATGGTTGTTCTGTTTGTTACTCATCGTTCTATCTCCTTTGTTTGATGAACGAAGATATTGTATGAAAGAAGATTTCGTAACGACGATGATAAGACTGTGATTCTCAGGTGATATCGAGTGATTACCAGTGATTATGGAGTTTATAGGGACGACAAAGAAAGAAAAATTGCTCCTACAATCTTTATAAAACCGTATGGATTGCAACTCTACCTCTGTTTTATGGACTAATAATCTTCAATATTCGTCTGTTTCTGCCTATTTTTTCAAACTTATTGATAGTCAACGCCTATCAATAATAATATATCAATAATTAACACCTACTAATAAACATCGCATAATTCTTTGAAATATCTAGATTGCTTAAAAAGTGGCAAAATCACTTTATTAGCATTTTAATATATTTTTGCAATAATATCATTAACTTACCAGCCTTTAGCTTCGCCATTAATTAGACTATTGTGGTGTTATAGAACTATCAACACAGAGTCTTTTATGCAAAACAAAATCGTTAAACAGCCGCGAGTATCTAATGAAATAATCCTTTCGCTTAATCGGTGGAAACGAGATTTAGAAAAAGCTAAACACCATGTGCCTTTCATAACAGTCCGCCATGTCAACAAAGTAGGTCGCCGTCATTGGATTTATTGCCCTCGCCAAGGAAGGGATGTACACCTTCTTTCCGACGGTGAACTTGGCGCATACAAAATTTTATTGTGGCAACCTGAGACCATTCGCGTCGAAGAGCAGTATGCGTTAGATATTGATGAATCCTTGGATATCGCAATCTCAGGCAACATTGTTCACCCCCGCGATTGGAAAACGAATTTTGCTCACATAATGACCACGGATTTTGTGCGAACAAAACGAACGCAATCCGGGGCTAGGCAGCGCGTCGCGTACACGTTTAAGTACTGGAACCAGCTTTACGAACGATGTACAGATGGGAACATTAAGCAAATAAATCCGCGAACGTGGCAAAAATTCGCGATTGAACGAGAGTATTGGCGTCGACGAGGTGTCGAATACCGTATCATCACAGAACGCGACACTACAAAGGCTCGCATATGGAACATCAACAGTTTTGAATTGGCCCATAACCTGAACCCGGCTCAGTCCGAGTTAATTGAGTTTGGAGAGAGCTTCGTTGAACAGTGGATGGGAGCACCTAATGACGAGCTGCAAGATCACCTCCAGGACGTTGCGTCAAAACTTGGATTGAGCTTCAAGCGTAGTCAATCGTTATTTAAGTATTGTGGATTGCACCACTTGTTACCCCTCAATACTACCCGCTACCTGAGACTTTTCCTTCCTCTGGAGCTAACTCTATGATTTATCAGGGCATGCGCATATATTCGGAGGATGCTGTAACCAATTTGTTGGTCTGCCATGCAAACCTCCACTTTAAAAAAGCTGCTATTGCTGATGTTAATCAGTTCCATAGTCGCGACAACATCTCCAAGCCCGTGGTGATGCGTTTCGACCAAATCACACAGCTCATTAGTAAACAAGGAATGAAGACTCAGCCTTATAGTTATCCAGCTGAGATGAGCTTTTCTGACGACGAGTTGACCCGTCAGAAACGAAGCAAATGGTTGTCAAAGCGCGATGCCAAGTTTAACCGAATTTACCCCATCTCTAGTGAGTCGTACATCAATCAATACCTGTATGGTGATGGCTTAGCGGAAGAAGTTATCAAGCTTATGAAGGAACAGCTTGAGGCAGCCCCTGATAGCGGATGGAGATCCCGAGGAGCATATTACAACGCACTTAACCGTTACATTGTATTTGGCAGCACTCCCAATGCATTGCTGCCCTTTGGACTAAAGCAATGCGGCTCTAACTATTTACATATCGAAGAGCCCGGTGAGGACAACGTGAAGAGAAGTGGCTCCCGATTTTCGGACATGACTTTAAGTGATTGATCTGTTTTGATAGTACCTAAAAATACTGGAACAGATTATGACTAGAAAACGTAGAAACCACTCACCCGAATTTAAAGCTAAGGTGGCGCTTGATGCTGCTAGAGGT
>NZ_SATR01000069.1 GCF_004551525.1 Vibrio ouci | reverse complement strand
CAAAAAAAGCTGTTGGGTAACTCTTTGAGTTTAAGAAGTTACAACGCCCAAGTAGGAGAAGCATACGCAATGGTTAAAGCGTTGAACAAGATGACCGAGCTTGGTATGCCTGAAACGATTTTAATAAAATAACGCTGCCACTCTTAGGAAGGCTACGTAATCGCTCAGAAGAATTAGGAAACAAAGCCACTACCTAGCTACATTCAATTTTTTGCATTCGCTATTTTCCTATTTGTCTGCTTTTTCTGTCACCCAAAACACAAAAAAGGTGCGTAATGGATTTCCTACCTAACTACCTACACCTCTAAATTGTTGGCACTTTACGTAGCTATGAGGTAACTACCCCAACCCGAAAGGGTGTCAACGGAATGGGGAATAAATACGACGCCCTCCCACCCAACGAAAGGCCCCACCATCTCGATGGCGGGCCACAACTGACTATGAGCCTAGTTCAAGGGTAAACGTTGAAGATCTTGTCACGTGTCGGCATTTACGCATCAGGCGCGCTTAACCGAGATGTGGATTTGGTCGTTTACTATGTCCGTTACACAGCACAATACAAATAGAAAAACATTAGCTTGATGATAAAAGAAAGGAGATCCCAATATGAAGATCTGTGTTGTTAACCCTCTATCCAGTGGCCCTTGTCTCATCGAGGCTTTGCAGCACTGTGAGACAGAGGTCAATAGGGTCACGAACTCGTGCTCTCCGGGAGCGAATTCGCGGTGACTATAAGTGAGGTCACGAAACAAGAAAGCCCCGCTATCCGGCAAGTGTTGACCACTTACTTTCATTTAACGGGGCTTCTCGTTTACCACATTTTGGCCTCTGTTTAAGAAGAGGACTGTATGCTAAGCCTTAGAGAGTCGCGTTCACCATCGTAAACGGACCGTATTTAACTTTAGTGTATCGGGCATCATTTTGATGAATTATTAGTCATAAATGATAATTATTAATTCAAATAGCTTATCAGCACTAAGCCTTGACGAACAAGGTCATGCCGTCCATTACCACTCGTTAGCAGCAAAGGGAAGGTCTGGGCTCTAGGGCCGTTGGGTTGATGATGCCTTGGCAAGTCCGTAGTATTCAACTTGGCGGCTTTCAGTTCTGTGCTGAAAGCCATGCTGGAGGTACAGAGACAAGAAAGCCCCGTTATCCGGTAAGTGTTGAAGCACTTGCTTTCATTTAACGGGGCTGCTCATGTACAAATCCACAATAAATAGTAGCCTCTCTTTAAGGAGAGTGCAATATGACTGGCCTGCGAAAACTGGTCCAGATCACGCTCACCATTGCGGTCCTCACCGCGCTGGTTGAGAGTATCTCAGAACTGGTTAAGGCAACGTTAAACCTGGTACAACTGGTGTTAGCGTAATAAAAGGGGCATACGCCGCTTTTATTGGCACAGCTTGGAGGTTTGACTGTAAAGCCGCCATCGTTTCACGCTACTCCGTGCTCCAGCCTTGGCGCAAATCGCTCTGGCGCCAGTAAAACATAGGCATCGTCATCGCCCTTTGATGACTCATGGTTCAGACGCATACCTATGCAATATCCCTTGTTTCGCTGAGGAGTGTGTTTTTGATCCGGCGAAGTATTCTACTTCTTACTCATCTTATTCTCGACATTAAACACAACATTGTCGTTCTATACGGCCAGAGCATCACCTTAGCCCCAATTTAACGTCGACGGCATCAGCATGGACGGCACTCTGTCGCGCTGATGATGAAGAAGGGATCAGCGCGAATAGCGACCTGTTAGGGCTTTTCGTCTAATCGCGCCGCTGACAGTTGGGCGACTTCTGACAACACCCGGCAACTTTGCGCTAAAGCGGATTTTTCTCTCGATGTCAGTTGCTTTCCATTATCCGGAACGGAAAGGCGGCGTACGACTTCAAGCCACAGACGAAGTTCTTCAAGATCCATTCTGTCCTTATTCGTTTATCGTAAGAAAAGCCATACTCACCGACTGCGATAGAGACACAATTATCATAAATGTCTGTATATATATACAGACTCGTTTCTTTGTCTCGGTAACCCAAAGGAATGTCAACGGAATGTGGGGGGAGCCAAACATAATGATTGTTATTACTCATTAAAATTTATTAGACGGGATTTACACTGCCATCCACTGGCAAAATATTCATTTCAGCTTAAGAATCAATAGGAAAAGTAGTGGCATCTAGAAAGTTGTATCAAATCAGGATAAGTAAATACCTTCAATCAGAAGATTTGAATGATATACGCGCTTTAAATTTCGATCAGGCTTATCAAGAATACGGCTACGGCATATGGGAAACCCTGTCAATTTGGAACAAAGATGGGCGCAACGGCGATGCCATCTCAAAAGAGTATGAGGGATCCGCACAGATAAATGACACAGGAAAGGATCTGCATAACATTAACAGAATGATCAACGATCACTTCGAATGCCGTCACATCAAATCAGTCCGCCTCCTTCGTTCATGCAAAGGAGGGATGATCCTTCCGCACTTCGATTACCTGGAATTCCAAAACGGCTTCACTCGCCTCCATGTGGTTTTAGATATTGATGATACCTGTCTGAACTCCGAGGGGGACGTTGTTTATCAGATGGAGGCAGGAGACGTGTGGTTTTTGGATGGCCGCGAACTGCACAGCGCTACCTCAATAAGCCCCAGTGGCAAACTGTGCCTGATGATAGATTTTTCTCCCCATGAGCCTTTCGAGCGACTGTTTAAGTCGACACCACTTCTTGATCACCCTCCGATCTCAACGCCACTAGTGAGAAACAAACCTATGGAAGATGCGCTCGTTAGCGCACTACTGACACTCAACCAATATTCGCCCAGCCATCGTGTTAAAGACATAATGGCGATACTCAATCAGTTCTGTTTTGAGCGCAAGGTGCCTCACTCCGCCTTTTATCCGTTACTGGATCAGGTATTCGATGTTCGCGTCAACCCGAACAATCATGAAATATATCAACACATTAAAAGTATCATGATCGTAAGTGGGCACCATGAAAGTTAAACATCTGGCCATCGTGGGTGGCGGCGTGGCGGGCATCAGTGCCTATATCTCGGCGATCCGTAGCGGGGCGTTTAACCGAATTACCGTGTTTGACGCCTGCGGAGTTGGGAAGGGCAGCGGACTCTCCGCGTTTTCTGATAGAATGCTCTGCAATACCCCTGTTGAGCTTAATTCTATTGATGCCGATAACGTAATGGATTTCTATCACTATTGCGTCCGTCAGGGATATGCCTGCACGCCTCAGGATTATGTACCCCGCAGTCTCTTCGTCGAATATCTAGTCCGCACATTTGAACAACATCGGAGACAGTTTGATGCACAATGTGGACGAACTGAGGTGGTTAATCTTAGCGTTAACGCCATTAACCATCAAACGCGAGAGATCATTACGTCAAGTGGGCAACGCTACCCCTATGATAACTGCTTACTCTGTCTCGGACCTACCCGACCATCGGCGTATGATGTGGATCAGAGCGAAGTCGAGAATGCGAAAAACGCAGTGGTGTTTGGTACTAAACTCTCCGCTATTGATCTCAGCATCTACCTTTGTTCAAAAGGCGTCCACACAACCATGGTGTCTCCGTCAGGCGAGCTTCCTAGTGTGAGAACCCGCCTCTATGAGCGTCGGGATGGCCCCCGCTTCTCTGAACGCGTCGCACTTCGACAACTGAGAGAGGCCAAAAGTTTGGAATATAGAAAACTTAATGCCTACAGCAAGCTCACGAGAGATATCCACGAGTCCGGCACCAATACCTGGCAAGATATGATCGGTGATATGCTTCAACGGAATATGCACAAGCCGACCCCGCTCATCAGGCGCACGTTAATGTTAGCCCCTCGTATTATAAAACGCTATTTGAGCGCTTTCACTTATGGGAATGCCGTGCTTATCCAGCAATTTATTGATCAAGGCTTACTCACAATCCTCAAAGGGAATAAATACGACTACCTCTCCCCCAAAGAAAGGACACTCCACCTCGATGGTGGTGACGCCTTGCTGCCACAACTGACTATGAACGACCATGTCGTCCAGATTACCTATGAACCCAGTTCAAAGGTAAATGTTGATGTTGAGACCTTGTCACGTTACGGCATTTACGCATCAGGCGCGCTTAACCGAGATGTGGATTTGGTCGTTAACTACATCCGTTACATTACACAAAACAATAAGAAAAACATTAGCTTGATGATGAAAGAAAGGAGAGCCCAATATGAAGATCTGTGTTGTTAACCCTCTATCCAGTGGCCCTTGTCTCATCGAGGCTTTACAGGACTATGGGGCCGAGGTCATTGTGGCGTTAGATGAACAATTCCGCTGCGTTTATGATGGCGATACCTTTACTTTCGTCACCACCGACCAGTTGATCAGTCAGGTCGCAGCCCTGAATTGCGATCTCGTGATCTCGGGAAGCGAGTTCGCGGTTACTCACGTCGACACCGTCACATCTGCCTTGAGATTACAAGGTCACGCCCCTGACAGGGCGCAGGTCAGATCCAATAAAGTGAGCATGCTGAAACATTTGCGCTCTCAGGGCGTTGATACCGCACCGTTTGCCTTGGTCAATAGCGTTGACCAGTTACCCGACTACCCTAAAGAGGCATTTCCCTTGTTTGTAAAACCCATCAATAGTGCGGGCAGTGACGGGTGCTTTAGATGTGACGACTTAGCCAGCGTTCAACACCGAGTCGACGCACTGGTTAACCAAGAGAACTTGCTTGGAAACATGAATTCACAAGTCATGGTTCAAGAATATATTGAGGGTCAGCAATACGTCGTAAATACCGTCAGTTTGGGTTCTCAACACGTGTTTGGAGACATCCTCAAAGTCAACCTCCAGGAAGTTGACGGGATCCCCATTTATCGGGAGATCACGGCAACTGACATCCACTATGATAAAGGGCTCAGTAAAGACATCATTGAATATGTGTCCCACTGTCTTGATGCTCTCGGCGTAGAAAATGGCGCAGCTCACACAGAGGTGAGAGTATCACGATCGGGCGTATCACTAATCGAAGTGAATTATCGATTAATGGGACCGGATCTCTTCATCGACGCCTTCTCCTATGGGATCGGCTACAGTCACGCATCCTTGTGGGCTGAATCTATTTTTGAGCCACAACAATTTCTCAACCGGGTTGGGGTCAGTAAAGAAAAAAAAATGCACTTCGCAATGGTGTATTTGCGAGGGCATCAAGCAGGGACCATAAGGAACCGAAGTAATCTAAACAAAATCAGACGATTACCAGCTTTTCACAGTTTAAGGCAATTACCAGACGTCGGGGACTTCACCGAGAATCCCAAGTTAACCACAGGAGACTTTGGGATAGCCTATATTGCCCATGAATCAAAAGCGGTGTTTGAACAGTCGTTAAGACGGTTGAAAAACCTGGAGGACGACGGCCTTTATCTGATCGAGGAGCCGCTATGCTAGGCTTAGGATTAATCGTTGCTTCTGTGGCACTGCAAGCTTTTGCCCTTTCTCGCGTTAGCTTCCAATTGGGCAATCAAGAAATCATGGCATTTTCCTCGATGTCATTCTTTCTTTGCTCATTCGTGTTTTTCTGCAAACTGATCGTCTCCAAACCTTTGGTGATCGACAGAGTAAAAGTGATCGCCTTAGCGAAGATGAACGTTTATACGTTACTCGCCTTCTTGGCATTTCACCTAGCATTGATGTATCTACCAGCTTCCAGTGCTGCGCTGATTGAAGCATCGATTGCGCTTGTCGTCGTGTCGATCCTAACGCGAGAATCACTCACTCGGTTGCTCCAGGCCGTCGCCATCGTCATGGTCACACTAGCGTTCGCCTTCCACACCAACGATATGGATCAACCATTCATCGTGGGGCTGTTACTGTCTGGCGTAGCGGGTATTGGCGCGGCAGTGATTTCATTTAAGTCTCATTCCGATAATATGGGCTACTTATCGGTGGATGAAATGCTTGCTTTTCGCTTTCTACTGTCTGGGGCTATCGCCACGTTACTCGTGATCTCAACAGACTCTGACGTAGCCTATAACATTGACTACGGGAACATACTGCCACTGTCGCTGTTCGGTTTTGTGTTACCCTTTTATTTACTGCAGAAAGGGATGGAAGTGACCAGACCCATTTTAACCGTGTGTATGTTGTCAATCATCCCAGCAACCAGCTATTTGTTTGAGTCTATCCTGTATCGCCACGCCTCCGTTATAGAAAGTGGCCTGATGGGCTTAGCGGTCCTGCTTATCCTGACGTATTCCACTTCCAACCGAGTCAGGCAGACATCGAACACGCTAAATAGACAGAGCTCGGAATAACCGTCAGCCTGTCTAGCATACTATTGCGTAATGCTAGACAGGCTCTCAACACCGTCGGGGTGACCATACGTGAGGTCGCGAAACAAAAAAGCCTCTCTTTAAGGAGAGTGCAATATGACTGGCCAGCGAAAACTGGTCCAGATCACGCTCACCATTGCGGTCCTCACCGCGCTGGTTGAGAGTATCTCAGAACTGGTTAAGGCAACGTTAAACCTGGTACAACTGGTGTTAGCGTAATAAAAGGGGCATACGGCCAGAACGTCACCTTAGCTCCAATTTAACGTCGACGGCATCAGCATGGACGGCACTCTGTCGCGCTGATGATGAAGAGGTGATCAGCGCGACGAATACAGTCATAGCGACCTGTTAGGGCTTTTCGTCTAATCACGCCGCTGACAGTTGGGCGACTTCTGACAACACCCGGCAACTTTGCGCTAAAGCGGATTTTTCTCTCGATGTCAGTTGCTTTCCATTATCCGGAACGGAAAGGCGGCTCACGACTTCAAGCCACAGACGAAGTTCTTCAAGATCCATTCTGTCCTTATTCGTTTATCGTAAGAAAAGCCATACTCACCGACTGCGATAGAGACACAATCCGGAATAAAAATAGCGGATACCACCGTCTGTCCCTGGATCACGTGGAAGTGGAATTCTGTCTTTACATGCACTCGTTGAAAGTATTCAGGTCATAACGCGATACACTCTTCGACATTACCGTGTTCCAGGCGGCCGTCTGTGCAAGCGTTTTATCACCATTGCGTATGGCGGTGCGTGCCCATGCTCTTATCCCATTTACGGAAATGAACACCAGGATCGCGTATTGAACCGACATCGCATACACGCCTTGTATCGCGGAAATACCGGCGCCGATCGTGCAAATCACAACCCATAGTAACCTGCTCTCAACATACTTTCGTACCAAGAGGATTTGCGCAACCACGGAAAGGACCGCGTTTGCCAAGGCGAAGAAGAATGGGTCTATATAAAGAGTCAGCAGAGTGATCGCGACCATGCACACGCCGGCCAGCAGAAATAGGGTTGGTTTGCTCAACCAGCGCACCTCAAGGATTTCACCTTGTGCATTCGGCGTAGTCCAGATGTACCAACCGTAAATATTGACGCTGAAGAAAAAGCTTTGCAGCAGGAGCAAGCCGGAAAACGTAGCCAAAGCTTCAATCCAGCTCATTGTGTAACCGTCCCCGATGGGAATCGTGACCAGGGTATTATTGATGTCAACAAAGGCAACTAAATCCATTAGAACGTCCTTTACGATTTTTTAGTTTGGGAGTCGGTTATCTTATCGTGCCTTAACAAACAACATGGCGGATATTTGTCCGCTCTCTAATCCGCGCGATCATACAATAGACCAATACTTGCTTTAATCGGCCCCATTGCCAGTCATCCGATCAACAACCAATTGGGCCGACACCACGTTCGTTGATCACCGCGCTACGTTTATCAAGCTTAAATTAAAACGATGACCTCGATACGTTATGCTCCATCATTCACCATATTCACTGTTGCCTGCGATGCGCCCTGTGCAGAACGGCTTATGGAGGGGGGAGAATAAAAACACCGACGTCGATTGCATGTCTACCCAAACAACATTAATTGTCTTTAGAGCCTTGGAGAGAGGATAGCATGGTCGAACTGGTGGCTTAAGAAGGATATTAGAGAGTAAGCGATCCCCGCCAGCCCTTATAAATAAAGGGCTGTAGGCTCACATTGGACTTTTCGCTGAAATGGGCGCAAAACCCCTTTTTTGGTTACGCAAAGTGACAATGTAACCAATCATTCATTGGATTTTTGGCGGGGTACAGGGGATCGAACGAAGGAAAACAACTATTTCATTCAGCCTACTCTTTGCGTAGTTACGAAACTTCTGTAGTCTAAGGTCAGGGTGGGATCGCACTTTGTTAACTAATATGATCTAATTGTGCCAAACCCTCAGCAGCACAGTCATTTTGAACCTTATTGAACACTTATCTGTTGTAGAAGATACTCGATCGGATATTAACCAGAAACACGACCTTATCGATGTTATGTTCCTTGTGATCAGCGCTATAGCATCGGGGTGCGAAGGTTGGCAAGACATTGAATTTTTTGGAGAAGAAAAGCTCGACTGGTTAAGAACAATCAGCCAAAGCTTAGAGCGGCTGTTGTGGAGCAGTTCCAAGCGGTTTTTGATGCTGGCAAAGAGAAAATAGTCACCGAAATCAAAGAGAAAAAACATGGTCGCAGCGAAGAGCGATACGTGTTTCAGCTAAAGGCCAAATTACCGGACGACTTAGTGGAGAAATGGCCGACGGTAAGAAGCATAATAGCAGTGGAACGCCATCGTGTGATCAACGGTAAAGGCAGTGTAGATACTTCTTACTACATTAGTTCTTTGTCGCCGAACCACAAACTTCTGGGCCATTATATTCGCCAGCATTGGCGGATCGAGAACAGCCAACATTATGTTTTAGATGTTGTTTTTAAAGAAGATAGCTCTCGTATCACTTTAGATGGTGCCGTTGAAAACATCGCGTTTTTTAGACGTTTTGTTATGAATATGCTCACGCAATGCGACTGTGGTGCGCCGAGCCAAAAAGTGAAGATGAAGAAAGCGGGTTGGAACGATGATTATAGGGCAAGAGTCTTCTTTGGGTTATAAATCCATCAAAGTATGCTCCCGCCCTAGGGGTAAAACATTAACGTTCTCGGGAATTTGCTATTCTACAGGTTCATTAGAGAAATCTGTCGCAGATTATATTTCCGATAAACTTAACTAAGATGATATTGCGGACGTACTTTTCAAGTACGGGTGTTGAAAAATACGCAAACCGAAGCACAACGGGTAAAAATTCAACCTGTGAAGGTTTTGGACAAAAAGCACGTTAGAGTATGGATTCTAACGTGCCAAAACTGGATTAGAAAAAGTATCTTGAAGCCTTAAATGCTTTGTTAGCTTGTGTACGGTTTGCAAGGTCGAGCCCATTTAGGTGGGTTTTTAGACAGTTCAGAATATATCGCATTTACGAGAGCTGCATCGGAGCCAATAGGACTATACATCCCTACAACTCTTGGAACAGTATAAATCCCCTTTGAGCCTGAGTCTGTACGGTAGACAATCGCTCTATTACTACCAATGGACAAAATTCCATTCTCGATCGTTGACTGACTCAAGCTGCTTGGTAACGGAAGTGAGGTTGCTACAGATTCTCCGCTAATACCGATCGTTTGTACTGTCAAGGTTCCGGTCAAACGTTTAGATTGCGCTTCAACACCTATTCCTCCTAAGCTTGTTAGAGGAACCCCTCCCTCAATAGCTGTAATATCTGCTGATAGTCTCATACCAATACCTACATATA
Organism: Vibrio ouci; assembly: GCF_004551525.1. Lineage (GTDB taxonomy): Bacteria > Pseudomonadota > Gammaproteobacteria > Enterobacterales > Vibrionaceae > Vibrio > Vibrio ouci. The sequence continues at coordinate 727 of NZ_SATR01000069.1, read as the reverse complement.
CCGGAATTGTGACTAACTGACTAACATCATAAGGGGCACTCACATTTGAAGCTGTATACACTTCTGCTTCGTAATAGTCTGCTGACGAACCACTGTCCATATCTGTTACTTTGATTGGTTCTTTGTTTTTAAAAGCAGTAATCCATAAGCTGACAGGAATTGCATCGGCATTGATGTAGTCTAGTATCGCTCTATAGTTTTTACCTTGCGCAGTTACCTTGGCGGGCCCAAATGTCAAGCCTCCAGTATTGTCAAAACTAGCAACAGCGAAACGGACGGATATATCAGGAAGAGCTTCTAAAAGAGGCAAATATGGGTTTACACCACTTTCACCCTTATCATTAAAGCCAAGGAAGCCAGGAGAGCGGTGAACTTCTTTCACACCTCTCCAATTTTCACAACTATCAGCTTCTAAAGTTTGATGTACTGCTAAACCGTCCAAAGGAACGTAACCAAAGCCGCCAGCACTTTCACCTAACGTCGGAGGTAACCCACCTATTGAACTACAACCACTCACAAGTGATGCTATAGCTATCCCTAAATATTTTTTCATAAATACTCCTTATTTGACTTTGCAAGCTAACGCCAAATTAAGGTGTGAACAACGCTAACCACCTTACCTAAACCATTGTGCCATAAACACTAAACTGACTTGAAGTGAGAGCGCCGAGCGTTGTGAATCACTCTTAAATTTATTGTTAGTTGCGTTCTGACCACTCCGACCGTA
>NZ_SATR01000068.1 GCF_004551525.1 Vibrio ouci | reverse complement strand
AGAGCCTCTATTGATAAGTGATTGATTGTATTGTGGCCAGTTTTTCGTTTTGTACTTGGGCTTAGGCATGTTGTGAGCGAGGCAGTGGACTTCCCAGATCAGATCCCAGAGTTAACGTTTAGTTCCATTGAATTAGGAAACAAAGCCCCTGGTCGGTATACTTTCCCCCGTCGGACTGACTGGCGCCAGGAGGGGGCCATAAAGCCAAAAATGGAACACTAACAGGAGTTTTGTGAATGAATGTCGTCGTACGTCAAGCGACACCAGAGGACGCGGAAGGTATTACCCATGTCCTCAATCCCATCATTGAGGAAGGGCTATACACGGTGTTGGATACCCCCTTTTACCCCCGAAGAAGAAAAAGCCTTCATTGCGCAGTTTCCGGCGCGTGGCGTGTTGTGAGCGCAGTGCTGCGATTTTGGGTTTCCAGAATATTGAGCCTGTCGCGCAATACACCAAAGCGTTTGATCACGTTGGCGTGATCGGCATGTTTGTTGGTGAGGGTGCCCGGGGGCAGGGGATCTCAAAACGTCTGTTTGCATCGACTTTTGAGGTCGCAAAACAGAAGGGCTATGAAAAGCTGTTTGCTTACGTCCGCCGTGATAATGAGCGCGCGTTAGCGGCGTACATTCGACAAGGCTTTGAGGTCGTCGGCGTCGAGAAAAAGCACGCGAAAGTTTATGGCGAATACGTCGATGAAATCCTGATCGAAAAATGGTTGTAGAGTGGGGTGAATAATGAGGAGGACTGAAGCCATGCACAGTTGGACTATGGCGGTCAAAGCCGCACTGGCCCCCTTGGCCAACCAGGAAAGAGCTGAGCAGATGCAAGCGTACATGCGTGATCAGTTTGTTTTCTATGGCATTCCATCTCCGCAACGAAGGGCGGCGCTGAAGGCGTTGTTCGCCCAGCCGCAACTGCCCGATCTCGGTGCGTTACCCACGGTTGTCCGTGAGCTGTGGCAACAGCCTCAACGTGAGTATCAACTGGTGGCGGTCGATTTGCTCATCAAGTGCAAGAAGCCACTGTCACATATCTTCCTGGCGGAGGTGGAAGCGCTGATCACCACCAAATCCTGGTGGGACACCGTAGACTTGCTCGCCTCACACATTGTGGCCGCCTTGTCCATCAACCACCCTGACCAGACCCAAGACGCCCTCCAGCGTTGGCGTCGCTCGGACAACCTCTGGCTACGGCGCACCACCTTGCTGTATCAACTCAAGTTTAAACACCTCACGGACGAGCGTCTGCTGTTTGAGATCATTCGGGAGAATCAGGCTGATGAGGCGTTCTTTATCCAGAAAGCGATTGGCTGGGCGTTGCGCGAGTATTCGAAAACGAACGCTCACGCGGTCGAGTCGTTCATTGAACAGCAACGTATTCAGGGGCTCGCTCAACGTGAAGGGCTTAAGTGGTTGCGCAACAACGCGCGTTCGGCGGTCACCGAGCCTACTCGCAGAGACACCCGTTAACGGGTTAGGCGACTGACGCGCCAGCGGAAGGAGATCAGCGCGTCATGACTCCTCAGTAGCAGCCGTACTGGTTACACGTGGAAGAGAAGGCGTTGCCGTCTGAGTCAATGCCTGTGGTGAACGAGGTATCACCGATTCGGTTGGTTGTGTTGTTCCAGGAATTGCCGTCAGCTGACGTCCCATTGGTAAAGGTCGAGTTACCAATGGTTGTACTTGACTGGTTCCAGCGGGAGCCCGTTTGGCTGTTATACCCTTGAACCGACGTGGTATTGCCATACTGCTGTACGCTGTAAGTGTTACCGCAATTGTCGTAACACGTCTTGTAGGTGTCGGTACCGTAACAGTTAGCGAATGCCGTTGTGGACAAACCCAGTGAAAGGAGAAGTAAAACGCGTGTCATCATGTGTCTCGTAAAATAGGGGAGCGCACTGCAGTGTCAAATCGCATCATATGCAACTAAAACTGGCCTACGCGCACGTCGTCAACCTTCAGTCGGGCGCCACTGTCACTGGCCTTCACCTTCTCCCTCTTGTTCCGTTACGCCTTGATTGGTTACGCGGTGATCTCGTTCTAACGATTATCGTCAGTTAAATCAATCGCGCACCCAAGGGGCGGTGGGAGACGGGGTCCTGTACGCACGGCGGTGAATGACGTTTACTGGGTGATGAGGTCGGGCAGGTCGGTTGCTGTCGGGTGATCTGGGCGGAGAACGGTATAGGCCGCGAGGGGGCTGCTCAGGCGCGACGGGGGAGTGAGTCTGCGGCCGTCAAGGCGGGCGTGTGCCGACGGGTGCCATCGCGTCTTCCTTTGAACCGTCGACGATCAGAACCTGGCCTGCAAGGGTAGATGAACGCGGCGCGCCCTTGCAGACCCGAACCATGACCGTCGTCCGGACAGTCAGGCGATAACCCCATCAGCACAAGGACACCAGCCATGACTGCAACCACTGACAACTCACTTTACGCGCTCTTTACCGCTCAGGAGCAGGCCACCCTCGCTCAGGCGGCCGACATCCTCAAATCGAAACTGATCACCCTGGAGCAGCCCGCGTTAACCTGCCCGGCGTTGGTCAAAGACTTCTGTCAGCACCTGCTGGCCGCCAGAGAGCACGAAGTGTTCGGCGTTGTGTTCCTCGACAGCCAACATCGAGTACGCGCAACGCAGGAAATGTTCACCGGCACGATTGACGCCGCTACGGTTCACCCGCGCGAAGTCGCCAAAGCCGCCTTACTCACCAACGCCGCCGCGGTGATTTTTTTCCATAACCACCCTTCCGGCGAGGCCGAACCCAGCCTGCACGATCGCCGAATGACCCAACGTCTGAGCGATGCCCTGGCGTTAATCGGCGTCCGAGTGTTGGATCACTTTGTCGTCTCCTATCAGGGCGTGGTCTCCTTCGCCGAACGCGGCTGGATGTAAGCCCGGCGGCTTATGCCCAGACCCTGACGAGGTCTGGGCGTCAATGGGGCTGGCATGAGGCGTCGTGTCATGGTCTTCTCGATGTTGAGGCGTGCAATTTGTCGACGGCAGGGTATTCTCTATTGTCTAGGACCGACGATGTAAGGAGTACCCGATGAAGTTTGCGTTACTGCAGTTCCCTGTCAGCCGTGATCCCAACGATAACTACGCCCAAATTAAACAGGCGATCCGTGACGCACAACAGCAGGGGGCCCAAGTCCTGGTGACCCAGGAGTGCGCGTTGTCCGGTTATCCCCCGGTAGAAATTCGTTCGGTGGCCGAGATTGATTTCGAGCAGCAGGCGGCGGCGTTCGAGGAAATCGTCCAGTTGGTGAAGGACAAGCAGATGCATGTGTTTCTGGGGCTGATCCGTCCGTGTGGGGACAAGGTCGCCAATTCCGTCGCCATCATATCTCCCTCTGGTGAGGTGCAGTACTATGACAAGCGGGCACTGTGGGGTTGGGACGCAGACAACTTCGTCTCGGAGAGTGATTTCAACGGCATTGTTGAGATCCACGGGGTCAGAATCGGCGTTCGGGTGTGTTATGAAATCCGCTTCCCGGAGTATTTCCGAGAGCTCTACCGAGAGCAGGTCGACGTGGCGATTGTCAGCCTCTGTGATGTACAACCCGTCCCCGATGCGCATCGATTGTCGCTTATCAAGTCTCATCTGTTAACGCGCGCGATTGAGAATGTGTTGACGGTCATTTCAGTCAACGCGTCCACGTTCGCCCAAACCGCGCCGACGGGAGTCATCGACCCACTGGGTAACACGCTCGTGGAAGCGGCGCGTGATCAGGCATCGCTCACCTATTTCAACTATCAAAGGGGGGAGTATGGATTTGGTGCGAAGGGGATCATTGCCTACTCAGATAAGCTGCTGGGGAGAGCGCTCTAGGTGCCTTTCTGGGGAGGAGGCGGGGGTGGCCAGGTGCGCGACTGACGCCAGAGGCGATACAGCGCCACCGCGATAAATGAGCCCGCACTTTGCTGATGGAATAGCCGATAATGAGCGAGTCCGTGATGGTAATGAGTTTATACATCTTGGCCGTTTGGTTTGATTCGGTTTCAGTGTTGACGTTGGGTGATCGCATTGTGCGCCACTTAACACGGCAGACTAGACAAGGAATAACGATGGAAATTGCGCTAGATTTGAGTCCAACAACTCGCGACATTGAGGAAATCCGTTCACATCTTAGAGCGTTTAGTGATGAGCATCTTGATGGCGTAACTAAGCAGCCTGTTGCGCTCTATGTTTACAACAATGAGCAAGAAAAAGTAGCCGGTGTTACCGCAGAAATTTTTGGGCGTTGGCTTCATGTTCAGTTGTTGTGGGTTACTGAGTCGTTGCGCGGAAGCAACATGGGAACCCATCTACTAAAGCAACTTGAAGCACATGCCGTCTCACAAGGTTGCCAATATTCGCACGTTGAGACATTTAGCTTCCAAGCCCGCCCGTTTTACGAAAAGATTGGCTATTCCTGCCAAATGACGTTAGAGAATTATCCCGTATCGACCGCTGTGTATTACTTGGTTAAGGACTTACGGTGAGAGTATGGCGTACACAGAATGATTGATAGGGTCGTCGTTGGGTGACCACACACGCTATTAAGCACTATGTTCCTAGCCGTTGCGCCCGCATATTTAAAAGAATGACCGCATTGGTCACTTTCACCAGTGCTTGCTCAAACTCCAGCGGTTGGGAGTGATTTAAGGTGCAAGTCCTGGTCATTGATGATCGTTGCGACTTCTTGATTTCGGCTATCGTGACTTCTGACTTCTCCCCGCCCTCCATTCGGTGAGGTTATGCGAACGCGGTTCAACGGGTGTCTGTGTCGCCGTGCTCTGTCTTGAAACCGAAAATACGCGCTGTCCACCCATTTACCTGTCTTGTTCGAAACGGCACTGGACCTGGTCAGACGCTAGAGGCGGATCAGCACGTTGTAGCAGAGGAGATACACCGCCACGGCGAGAAAGGAGATCGCCACCTTGATGATGGAATAGCCGACAATCAGCGAGTCGGTGATGGTGGGCAGGGAGGAGGCCATGGATGGCGGCGACCCCCTCCCGTACACACCCCGCACGGTTATGGGTTCAGGAGCCACTGGCTCCGGGATATCGGTTACTGCTCGCCCACCCGAAACGATAAGGTCAGCGAGGCCAGTGAATGCGACTGGTGTTTGATGACACCGGCCTGATCTTCGACCCCTTTGGCTTGCGCTAAGTTGTTCTCAGACGCCTGGCGAATATTGGCAATGTTGCGGGTGATTTCCTGAGACACCATGTTCTGCTGTTCGGCCGCGGTGGAGATCTGCATGGTGAGATCGGAGATGTCCGAAATCGTATCGTACACTTTGGTCACCAGAGCTTCGGTCTGTTGCGTTTCCCTGACGCAGCTTTCCGCCGCCTCCTTGCCGGATTCCATGGTTTTGGACCAGCCCAGCAGGGTCTCCTGAATTTCAGAGATGGAGGTGTGGATCTGCTCGGTTGCCGACTGGGTGCGCGTCGATAATGCCCGGACCTCTTCGGCCACCACCGCGAAGCCCCGGCCATGCTCGCCCGCCCGGGCGGCTTCGATCGCGGCGTTGAGCGCGAGCAAATTGGTCTGCTCGGAAATCCCCTGGATTTCCTGCATAATGCCGCCGATTTTTTCCGCCTCTTTGGACAACTCAATGGCGGACGACGCTGACGATTCGACTTCGCTGGCTAAGGCCGTGACCTCATCCATAGTGTGGCGCATGGCGGCTTTGGCTGCGCTGCAGTCGCTGTGGGCCTGTTCGACCTTACGGCTCGAACTGACGGTGCTTTGCGCGACCTCATCAATGGTTTGGGTCATCTGCTCGGAGGCGGTCGAGATCTGCAGCAGCTCACCCACTTCCTGCTCGGTGCTCGCTTTTAACTGACTGACCGTGGTGTCCAGGGAGGTGGAGCCGTTGGCCAGGATCTGACTCGAGTCGATGATGCGCCCGATAATGGTGCGGACTTTGCCTTCCAGCAGCTTGAGGTGAAAATCGCCTACACTGTTGGGGGTATGGCCGGAAAAGACGTAGCGGGAGACACTGTCGTACGTGCGCTGTTGCTCACGGGTGTAGCTGGCCATGGTGAAGATCTCTTGCCGGAACCACAGCAGGGGCAACCCGACTAGCAGGATCGCACACCACCAGAGGTGGGTCGACAGGTAGACGAGGCCCGCGCCGAAGGCGACAAACAGCCACGGCTTGTAGCGCTCAAACAGGATCTGGCCCCTCGGCTGAATAGGCTTGCCAAGGTTGACGCGCTGGTACAATCTCGCGGCGGTCGTTTTGTATCGTTTGTCGAGGGTTTTTCTTACCGACTGATACCCGGTGATCTTGCCGTCGGTATAAATCGGGGTGACAAAGGCATCCACCCAGTAATACCGACCGTCCTTGCAGCGATTTTTGACCGCGCCCCGCCAGGGCAGCCCGAGCTTGAGGTGCTGCCACAGATCGTGAAAGGCCGCTTTGGGCATGTCCGGGTGTCGGACCATATTGTGATTCTTACCGATCAGCTCTTCTCGAGCATAGCCCGAGACTTTGCAGAACACATCATTGGCGTATGTGATCACGCCACGGAGATCCGTGGTCGAGACCAGCTCCTCCGAGGCGTCAAAGTTGACTTCTTCGTCAACGAGGGTTTGGTTACGTCTTCCCATCTTGTTCACCTGTCCCTGAGCAAAAAGACAATGCCGACTGACTTTTTAACTGTAGGCTCTGGTACTGATTATTTTGTTAATAAATGTAAAAATTAACCTTTTATTGATCTAGATCAATTGACAAAACTGTCATTCAAACACTTAGCCGATCATTGTGTTTGGAGCGAGCGCTCGTCGTCCTGAGTAAGTGGGGTTTAGTGACGCTGTCACCTATTCGGCTCAGCCTCATGAGGAGGGCGGGACGTCCGCTTGCTCGGCCTGAAGCTGGAAGGCGTAATCGAAGACGTTACGGAGGTAGGGCGCGGCGACCCGGCCGCCGCTGTTGCCGTGTTCAATGACCACGGTCGCGACATAGTCGGGCTGCTCAAAGGGGGCAAAGGCCGTGTACAGGGCTTGATCATGCAGTCGGGTGTCGAGCGCACTGACGTCGTAGTCCTGGCCGTCGCTCAGCGAAAAGACCTGCGCCGTGCCGGACTTGCCACCGCTCAGGTAGGGGGCGTCGTGGAACGCCCGTCGACCGCTGCCGCGCTCGCCATGATTAACGCGTTGCATGGCGTTGAGCGACAGCGCCCAGATGTCGGTGGACACCTCCTCAATCGAAGGCTGAGGCGAGGGGTGCTGGCGCTGTTGAGTGTGCCAGTCGGCGCCCGGGGCCAGGATCGCTCTGAGCAGGCGCGGTGGTTTCACCTGACCACGGTTGACCAGCACCGAGGTGGCTTTGGCCAGCTGCAGCGGGGTGGTGGTCCAGTAGCCCTGACCAATGCCGATCGGCACGGTGTCCCCCTGATACCAGGGGATGCGATAACGGCTCTCTTTCCAGGCTCGGGTCGGCATGTTGGCCTGGCTCTCCTCATGGAGATCAATGCCCGTGGGCTGGCCAAACCCGAATCGGTGCATCCAGGGGCCGATCCGGTCGATGCCCAGATCAAACGCGGTTTGGTAAAAAAACGAATTGACCGACTCTTCAATCGCGGTGCTCACGTCCACCGGGCCATGCCCCCACCGTTTCCAGTCGCGCCAGGCCCTTGAGTCGGGTTCGGAGCCCGGAATGCGCCACACGCCCTGATCGTCGCGGCGGGTGGTGGCGGAAATGACCCGCTCTTGCAAGCCAGCAACGGCGATAAAGGGTTTCACGGTCGAGGCCGGCGGATAGACGCCTAAGGTCGCGCGGTTGAGTAACGGCCGCGCCGGATCGCTCAGTAATGCCTGGTAACTCGAATGGGTGATCCCCTCGACAAACAGGTTCGGATCGTAGCTCGGACTGGAGGCCATTGCGAGGACACTGTTGTCGCTCGGATCCAGCACGATGGCACTGCCGGGGCGCTGACCCAGTTGGTCAAACACGTGTTGTTGCAGCTTGATATCGATATTGAGTATGAGGTCGTTGCCGGGGACGGGCGCCACACGGTGTAGGGTGCGTACGACGCGGCCATGGCTGTTTACTTCCACTTCCTGGTAGCCCTGTTGTCCGTGGAGCAGATCTTCGTAGTAGCGCTCAACGCCCAGCTTGCCAATGGCGGGGGTGGCCTGATAGTTGGCGGCCTTGCCTTGTGCGATGAGTCGGCGCTGATCCTGCTCGTTGATACGCGCCACATACCCCACAACATGGGCCAGCGTTTCACCGTAGGGGTAAACGCGGCGCAGGCTGGTGTCGAGGTAGACGCCGGAAAAGCGATGCTGGCGAACCGAGAAGCGGGCGATGGCGGTGTCGCTCAGATCTTCGATGAGGGTCACGGGAACAAAGGGGCGCGTGCGGCGCAGACGCCCCTTAAATCGGGCGAGCTGCTCATCATTGAGTGACAGGACGGGGCGAAGCGCCTTGAGCAGGGCATCCATATCCTCGATGCGCTCGGGGATCACCCGCACATCAAAGATCAGTCGATTTCCTGCCAGCAGCACCCTGTTGCGATCGTAGATGCGCCCGCGAGTCGGGGCGAGAGGAAGCAGTTTGATGCGGTTGTTGTCCGCCTGGGTCTGGTAACGGTCCACGTTGTGGACTTGGATCCAGTAAAAGTTGCCGAGCAGGAGCAGCGTCAGCACGACGACGGCGAGCATCGCCACGAGGGCTCGGCGCCGAAACAGCGCCACTTCGTACTCATGATCACGCAGGTCGACACGGACCGAATTGCCTCGCACGCTAGACCTCCCGTCGCGCGGAAACGAAACGGGGTGTGACGGCGGCAATGAAGAGCAACGATAGGGGCATGGCGCGTAAGGGGCCGATGATGAAAGCAAACACTCATGATAAACAAGCGGTCAGCGTTTCTCTATTTATTAACGATTATTTACGGTTGGTGTTTGACGGGGCTGATTACTGGGGAGGGGACCCTCAAGAAAGGGGGATAATACCCCCTGTGGCCGACCGGAAACTCGGTGGCGTCACCTTGGATTTCAGGGAACACCGTTTAGCGGACGTAGCGGTAGTGCGTACTCGGGGCGGCGCGAGGTTTCTCCTTGTGCACGACACACCTCGGGGGTGGGTTTGTTGGGGTTAGCAGACGAGCGACAACTTTATTCATAGGCGTTCCTACTTTGATGACCGACTCAGCGGGGTGTCCGTTTACTGTGTGGTCCCCCCCCTAAGGAAGGGGGGAGACCACTGCTTTGACTTAGATGACTCCCGGATGACTTGCTATTTCAAGCAACGGGAGTGGTGGTGCGGTATGATTCTTTTGTGCAAATGCGCCACGCCCTTCGGCGCGGTTTTTTGCGGAGTTAACAGACGTGCGACAACTTTATTCATAAGCGTTCCTTACAGTTAATGAATGATCCAACGGTTGCGCCGTTGGGGATGGTGCGCCCTTGAGCGCGAGATCAATCAGTTCAGTGGGGTAGCCATTAGCAACCAACCAGTCCACCACATACTGATACAGCGTCTTGTTGACCTGGCAGTACACCGAGCGTGAGTTGTATCCGTCGGCGGTTGCCCGGTAGGCGGGGGCGGTTTGATAGCATAACCCCGCGTACTCACATGTTTGGCAGTCATCGGCGACCGCTTCTGCCTGAGCCCGGACGGCCCGTAAGCGGTCGGAGAAGATCATCGCCCCCAGGTTGACGTCGGCGAGATTGAACTCCCGATTCACCAAGCCAAACTGAGCCAGAACCACTTCGGGGTACACCAGATCATAATAATTGATGTCACCGTTGGTATGGATGGTGAGCACTTCACTTACTGAGACGCGATCATCCGGGTAGAACGTCTGTGCGTTGTGATGGTGGTGATTGACGTTGTAACGTTGAAAGTTCTCCAGCAGCGAGGCGATTTCACGGATCTGTCCTTGCCCGTCGCTGACATGAAAATCAAAGGCATCGATTAACGCCTGGCTGTAACCCTGAACCTCCGCTTCTGAGAGCGGAGGTTCACAGGTTCTGTCCGGGATGAGAAGACTGAGGGTGTTGAGGCCGAGGGTTTTGGAAAAATGGTTGCAGATATGCTGATAGTCAAAGTCAGGCTGGAGCACGGAGATGATACCGACCTCTTCTTGGGTCAGGCACTGTCGCGCCGTGGCGATCCCCTTCAGAACCCGATGATACGTTCCGTGACCAGCAACGGTGATCCGATGCTTGTCATGCCATTCCTGACTACCATCGAGGCTGATGCTCACTCGGATATTATGATTATTGAGTAGTTGGCACCAAGCCTCATTGAGCAACACCCCGTTAGTCTGTAAGTAAATGGGCACCGATCCCAGTGCCTTGCGGATGATCGACAGATGGGCAGTGAACTCCGATTTTTTCATCATCAGCGGCTCACCGCCATGCAAGATCAGGCTCAGTTCCTGCACCTCATACTCTTGCAGCAGTTCACACAGCTTTTGCACTAGGCGCGTGGTGGTCTCAATCTTGGCATAATCTGGTCGGTGTTCATGCCCTTGATAGCTGTCACCGCGAAAGTAATAGCAATAGGTGCAGGCGAGATTGCAGGTATCGACGATCTTATACACCACCTCCAAATTATGGATACACCCTTTCTTGCCCATTTGCCGCTCCGCGATGCCATGCTCTTTTAAGAAGTAGTGCACTTTTCGCCAGGAAGTGAATTATTAATTTTTATTAATTTCACTGGCCAATATTGAGCGAAAAAATGCAACCTAATGGCTGCATTGGTGCTTAATTGAATGACTTGTCGTCGATGCCGATATCTCGCCAGATAGCATCAGTTAACCCATATGGCTCAACAATCACTTTCTTATTGGGAAGTAGACGAATCAGTGATTTGGTTTCGAGTTTGCGCTCTGATGCCTGCACGGAGCTACGTGTAGTTTTGCCGCCAACCTTTTTAACAAAAGCCTGCAAAGATTCGCTATAAAGGCCTTTATTGGCGCTCAAAAGAAGCAACACAGCCTTATCTGTTTGGGTTAGATTTTGAATAATGGTGTCGCGATCTTCTTCAATTCGGATGGCTTCCCTGATGAAGTCAACACACTGTGTGAGAGACCGCTGGCTCGTAACCAACTCTCTCATTAAATTGATAACCCAATGAGGCGAATTATCATTTTCACGCCAAAAATCCAATAACTCCAAGCGATTGATATGGATGTTGTACGCATCTTTTAGTCGATTAGTACCGTGATCAATAAAGCCATCATCGATCACCGGAAACTCATTCACTTGCGCAGACTGAGAGAAAGGTACTTTGTCGTCTTCAAATGCCGCTTTCATACCGACTCTGTTTGAGCCTGTAAACATACCGATGATGCAGGGTGGTAGATTGGCGAATGTGTCTAACAGTTTGTTTCTTTTGACAGTTTTGCGTAGGACGCACTTGCCATATGCATCAACGCCGTGAATACTGAACACATTCTTGGCGAGGTCAACGCCAATAGTTTGAATGTTGGACATGATAACCTCCAGTTCTTCAGCGTGTACTGAGTCAGTATGGCACGCGGAGTTTCAGGGAGAGGGAGTCCATATTATTCGTTAGCATTCGACAGGAGATAACATGTACATTTTGGTAGTAAGTTCGAGCTTGGATCCAAATAGTCGAAGTCGTCAAATCGCTAAGCTATGTATTGACGAACTACAATCGTTGGATAGACAAGTTAAATTTGTTGATTTGGCGGAAC
>NZ_SATR01000067.1 GCF_004551525.1 Vibrio ouci | reverse complement strand
AGCACTCTGGTGGCGTAGCTAAGTACCGCGCAGCTGAAGGTAAAACTGTTCTTCTACCATTCCGCGGCACAGTACACGATACAATTTCTGACATCCTTGGTGGTGTACGTTCAACGTGTACATACGTAGGCGCAGCAAAGCTTAAAGAACTTACTAAGCGTACGACTTTCATCCGCGTACAAGAGCAAGAGAACAACGTATTCGGTAAAGAGTAATCTGACGATTGTTCTAAAACGACAAAATATTAAGAGCCGCTATTTAGCGGCTCTTTTTTTGCCTGAAAGTTGGAAAGTGGCAACACCTGAGACACGCTATATCACGTTTAATATAATCATTGGTAGAGAGCTTTCCATCGATTTAAGCAACAAAGCCCATCTGTAGTTATGAAACTGAATTAAGAAAGAAGCGAGTACATTAAAAAACCTGTTATGAAACCAAGCTAAGAAAGTGTCTTAACGCCCCAAAATATTAATATGAAACTACTCTAAGAAATTAAGAAAAAATTTAATTAATATTCTATGTAGTGTCCAAATCTTTTTCGGTGTTATAACATGGTGATATCTATTGATTTTATATAAATAATTTGATGTCGTACTTAATTTTTTTAAATTATACACAAAGCTAAAGCTCTAAATATTTACTTGTAATAATAGTGTTAATTATTGAAAATGTATTTCAAATTATTTGATGGATGAACCAATGAGCAATATCGAGTGTAATAAAATTTCATGCGCTTTCTGCAATGAGGCCCATATTATAGAAAGGAAGCTAAATGTGTCTGTAAAGTTATCAAATGGAAAGTTTTACATACTAACCTCAGATGAGCAAGGGAAGACTGGATGTAGCCAAAATGCAGTAAGAGCGCTCTGCTACTTGTGTCAGAATATGGATACCTTGGTTAGCAAGTCCGATTTAGAAGATTTCATTTGGCAAGGAGGGGGGGTTAGCATGAGTAGTCTTCCTGTACTTATCCATGAAGTGAGAAGTCTGCTTAAAGCAACTAGCTTCGAAGTCGTAACAATTCGAAATCGGGGTTTTGTTTTTCACAACGCTAAACATAAAGGGATAACTGGACAGAGGAATATTATTTCCAGACAAGTTGTTAATATATAGTTTCCCAAATTAATTATTATTAATTGCTTATTATGTTGGTAATGTTTTTTGTTTATTACTTCATGGAAGTAATTGATTTTAAATACACAAAGGTAATTATTGAAACAGTTTCTACCTAGGTCACTTCATACTGCCATTTTGTTAAAAATTCGAGAAACAACTTCCGCGCCTAGTTAATCCACAAAATAATCTAACAACGCCCTTGAGTGTTTTTTGAATGTGCGCTTGGCGGTTATGCCTATCGGGTTCACGCGTGAACGTGCAGTGTGAAATATGTGGGGCTTCCTATAGCGCTACATGAACATATGGAGTTTGATGATGGCGAACCGTAATCCAGAGTTCTTAAAGGTGATGAGCTATGTTGTTTAGAGAAGAAGCGGTGAAATCAAACAGAAGGCGATTGACAGGATCCGTAGTAATTACTCAGTCCGTTTCGACTTACACGGTATTGTTATTCGTTACCTTATTTTTTTTATCGTTCGCCGTTTTCTTAAGCTCTGCAGAGATCGCTAGAAAAGAAACCGTGAAGGGGTTCCTTGTCCCAGACAAAGGGCTTGTCAAAGTGTACCCCGGGCGTACGGGAATCCTAGATGCGTTATATATTAAGGCTGGAGATCGGGTAGAGAAAGGGGCGGCGATTGCAAAAATAGTCAATAGTGAGAAATTGGTCAATGGCCTCGAATACGCCAACGCGATGAAGCAACAGATCCGCCAGCAAGTTGCCGCGATTGAAGAAGAATTGCAGGTTTCTGAGGTGATATTTCAGCAAGAATTGGCGAGTTTGCGCATACAACGTTCAGAGGCCCGCGACAGTTTGGCTTCACTGAAAAAAGTCAAAGCAACCAGCGCAAAACGACTGGCGATTAAGAAGACCCAATTGACCAATCAACAGACCTTGCATGCTAAAGGTTTCCTGTCGGATGCCAGGTATGCTGAGTTTGAAGAGCGGTACCTGGAATTGCTTGGTGCCGACGAGAAAATTGAGCAGCAGCTCTGCGAGCGGCAAATGGAGCTCTCGAGAATTGATACTCAGATCGAGCGACTCCCTGCCGACCGGAAGCTCGTCGAGGTGACAAAAAAACGTGAGATCGCTGGTTTGCAGTCAAATCTGTATCAGGTCAGCAATCAGACTGCCCTGATAAGGTCTGCGCCCGAGTCCGGTTATGTGACAGCCATTCAACCGACAATTGGCGCCAGGGTTAATTCACAATCACCATTGCTCAGTATTATTCCAAACGGATCGCGGCTCGACATCGAGCTATTTTTACCCACCAAGTCGGCGGGTTTTATCAAAGTGGGGGATAAGGTCAAGGTCCGCATTGAAGCTTTCCCATATCAAAAATTTGGCATGCTGGACGGTGTGATCACCCGCATTGACCAGTCTCTGATTTTACCGGATGAGAAGCAAGCGCCTGTGTATATCACCGAACCTGTTTACCGCGTTAAAGCCAGACTTAATCAACAGGCCATGATGGCATTTGGGCAGCGGTTTCCTCTCAAAGTCGGCATGCTTGCCGATGCGGATATCATCTTGGAAAGCCGAAGCATACTTGAGTGGATACTTGAGCCTCTGCTCGCCATTAAAGGAACTTTACCGGAACGTACATGAAAGACACATTGAAGACCCCCAATCCTACCGATCTGCTTAACTTCTATGATCTGAAAAGGGTGCCGCTGATCCTTCAGTCTGAAGTCGCTGAATGTGGACTTGCCTCATTGGCGATGATTCTCTCCTATCATGGGCATATGACGGACCTTCACGCGCTAAGAAAACAGGCTAACATTAGCTCGAAGGGCATGAGCCTCAAAGGTGTAATGGACTTGGCGGGGGATCTCAATCTATCGGGTCGGGCGCTCAAATGCTCGTTAGAGGAGATCCCTAAATTAAAGCTACCGTGCATCCTGCATTGGAATTTCGACCATTTTGTGGTTCTGACTAAAGTCACTAAGCAGCAAGTGTACATTAACGATCCTGCTGTCGGTAAACGTAAGTTAACGATGACAGAAATGAGCCACTCTTTTACCGGTGTAGCATTGGAGTTAACCCCCACAGCGAGTTTTAAGCACGCGGACACCAGAGAAACGATGAGCCTTAGCGACCTATGGGACAACATCTCCGGCTTTAAAAGAACGCTGGTGTCTCTGATCACACTGACGTTTTTCATGCAGGTTATCTCCATTCTTTTTCCGTATTATCTGCAGTGGACAGTCGACAACGTTTTGCTCAGTGAAGACCGAACCCTGTTGTTGGTACTGGCCATTGGCTTCTCATTACTGACGCTGGTCAACATCGTGGTCAGTGCTTTCCGTCAGTGGTTGGTTATCAAGTTTGGAAGTCAGTTGAGTATTCATATGGGTGCCAACCTCTTCTTCCATTTGATCCGCCTTCCTACTCATTACTTCGAAAAACGGAGTGTGGGCGATGTGATCTCGAGGTTTAAGTCTCTTACCTACATACGAGAACTGCTGACGGAAGGGATTGTTGAATCGGTTATCGATGGGTTGATGGCGTTTGTCGTCTTGATCATGATGTACCTTTATAGCCCCCTTCTGGCCACCTTGGTACTCGTGTCGGTCAGTTTGTCTTTTCTTATGCAAATGCTGCTTTACTCTCCTTACCGACGTGTGTCGGAAGAAATGTTGATCTCTGAAGCCAAAGAGGACTCTACGTTTTTAGAGTCTGTGAGAGCCATCAAAACGATTAAGACGTTTGGTCATGAGAATGTGATGCAAAATCTCTGGCTAAACCGATACGCGGAAGTAAGCAACAGTGACATACGCCTGGGAAAGCTGTCTCTTTCGGAAGAGGCCTTAAATAAGACCATTTTTGGCTTCGAAAACATCTTGATTATTTATTTTGGCGCCACGCTGGTCATTGATGGTGAGATGAGTATTGGCATGATCTTAGCGTTCATTGCCTACAAAAATATTTTTACTGGCAGCATTACTACGTTCATTGATAAAGCCATTGATTTTAAAATGCTGGGATTGCATTTGTCCCGACTCTCTGACATTACGATGGAAGAACGGGAGCAGAGTTTCATAGTGAGGTCTCTTCCCGAGATAGTTGAACCGACCATCCGCCTGGACAACGTCAGTTTTCGATATTCAAGCAATGATGAATGGTTGTTCTACAATTTGAATGCTGAATTCAGGCCCAGAAAAACCACAGTGATCATCGGTGAGTCAGGATGTGGTAAGAGCACGTTACTGAAGATCATTCTTGGCCTGATAAAACCGACGTCTGGACGGGTACTGATTAATGACGTTGATATTCATGAGGTATCGCCTGCCGAGTATAGGGCGATGTTCGGTGTCGTGATGCAAGACGATATCCTGTTATCAGGAACAATCGAAGAAAACATTACCATGTTTGACGCAGACAACGATTATCAACGGATGGTCGGAGCATGTCATGACGCTTGTATACTGGAAGAGATTGAGCGTCTGCCAATGGGGTTCCACTCTCTGGTGGGTGACATGGGTAACTTTTTTTCCGGTGGGCAGTTACAACGTCTCTTTCTTGCAAGGGCATTGTATCGACAGCCGGCGATCTTGTGTCTGGATGAATCGACCAGTCATTTAGACC
Source organism: Vibrio ouci (assembly GCF_004551525.1). Lineage (GTDB taxonomy): Bacteria > Pseudomonadota > Gammaproteobacteria > Enterobacterales > Vibrionaceae > Vibrio > Vibrio ouci. Next base: position 7,120 of record NZ_SATR01000067.1, on the reverse strand, counting down.
TCGTTAATGAAAGAACCGTCAACAAAAACCTAGCGGCTAAGGGGCTAACCACGATCGCCATTGCCCACCGACAAGAAACTATTAACAATGCGGACGATATATTCGATTTAAGTGCGTGTGATGCTCTTTAGTTACTGAATAATGACACTACGCCATAATTAGGCACTCGACTATATATTTATATAACATCGTTGGTATTTTACTTTCTAATTATTAATTTATTTTATTATTATTTAACGAGCAATGGTTTTTAGTTTATGAAATATTACTCTCGTCAGTTGAGGTATATTTTTTGATTGATGTGAAATTTAAATATTATTTAAGGACTATTATGAAAAAGGTTATTTGTGAACAACTTCCATCTTTATCTAATGATGAGCTAGACATGGTCGTGGGTGGTCGAGGTTACGATGGATGTAAGAGTCGCCCTAGTAAGATCAAGAAAGCAAAAGACAACTATAAGAAGTACCGCAAAGAAAAGAAGCCTCGCACGGGTGGATGTAATACAAGTAGCCGTTAATAGCAACGGTCAATCATTGATTTAAACTATTAAGGGAAGCGATATTTGCTTCCCGTTATAAAGTATCAGGTGGAATTGTATGAAAAATATATTAATAGTACTGATTTTATTGCCTCTTTACGCTCATGCAGAAAATGTATCGAAACAAGATTTAATGGGTAATTGGCAGTGTAAATTCAACTTTCCATGGGTGGGTGACCGTATACTTTATGAAAGTATACAACTGAAAGATGGCAAACACTTTACCGCACGAGGTGAGTTTACCTACTTTCTTCCTAAGGAATCACAAAATGCCACGTTTAGTTTTGAGTCTGATGGAAAGTGGGAGTTTTACAACTTCGAACTCAAACTTGTCTATCAGCCATTTGAAATCATACCGCTTGACGATTTCAGCAAGCCATACCTAGATGAACTTGAATCTGAATACATAAGGCCATCCTTATTAAAAGGTACAAGAAGGATCCATTATTTCCTGGAAAACTTAACCGCTGAAGAAATGATCTTGGGTGATGAATATGACAGTTGGCAGTGTGTTAGAAAATAGCAGAGACACGCTTTGTTGTTTAGCTCGGCTCTTTGACCGTTTGAATGCTTCTCAACAAACTGATGAACTGAGCTCTCTTATACATTCAGAATTCTCAAAACAGATAGATTTTGGCCTGTTCAATGCCAACAATTTAGTGCGTGAACATGTGTTCTTTGTGTGGTTAGGGAGCATATCAATTACCCAATTGGAGTACTTTGACTATTGGAGAAAATCTAACCCGGTTAGGACAGTCGTCTTCTACTTTGACAGTCAGGCGCTGCTCGCTCATAAGATTAATTCATTGCTCAGTCGTTTGAACGCGATCGAAGATTGCAACCACGAGTTAATGATAAAACGCCAGAATGCATTTTATCTTGCGTTTGACGCCTCTAACTATGACAGCCTGGATGAGTGGTTAATTAACTATGCCTCCAGGTATGATAAAGCGGAAGCAGAGGGGTTATCTCTTGAACTAGCGAAATCACGAGAAACCTATGCACACTATTTGGAACAGGGTATTTGCCGCGACATTCACAGTATTGACGGCTTAATGAACTTTAAAGGTAAAGATCTTACAAAGTACTATTTCTATGAGTTGATTCTGAGAAATAATCTCGCGAGTGCGAGTGATATTTTACGTTTGATGATCTTGTATAAAATTGGCGGAACATACCTCGATTTCGATACTTTGCCTTGCATTGAGCATTGCTTCAGAAACACCAATGAACACCATAAAAAGCAAGTCGACTTTAATCTAGTGGATATTGTCAAAGCGGAAATGGTGTTATCCAGAGTTCGGTCACTCCACGTATTGGACTTCAATCAACGTGATGATCGCCTAAGTAATATCTTGTCTGGCTGTGTGGGTATCGACAGTACCTTAACGAACAGCTTGTTTCGTGATGTGGATGAATTAGATGACCGCGCCATATTTAAACCATTAGAAGACCAGTATGTTTTTAAGCATGGGCTTAAGTTATCAAAGTCTAAACGTGGTTTGGGAGAGTACAATAATAATGCATTGGTGGCTCACGCCGGCTCGAAAACCGTCAGTATCATCATCAGACAGATGCTGAAAAGGTATGCCTATATTGAGAAAATGGGCGCTATTTTTTCTGGTGACATCGTGTCGAAAGGAGATGATGAATACTGGTCTCGTTTAATTGACTATCGCAACGATGCTTTATGTTCAATGCGCAACGTGACACTGTTTTTGACTGGTCCATCTTTAATCCTTGAGACTATATTGTCGTTATCCTATGAGCTCTTGGATATAGATGATGTGTCTTCATTTACTGTATCGACACTGATGCAGATCCCGGCGTTAGGTATGTCATTTACTGAACAGACCCAATTTACTTCAGAGCACATGCGCTCTACGTGGCAAAGTAACGATAATCTTTTTACCGCTATGTGAGAAAGACGGCAAGCAGTTCATGAAGTTCTACGGCATGTCTTCTCAGTCTGCTATGGCTAAGCACTCTGGTGGCGTAGCTAAGTACCGCGCCGCTGAAGGTAAAACCGTACTTCTACCATTCCGTGGCTCTGTTCACGGCACTATCTCTGACATCCTTGGTGGTGTTCGCTCAACGTGTACATACGTAGGCGCAGCAAAGCTTAAAGAGCTAACTAAGCGTACAACTTTCATCCGCGTACAAGAGCAAGAGAACAACGTATTCGGTAAAGAGTAATCTGACGATTATTCCAATACGATAAAACATTAAGAGCCGCTATTTAGCGGCTCTTTTTTTTGCTGGAAATTGGCAAGTGTCTACAAAACATCTACTTACTCGTATCAATTTCTTTATGTGCGCTGCGGCACGGTTTTCGTTTTCCCTGAAGGGCATCATTTAGCCATTAATAATGATTAATATTTCGACATGGGCTTGAGACTGACAGTATTGTTTCTCAACACTAATATAGTGCTCGATTTTTAGAGGTCTTTATGAAGAAGTATTTATCCATTGCAGCTAATGAATGTGATACTTATTTAGATTATGCATTATTTACTCTGGTTGCCATTTATATATTACGGGCTTCTCCTTTTGAAATTGGAGTCTTAGGTGCATGTTACTCCCTACCAGTATTTGTACTGAGTCGTATGGTGGGTCGATATGTCGATTATTGCAAAGTTGATATTTTTCGCTCGTTAATGTTTCTAGCTTGTATAGTAATTACCCCTTTTATTGCATCAGTAGATTCTATTTACTACTTATACCTCTTATTGCTAATCAAGATTTCTTGCAGAGTTGGGCTGACTGTATCAATGGTTAAGCTAAATAAAAATGAGTATGAAACGAAAAGCTTTTACGAAATTACAGGCTACATAACCAACCTAGCAAGAATTTCAGTGCCAATCATTGTCGTATCGGCAAACGAGTACTATGGTATTTGGTCTATTATTGTTTTATCCACTACGTTTAGCATGTTAGGCCTCTGTTGTTCGTTATTTAATATAAAGAAAGTCGACACATTAAATATTAAGAAAGCTCACGTGGACACTGTGTCTGTAGATGCAAAGTTGATCATTATCAACAACCGAACTATCAAGATGTTAGTGTTTTTATTCATTTTTGCTAGTATTTCTCTATTCTTTAGTAATGATATGCTTAGTTTGTTCTTTAAAGAGTTAACAGACGAACCAACCAGTGTCGGGCTTATTATCTCATTTTTAGGTTTGGGTGGAATTATTGGAACAAAATTAAGCTCATATTTTTTAGACAAAATAAGTATTATACAGTGCTATATATGTTCTTTATTGATCAATGGTGTAGCATTCTTTGCTATGGGCATTGTTAACAATAGCCTGGTATCTGTTGTTGGTTGTTACTTGATAGTGTCTGTGATGGGAGTGTCCGCAGGAATGTCATTCGTAATTATGAAAACAGGGTTGCGTACATTGGTAGACTTTGAGCACTTAGGTTCAGTTACAGGTTACATACAGAAAGTAGCATCGATTGTAGCTGTTTCATTGCCAGTAATTGGTGGAGTTGTGGCGGGCCAGATTGGTATTCAACCGACATTTCTTATTACTAGCTCAATGATGTTTTTGGTGTGCATATACGCATTCATTAAATTAAAACTAAAGCCCCAATCCGTACAGCTCCTGACAAGCAACAGTTAAAGCTATTACGTTTAAAAAATCTGTTATGAAACTACACTAATAAGTTATCTAATGTCTCAAAATATTAATATGAAACTAATCTAAGGAATTAATGAAAAATCAAACAATATTCTATGCAGTGTATGAATATTCCACAAGTTTATCGATGTTATAACATAGTGACATCCATTAATTTATATAAATTATTTGATGTAATATTTTGATTTTAACAATAATGCAAATCTAAAGCTCTAAGTATTCACTTGTAATAATAGTATTAGTTATTAAAAATGTGTTTTTGATTTATTTAATGGATGAACCGATGGTCAATATCGAATGCAATAGATTTTCATGCGCTTTCTGCAATGAAGCCCATATTATTAAGAGGATGCTGAATGTCTCTGTAAAGTCATCAAAAGGAAAGATGTTTATACTAACTACAGATGGTCGAGGTCAGATTGGATGCAGCCAAAACGCAATAAGGGCGCTCTGCTACCTGTGTCAGAATAAAGATACCTTGGTTAGTAAGTCCGATATAGAAGAGTTCGTTTGGCAAGGAGGGATTGTAGGCATGAGCAGTCTTCCCGTACTTATCCATGAAGTGAGAAATTTGCTTAAAGCAACTGATTTCGAAGTTGTAACGATTCGAAATAAGGGGTTTATTTTTTATAACGCTAAACAGAAAGTAAAAACTGTACAGAATGATATTATCGCCAAACAAATTGTTAATACATAGTAACCATAAGTGGTTATTATCAATTGTTGACTGTTTCGGTAATGGCTTTTCTTTATAAATAAACAGCTGAGATTTATTTTAAATAGACGAACTTATTAAGATAACCGTTTCTGCCTTGGCTCTATCTCAGGCACTTTTGGTGGTGGGCGTTCCATTTGAACATACGTAGGCCACAACTAAGCCTAAAGAGCTAACAAGCGTACGGGTTTCATCCGCGTACAAGAGCAAGAGAACAACGTATTCGGTAAAGAGTGATCTGACGATTATTTCAATACGACAAAATATTAAGAGCCGCTAATTGCGGCTCTTTTTATCAATGACTAACAACAAAATAGATTCTTAGGCGACAGACACATTTTGTTGTTCTTTTTCGATAGATAAACTTTCACGGTATTCCGCTGCTACAGCTTTCATTGTCCAATGAACATCTTTAATACCTTGTTGCTCAACCGCTTGCTTAACTTCTGAGATAGTTGTGCGGAAGAACTCTTTGCGAGGGTTGATCTTGTTTACTGACTGTTGATTGAATCGGCGATGGAGTTCATTTTCTAGTGCAGGTGCATCTTCACTAAAAATCATAGCGTGAACGTCAAATGAAAATGGAACAGAAGCATCACCTAATTCTTTAATGCGATCCATCGGTTCAAGTCGGCGAGTCATACCGATCTTAAAGACTTCTTCACCAAAGCTGCCAACGTTACTAATAACATAGACATGACCACGACGGGTTTGTTGCGCCATAGAAAGTGCACGTTGTCCTTTCTCTTCTGCTTCCTGAAGTTTACCTTCCAGTTCTGCCAACTGAGCTTCAAATTCTGCTTTTTGCTCTTCACTCGCTTTGCTCAGTTCAGCACGAGCTTTCTCGAGTGCCTTTTGAAGCATCTTTTCTTCTTTCTCGGCTTCTTTACGTGCTTTTTCTGCTTCTCTAATCGCACGTTCTTCTTCACGAATTTGTGCTTTGATAGCGGCTTGCTCTTCTTTCTCGATTTTCTTTAACTCAAAAGTCGCAACTGCCCATTTTAGTTCAGTTAGGCGAGCATCTAAGAATTCTTGGTTAATACGAGCGTTACGAAAAGGAGCACCGTTGTGATTAACCAGCGCAAAAGCATCAATGACTTCTTGTTTAATTTTACCAAAGTTGTCGTGCTTCACTTTTGCCAGAGCACTGTCCACTTTACCGTTAAAGGCATCAACAGCGAAATGGATAGCATAAGTTTTTCGGTGTGTTTCCACATAGTCACATGCACCAGCGTGACCATCTTGGACCATTGTCTTTACGCGCTTACGGGCGGCTTTTAGTTCTTCACCTGCATCTTTGTGGCTAAATTCATCTGCTAAGTCATCTAATACAGAATGGTTTGGGATAATGTAATCGTCTTTGTAGCCATCAATAGTGTTACGCATTGCACGAATAGCATTTTCATAGGTATCAGCTTTTGCTTTCGCTTCGTATGCATCACCCGCAATTTCTTTAGCTTGCTCTTCCGCATAGCTAACAACCTTATTAGCCTCTTCACGAGCTTCATTTTTTATTAGTTCAGCTTTGTCTTTTGCCTCATTCAGATTTTGACGGGTTTCTTTACGAAGTTGTTCCGCTTCTGCATAGATACCATCAGCTTTGTGGCGGGTAGCCGCAGCTTGTTCTTCAGCGTCATCAAGTAACTGCTTTGTATGCAGTTCCATGTCGATGATTGGCTGATATTTGCTTAGTAGCTGGGCTTTTTCATTTTTAAGATTACTTTTCTCAAGATTTATTTGGTTGAGTTTATCTTCAAACTCTTGTTTTCTTTTTTTAGCCTTACGGAAAGAGATTGCCAACAGAAAAAGTGGCAAAAAAAAGATAATGAGCGCAATAACTGCGGTTGTATTCATAATTTACACCTAACCAATATTCGTTATTTTTTTGTAGCAGATTGAGCGACTTCTGCGAGTTGCTTTACGCTATCCATTCCGAATAAAACGATACTAACGACAATAACCGCTAGCATTCCTAGTTTAATAAGTTGTCTCATCTATTAGTCCTTCTTCATCGCAACGGTTAATCCTTTAGCAACTTCTATGTTTCGCAGAACCACTAGAGTCGTGAAAGGCTTTGTTTCCTTACTCGGTTTTAGTTAAAAACGCGCCTAAAATGACTAGTTGTTAGGCTATTACTACTGTTTTAGGCATACCTAACCCTGTCAGCTTATTTAACGCTTTTATCATGGCGTAAGTCTCACCAACCTGCGCATTGTA